>NZ_LXTT01000026.1 GCF_001683915.1 Allomuricauda sp. CP2A | reverse complement strand
TTTACTATTTGTAGGGACTCTGCTTTTGGGTTCGTGTACAGAAGATTTTGTCTTGGAAGAAACCCCTAGAAGTTCTTTTACGCCAGATTTTTTCCAGACTGAATTGGGGGTTCAAGGAGGTATTACCTCTTTGTATGAGAGATTAAGATACTTATACGGTCAGCCGTATCATTATAATTCGCTTGAAACAGGAACAGATGAGTATACCTATGGGCAAAGTGCCGATAACAACTTTCTGGATGCGGATCTATCCGGTGTAGGTGGTGATATTATTGCAGACACCTATACCACGAGCGTTATTTGGAACACAGTATACCCTTCCATCAATACCGCTAGTGGAATTATTGAAAATGCAGCCGCTGTTGGCATAAACCCTTCCGTGGTAGCCGAAGCAAGGTTCTTCCGTTCCTTTTATTACTTCTTATTGGTACAGACCTATGGGGGTGTACCATTGGATTTGGGTTCAGGGGAATTGGCTTTTAATACATCCGTGGTTAGGACCTCTGTTCGGAACACTGTTCCCGAAGTATATACCAAAGGTATATTCCCAGACCTAGTGGAAGCTGTCAATGATTTGCCTGAAAATCCCCGATTGACAGGAACAGTCACCAAAAATGTGGCCAGATTATTTTTGGCAAAGGCATATCTGACCTATGGATGGTGGTTGGAAAATCCCAACAACATCCCTACCTACCCAGATACACCAAGAACGGATCCAGATGGACGTGATTCGCAATGGTATTTCCAACAGGCGTATAACATTGCTTTAGCTGGAATCAATAATCCAGGTCCATACGCTTTACAGGAGTACTTCTATGATGTTCACTTAGGGTCCAACGACCGAAACAGTGAAATGATGCTATATGCCGATCGCACCGAAGAAAGCCCCATCTACAATGGAGCAGATTTAGGATGGAGTGGTACAGGTGGCAGTGCCAACACCTCTGTTTGGATGGTTACGTCCAACTATACTACCATAAGTGTGGATGGTGTTGCTGCGGTACAGCGGGAAGCAGACCAGAGCTTAGGAAGACCTTGGACCCGTATGGCTCCTTCTATAAACGTATTTGAAGAAACCTTTGCTGAAAAAGATCTGGATTCCCGTTATGATGGTACTTTTGTCAGTAGTTATAGAGGAAATTGGGACGTCGCAGGGGATGATACACCTTCCTTAACAGGGGCCAATGGTCTTGAAATTTTCCCCGGTGATGCTGTTATTTCATTCTTGGATGAATATGACCCCAATGTGGATTATAGCGTAAACGGTGGCAATATTGGGGGTGGAGAAATCCCTGGAAGATCGGATTATGTCATCAACCTCAATGAAATAAACCGTAGGTTTTACCCTGGCTTATGGAAGCTCGGGACCTATAGAACCGATAATATGGGCGGCTTGGGTTCCCCCAATGGGGCATTGTCCCGTCCGTTCCCTGTTGCCAAATTTTCAGAGTTTTATCTAGTTGCTGCTGAGGCTGCCGTAAAAGGAGCATCTGGAGCAATGAGTGCCAGGGAATTGGTCAATGTGCTTCGCGCACGTGCCGGTAAGTGGCGTTTTGACAACGGCGAACAAGAAGAGCGCATTGAGGACAATAGCGCGGCTATGATGGCTGCCACCCCTATGACCATTGACATTGATTATATTTTGGCAGAACGGTCACGGGAATATTTTGGTGAAGGTTTGAGATGGTTCGATTTGGTAAGAACCCAGAAATGGGCTGAAATTGCCGCCTCCTATTCCATTGCCGGCAATGACGCAACAGACCATTCTCCTCAAACATTTACCAGAACCATACAGGACCATCATTACTTAAGGCCAATTCCTCAAAGCCAAATCAATGATTTGGATATGTCAGAAGCTGAAAAAGCCGCATATCAAAACCCAGGTTATTAAGGATAATCCATTAGATAATCTTCGCATAGTTAGTTTGAGTTAGTTAAGTTGCGTAAGAAAGAGGCTGTCATGATAGACAGCCTCTTTTGATTACCAAGGGTAGTGCGCAACCATCAATACAGACAGAATTCAGTGAACATATGAAATCTTTCTTATTGAATTGAATACCTTTAGTTAAATGAAGATACTGGGCATTTCAGCATACTATCACGACTCCGCCGCCGCTTTAATTGTGGATGGGAAAGTAGTGTATGCCGCCCAAGAAGAACGGTTTTCAAGAATAAAAAATGACGCCTCCTTTCCAGAAGAAGCCATAAGATATTGTCTTACAGAATCTGGATATGCTCTCGAAGACCTCGATTACGTAGCATTCTATGACAAGCCCTTCCTAAAGTTTGAACGGCTTTTAGAAACGTATTACGCATTTGCGCCAAAGGGCTTTAGATCATTTGCCATGGCCATGCCCATTTGGTTAAAGGAAAAACTGTTTACAAAACAGGTAATCCGAAAACAACTGAAAAAAATCGGGGGGCCACATGCCCAAAAAATTCGCATTGTATTTCCTGAGCACCACTTGTCCCATGCAGCCAGTGCTTTTTACACCTCTCCTTTCGCTAAAAGTGCATTTTTAACCATTGATGGGGTTGGTGAGTGGACCACGACCTCATATGGGTTGGCTTCAGGCAAAGAAGGGATTGAAGTGTTCGGAGAACTCCATTTTCCAGACTCACTCGGACTTTTCTATTCTTCTTTCACGTATTTTTTGGGATTTAAGGTAAACTCTGGCGAATACAAAATGATGGGGCTTGCACCGTATAGTAATCATAAATCGGAAACAGTACAGCGTTTCATGGGCATCATCAAAGAAAAATTGGTGGACATCAAAGCGGATGGTTCCATCAAACTAAATAAAGACTATTTTGAATATCCCGTTGGCCTACGAATGGTAAACCCAAAAAAATGGGAGATACTTTTCGGGTTCAAAAAAAGAACCGATGAACCCTTAACACAAATACATGCCGACTTGGCCTTCGCTGCACAAAAGGTTTTGGAAGAAATCGTCCTTAAGCTGGCCCTTCACATTAAAAAGGAAACCCAAGCAGAATATTTGTGCTTGGCCGGTGGGGTTGCCCTTAATTGTGTGGCGAACTCGGTTTTATTCAAAGAGACTATTTTCAAAGATATCTATGTGCAACCCGCTGCGGGCGATGCAGGAGGGGCCATTGGAGCAGCCTTGGCCGCGGCTTACTTAAAGCAGGCGACCTTCATGGGACTTGAGAAACCTTTCAATCCTTATCTGGGTCCTTCTGCCTCCCATCAAGAAATTGAGAGGACGTTGCGAAAGCATAAATCCACCTATCACTATTATGAATCCATGGAGGAGCTATTGGATACGGTAGCGAATCATTTAGCCCATAAAAAAGTAGTGGGATGGTTCCGGGGCCGAACGGAATTTGGGCCAAGGGCGTTGGGCAATCGGAGTATCTTGGCAGATCCCTCGGACCCTGAAATGCAATCCAAGCTCAACCTAAAAATCAAGTTTAGGGAAAGTTTTAGACCCTTTGCTCCAGCAGTCCGTGAGGAAGATTATGATACCTATTTTGAGCCTGGTAAACATTCAGCATATATGCTGTTTACAAATCCGGTAAAGGAATCCCTAAGAAAACCCTTACCCAAAAATTTTGACGAACTTAGTCTGGAAGAAAAGCGCAAGGCATCAAAATCTGAATTGCCCGCCATAACCCACATAGACTATTCGGCCCGAGTACAGGTGGTTAAGAAGGAGGTGAACCCTACCTTTTGGAGTTTACTACAGACCTTTAAAAATTTGACAGGGACCGGAGTGCTCATCAACACAAGCTTTAATGTGAAAGATCAGCCGATTGTAAATACTCCAGAAGATGCCTACCAATGTTTCATGGGTTCAGGTATGGATATTCTGGTTTTGGAAAATTATCTAATTGAAAAGTAAATGGAGTTTTTAAAAGAATTCTTTCTATTTCTAAAGGAGCGCAAAAAGTGGTGGTTGGTGCCACTGATCATCATATTTGTGCTATTTGGTGTCCTTATTTTTCTGACCAGTAGTTCGGCTCTGGCCCCTTTTATTTATACCTTATTTTGATGACTCGGGAAAAAGCTTTTGAAACCATTCTTGTTTTGGCGCTGGCATCGCTCATAATTTCCCTATGGCTGAATGTGGAATGGCTGGAGTATGTTGCCATCGCTTTTTTGGTCATTGGTATCGTTTCAAAAAGAATTTCAATGGAGATTGCCAAGGTATGGCTTGCATTTTCACACTATCTGGGTCTGGTGATGAATTTTGTGCTGATGTTCATCATCTTCCATTTCATCTTGATTCCCTTGGCTCTATTGCAGCGTTTGTTCGGAAGTAATCACATTCGGCGTAAAAATACCGGAAATACCTATTTTCATCATCGCAACCATCATTACTCTAGCAAGGATATCGATAACCCTTGGTAAATTCCCAAACTAGGTTTACTCCGGTGAAGCCTTCATGTTCTTCAGGTACCTGCTTTTCGCAAAATAGTAATCGGCATAGGCTTCGTCCTGTAGTTTACGACACATTTCCCCAGCCATTTCATACACTTTATATTGTTCCGGGAACTCAAATATTAAGGTCTGCGCCACTTTAAGTGCGTTTTTATAGTCCCCGTCTTCTTTGTATTTGTTGTAGGCTTGGGTCATAACATATTGCCATGGTTCTTGATGGGTGTACAGACTGATCGCCTTTTCTTCCTCGTAAGTTGGATTTTGGGTCACATAGGTATGGGAATCCGGCTTCTTTCCAGACATGCCCAAATCATAGGGCCACGACTTTTTAAGTATGTCCACAACCAATTTCCCTTTTATTGAATCGATTTGGGTCATTGGAATATCATCAAAAGCCTCCTCATAGGAAATGTAATTATCCCAATCTTCCAAGAGCTTTAAGTCTTTTATTTTCTCGTAAAACGCATCTGCCATTACAAAATAACCTTCCACATTGGGATGCACATGCTCGGCCACCAATTCATCGCCTAGAATCCCATTAGGCACCTTGGACTCAAATATGTTCTTCATGTCTACCAAAGGTAGATTGTGATCTTGGGCCAGTTCAGTGATGACATCATTGATTTGCTCTGGAGCCCTAAACCGCAACAAGTCCAGCTCTTTGGCAAGGTGTAGATACTTTTTGGCGGAATCTGGCTCTTTTTCCAGATAATAGTGCCCTAAAGTGTAGGCTCCATCTGCATTTTTTTGGGCCAATTCTCGGACCTCTGGTTTGTTTTTTTCTATTGATTCAACATAGTTTACTTTGTCCAAATCATCACTGATAAAAGGTTTGACATCCTTTTCATTGGACACCAAAGTGGAAAGGATTACCGGTATTCCCTGACGTTTGTATTTATCCAAAATTCGTTTCAAATTACCCTCAAATTGGGATACTCCAGCGTTAAAGGCCTCTGAATTTAAGGGGATTTCCTGCTCTTTGGCCATGACCTCCATCAAGGTCGTTTCAGCAACTGACTTTTTGTTTGTAGGGTCTGATTTCATCAAGCCCATAATCCCATTCTCGAGCAACTGAAAAAAACGAAGGTTCTTGAGCTTCAGATAGCTCCTGACCAATGCAGGGTGACTACCAACAGATGCTGAAGACCCCACTCCTAAAGCCCCATAATACTCGTTGTGCCCGGCATAAATAATCACCAAATCCGGTTTTTGATCAATGATCTTGTCAGTTACATCCCATAAGGTATACGAATTGACCGCCGTGATTCCAGTATTGACCACTTCTATGTTCATCTCGGGAAAAGTTCGGGAGAGTCGGTGCTTCAAGAGTCTTGGAAAGGAAGCCCCTCTGTAAAATGGATAGCCCACCACGGTTGAGGCTCCTTGGACAAACACCCGAAAAGTACTGTCGGTTTTATGCCGCAGAAACAAATCAGATTGATTATCTGCCTTAAAATCAGTGTCCTTAAAGTATTTTTTGGACAGATTGGAGTTTACAACAAGATACTCAACCCCATTTTCACCTATGACTTTATTGAACAGATGGTAATTGTCCCCATATCCAAATAATCTGAGTATCAACTCCAGCAGTAAAATGAGAAATAGGGGAAGACCAACAGCAATAATTTTAAAAATCGTCTTTTT
Source organism: Allomuricauda sp. CP2A (assembly GCF_001683915.1). Lineage (GTDB taxonomy): Bacteria > Bacteroidota > Bacteroidia > Flavobacteriales > Flavobacteriaceae > Flagellimonas. The sequence continues at coordinate 261,381 of NZ_LXTT01000026.1, read as the reverse complement.
CTTCAAAATGGGTGGATTTTATTCTATGAAGCTCTTGATTTTACATTGATTATGCACAAATGATGTGACAAAGTAACTAAAAAATACGTTTTACCACGATTATTTTGCAATCGGTTGCATAAAAGGAATATTATGCTTTTTTTACAGACAAAATCAGTATATTAAATGCTATTCCAACCGCTACTAAAAATGAAGAATACGCTTAGAATCTTAGCGATGCTTTTATGTGTCGTCATAATGTTTTCCTGCAATCCCGTAAATGAAGTCAAAAAGAAAGAACCCACAGGCGATACTCTTTTCACACTACTACGTAGTGAGCAGACCAACGTTCATTTTAAAAATGAAATAACGGAAACGGCCGACTTCAATGTCCTGAACTATTACTACACCTATAATGGCGGTGGGGTGGCTGTTGGAGATGTCAATAACGATGGATTTGATGACCTCTATTTTACCTCCAACCAACAATCCAATAAATTATATATAAACAAGGGAGACTTTAAATTTGAGGACATTACGGAAAAAGCCAATGTTGCAGATGCCGAAGGATGGAGTACCGGAGCAACCATGATCGATATCAACAATGATGGATGGATGGACATTTATGTATGCAAATCTGCCTCGTTGAACAACAATGCACTTCGTAACAATAAACTTTATGTCAATCAAAAAGATGGAACTTTTAAGGAAGAGGCCAAAAAATGGGGGCTGGATGACGATGGGTTTTCTACCCAATCCTATTTTTTTGATTATGATAAAGATGGTGATCTGGACATGTACCTCATCAACCATCGGGTCGATTTCCGCAATTCCATCGATCTTGAGGTCATTCTGAACGACAAGGAGTTTTATCCGCAAACCTCCGATCATTTATATAGGAATGATGGAAACAAGTTTACCGATGTGACCATCAACAGTGGACTCATGAACAAGGAATTCAGTTTAAGTGCCGCTATTGGTGATTATAACAATGATGGTTGGTTGGATGTTTTTGTGGCCAACGATTTCATCACCCCGGACAAACTCTACATCAACAACAAAAACGGTACATTTTCCAATCAAATAGATCAGCGGTTAAAACATATTTCCTACAGTAGCATGGGGTCTGACATTGCTGATATCAACAATGACCTATTGCCCGATTTGATGGTCTTGGACATGTCCGCAGAAGACCATAGTAGAGGCAAACAGAACATGCCCAGCATGAACACCAGTGGGTTTTGGTGGATCGTTGGGGCTGGTTATCATTATCCCTACATGTCCAATATGCTCAACTTGAACAATGGAAACGGGTATTTTAGTGATATTGCCCAATTGGCAGGCGTATCAAAAACAGATTGGAGTTGGGGGCCCCTTATTGCCGATTTTGACTGCGATGGCCTTAAGGATATTTTTATTACCAACGGCATTAAACGCGAGATTGCAAACCAGGATTTTGGAAATTTCCTGGACACGGAACAAGAGGCTGTCAAAAACATGTCCATTCAGCAGATTTTGAATAGAATGCCATCCGAAAAGCTCAAAAATTATGCGTTTAAAAATGATGGGGAATTGGCATTCTCCAAGGCAACATCAACTTGGGGGTTTGATCAAACCGTAAATTCCAATGGCGCAGCCTACGCCGATTTGGATAATGATGGGGATTTGGATTTGGTCATGAACAATCTTGATGATGAGGCCAGCATTTACCAAAACAATGCAACCAACAACTTTCTATCTGTTAAATTGATGGGAAATGAGCGCAACGTCAACGCCATTGGGGCCAAGGTTACCATTTACACCGATAAGACCACGCAATATCAGGAGCTGTTCTTATCCAGAGGGTACCAATCTTCAGTTTCGCCCACTCTGAATTTTGGTATTGGGGAGGAAACCAATATCAAAAGAATAGAAGTTGTTTGGGGTGATGGGCGCATGTCTGTGGATGAAAACGTTGCTGCAAATCAAATACTCACCTTCAACCAAACCGAATCCAAACCCAAAACAACTGAATCCGAATATGCTTTTTCAAATAACTTCAAGAGGATACATCCAGAAGATTTGGGCATTCGCTACAGACACGAAGAGAATGAATTCAATGATTTTTCCCGTCAAGTACTTTTACCTCAAAAACAATCCGAAAAAGGCCCGGCTTTTGCTATTGCCGACATCAACAATGATGGTTTGGACGATTTGTTTTTGGGAGGGGCATTGAACCAACCCGCCCAAGTGTATCTCCAGAATTCAAGCGGTGCATTTGATCAGCTGAACCAATCCATTTTTGAAAATGATAAGATGTATGAGGATGTAGGCGCGCACTTTTTTGATGCCGACAATGACGACGATTTAGATCTGTATGTGGCCAGCGGCAGCTATGAGTTGGATGAACGTGACCCTTTGCTGCAAGATAGATTGTACATCAACGATGGGAATGGAAATTTTACACGTTCCAATAAACTGCCAAGGTTCATATCCAATACCAAGGCTGTTCAATCCTTTGACTTTGATGCCGATGGGGATATGGATTTGTTTGTGGGCGGCACTACGGTGCCCGGTAAATATCCATTGCCTTCCACATCCTATGTTTTGGAAAATACGGGCACTCAATTTGTTGTTGCTACGGAATCGGTTGCTCCAGATTTCAAAAATCTGGGAATTATCTCTGATTTTCTATTATCTGATTACGACCAAGATGGGGATAGGGATTTGATGGTCGTCGGGAAGTGGATGCCCTTAACCGTTCTTAATAATGCTGATGGCATTTTTACCCAAACCGACCCAAAAGGTCTTGAGCAAACCAGTGGTTGGTGGAACACCATCGCTGAAATTGACTTTGACCAAGATGGTGACCTCGATTATTTTGTTGGGAATTTAGGCGGGAACAATAAGTTTCATCCGTCTCCCGAAAAACCACTCCATGTATATGGCACCAATCTGGGTGATGATGGCAATTATGATATGTTCCTCAGCAAGAATTACCAAGGTAATCTGGTGCCGGTGAGGGGCAAGGAATGTTCCACACAACAAAACCCTTTTGTAAGCGAAAAGATCAAGTCGTACAAAGAATTTGCCAATTCCACTTTGGAGGATATTTATGGGAAAAACGTGCTGGAGAATTCATATCACAAGCAGGTCGTTGAGTTCAAGTCGGCGTATTTGGAAAACAAAGGAAGTGGAACTTTTGAAATAAAACAGCTGCCAAACTATGCCCAGTTGGGCCCTACACTGTCTTTTGTGTTTACGGATGTCAACCAAGATGGAAACATGGATGTCATTGGTGCGGGTGCCATACATGAAGCTGAAGTGGAAACCGTGCGCTACGATTCAAACATTGGTTATGTAGTGTTGGGCGATTCCAAAGGTGGTTTTAAGCCCTACAAAGACGTAAATTTTTATAACGATCTAAACGCTAAGGCAATGAAGCTGGTAACCATTAAAAACGAACCTTATTTGTTGATAGCAAATAATGATAGACCACTGACCATTTTTAAAATTAACTAGGGCGAATGATGTTGATGGCCCGACATTTCATTTTTAAATGAAAATTTGGGAAGGTCTAGCTGCTGAATTTCTCCTCCCTCAACGATTTTAATGGTTTGATTCACCTCAACCTTTTCAAAAATGGAAACCGGTTTGGTATGATGGGGCCATTTAATTTCTATTTCTTTTATAATATCAGCTTTTCCCAACCCAATTTCGGCCATGAGGCTGTTGCCCCCAAAACTCGCCCCTGAATCGACGGTATTGTATATTTTTCGTTCTTTTTGACCCTCTTCAATGGTTATGATGATTTTGGCCCCAATGGCAGAACGGTTGCTCCGTTTTCCTTCCAAAACCATATTGATCCAATTATTTTCATTGCCCATGGGGTTTTCAAAAAGTAAGTTTCGGAAAACATCACCTTCCACAGCGCCGCCCATCACGGCGTAAATATCTTGGTCCCCATCCATGTCCATGTCCCCAAAACCGATGGCATGTCCTTTTTGAATGTGCCCAAAACCACCACTGTAGGTAACATCTTCAAAATTTTTACCGTTCACATTTCGGTACATTTTGTTGGGTACGATGGAGAAAAAATCAGGGTCGCCCGTTGCCAAATAAAAGTCCAAAAAGCCATCATTGTCCAAGTCGCCAAAATTACAGCCCATTGTGGCAACAGGTTCTGTTAAATTGGCTTTTAAGGATACTTCCGTAAAGGTGTTATCTCCATTATTTTGATATAAAAGGGGCCTGTATTCAGAAGTGTTGGCCTTCAAATTTCGGAGCAGCATCTCCGATGGCAGTACCTCCGAAGAAGAGTAGCCCGAAACAAAAATATCCTCAAAACCATCATTGTTATAATCAAAAAACCAAGTGGGGAAGCTCAATTTCGGTTCGGCAACCCCAGCACTTTTATCTGCAATTGTAAAAGAAGGTTTCCCGGTTTCCTTGGTGGTGTTGATGTACAAAGTGTTCAAGCCATCATAATCAGATAAATACAGATCGGGGTATAGGTCATTGTTAACATCACCGCTTGCCACCCCTTTAAAAAAACCCGGAACAGTTATTCCAGCCTCTTTAGCCACGTTTTTGAATGTGCCATCCCCATTGTTTAAAAACAACTCACAATAGCTTTGCTTTGCTTCGGACCATTCATTGGCAATGAACAAATCGAGCCATCCATCCAGATTAACATCCGTCCAAACCGCAGTTTGAGTTGGGTTTAGGGAATACAATCCTGAGGCTTTGGTGACATCGGTAAAGGTGCCATCCCCGTTGTTTCGCATCAAGGAATTGGGGATACTTCCGAAAACGGACAACCAAGCACCCCGTAGAATCACAAAATCCATATGGCCGTCATTGTCATAGTCGGCATGCCTTAAATTCAGTCCACCGGTGACCCCTTCCAATCCGGCATCTTCGGTTTTATCTGTGAAACCGCCTTTTTTATCATTCTCGAAATACTTGATTTGGTCATTTAGGCCCCAGGAAGATGCTATGATGTCTAAATAGCCATCGCCATTAAAATCATCCACACAGGTTCCACCGGACAACTGGTTGACATCCACCCCCAAATCCATGGCAATGTCAGAAAAATGGGGAAAACTTGCCGAATTGGAAAAGTGCGACTCAGGAATCCTAAATTTACCGGGCACCTCTTGGGGGTACTGGCCCAAAGTCATATTTGCAATGTTCAATACATATTGACATTCCAGATCATCTGGGTTCAAAACAAGTAATTCCTTAAGTAAAGCTATGGATTGCTGTGCCCCTTCCCTAATAACATGTTGGGCTTTTGGGCTTATGGGAATGATACACGATTCATTGGTATGGTTTGCAATGCAATTGTCCTGTTCGGCTTTTCGCATATACGCAATGGCCAGCTGTTTTTTTATAAAAAAGACCAACTCTTCCTTTGACTGTACATTTTGACTTTCAACAACCTGCAATACTTGGGTCAAGACTACAATGGATTCATCCGTTTTACCCGCGTTTAGCAATTCCAGACTATAGGTGAACAGTAGGTTTAATTGTTCATTTCCCTGTGCTGTTACCAGCTTTTGCTCTAAAAGGGCCACTTTTCTGTTATTAAAAATATAGGGGACACTTTCTACATTGATCGCTGCAATTCTTTGCTGGATGTCATCGATCATCTCCTGTGTGGAACTGTTATTTTCTTCGGGAAAGGAATTGGTCTCACCTACTGTGCCTGAATCATTTTTCTTGTTTGAGTCTAGGCAACTCAAAAACAAAAATGCCATTAAAAATGGTGTTTGTAAAAATCTATTTTTAATAAAAGAGAGCATACCTTAATAGAATTGTAGCCTTATGCGGCATTTTTTTGGCCATAAGTTGATGATTTCCTTCTACTGCGACCAAATACCCTAGATGACAAAGAACAAGGGTGCCAACCAGCGCATCCCTGTTATTCAGCCGGTGCTTTTTGATAGTCCAAAAACTTGTTGGCCCAGGGGATAAAATATTTCATGTTGGGCCAATCCGTATGTCCGCCATCATGTTGGCGCCATGCCAACTCTCCATCCATCATGCTTGTGTTATGTGGTGGCATTTCTTCCTTTAAATAGTCATTGGAAACGCCAAGATCCTTCGCCCCCAATAGTTTAAACACTCCCCCAGCAGCGATGGTCGCCATATAACTTCCTTTTTGATCCAGCCAAAGTGCGTCTCCTTGCTCGGGAATGCCATAACTGATAAAAGTGGGCCTTGGTGCACAAAGCGCGATCAATTGATGGGAATCCACCGGAAGATCACATCCTGTTTTACTGCCAAAACCAGCTTTGGCGGCCCCATATTTCAAATAGTTTCCGGCCATCCAATGACTTTCCCCTGACCCGGTAAGGCTTTCAACGGCTTCGCCAAACACCCTCCTATGGAGCGTAGCTCCTCCTTTCCCGGAAGAACCTATCAAGCCAACGGCAAACCTTTTTTCAAAGGCAAGGGTGACCAAGGCGGCCTTCCCATATCGGGATACGCCTTCGATTCCTACTTTGGTGGCATCCACCAAAGGGTCAGTCTCCAAATAATCCAAGGTGCGTGCGGCTCCCCAAGCCCATGCTCGTAACGCCCCCCAATCATCTGGTTTACGGTGCTGCCCTTTGTTCACCAAACCAATGATGCCACTGGTAAGACCTGCAGAATTATCGGCTTGTATGCTGGAGGGGTCCAAAGTGACATAGCCCCAACCCGCATTCAACAATTGCTCGGTTGACGGAAGGTCGCCTTCAGGCAAGGGTTCCCAAAAATTCGGTCCAGGCAATCTTGTAATTGGGCTATAGGCTGGATATTTGTCAAAGATGGCCTTTAGTTTGGGATCATGTTTTATCATCATATCTTTAAAGGATGTATTGATGGTTTCCATATCCTCCTGAGAGGGTTGTGCCGGTGCAGGAAACGAGGGCCGCCCGAACATGATCAACACAGGAACCGGCCCCTCTACATTGGCGGGGACCACCAACATGGCGTTTATATCCACATTGATGGAAGGATAGGAACCATTGTCCACATGCCCTACAAGTTGTTTTGCAATGACGGGTGTCCTACGGACAAACTCCTTGTCCTCCACTTTTACCGTCCATGTAACGTCTGGAATGTTCTCTGGAAGTCGACCATACACCTCTCGTTCAAAATCCTCCACAATTTCTGGGCGGCGCACATTCCACCAATCATCTGCATCCTTTACTTTCTTCCCCGTATTGGTCACCAACACCTCTGGTAATTCTGGGCAAGGATTGGCGATGGATTCATCATAATTTGCTGCATTGGGCGCTGTGGGGTCTCCACTTGGCCCCGGCCTTAAAGCTGTGATGCCCAATTGCGCCATCATATTCTCATGGTTTATTCTCCCATATCGATTGATGCTGTCCCGCTCTTCTTGAGTCAGAAAAAATTGGGCGTTCCCATAAAAACTGGTTAACACACAAATCAATAGAATGTGATAGGATGCTTTCATGTTATTTTGCTTTTGTCTGGGATTGATATGTTTTTATATTTTTTACAACATCAATGAGCGGTGCGGTCCACACTTCACCATCATGTTGTTTTAGGTATTCCAATAATTCTTTGTGGGCTTTTAAGGATACGTTCATGGAATGCTCCCCTCCTACACCGTGAAAAAGAAAGATAAGCAGCGAATTGGTCTCAACAGCCTTTTTCACCATTTCAATCATTTCCTCACCACTGGCATCCACAATGGCATAGCTGTCCATACTGTAAATATCCACCTCATCAATGGTGTGCATTTCAGAGCGTACTGCACGGGCCGCCAGTAGTTCATCTTTGAGTTCATCAATGAAAAAGTCATCCCCGTTTACAGTGAAATCTCCACAGGTATACGCAAAGGTTCTTTCTTTTTTGCCGTCCAAAGCTTCCAAAAGGGTATTGTTGATTTTGATTTCATCCACCATTCGTTCAACGGTGTAGGTGGCCATATCGTAATTTTCATTTACCCACGGTCTGCTTTCCTTCCCAATACAGGGGTGAAAAATGGTATGGTTGGCCAATTCGTGGCCATTCCAGGTAATGCTCTTCCAATCCCTTAAGCGATTTCGGAAGGCTTCGGAATAGGTGGACACATAGAAGGTTCCCTTCAAGTTCAGTGAATCCAACAATGGGACCACATTGTCCAAATGCACGTTCAAGGCATCATCATACGTTAGGATAACAGCAGCTTTTTTACCTTGCCAAGGCAATTTGTTCAGTTCTTCCTCATCAAAATTTTGAAAGGGTGATGCGGGCAATCCTTCGTTATTGTAGAGATTGGCTCCCCTTGGATTATCAGCCCAGGCATAGCGCACATAAGCGGGATTGGGCACCTCATCGCTTTCCACCACAACCGTGTTTCCCACTATTTGGGCATTGGCCCACACAAATTCTTGGTCTTCCCCGGCAATTTCAAATCGATGCAACGGTTCCTCATCAATGGAAACCAATCCGCTGCCCACGGAATCAAAATGCAACATTATTTTACTCCCCTGAATTTTTGATGATTTGAAAATGGGTCCGGAATGCACCACATCTTCCCCATACGCCAATTTTAAGGCCCCCAGAGCCAAGCGTTTGCCCACATCTTCCTTGTTCAGCGGATGGATATCATTCCATTCCCCCAAATCTATGGCAACGGCCATGGCCGTATTGGGTACCGAAAGTGCCTTAAACTGGGAAAAACGGAGTTCTGCCCAGTTGCTCTCCGTAGGGAGGTAATCCACATCTTGAAAATTGGCCAATTGCACCCATAAAAAAGGGGCGTTGGGTGCATTGAATTGATCCCTCCAATCCTTGACCAACGCTTTTAAATAATCCTCGTATGGTTTTGGGTTTCCCGTATTGGATTCGCCTTGGTACCACAACATTCCTTTAACCGACATATTGGTCAATGGAGCCACCATGGCATTATACAGTGCTGTGGGTTGGTTTTGTTCCCAAAATTGGTTGAATCCCCCTCTTCTACCTCTTTGAATAGGTTTAAAGACCTCTCCAACCTTGTACTGCCATTCACCCTTTAGATCAACACTGATACCATTTGCCGTGAGTTCATAATTTTTATCAGGAACAAAGCCTCCTTTGCCCCCAGAATTGGTGACCCGCACCACAATCAAGTTTTTGCCCTTCTTCAGTACACCTTTGGGCACCGTATATCTCCGTGGCGGGTATTGATAGGTAATGTTCCCTATTTTGGTGCCATTGACATATACCTCATCGGCATCCACAATCCGGCCCATAAAAAGCTTGGCTTCGGCCCCTACCAAAGCATCAGGAATTTCCAATTCCCTTCGGAACCAAACCACCCCGTTCAAGTTTCTCAAGCCTTGATCTTCCCAGAATCCGGGGATGTAATAATTGTTCCACCCTTTGGGTTGATATGCATTTTCATACCATTTGGTAGAAGCTGTCAGACCCTTGTCCTTGACTTCGGGTTGAACATCCGCAGATGCTGGCCTTGTGGTGAATTGACTGGTATAGTCTTCGTCCTTGTTCTTTTGGATGGTTGCCAAATCCTTGGGAAATTCCTTAAAACCATCTTCGCTGATCCAAGACTCGATGGGCGTACCCCCTACACTTGCATTGATGATTCCGATGGGAACATGATACTTTTCATAGAGGTCTTTGGCAAAAAAATAGGTGACCGCCCCCATTTGCATAATATCTCCGGTCACAGCTGGTTTCCATTCCCCGGAAGGCAAATCTTTCTCCGGTCCGGTTACACTTTTTAGGGTTGGGATAAAGAAATTCCGAATTTCCGGATAGTTGGCGTTGGCCACCTCATCTGGGTATTTTTCCTTGACCCGCTCTATGGGCGTGACCATGTTGGACTGCCCGGCACCGAGCCAAACATCCCCAAAAAGAACATCCTTTACCGCAACCTCATTCTTTCCTTTGAACGTTATGCTGTAGGGACCCCCGGCTTTTTGTGGAGCCAATTGAATGGACCAATTTCCACTTTGGTCGGCAGTGGTTTTATACGTTTTTCCCTTGAGGGACATCTCCACTTTTTCATTGGGTGATGCCCATCCCCAAATCTTGATTTTGTCGTCTCGCTGCAATACCACACCATCACTTATGAGTCTGGGAAGTTTAATTTGGGCATTCCCCAAAACAGAAATCATGAAACATGCCAAGAGCAATGACTGCTTACTAATTTTCATACGGTTCTTTTTGGTTTCAAAAACAAAAAACCATGATGAAAATGTATAAAAACTCCATCATGGTCTTTTGATTTTTGCATAGTTATTTGTTTTATTCTGGATCTTCCCCGTTTAGGCCTGCCACCAATCCCCTGTGGGAAATCTTCGTATTAAAATCATTATCATACAGTAAGGGCCAATCCGAGCCACCATCATACAGCCAACTGTCCTGATCTCTAAAACCCCATAAGGTCAATCCAAATTGCTGTGCCGGTGGCACAATAGTGGTATAATAGTACCCTGCTCTTTGGTATTGGAATTCCTGGGCAATGGCCCTTTCTTCTGTAAACGATGTGATATCATCATTATAATTGACCTTTACATCCAACTCCGATATATGTACCAGCAGACCTGTATTGGCTATATCTTGGATGGAAATGGGCAAATCCGAAGAAGGCCAGTCATGGTTCAGGTGCATTTGCATACCAATACCATCAATGGGAATAGTATTGGCCTCAAAATCGTTTACCATACTGATGATGGCATTTCTTTTACCCACTTCACCTGCAATATTGTAATCATTATAGAACAGTCTCACATCTGGGTCGGCCTCCCTGGCCCATTGAAAAACCTTCTTGTGGTAATCGTTGCCCATGCGTTGGGTAAAAAGTGTGCTTCGTATTGAAGACCCGTCAAAATATTCGTTGACCACATCCCAAGAGGCCACTATTGGATTTCCTCCATCATCTTTTGCTTCAGCAAAATGGGCCACCGTTGCTTTTACATATCCCTCTATTTGGGCTTCAAATTCATCATCAGTGCCTGCAAAACTGTTCAACCAACCAGGTATGGATTGATGCCAAATCAATGCATGGCCATGTACCTTCAACCCATTTTCCTTGGCATAGGCCACAATGGCATCGCCATCACTAAAATCATAGGTGTCGGCACCAGTGAAGATATTGGCCATTTTCATGTCGTTTTCAGCCGTTATGCTATTGTATTCCTGGTTCAAAATCTGTTTGAAAGTTGTGTTGTCCCCCGATGTGGATGCCAGTTTACTTGCCGAAACAATGTTTCCAACGGGAAAGCTTGCAACATCCTTCAAATTGTCGGTGGCATCGTACAAAAATGGATCTTCTGCGGGCACATCATCATCCGTGGCACCAGAATCAGGGTTATCACTAGGGCCACCACCATCATCGCTTCCAGAACTGCAACCAGTGAGCAGCCCAAAAATCAATATGATTGAACCCTTTACAATCTTCATTATTTGTTTAGTTTATAGGCGATTCCTTGCTCCAATCCCCTGATCTCGGCCAAACCTTTCAACCTGCCGATCAAGGAATACCCGGGATATTTTTCTTCCCGCTCAAAAGAATGCAAAAAGCCATGATCGGGTCGCATGGGAAGATTTTTTTTGTTCCTCTGCATCAACAATAAAAGCTGTTCCACAATGGCTTCCATGGGATTGTCCCCATTGAGGTGTTCGGACTCCCTAAACCGTTTGCCCTCCTCCCGCTTTACATTTCTTAAATGCAAAAAATGGATACGGTCTCCATGTTGTTCAATGATCCGAAGAAGGTTGTTGTTCGGATTTGCGCCCAACGACCCTGTACAATAACAAAGCCCATTGGCGTTGGTGGGCACTGCCTTAAAAATGGAATCAAGGTCATCTTCGGTGGATACGACCCGGGGCAAGCCCAATACCGAAAATGGTGGGTCATCTGGATGGATGGCCAATTGAATCCCCAATTTCTCAGCCACTGGAGCCACTTCCGATAAAAAATGAATCAGGTTCTTTCTCAGGTCATCATCATTGATTCCTTTGTAGTCTCCCAACAATTCCAACACTTTTTCCTTGGTGAAACTTTCATCACTGCCGGGGAGGCCCAAAAGCACATTTTTGTACAATTTTTGTCGGTCTACTTCACCCAAGGTGTTCCCGTAAGCCCTAGCCTCATCCAATTTTTCTTTTGAATAGTCCGATTCTGCCCCTGGCCTTTGCAACAGGAACACATCAAAATAGATAAAGGCCCTTTCATCAAACAAAAGTGCCTTGGTCCCATCAATGTTCTGATAGGCATGGTCTGTTCGCACCCAATCCAAAATGGGCATAAAATTGTATGCAACCACCTTTAGACCACATTGGGCGATGTTCTCCAAACTCTTTTTATAGTTAGCGATATATTTTTGATAATCGCCTCCCTTTCGTTTGATGTCTTCATGAACGGGCAGGCTTTCAATCACAGTCCACTCCAATCCCTCATCACGAATGATTTGTTGCCTTTCTTTGATATCCTCGACTTCCCAAACTTCACCAACGGGTATTTGATGTAGGGCCGTAACAATTCCGGTGACCCCACACTGCCGAATATCAGCCAATGTAATGGCATCATGGGGACCATACCACCGCATGGTCTGTTGCATTTTCATCATATCGTTGGCATTCATGCTCAAAATCCTATACTATTTCCACCGTCAACTGGGAGAACGGTTCCTGTAACAAATTTGGCCTCATCCGAAGCGAGGAAATAAACTGCATCGGCTATATCCTCTGGCATTCCCATTTTCCCCATTGGGGTTCTTGAGAACACTTTTTCTTTACGGGGTGGGTCGGAGTCGAGTGCCTTGGCCGTCATTTTGGTTTTTATGAAACCAGGCGCAATACAGTTGGTCCTAATGTTATATTGGGCCAAATCCACCGCCATGGCGCGGGTCATCCCCTCAATGGCCGTTTTACTGGCTGAATAGGCGATCACTTTGGGCATACCGTACTGGGCCGCCATGGAACTGATGTTCACAATGCTACCCCCTCCGGTCTCCTTCATTTTTTTGACCACTTCCCGGCTAATGGCAAATACACTGAACACATTGGTTTTGATGATTTGCTCGAATTCGGCATCGGTTACTTCGATAAATTCTTTCTTTAGATTGATTCCGGCATTGTTCACCAAAACATCAATATGCCCTTCTTTTTTAAAAATATCCTCGACCATTCCGGGAATGCCTTCAAGGTGGGTCAAATCAAAAATCACCGGGACGGCATTTTCTCCTAGTTGTTTACAAGCTTCTTCTGTCCGGTCCTTTGTCCTGCCAATGATGTAAGTTTTTATTCCGTTATCGCAAAACTTCTTTGCGGTTGCCAAACCCAATCCCGAATTACCTCCGGTTACTATGGCTACTTTTTTGTCCATTAATGTGTTTATAAGATTAATTCCATCTTGGCCGGATACCCGGTGCGTATGGAAATTTCAATGATTTATAATATTCCAATGTGTGTTCTGGGGCCTCCATTTCCTTAGGAAAATCCATGTTTGAGAAGGTCTGGAAGTAAAGCATGCAAGCATCTTTCCACCATATGGCCTCTTTTAGCTGTATCTCCAATAGCATGGAAACCTGATGATGACGCAAATCATCAACGTGGGGTTCCATGGCCTTCCAGGTCTTGATCATATCACGAACCTGATCTACGCCTTCTTGATATTTCAACCCCAAACCATCCCAAAGGGTCCTTCCATTTTTTAAGGTATAGTCCCATGGCAAATGATGAAACCACAACAAGTATTCTTCAGGGCAGGTTTCCAGATGTGTGAACATTTCTTCCACTTCCGGGGCATATTGCGACAGTGCATCACTGCCTGTTTTTGTTCTATCGAATCCTACCCCCTCGCTGTCTGCTTTGTGGTAATACACCGGATTCCATTCTGGCCTTGAAAGATTGCCCACCCATGGTCCGGGACCGTAATGGTGCCCCGTATCAAAAATATGGTGCAATCCAAGCGGGTTCATGTAATTGACAACGGCCTCCCTGGATTCTATCATCATCTTTTTAACGGGATCCACAAACTTTTCATCATTGGTAAAGGTGACACGGAGCCATTCATCGGCAATAGCTTCGGAATCCATGTAAGGATCCCAGGCCAATCGTCCAAACCCATACCAATCTGCCTGGCCAAAAGGATGTCCCGTCCAATTGATGTCTGTACCCACATTGGATACTCCGGCCATACCGGAAAGCTTTTTATTGTCCAAAGAACCATCTATCACCTTGGCCACCAATGACCCCTTTCCCTTTCTATAGGTATCCGACTTCAACACTTCTTCATAGAGTTTGGGCAAGAATGCCAAATGGGTGGCAAACCCCAAGTACTCCTTAGTAATCTGAAATTCCATCATCAGAGGGGTATTGGGCATGGCCCCGAACATGGGATGAAAAGGCTCTCTGGGCTGAAAGTCAATGGCTCCATTTTTAACCTGTAGCAACACATTGTCCTTAAATTTACCGTCTTCTGGAATGAATTCAGAATAAGCCTGTTTTGCCCTATCCGTAGGGTCATGCTCCGAATAGACAAAAGCACGCCAGATGACCAATCCTCCATGGGGCTCCAAGGCATCGGCAAGAAGGTTTGCCCCATCCAAATGGCTCCTGCCGTAGTTCTGTGGCCCAGGCTGCCCTTCGGAATTGGCCTTTACCAAAAACCCGCCAAAATCTGGAATCACGGTGTAAATTTCCTTGGTTTTATCTTTCCACCACTGGATCACATCTGGATCAAGGGGGTCGGCGGTCTCCAATCCTCCAATCTCAATCGGTGCTGAGAAACGTGCCGTTAAATAAACTTTTATGCCATACGGCCGAAAAACTTCGGCCAAGGCTTTTACCTTTTCCAGATAGTGCGGTGTCAATATCAGTGCATTGGCATTCACATTGGTCAGGACTGTTCCGTTGATGCCCACCGAAGCATTTGCGCGGGCATAATCTATATACCTTTGGTCAATGTAACCGGGCAAGGTGTGCCAATTCCATATGGAAAACCCGGCGTAACCGCGTTCAACGGTCCGATCCATATTGTCCCAATGGTTCAACACCCTAATATCCACTTTGGGTATTTCCGTAATATCGATGTTCGCTAGAGAAGTGTGCATCTTCAACAATCTTAGAAAATGGAAGCTCCCATAAAGGAGACCAACATCTTCTTTTGAAGACACCACAACATAGGATTTGCCATCCATTTGCACGGTTTTGATGATATACCCTTCTTTGGTAAGGCCCTCTACTTTAACAATGTTCCTAAAATCTTGGGGCAGGTCATCGTATGTTGAAACTATCAATTGGTTGCCTGTTCCATTATTATAGTTTTCAAAAACCACTTTGGTGTCCAACAATCCTTCAAGCCCCATCTGCAATTCTTTTTTTATGGCCAGATGGGTGCCACTGGTTCCTACCAAAGAAACTGCTTGAATATTGGAGCGATATTCTTTTAATACGTCCTCATCGGTAATCTTGTTGTAATTTAGCCAGAGTTCGTATCCGTTTGACATTGAAAAGGATGTAACGGAAACAAACAGGAAAATGCCAAAAAAATATGTTATTTTCAACTTTGTGGAGTGTTTCATAGTTTAGGATTTGACAAAAAAAAATCGATTAATTGGTAAATCA
Organism: Allomuricauda sp. CP2A; assembly: GCF_001683915.1. Classification (GTDB taxonomy): domain Bacteria; phylum Bacteroidota; class Bacteroidia; order Flavobacteriales; family Flavobacteriaceae; genus Flagellimonas. Next base: position 245,841 of record NZ_LXTT01000026.1, on the reverse strand, counting down.
ATCAATTGCACCGAGTAAAATAAGTAAAAAATTCATAGATTAACAAAATGTTTAACGCAATCGATTGCAAAAATCGATATTTTTACGAAATTTAAAGCAATTTTATAAAAACCATACGTATCAAAATCAAACCATGAAGTTTTTCAAATCAATATTCAAGCATACAACCGATTTGACTTCAAGACTTTCCCTGGAAGAAAAGATAGACCCCACAAGGCACAACGCTACCGCTACCAAAATTGGGCACCATTGGTTTCCTCCTTGCAACTGGTGGAACAAGATACTGCCTCAGTTTTTCCAGAGACTTTTGGACTGGGGACCACAAAAAAGAGCACTGGGACCATTGATTAACTTATAAAAAAGAGAAAACATAGCATGCAGAAATTTATCCATGAGGACTTTTTGTTGGAAACAGATTATGCCAGAACGCTTTATCATGATTATGCAAAAAACCAGCCTATAATTGACTATCATTCCCATCTCCCACCCAATGAACTTGCCGAGGACAAAAAGTTTGAAAACATTACCCAGCTTTGGATAGAGGGCGATCACTATAAATGGAGGGCCATGCGTGCCTTGGGCATCCCCGAAAAGTTTATTACGGGGAAGGCCACCGATGAAGAAAAGTTCCACAAATGGGCACAAACCGTACCCTACACGCTGCGAAATCCTTTGTACCATTGGACCCACCTGGAGCTAAGTCGGTACTTTGGGATAGATGCGCCTTTAACTCCCGAAACGGCTGGAGAAATATACGAGCAATGCAATTCTGAATTGAAAAAACCCACCTTCTCGTCACGTAGTCTGGTCAATAGAATGAATGTTGAGGTGGTATGCACTACCGATGACCCGTTGGACGATCTCTCCCATCACACGACAATGGCAGGGTCTGATTGTCCACTGACGATGCTTCCCACATTTCGGCCAGATGGACTGATCGATATTGAAAAGGTAGATTTTGCGGATTATTTGTCCACCCTTTCAAAAATGACCGGCATTACCGTTACAGATTTTGAATCATTGCGCGAGGCCGCTAAAAAAAGGGTTGACTATTTTCATGAAAAAGGGTGCCGCCTCTCAGATCACGGGCTCGTTCACGCCTATGGTTTTGACTATACGGAAAAGGAAATCAACCAAATCCTTTCCAAAAGGTTTGAAGAAAAATCAATTTCGCAAAAAGAAATCAGACAGTACAAATCTGCCATTCTTCATCTGTTGGGGCAATTGTATGCTGAAAAAAACTGGGTGATGCAGCTTCATCTGGGGCCCATTAGGGATACCAACAAGGCCATTCTGACAAAAATTGGCATCAATGCCGGGGTTGACAGTATTGGCGATTATCCACAGGCAGAACAATTGGCCCGATTTTTAAATCGATTGAACAACAGTGGCAGTCTCCCTAAGACCATCCTCTATAATTCAAACCCAGCGGACAATGAAGTATTTGCCACCATGGCCGGGAATTTTACTGGAGACAATATAAAAAGTAAGGTCCAATTTGGGGCCGCTTGGTGGTTTCTGGACCAAAAAGATGGCATAAAAGACCAGCTGGATGTTGTTTCCAATATGGGACTATTGAGTTGTTCCGTGGGGATGCTCACGGATAGCCGAAGCTTTTTATCCTTTCCTAGACATGAGTATTACAGAAGGGTACTCTGCAACATTTTGGGCAATGACATTAAAGCCGGGCTAATACCCAACGACATGAAATGGATAGGAAAAATTGTGCAGGACATTACCTATAACAATGCCAAGGAATTTTTTCAGTTCCCAAGTTTTGTGGAAAACCTTACCTTAAAAAAATAAGCCATTAATTATACTTTTATTTATGATAGGCATGAAATCAAAGTTGGTTGCTAAAGAGTTTTTTTCAAAAAAAAAAGCTCTATGAACTTCCGGATAGTTATCATTTTTTCTTTCCTGCTGCTGCTTTCCTGTCAACCCGATAAAAGAGCGGCAAACACCATAAAATTGGCCCATGGTCTTGGCGTTACGCACCCTGTTCATGAGGCTATGGTCTATATGGCCGATCTAGTGGCCAAAAAATCGGAAGGAAAATTAAAACTGGCGATTTATCCGAGTGGCCAGCTAGGTTCGGAACAGCAATGCTTGGAGCTCCTTCAAATAGGCAGTCTGGGGATGACCAAGGTTTCTGGGGCGGTGATGGAAAACTTCTCACCTGACCTTAGGGTGCTGGGTTATCCATATTTGTTTCGTGATGATGAACACCGGTTCAAGGTATATGATGGCCCCATTGGAAAGAAGCTTCTTTCGGGCTCCGAAAAATATTGGTTGAAGGGATTGACCTATTTCGATGCCGGAAATCGTTCATTTTACACCAAAAACACACCCATTGATGCACCTGAAGACTTGGAAGGGTTAAAGATTCGGGTCATGCAAAGCCCTACTGCCATAGAAATGGTCAAACAATTTGGAGGCTCCCCTACCCCGATCTCATGGGGAGAACTGTACACTTCCCTCCAACAAGGGGTTGTGGATGGCGCAGAGAACAACTTGCCCAGTTTTTATACCTCAAAACACTATGAAGTCTGCAAGTACTTATCCATGGATGAGCATACCTCTGTCCCGGACATACTGGTGGTCAGCACCATTATTTGGGATAAATTGAACGAATCAGAGAAAAAATGGATAACAGAAGCCGCTACAGAAGCTACCGAATTTCAGCATAAACTTTGGAAAAAAGCGGAACAAGAGGCTTTGGATGAAGTAAAAAAAGCGGGAGTGGAGGTTTCTTACCCCGATAAATCCCTTTTTGAAGAAAAATCCGAATCCATGTTTGAAGCACTAAAAGAAAAAGATGAGCACTTATATGAACTCACAAAACAAATTAAGAGCGTAAAATGATGAAAAGTCGCATAGACCTTTTTTTGGAATGGACTCTCTCCATTTTATTGGGCATCATGGTCTTGGATGTGTTCTGGGGGGTCATTACACGCTATATTCTGGACAGCCAGAGTTCTTGGACCGATGAATTGGCGCGATATCTCCTGATTTGGTTGAGTATTCTGGGTGCTGCCTATGCATCGGGCAAAAAATTGCACATTGCCATTGATCTATTGCCACAATACTTAAACGAACGCAACCAAAAAATCCTGGACATTGTTATTACCTCTGTTGTGCTCCTGTTTGCAATCACAGTCTTTTTAATTGGAGGGCTCCGCTATGTCTATATCTCTTTTGAGCTGGGGCAAACATCCCCGGCACTGAAACTGCCCATTGGCTTTGTATATATAGTTATGCCCATATCAGGTCTCTTTATCTGCTATTATAAACTTTTGGACCTTGTGGTCATCATCAAAAACTTGAAAAATGGAAATTAGCATTCTGATACTGAGCTTTCTTGTATTGATTTCCATTAGGGTTCCAGTGGCATGGAGCTTGGGAATCTCATCCTTGCTGACCCTGTTGGTGAGTGTGGATACCTTTCCGGCACTTACCACCATTGCACAGCGTGTTGTAACCGGTTTGGACAGTTTTTCAATCCTTGCCATCCCGTTCTTTATTCTAGCGGGACATATCATGAACAAAGGGGGTATCGCCGAACGGTTGATTGATTTTGCCAAAGCTCTGGTGGGGTCTCTTCCCGGCGGATTGGCCCATGTGAACATTGTTGCCGCCATGCTGTTTGGTGCCATTGCCGGGTCAGCTGGTGCAGCTGCAGCTGCAATCGGTGGTTTTATGTCTGACAAAATGGAAGAATCTGGCTATGACAAGGGTTTTGGGGTGGCCGTGAATGTTACTTCCGCCACAACAGGATTGGTTATTCCGCCAAGTAATGTGTTTATCATCTACTCCGTGGCGAGTGGAGGGGTGAGCATAGGTGCTTTGTTCTTGGCTGGCTATCTGCCCGGCATCCTTACAGGTCTTTTATTGATGGTAGTGGCCTACATCTGGGCCAAACGAAAAGGATACCCCACCGCAGACAGGAGTTCCCTTAGAAAAGTGTTCAGCACATTTGTGAAAGCTCTACCAAGTCTATTTTTATTGGTAGTTGTGATAGGAGGCATAGTTGCCGGAATTTTTACGGCTACCGAGGCGTCTTCTGTGGCCGTTATCTATTGCTTGGTGTTGGCTGCCCTGTACAAAGAGGTTTCTTTTAAAAATATTCGGTCTATTTTGGTGGAATCATCATCAACCATAGCCATTGTGATGTTGTTGATTGCCATGTCCATGGCGATGTCGTGGGTGCTCTCCTACGAAAACATCCCCCAGGTGGTTACCGAGGCGTTGTTGGGCTTGAGCGATAACAAAATCATGGTGCTCATTATCATCAATATTATTTTGCTCATTGTGGGCATTTTTATGGATATGACCCCGGCCGTACTCATCTTTACACCTATCTTTTTACCCGTTACCACGGCATTGGGCATTGATCCCGTGCATTTTGGAATCATCATGGTGTTGAATCTTTGCATTGGTCTATGTACACCTCCTGTTGGGTCAGTACTTTTTATAGGGGTTGGTGTGGCCAAAACTAGTATTCAAAAGGTGATACGCCCCCTTCTGCCCTTATTTTTGGCTATGATCCTTGGCCTGGTATTGGTGAGTGTTTTCCCAGAATTGAGTCTCTGGCTACCGCGATTGTTTGGGTTCTAGTACAGGTGTCTTTTTTAAGGAGGACTCCCTCACTATGATTTCCGTTCCCAAAACCGTTATTTCAGACAGGTCGTTGTCATAATTTTGAACAGAGTGGTCTAGAATGCGTCTTGCAGAGATAGTGCCCATTTTATTGGCCGGGTGTGATACGGTGGAAAGTGAGGGCTGCACAATTGAAGCTATTGGGTCATCATTGAACCCTATCACGGCAAGATCTTGGGGAACACTTACTCCCATTTTCTTTGCACACATAATGGCACTCACCGCAGCGGTATCATTTGAAGAAAATATACCGTCTGGCGGGTTGGGCATTTTTAGAAGTTTTTTGGTGGCCTTGTTCCCTTCCTCAAAACTCAATGTCTTAAAATGGATGATAAGGTCTTCCTCTATGGGCAGTCCATATTCCCGAAGGGCATCCAAATATCCCTTTTTCCGCTCTTCATAAATATTCCTATGCTGCGCCCCGGCAAAATGTGCTATTCTAGTGCATCCTTGCTCTATTAAATGCTTGGTTGCCGAATACCCCGCTGTGTAATTGTCAATTACAACCTTATAAGAATTGAAATTATCCGGGACCCTGTCCACAAAAACAATGGGTATGCCCTTGTCTATGAATTTTTGGAAGTGTCCCATATCCACGGTTTCCATGGACAAGGATACGATCAGACCCGTAATCCTACTATCATATAAGGCATTGGTATTGCTGATCTCATTTTCATATTTATCATTGGATTGACTGATCAAGACATTATAGCCTGCTTTTCTGGCCGTTTCCTCTATCCCACTGATCAGGGACGCTTGAAAAGGCCTGCTTATGTGGGAAATAAGTATGCCAATGGTGTTGCTTCTATTGTTTCTGAGGCCCGCAGCCAAATTATTGGGCCGATATCCCATTTCCACAGCTGCCTCCTTGATCAACTTTATGGTTTTCTTACTGATACTCTTGTGGTTGTTCAAAGCTCTTGAAATAGTCGAGGGAGAGTAGTTCAATTCTTTGGCGAGATCATAAATGGTAACCTCCTTTTTAATCTTCATCTGTCAAAATCGCTTAGGTTATTCAAGTCAAAGAACAAAAAAGACTTGAATTTCAAGGTACTAATTTAACTTTTAGTTTCCTTTTAGAATAATTTTTTTCCTTTAGTTCGCTCTCCACTATTACTAACAGAAAAAAAAGATTTGTTAAAAAACGACATTTTACATCAAAATAATTGGAGAAATAAATTTATGCAATCGATTTCGATACCTATATTTGAAAAATTGTATCAAAAAATTATTCAATATTGATTTATGCACTGGATAGGTTTCGATATTGGCAGCTCATCTATTAAAGCAGCCCTTATAAATACAGCTGATGGCAGCGTATTGGACATTGCCCAATATCCAAAAAAAGAAATGCCCATTATATCAATCAACCTGGGCTGGGGAGAACAGGATCCCGAGCTGTGGTGGAAACATTTATGTGCGGCCACCCACGAGTTGATTTCCAAGAATACTATTTCCAAGAACGATATCAAAGGTATTGGAATATCATACCAAATGCACGGATTGGTCACCGTTGACAAAAATCTTCAACCGTTACGGCCTTCCATCATATGGTGCGATAGCCGTGCCGTTGACATAGGCGAGCAGTTGTTCCAAGCATCCGGCACAGAAAAATGTGTGGAGCGTTTGTTGAATTCCCCCGGGAATTTTACGCTCTCCAAATTAAAATGGGTCAAAGACAATGAGCCGGACACTTATAAAAAAATCCACAAGTTTATGTTGCCTGGCGACTACATCGCCCTGAAACTTTCTGGATCATGTGTAACATCTCCTTCAGGACTTTCCGAAGGAATTATGTGGGACTTTAAGGAAAATGATGTCGCATCATGGCTTTTGGAAGATGCCGGAATTAACCCTTCCCTCATCCCCGAGATACGGCCTTCTTTTTCTGAACAAGGGGTGGTCAGCAAACAAGGTGCGCTGGAATCTGGATTGCCTGAGGGAATTCCGATCATGTACCGTGCCGGGGACCAACCCAACAATGCTTTGGCACTGAATGTTATGGAACCCGGGGAAATAGCCGCTACCGGAGGCACTTCTGGTGTGGTCTATGCCATCTCGGGCCAAAAGAATACCCAAGAGCATACACGGATCAATAGCTTTGCCCATGTAAACCATGACCAAGAAAACATCAGGATCGGCAAATTGCTGTGCATCAATGGCACAGGAATTCAATATAGCTGGGTTCGGAACGAGTTGACCAATGCGCTTTCCTACAATAGTATGAACGAACAGGCCGAAACGGTGCCCATTGGTTCAGAGGAACTTTATATCTTGCCTTTTGGTAACGGTGCGGAACGCATGTTGAACAACAGCAACAAAGGATCTAGGATGTTGAACCTCAACTTCAATGTGCACAAAGCACCCCATATTTTTAGGGCTGCATTGGAGGGCATCGCCTTTTCTTTTGTGTACGGTATGGAAATCCTAAAAAATGACGGGGTTGATATTGCCTCCATTAAAGCTGGAAATGATAACTTGTTCAGGGCGGGAATCTTCTCCAGGACCATCGCTACGCTGACCAATAGCCGTATCGATATCGTAGAGACCACAGGGGCTGTTGGTGCTGCAAGGGCAGCGGCTTTTGCTTTTGGAGATTTTAAAAGCATTGGAGAGGCCACGGCAACCGATGCCGTTCAGTTGAGCTATCAGCCAGATGACCCAGCGGAAAAGTACCGCGAAGCTTACGATAAATGGAAAAAACAACTAGAGGAATATATTGACAATTGAATAACTAAAACTATGATTACGAAAGGAGACAAAGAGTATTTTAAAGGTATAGGGAAAATCTCTTTTGAGGGAAAGAAATCGGACAATCCCTTAGCATTTAAATATTACGATGAGAACAAAGTGGTCGGTGGAAAGACCATGAAGGAACATTTTAAATTCGCCATTGCCTATTGGCATACGTTCACAGGAGTGGGGGGCGACCCATTTGGGGCACCGACACAGGATTTTCCATGGCTCACCAGCACTGACCCCATTCAACAGGCCAAGGACAAAATGGATGCCGCTTTTGAGTTCATCACCAAAATTGGTGCGCCTTACTATTGTTTTCATGATTTTGACTTGATTGACGAGGGCAACACTTTGGCAGAATCAGAAAAAAGATTGCAAATCATTACCGATTATGCCCAAGAGAAAATGGCGGCATCTGGAGTAAAACTCCTTTGGGGTACCGCCAACTGCTTCAGCAACCCAAGATATATGAACGGTGCTGCGACCAATCCAGATTTTGATGTGGTCGCCTTTGCCGGGGCACAAGTGAAAAACGCACTGGATGCCACCATTAAATTGGGCGGTGAAAATTATGTTTTCTGGGGAGGCCGTGAAGGCTACATGTCCCTTTTGAATACCGACATGGGTCGCGAACAGGACCACATGGCCCGATTCCTTCACATGGCCAAGGACTATGCCCGCAAACAAGGTTTCAAGGGAACCTTCTTTATTGAGCCCAAGCCTATGGAGCCCACAAAACACCAGTACGACTTTGATTCGGCCACTGTTTTGGGCTTTTTGAGCAAATATGACCTTTTGGATGATTTTAAATTGAACATTGAGGTGAACCACGCTACCTTGGCGCAACACACTTTTGAGCATGAGCTCCAGGTAGCCGCGGACAACAACTTGTTGGGAAGCATTGATGCCAACCGTGGGGATTACCAAAACGGATGGGACACCGATCAATTTCCTGTTGATGTGTACGAACTTGCCCAAGCCATGCTCGTCATTCTTCAAGCTGGAGGTTTGCAAGGTGGTGGAGTTAACTTTGATGCCAAAATCCGAAGAAACTCTACAGACCTTGAGGATATCTTCCATGCCCATATTGGAGGAATGGATGCATTTGCAAGAGGTTTATTGGCCGCAAATGACATATTGGAAAATTCCAATTATATTAGTATGCGTAAAGAGCGATATAGTTCATTCGATTCTGGTACCGGAAAAGCGTTTGAAAATGGCAAGCTGACTTTGGAAGACCTTCATGGTCATGCATCGGCAAACCAAGACATTAAAAAGCACAGTGGTAAGCAGGAACTGTTTGAGAACATTATCAATCAGTACATCTAAACAACAATAACTAAGCAAACTAACTAACAATTATGGAATCAGTTTTAGAAAGGCCGGACTGGATTGTCCTGGGCATCTATTTTTTGGCCCTGATCGGTGTGGCCGTGTGGGTGGTTTCCCAAAAGAACAAAGATACCGAGGACTACTTTTTAGCTGGCCGAAACGTGGGATGGTTCGTAATCGGAGCCTCTATTTTTGCCTCGAACATTGGTTCGGAGCACGTGGTGGGGCTTGCCGGTACGGGATTTGAATCGGGTACGCCCATGGCCCATTACGAACTTCATGCATGGATCGTATTATTGCTCGGTTGGTTATTCCTGCCGTTCTATATTCGAAGTGGAGCATTCACCATGCCCGAGTTTCTCGAAAAACGATTCGATAGTCGCTCTCGTTGGTTTCTTTCTATTTTCTCATTGGTCGCTTATGTTTTGACCAAGGTTTCGGTGACCATTTACGCCGGAGGTATTGTAGTTTCTGAACTATTGGGCATTCCGTTTTGGTACGGAGCCATTGGCGTAGTGATCTTTACTGGAATTTATACCATTATTGGAGGGATGAAGGCTGTGATCTACACCGAGACCCTACAGACCATCATCCTCATTTTAGGTTCATTGATCATTACTTATCTGGGTCTTAAAGAAGTAGGTGGATGGGGACAACTCCATGAAACCGTGACCTCCGTGAGTCCAGATCATTTTAACATGTGGCGTCCCATGAGTGACCCGGATTTTCCATGGACAGGTTTATTGTTCGGGGGAACCATTGTGGGGATTTGGTATTGGTGTACCGATCAATATATTGTGCAGCGAACCCTTGCAGCCAACAACATTAAAATTGGTAGACGGGGAGCCATTTTTGGAGCCTATCTTAAATTGATGCCCATTTTAATTTTCTTGATTCCCGGTATCATTGCTTTTGCATTGACCATACAAAACCCAGAAGTTTTTGCTGTGGAACGTGCGGATAGGGCTTTTCCAATGTTGGTAAAGACCCTTCTCCCAGTTGGATTGAAAGGTTTGGTAGCCGGTGGTCTTATGGCCGCTTTGATGAGTTCATTGGCATCGGTGTTCAATTCATGTTCCACTATTTTCACCATCGATATCTATAAAAAGCTGCGCCCAGAAAAAACGGAGCGCCAATTATTGACCATTGGTAAGGTAGCTACCGGAATGATTGTGGTATTGGGTATCATTTGGATTCCCATTATGGATAAAATTGGAGGCGGTGTCATGTACCAATACCTTCAGAACGTTCAATCCTATATTGCCCCTCCGGTGACCACCGTGTTCCTTTTGGGGATTATATGGAAAAGGGTCAACTCAAAAGCGGCCATTACCACGCTTATGGCTGGTTTGGTGTTGCTGATACTGCGTTTGGGGTCAGAAATCTATTATCAACCACAAATTGCATCTGGTGAAGCTGTATCTGGTTTCATGTTTGCTTTTGCCACGGTGAATTTTGCACACATGGCCATTTTTATGTTCCTATTTTCCGTAGCATTGTGTATTGCGGTGACCTTGGCCACTGCGCCACCAAATTATGCGTTGATCAAGGGACTGTCCTTCGGCACACTGTCTCCTGAAGACCGTATAGATACCAAAGGAAGTTACAGCACCATAGATGTTGTACTTTCCGTATTGCTGGTTGTCATTGTGATAGCGATTCTGTCTTACTTTACAGGCTAGTACTGGCCAGGAAGAAAGAACAAACCATATATCAATAAAAAAGCCCAGAGACAAGCTGGGCTTTTTTAGTATTCTATGAATTAGCTTCTCATTTTTCAAAATCTATTACTTTGTAATAGGCCTTTTTGGGCTGAAGTTTCCCATCAAACAAAAGGGGATAGTTTTTTCTTCCACGGACGGGAAAATTATCCAGCCACGAATAGCGGTCCGAGATATTCCAAAAAGTCACCCCGGTAAGCGTATCGCCAAAGTCCCTAAAAACCCTGAACAGCATCTCGTATTGTTCAATCTGCTTTTGTTCTTGTTCTGGTTTAAAGGCATCGTCCTCATCCTTGGGCAGCGGGTCTCTCCTGCTATGCTCTTTTTCATACACCGAAACGTCCAGTTCGGTTATCTGGACCTCAACCCCCAAAGAGGCGTACTTTTCTATAGCATCCCGCAATTCTTGCTCAGAAGGCTCATAAATGGAAAAATGCCCCTGAATCCCAATTCCATGGACAGGCACTCCAGCATCTTGCACCATTTTCACCAGCTTATAGATCTTGTCCCTCTTTATGGGGTGCACGGCACTATAGTCATTATAATACAGTTTTAGGTCAGGGTCTGCTTCGTGGGCGTATTCAAATGCTTTGATAACAAAGTCCTCACCACATATTTGGTACCACTCAGAATCCCTTAAAAACTCATCTTCTTTATCCGAAATGGCCTCATTGACCACATCCCATGCATAAATCTTGCCTTTATACCGCTTTACCACAGTGGTAATATGGTCTTTGAGGCGTTGTAGCAGTACCTCCTTGCTCACCTGTCCGCCATTTTCATCTTTGAATATCCAATCACCAGCTTGGTTGTGCCAACACAATGCATGGCCGCGTAATTTCATATTATGCTTCACCGCAAAGTCTGCCACTTGATCTGCATACTCCCAATTGTATCGATCTTCTTCGGGATGAATGGGCCCCATTTTCATAACGTTCTCAGGGGTCATGCTGTTGAAATGTTTCAAGATCAGTTCCGCACTTTCACCCTGAAGGGCCCTGGGCGATACCGCCACTCCCACGGGAAAATGGTCCTTATAATAATCCTTAAGGCCTTTTTCAGAAGGCTCCTCTTGGGAATAACCCATAAAAACTGTGGCTGCCAAAAAAAGGAGTGTCAGTGTAAAATAGGTTGTACCCGTACTGTTTGATTTTGTTTTCATTCGTTAAAATTTATGTGCAGTTAGCTGATTATCACTATTTTTTTGAAAGATAGTCAAAAGTTAAAACAATCGATTGCATAATGGAGCGGCTTCATCATAAAGACATAAGTTACCATTACCCCAAAACACTTTTCAGAAAATGATCTTTGTAAGCTCGTCCAAGTGGTATTTTTGAGCCATCAACAAGATATACCAGGTTTCCAGAAATACGGTCTATTTTTTTGGTGTTCACGATATGCGATTTGTGCACTTGGAAAAATTGGGGCGGTCCCAAAATATCCACCCAATGGCGCAAAGGTTCATTGGAAAGTACTTTTCTTTTGTCTGTGCGGATTTCTGTGTAGTCAGAATCCGAAGAGATGGCCAGAATATCATTGACGGAGACCTTGATATGCTCATGGCTGGACTTAACATAGATCTCATTGACTTGGTTCGTTGAATTGGCTTCGGCCTGTTCCTGTTTCATGCTGGCCTTGTTCACAGCCTGTAAAAAGCGTTGAAAAGAGAACGGTTTCAACAAATAATCCACCACATTAAGATTGTACCCTTCCAAGGCATATTCAGAAAATGCAGTGGTGAGGATTACATCGGGGGCCTCCGGTATACTTTTTAAAAACTCGATACCATTTATTTTGGGCAAATGGATGTCCAGGAACATCAAGTCCACAGCTTCTGAGTTTAAAAACTCCATGGCCTGGAGCCCATCAGAAAAAACACCCACTAATTCAAGGTGGTTGATGTCCTCAATGAATTTTTGAAGAATACGTTGGGCTGGTGGTTGGTCCTCAACAATAATGCATCTCATATTCCTTTATGCTTTTTCGAGTTCAAGCCTCAGGTATACAATATAACTTTTATTCTCTTCACTTATATCCAATTGGTGTTTATGGGGGTATAAGAGCTGTAACCTTTTTTGTACGTTCTGAAGTCCTATCCCTTTGGCAATGGTATCCAAACTGGGGACCGCCTCAAAATTGTTCTTACAGTGAAATTCCAAGACAGAGTCGGTCATTTTTACGGAAATATCTATTTCAATGTTGGAGGATTGCCCAGACTGGCTATGCTTAAAAGCATTCTCAATGAACACAATCAAGATAAGGGGGGCAATTTTATAACCGGGCTTTATATTTACCGTTTCAAAATTTACATGGCCCCTGTTCTCAATCTGAAGTTTATACAAGCGGATAAAGTTCCCCAACTGTTCTATTTCTTTTTTTAAGGGAACAAATTGTTCTTTTGATTCATACAGCATGTACCGAAGCACGCCACTCATCTCCAAAATGATCTCTGGGGTCTTGGGCGAATTCTGGAGCGCATACGAATACAAGTTGTTCAAATTATTGAACAAAAAATGTGGATTGATCTGCGAGCGCAAAAACTGCAGTTCACTTTCTTGAATGGTGGTTTGGAGCTCATCGATCTCGGCTTGTTTCTGCAGGGCATCCCAACCAAACTTACATCCCGAAAGAATGGTCATTACGGGCAAAACACCCAAGAGGGCTACATATACACCGGGAAAAGAATCGGCCCGCCTTGTATTGGGGAACATGAGGGGTTCAAGTAACAGTTCCTCCAACATAATTACTGCTGTGACCACCAAAAAGAAGGCAACAAAGAATTGCCAATATTTCTTTTTGTAAAGGTATTTTGGCATTAAAAAGTAGGTCACAATGACTGTGGCAATACTGTAATACAAAAGAAATATGGCCCTGTCCACATTAATGGCCTCCCTGTTTTTGTCAAAAGAGAAAAACAACAGCACAATAATGTGAAGTACAATTTGAAAAAGAAGTTCTTTTCTAGAAATCAATTCGTTCCAATTAAATCAAGATTCAAAACTATGCATAAAAACTATCTGAAAGAAAACTGTTTCGCCAACAACAAAGTTAAGCCCATGAACAACATTTTCAGCATAGTTTTCTCCAAACCAGTTGATTAGGGGACAACCTAAGTCGTTCACAGAAAATTGTTTAAAGTTCAGCCCAATTTTACCAAATTGATGCTCTTCTTTCATACGAAGATGAAGGTTTTAATTAAATATTTACTTTAACACTTGAAACGAATTAAACAATCACTAACACTTAAATTTAAACACATTATGAAAAGAATAACATTGACTTTGGCATTATTGCTCGGTTTGGCGGTCTCCGCACAGTCCACATGGAAATCTGACCCAGCCCACTCCAAAGTAGGCTTTGGGATTACCCATTTAATGATTTCTGAAGTTGAAGGTCATTTTGGAGAGTTTGACATCACCGCAACCGCAACCGACACCTTTGAAGATGCCGAATTCACCGTTGACATTAAAACAACCAGCATAGACACCGATAATTCCAGAAGGGACGACCACTTGAGAAGCGATGATTTTTTTGCCGCCGAAAAACATCCTGCCATCACCTTTAAAAGCACTGGCTATGAGAAAACCGGGGACAAGACCTTTAAGCTTACAGGTGATCTTACCATGCACGGAACCACCAAGCCTGTTACATTGGATGGAAAGGTGAACGGCATCATAACCGATCAGCGAAGCCAAAAATTAAAGGCCGGTCTTAAAATTACCGGTACAGTCAACAGATTGGAGTTTGGCGTGGGTGGCGAAACCCCTACTTTGGGTGATGAAGTGGCCATTACCATCAACCTTGAAATGGCACAACAATAAAAACAGAACATAAAAAATAACGGAAAGAAAGGGCCAAATCGCTCCAAAAGGTTTTGGTCCTTCTTCTTTTAATGAAACTATTTTTGACCTCAAAGCAGTAAAATCATGGGAAGAAAATCAGAAAATATGTTCCGGGAAATCCACCGTTACCTGGGATTCTTTTTGGCCGGTATTATGGCCGTTTATGCCATAAGCGGCATTGTGCTCACATTTAGGAACACCGATTACATGAAAAGCGAAGTGCAGATGCAGGCCGCCTTGGAACCCAACCTTCAGGAAGAGGCCTTGGGTGCAGCTTTGCGCAAGCGGGGATTTAAGGTTGATAAAACCGAAGGGGACCTCATGTATTTTAATGGAGGAACCTATAACATGAAAACCGGGGAAGCCACTTACACCGAAAAACGTCTGCCCAAGATTTTGGACAATATGAACAAATTGCACAAAATGCACTCCGGCCATCCTTTGTTCTGGCTTGGCATTTTCTTTGGAGTTGCGCTTTTGTTCTTTGCGGTATCGGCCTTTTTTATGTTCCGTCCCAAGGCCCCCATCTATAAAAATGGGCTGTATTTTGCCGGAGCCGGTTTCTTGTTGACCGTGATTCTGTTATTTGTTTAAACTCTAAAATTTTAACCAAAACTTCTAAGGCAATGCACAGGTATACCTATGTTTTACATTAACCCTTGCATTTTTATTGGGAGTATCGATGGTAAATTCCAATTGAAGGATCTCTGCTTCCATCTCAAGAATTCCATGGGACAAGGGTCTGGGCAGGAACAGCGACTTACTCTGGTAATGGCTGGTTTAAGCGGGTGTGGGAAACCACAAGGAAAAATGGAAGACAAGATGATCCATGACCTCCATCTGGGCCAATGCCATGGACCTGTGTTCATAAATGCGGATTCTACTGTTCTGCCTTAAGGTCTTGTTCAACAATTTCTGGTTGTGGTAGGTTAGAATTTCCAGATGGGCAAAGGTGATTTCAAGAATTCCAGAAGACTTTTGGTCCAAAAACCGTTTAATCTCCCCCAAAACATGCATATTGGCCATAACAAGCACAATTTAGTTAAGGGTTATGCAGGATTTGCAAGGAGCAATATAACTCAAATTTATTAAATTAACACATATATGTGGTTAATAATCTTCCATCCATGATGCAAATTGTGGTCATGCGAAGAAAATACACCCAAGAAGAAGTAGATTTCTTGAAGAAGTTTGGATTGCGTATAAGGGATTTAAGGGAAAAAGCCGGGCTATCTCAATCGGCTTTGGAAACGGATTCCAAAATGTCCAAAAATCAAGTTGGAAGAATAGAGCGCGGAGAAATAAATACTTCCCTAATAAATTTAAACCTAATGGCCCAGGCCCTGGGAGTCAGCATCAAAGACTTTTTTGATTTTTAACAATCAACGTTTCCTGTTTAAAAGGTCTTGAATATTTAAAATTGAGCTAATATTTCCCTAAATAGGAAAAAACTAGGCAAAAAATACTATCTTGTTGGAAGATGGAGTCTATTACACGCTTCGTCGGAAAAGTCTCCCCCTCCGTAAAAGTTCTTTTGTAAACTAAAAATCCAACGATTTTGAAATCAATCACATTTACGAGTATTTTTCTACTCTTCGTCACATTTTCCCACGGTCAAAAGACCATCCACGGAAAAATCACCAATGGGGGAAATCCTTTGCAGAGCGTTCATGTCTCCAATCTTTCCACTGGGGATCGCACCACTTCCAACGCAGAAGGCATGTATAAGATCATGGCATCGCCCAAAGAGGAACTCAGGTTCACCTATATGGGGATGGACACCCTTTCGGTTATCGTAGAGGACGTCACCAAAATCCTCAACATACAAATGAAAATGAAAGTGGAGGAACTGGAAGAGGTCACGGTTTCCAAAAAAGTGCTGAAAGGCCAAAAAGAACTGGAGTTGGAATACGATTCCAACCCAAACATAATCAAATCTGCCTATGGGTATTTGAATAAGGAGACTGCCAATTACTCGCTTCGCATCTTGGGAGAAGAAGAGGTAGGTTCGGCACCACAATTGGACTTTTTACTGACGGGAAGGTTTGCTGGAATTTCTGCTAAATGTAACCCGTATACTGATGAACTTGAAGTTTCAATGAGATATGGCGGAGGTGTTGTTTTTGATGTGGATGGGGTGATATTGGACAGAATAGCTTGTAGTACGATATTTGGCAATATTCGAAGAATAGCATTTATTTCATCAATTGCTGGGTTGACACGTTATGGTTTTGGCGTAAGGGGCGTTGTCGTTATCAATACCAAGACAGGCACCGTTACACCAAAAGAAGCCGATGGAAAACCCTATGACCACGCAAAGTTGAGAAACAACTATCTCACCGAAGATGTGGTGGATGCCGATGGTGGGGGGGCGTCCCTGCCCAGTTATGTAAAGGAACTCAAGGAAAGTGAGTCCACGGAAGCTGCCCGGGCCGTATTTGAAAAAAATCAGGCCAAATATGCCAACCATGCCTTCTTTTATCTGGATTCGTACCGGTATTTCTACGAGAATGAAAAAGACAAAGCCTTTGCGGATGCCATCTATGACAACTACGTTGATTTAACAGACAACAATCCCGTACTATTAAAGGCCATGGCCTATGTGTTGGAAGCACAAGGCCAGCAGGAAAAGGCCCATTCCCTCTATAAAAAGGTGTACAAACTGCGGCCAGAATATGCCCAAAGTTTCATCGATATGGCCAACAGTTACCGGAATCTGGACAAGCCGGAATCCGCCGCTTCGCTCTACGCCAGACATTCCTATCTTTTGGATAAAGGTCTTTTGCCCAAAGACAGTCTGGAGCTTGCCGCGATCATGCAACGGGAGGTGGACAACCTGTTCGACCTCGATAACGGGTCATTGAAGATCAAGAAACGTAAAAAGGACTTCGATGAACGCAGCACCCGGTTGGTGTTTGATTGGAACGACTCCGAGGCAGAGTTCAACCTACAGTTCGTGAACCCCGAGAACCAATATTTTGAATGGAAGCACACCATGGAGAACATGCCGGACAGAATCCGCTCCGAAAAGGAACTGGGCTATGCCATGGCCGATTTCCTTTTGGACAATGAGCTGTTGGGCACTTGGAAAATCAATGCCACCTACCATGGCAATAAGCAAGTTACCCCTACCTACATCAAAGCTACCATTTATAGAAATTACGGCAGTAAATTGCAGAGCAAGGAGGTGAAGGTGTTCAAGCTGGGCATGAAAGGGGTGAACCAACACCTGTTTGATCTAAGAATTCCTTCGGAAGTGGTACAGAATTGAATTGTATTTAAATAAGATAAACTTGCCCTGTAGACACCCCCATCTTTAGGACAGGTTTTCTACAAAACCAATATAATTATCAAGCCGTGAAAAACTTTTTTACCTCTCTACTCCTTTTAATATCAATATCTGTTTTCAGCCAAAACATGACCCTTGAAAATGGAAATATAATATGGCAAAAAATATTTGTTAATAACAAAAACATTGATGAGGTGTATTCTTACATGATGAGAAGTGGCAACTTTTCAGACATTAAAAAGACTGAAAGACAAATAACAGCAAATATTAACCAATTCTTATTAAACAGAAAACTCTCCAATTCTGGTGGAAGCCTTTATATGTATACTGATGATATTACCGGATTTGTACTTATTGAATTTAAAGAAGAACGTTATAGGGTTACGGTAAAGAACCTAACATTTATAAGTAACACAGAAATTCAAGCATTAGGGGATGGCGTTGGTGCTAGAACACAATTAGAACGGTATGCACTTAATAGTAAGGGGGAATACAAAAAGGCTTTTTTGAAAAGAGACGAAGGTGTTATTGATGCCAATATTTGTCAACTCTTTAAAATCCAAAAAAATGAAGGTGATTGGTAGCCCAAAAAACAAGTTACTTTTATTGATGTTGGATAAAAAAGAGTGTGGAAATTAAAAAACACAGTAAGTACAATACCTACCAGGCTTTATCCGTTCCCCTCTTGGGCTCCCTTCGACTACCCGCCCGCCCGGCAGGCGGGTGCTCAGGATAAACTTCTCGCCCACCCCCAAACAAAAAAAGCCACACTTTCGTGTGGCTTTTTGTTCTGCTCCCCCTCTTGGGCTCGAACCAAGGACCCTCTGATTAACAGTCAGATGCTCTAACCAACTGAGCTAAGGAGGAATGTTACGCTTATTCTAAACTCTATTTTAATTCCGCTTTTTCTTTACACTGGTTGCCGGTCAAGAAAATGGCTCAGTTCTGAGCCCTGCCTGCCGGCAGGCAGGTAAAGAGGAATTTTTATCCTAAGCGGGTGCAAATATATGTGTTTCTTTAAAACACTACAAGCAAAAAATTCGGTTTTCTATTTAAAAAGCCATTTATACAAATCGTTGCCATTGGCAAAGAGCAACAGTGCTATCAATAAAAAGAACCCAATCATCTGGGCATACTCCAAAAACTTATCGCTGGGTTTGCGGCCCGTGATCATTTCGTACAGCAAGAACATTACATGTCCCCCATCCAAAGCTGGAATGGGCAAAATGTTCATAAACGCCAAGATAATGGAGATCAATGCGGTTGTGGACCAAAATGCGGCCCAGTTCCATGTGCCTGGAAACATACTTCCGATGGCGGCAAATCCCCCTACTCCCTTATATGCCCCTGTCTGCGGATTAAAAATCTTCTTGAGCTGCTTTACATAGCTGGACAAGGTGGTAACACCTTTATCTATTCCTGCAGGAATGGCCTCCATAAAGGAGTATTTTTGGGTCTTGATCTCAAAAAAGCCGTCTTCCTGAAGGTCCTGCATGGTATACCCACCTACTTCCAATCCCAACATTCCTTCTTCATTTACCTGGGCAACCACATTGGCACGGGATCCATCTTCACGCTGAACCACAACGTCAATGTCATTCCCCTTATTTTCTTCCAATAAATCCATCACTTGATCTCGGTAAATGGCTTCTGAACCATTTATGCTGAGAAACTCATCCTTGCGTTGAAATCCTGCTGTTTTGTTATGGGAGTTTTTGGGAACTTTGTTCACCACAAAGGGCACCCTAAAGCTCAAGAAGCGTATTTTGTCCTCATCCTCGAGCAAGGTTGCAATGAAGTCGATTGGGATTTCCTTTTCAATGCTCTGACCATCACGTTCAATGGTGATGCTGTTTCCATTGATGAGTTCCACAAAAACATTGTCAAAAGATTCAATCTCATTTCCATCCACGGCCAAGATCTTGTCTCCTGTTTGAATTCCCAACTCATCCCCGATTTGCTTTTCGGTCACCCAAACACCATCACGCAAACTATCCATGGGAATATATTGATCTCCGTAGGCATAGGCCATTCCTATATAAATAATCACGGCCAAGATAAAGTTCACGGTAACACCCCCCAACATTATAATCAATCGTTGCCATGTTGGTTTGCTACGGAACTCCCATGGTTTTGGATCTTGTTGCATCTGCTCCTTGTCCATGCTCTCATCGATCATTCCGGAAATCTTCACATAGCCTCCCAGAGGCAGCCACCCAATTCCATAAACGGTCTCCCCTATTTTCTTTTTGAAAAGGGAAAATTTCACATCAAAGAACAGATAGAATTTCTCCACCCTTGTCTTAAAGATCTTTGCTGGAATAAAATGCCCCAGCTCATGAAGAACAATGAGCAAGGAAAGGCTTAAAAAGAATTGTATGGTCTGTATCAGTATGGGACTCATCAGCAGTCATTTGTTAAAACGCACAAAAGTAAACTTTTACAAAGTGATAAAAAAACCACAAAACAAAGGGTAGTAGGTTTTAAGAAAGTTTTGGCAACAAAACTTGGCTTTTCTCTTGATGAATCCTGTCAGCGAGCGTAATTTTGTAATGTGAAATCCTTTTTTGCAAAATACAGGCTTTTTGGAATTGTCTTGCTGTGCCTTTCGGCCGTGATCATCTATTTGTTCTACAATGCCCTACAACCCAAAAAGATGCTTCCGGTGTACCAACCTTCCATGGTGGATCCCACTTTGGTGGACAGCACACTCCACTATAAAAAGAAATATCACCGCATTGCGGATTTTAAATTTATCAACCAAAACGGCAAGACCATCACCCAAGACGATTACAAGGACAAAATTTACGTGGCCGATTTCTTCTTTACCACCTGCCCCAGTATATGTCCCATCATGACCAAGAATATGGCCGACATTCAGGAGACCATTCTAGATGATGATGAAGTATTGTTGCTTTCCCATTCCGTTACCCCGGTGATCGATTCCGTACCGCAACTAAAAAAGTATGCGTTGGAAAAAGGTGTGGTGGACAGCAAATGGAACTTGGTGACGGGTGATAAAAAACAGATCTATGAAATGGCCCGAAAATCGTATTTGGCCGTAAAAACCGATGGCGATGGTGGTCCCTACGACATGATCCATACCGAAAACTTCATCCTAGTGGATAAAGAGCGAAGAATCAGGGGCTTTTACGACGGCACCAATCCCGAGGAAATCAATAAACTGCTCCAAGACCTTAAAATCCTTAAGGACAGTTATGCGGAATAGACCTAACCTTTCTTTCCATTTTAGGATTCTGTTTTGTCTTTTTTACTTATTTTTGCCCTTAATTAAATTCAATCTAAATAAGTTTAGTGGCAACGGTAGCGGATTTGATATACGGACAAAAGGGAATTATAAAGGATTTTTCGGAGCACGTTCTTCCCATAAAACTGTTGGAACTGGGCTGCTTGCCGGGCAACAGTGTTGAACTGGTTCAAGTTGCCCCACTGAAAGACCCCATTTACATCAATTTAAGCGGAAGTCACATTGCCATTAGACGATCTTTGGCACAACTTATTGAGCTGGACATTGTTGAAGACACCTCTGGCCTATGAGTAAAAACATTAACGTTGCCCTGGTCGGTAATCCCAATACCGGAAAAACCTCAGTTTTCAACCAACTTACCGGCCTCAAACAAAAGGTGGGCAACTATCCCGGCATCACGGTTGAAAAAAAGGAAGGCATCTGCAAACTGCCCAGAGGGGTAAAGGCCCATATTCTTGATCTTCCCGGAACGTACAGCCTCAACACCACCTCTTTGGATGAGAGTGTGGTGGTGGAACTCCTCCTCAATAAAAATGACAAGGATTATCCTGATGTGGCCATCGTTATCAGTGATGTGGAAAATCTAAAGAGAAACCTTTTGCTCTTTACACAGATCAAAGACCTACGCATTCCCACCATTTTGGTCATCAACATGTCCGATCGGATGTCGCGAAAAGGTATCTCCATAGACGTTGAGGCCATGGAGAAAAAACTCGACACCAAAATTGCCCTGGTCAGCACCAGGAAAGGTATGGGCATAGATCGTATCAAAGAGCTCATTGCCGACTACAAAAGCTTGTCCACCGCTCCCAATGTAAATACAACAAGGATCGCTCCTGAGTATTTTGATCGGTTGCAAAAAACCTTTCCAAAGGAAGATCTCTACAAATTATGGTTGGTCATCACCCAAGATGTCAACTTCATGCCCATAGAGAAAAAGCAAATTGAGGATGCCACTTCCTTTTCCACTAAATCCAAGGAAGAGCTCAAAAAACTACAGCACAAGGAGACGGTGTTGCGCTATCAGTTCATCAACAATACCCTCAAGGAAACCTACAAGGTCGACATAATGGCCGCCAAAGGGCTGCGTGCTTCCATAGACAAAATCCTTACCCATAAGATATTTGGTTATGTGATTTTCTTTGCCATTCTATTGCTGATTTTTCAGGCTATTTTTGAATGGAGCTCCTATCCGATGGATTTTATTGATGCGCAGTTTGCCAATGCCAGTGAGTGGATCAAAAATACCTTGCCCCCCGGAGTTTTCACGGATCTGTTGGCCGAAGGAATCCTTGCCGGTATCGGTGGCATTGTCATTTTTATTCCACAAATCGCCTTTTTGTTCCTGTTCATATCGCTATTGGAAGAATCCGGGTACATGAGCCGGGTGGTCTTTTTAATGGACCGATTAATGCGCCCATTTGGATTGAGCGGAAAAAGTGTGGTTCCCCTCATTTCGGGGAATGCTTGTGCGATCCCCGCCATCATGGCCACACGTACCATAGAAAATTGGAAGGAACGGCTCATCACTATTTTGGTTACGCCATTTACCACTTGTTCGGCCCGATTGCCCGTGTATCTTATTTTGATCGCCCTTGTGATTCCCGAAGGCTCTTTGTTGGGACTTAGCTATCAAGCATTGACCTTAATGCTTCTATACCTGATTGGCTTTGGCATGGCTCTGGTATCTGCAATGGCCCTGAACAAGATCTTGAAAATAAAAAGTCGGTCCCTTTTTATGGTGGAGATGCCCACCTACCGATTACCCTTGGTAAAAAATGTGGCCTACACCGTATTGGAAAAAACCAAAAGCTTTGTGTTGGGTGCAGGGAAAATCATTTTGGCCATTTCCATTGTCCTTTGGTTTTTGGGATCCAATGGGTATTCGGAAGACTTCAGGAATGCGGAGCGCATTGTTACGGAACGAATTGAGGAACAAGGGCTGTCCACCTACAGTAAAAATTACATTCAGAACCATGTCAATTCCTATGTGCAAGATGTGGAATCAGAAAACGAGAACATTGACTCCGAGCAAGTACAAGATTCCATTCAGGCCATAACGAACGACTTAACGGAAAGGGCAAAGGCCCAGGAGATTGCCAGTTATAAGTTGGAACACTCTTATATTGGTCAGGCCGGAAAAGCATTTGAACCTTTGGTAAGACCCTTGGGCTACGATTGGAAAATTGGCATTGCAGTCTTGACCTCCTTTGCGGCCCGAGAGGTGTTTGTGGGAACCTTGGCCACCATCTACAGTGTGGGAAGCGATGAAGAGGAGACCATAAAAAATAGAATGGCTGCAGAATTGGATGCATCGGGCAAACCCCTGTTCAATATGGCTTCGGGGATTTCGTTGATGCTGTTTTATGCCTTCGCGATGCAATGTATGAGCACTTTGGCCATTGTAAAACGGGAGACCAACTCTTGGAAATGGCCCCTGTTGCAACTGGCATTTATGAGTGTATTTGCGTATCTTGTAGCTTTAGCGGCCTATCAAATCATAAGTTAATGGAATCTGTACAGCACATTTTGGTCTACATTACTTTGGCAGTGGCCGTGGGCTATTTGGTCTGGAAGTTTCTCTTGCCCAAATCCTTGATCCACGGAAAAAAGAAGGGTTCCAAATCCTGCGGAGAGGATAATTGTGGTTGCAGCTGATGCTTATTCTATTTTATGTCTTTCCCTTCCCATCCATAAACCTTTTTTTTATCAAAGCAACGACCCAATAAAAGAATAGAGCAACAAAGCCCATCCAATCACTAAAAGCAGTCCACCAATTGGAGTAACTGGTCCCAAGAATCGCATCTTTTCACCTTTGGCAGCACTCCAACACAAAGCATAAATGCTGAAAGAGAACAAAAGTGTTCCAAAAATGAAGCAATTGGCGATGGCCGAATCCAGGGGTCGGTCAAAACTGAGGTTAAAGCCCAGTACCAACAGCACAATGGCATGGTACATTTGATATTTGACCCCGGTCTCAAAACTATGGAGCAGTTCAGGGGTCAATTTCTTTTTTAGGGCATGTGCGCCAAAAGCACCAAATAGTACAGCCAACAGACCGTAAACGGCTCCCATAAGCTGCGTCAAAAAAATGGTTTCCATAGTTCTATTGCTTTTTAATCCAATGTGAAAGTAAAAAAGTAATGTCAGTTCAAGTTTTTTTTACTTGTGAAAAAAATCGAATTGACAACTTTTAAGATTTATAGATCAATACTGATCTCATGGTCCGAGGTCACCCGAAAAGTACATTCCTTGAATTTGGGTGGCCCAAACATTTTCATTTTAGCTCGGGAAAAAGCTACTTTTTCCTTGGGGATGCCCAACCAATTGGTGTCCAACTTGCCATTTCCGTTTTCATCGTGGAATACGGCCAGAGCATATTCCCCAATGGGCAAATCCACTATTTGTAAAGTCACAATTCCTTTATGGGCCGGGGCACTGCTAGTCTTAAGAACCCCATCAAAAGATAAAAAGGTTTCATCCGAATCATACAAGGCCACATTAACATCGCCTTGGGCGGAATCCACATTTTTTACATGGACCGAAATTGTGTTTTGAGCCAAAAGCGACATGGGGAACCACAAAATCCCAATAAAAATCATTTTCATAGCTAGGTTACTATTAGTGATGAAAATTTCAATTAACGGTTTTTGAGGCTGTCCATCATTTTGGATTGCAAAATAGCATATATTTTTTGGGTCTCCACGCTATCTTGCGCATTAAAGTACATTTTAAGGGTATCGTGGTGCACCAGTTTAATTTTCTGTTGCCGTAGATCATCCACAAAAACATAGACCTTGGTCTGATGAATGGAGTCCTTGAAAACGCCCTTTTCCTTGGCCAACCATGAAAATCCGGACGAGCGCTCCATTTCGGGCAGTTTCTCCACGAATAGGACACTATCTATTTCCGTAATTGGAATATTTTGACGGTAAATCCCTGAGAAAATCTTGAATTCCCCTTCTTCAACTTTGTACCAATTTTTGTAGTGGGCCACAAAGGCAAGCAAACAGACTATCAGTGTAAGAACAATGAGTACGTTCCACAGCCAATGTCTTTTTTTCCTATTCATTTTCTTTATCTGTTCTAAACTTATCGAACCAGGCAATGGTATGGGCCACTTTGGTCATTAAATTGCTCGGTTTGTTGGCAATGCCATGGCCCGCTCCCGGAATTTCAACCAAAACGGTCTCAATTTTCCGAAGTTTAAGCGCATGGTACAGTTGTTTGGCCTCACTGGGCGGGGTGCGCAAATCGTTCATGCCCACCATCACCATCGTCGGGGTCTGTACATTACCAACGAGCGAAAGGGGTGAAAATTTCCAATAGCCTTCAAAATTTTCCCATGGCTGGCCCGGGTATCTGTTTTCAGCATAATAAAAATAGTTGTCGGCCGTCAAGGTTTTACTGATCCAGTTCATAACGGGTTTGGCCACCACAGCTGCCTCAAAACGATTATTCTTCCCAATGATCCAGGCCGACATAATCCCTCCGGCACTACCTCCGGTCACGAACAATTGGTCTTCATGGGCAATACCTTTTTGAATACAAAAGTCCACTCCGTCCATGACATCGTTGTAATCCTCTCCGGGATAGTTGTTGTACAGCAAATTGGCAAACTCCTCGCTATAACTGGTACTCCCTCTTGGATTTGGATAGAATACAATATAGCCAGCCGAGGCATACAACTGCATTTCAATGGAAAATCGGTCGCCGTAATTGGCTATGGGCCCGCCGTGATTCTCCACCATAAAGGGATATTTTTTATTCTCATCATAATTTGGCGGATACACCACCCACCCTTGAATATCTCGGCCATCCACTGAAGACTTGTACCAAATTTCCTCCACTTTCCCCAAATCCCTATAATTGAGCAGCGCATTGTTCAAACTGGTAATCCTATTTGGGTTTTTGGATCGTGGTTTTAGGATGGCCAAATCAGCAGGGTATTCAGGTCGGGTTTGTGTGAAGGCAATTGTCCCATCGTTTGAAACACTGTAGGATCCTCCTGAATAGGGTCTTCCCAAGGTGGTGCCCCCCACATTATCTACAAGCTTAGTGGTCTTTCCATCCAGGGAAATCAGTCCCACTTTGCCATTTCCTTTGTCATCATAGTACACATACAATCCATCCCCCTTGGCATTCCATTGAATATCGGAAACTGAGCGATCCAAACCTTCGGAAATAACACGTTGGTTGCTACCATCACTATTCATGATGTGCAGCTTATCTGTTTGGTGGGCCTGTATTTTATCCTCATACCCTACATAAGCAATATATTTTCCATCTGGCGATACCTGCGGGTCACTATCTGGACCGTTGCGGTCAGTCAAAGCTTCAATTTTTCCGGTTTCCACTTCCACGGAATAGATCTCACTATTTCGGAAACGGTATTCCCAATCCTCCACCCTATTGGCCGAAAAGTAAATTTTTGATCCATCCTTACCCCAAGACAGCGTTCCTCTATGATGCCAATCCCCCGAAGTGACTTGACGGGGAGCACCACCATTGGCCGGAACAACAAAAATGTGGTTGAATCCGGGCGCAATGTATCCCCTACCATCAGCTTCATGATACAAACGATCGGTAATCCTTGGTGCTTCCTCCCATTTTGCCCCTTTCGGCTTGGCCGGAATCTTGGCAATGACAGGCGGGTCCTGTGGAACATTCATGGAAAAAGCCAGTTCTGTCCCATCTGGGGACCATGTCAACGAACTTGGACTAAAAGGCAGTTGCGTCAACTTGGCCACCTTGCCTGTCCCTACCCAATACATATAGATTTCCGAACCTTCATCCGTGCTGCTGGTGAATGCAATACGGTCTCCGCTTGGGGACCACCGGGGATTACTTTCATTTACTTCCCTTGCCGTAAGTTTTTGGTTTTGACTCCCATCAGCCTTGATCAACCAAAGGTTGCCAGCAGAACCATCGTTCATAATATCAAAACCCATTCTTCGGTAAACCACCCACTCCCCATCAGGTGAAATTTGTGGATCGGATGCATATTGAAGGTCAAAAATGTCGAGATAGGAAAAGTTTTTGTCCTGTGCGGTTGAAAACTGAGCCATCATTCCAAGGAAAAGTAAAAGAAGTAGTTTACGCATTGTTCTGATTTTTGAAGTTTTTAAAAGTAATGCAATTCCATTTAGGATTCAAGACGATACTTTCCTATTATCTTTGAAAAGCAATTTAATAGTATGGATTTTACCAATAAAAATGTTTTCATCACTGGGGCCTCCCGAGGCATCGGAAAAGCCACGGCCATCGCCTTTGCCCAAAAAGGGGCCAAAGTGGGTCTCAATTATAGAAGCAATGATGAAGCGGCCCAACTCACTTTGAAGGAGCTGCCCGGGGAAGGCCATCAACTTTTTAAACGGGACATTTCCCAAAAAAAGGAAACCAAAGCCCTTATTGAAGATTTTGTAAAAGCCTATGGCCAATTGGACGTGTTAGTGAACAACGCAGGGATTTCCATTTTTCATGAAATTGATTCGGTGGATTTTGACCATTGGACCACCGCTTGGGAAAAGACCTTTGAAACCAACCTCTTTGCTGCGGCCAATCTTTGTTATTGGGGTGCTCAGGCCATGATAAAATCGGGTGGCGGACATATTGTGAATGTTTCCTCGCGGGGAGCTTTCCGTGGCGAGCCCACCAAGCCTGCTTACGGGGCCAGCAAAGCTGCGTTGAATTCCATGAGTCAATCCTTGGCCAAAAAATTGGCGCCACACAATATTTATGTTGGGGTCGTTGCCCCTGGATTTACAGAAACCGAAATGGCAGCAAAGACCCTCACCCCTGAAGAACGTGAAAATCTCCTCCGTGAATCCCCCTTTAAGCGAATGGCCCGTCCAGAGGAAGTGGCCCATGCCATTTTGTTTTTGGCTTCGGACGGAGCGGCCTACTCTTCAGGGACTATCATCGATGTGAACGGAGCATCATACCTAAGAAGTTAATCTATGAAGGCTGCCACCGTTGCCCAATTGAAAAAGGAACTCCAGTTTAAATCCCAAGATGAGGTGTTGCAACTCTGCTTGCGCTTGGCCCGATTCAAAAAAGAGAACAAGGAACTGCTCACCTATTTGCTTTTTGAGGCTGACAATGAGGAAGGTTATATTGAAACCGTAAAAGAAGAGGTGGATGGAATGTTTGCTGAAATCAACATCAAAAGCTACTTCTACATCAAAAAAAGTGTTCGGAAAATACTTCGCACCATCAAAAAGTACATTCGCTACTCTGGAAATAAGGCAACGGAAGTGGAACTGCTCCTATATTTCTGCCAAAAACTGAATGCCTTTACCCCTTCCATTCGCAAAAATATGGCACTCCATAATCTGTATAGCCGACAATTGGACTACATCCGAAAAAAAATACCCACACTTCATGAAGATCTCCAGCACGATTACGGGCTAATTTTACAACAGTTAAATCACTAAAAAACCATGTTTGAAGACAATGATGAACCCGGCAAAAGCAGCGAGGAATTTGAAAAAATGCCCATTTACAAAAAAGGGTGGCTCATTTTTGACCTAGCTGATAAAATTGCTTCCTTGGTAAATGATGAGGAGGAGTATGCGTCTCTCGAAGAAACGGAATTGGGCCTGTTGCGTCACCACGCCGAACAACTGCGGAACGATGCCATGCTCATTTGCCCCAAAATTGCAGGGGCCGAGGGAGGTGATCTCTATGCCATCCGTATGGAAAACGCCACCCTAATCAGAAAAGCCGCCCACGAAATCCAGACTGGCTGTTCAGGGCTGGAAATGTGGGGTTTCAAACATACCGAGTATCTTGAGTTGTTGCGAAAAGAAATTGAGGAATTCAGAATCTTATTTGCCGAATGGGTACAAACTTTTGACCCTTGGAACTACACGTTGGACCGTTGGGGACTCTTTAATCCACCTGGACTCAATTATGACGATCCAGAACTATGATGGGAGCACCCATCCAATTCAAAAAGTTTGAGTAAATTGGGGTTTTGACTAACGACTCAACTCAAAATTCCATGATGAAATCTCAACCAACCTCAATGAAGATGCGGGTATTTCTCCCTTGTCTCCTTTCAATGTTTCTTGTTCAAATACAAAATGCCCAAAATACCATAGCTGTTGACACCAGTTTTTATAGCGGTTTTGAATGGCGGAATATCGGCCCCGATCGTGGAGGTAGAACCTTGGGGTGTGCTGGAAGCCCTTCCAGACCCAACGAATACTATTTTGGTGCCACTGGAGGCGGTTTATGGAAAACCATAGACGGTGGAAATACTTGGGAATGTGTGACCGATGGGCAGATATCAAGTTCCTCCGTGGGTGCCGTTGCGGTTGCTGAAACCAATCCCGATGTGGTTTACATTGGAATGGGCGAAACCCAATTGCGGGGAAGCATTACCCAAGGCGATGGGGTTTATAAAACAACGGATGGTGGAAAGACTTGGACCCACCTTGGTTTGGAAGAAACCCAAGCCATTTCAAGGGTTCGAGTAGACCCCACCAACGAAAATATTGTTTATGTGGCAGCTCTTGGGCATCCGTATGGCGAAAATGAGGAACGCGGCGTGTTCAAAAGCACAGACGGAGGTAAAACTTGGAAAAAAGTATTGTATGTCAGTGACAAAGCGGGTGCTGCTGATTTGATCATAGATCGAAATAATCCCAATATCTTGTATGCCAGCACATGGCAAGTGTACAGGAAAGCTTGGAAAATGTGGGGTGGCGGACCAGATTGTAAATTATGGAAATCCACCGACGGTGGTGAAACGTGGACCGACCTTACCCAAAACCCGGGGATGCCCAAGGGGCCTATTGGTAAAATTGGGGTAACGGTTTCCCCTGTGGACTCCAACCGGGTTTGGGCCATTGTAGAGGCCAATGAAGGCGGTGTTTTCCGTTCGGATGATGCAGGAAAAACGTGGGAACTCACCAACAACGAACGCAAATTGAGGCAACGCGCCTTTTACTATTCCAGAATTTATGCCGACCCAAAGGATAAAGATGTGGTTTATGGGTTGAACGTTGGTTTCTTTAAATCTACGGATGGTGGCAAAACCTTCGACACTGAAATTGAAGTGCCCCACAGCGATAATCATGATCTTTGGATCGACCCCAATAATCCCGATAGGATGATAAGTTCCAACGATGGGGGTGGTGTAGTAAGTATAAACGGAGGTAAAACGTGGACCGAGCAGGACTATCCCACCTCACAATTTTATCATGTAATGGCCACCAGCGATGTCCCCTATCATGTAGTGGGAGCGCAACAGGACAATTCTACCTTGGCCATGCCGAGCGATGGATGGGATTTCATGCAAGCTCGCGGACCCAACCACGGATGGTACTATGCCGTGGGGGGTGGTGAAAGTGGTTGGATCACCCAAAGCCCTACCAACCCAGATATTTTTTATGCGGGAAGCCAAGGAGCTTTGCTCACAAGATATGACCGGAGCAATGGACAGGTCAGGGATATTCAGGTGTATCCACGGTTTTTCTCCGGAGAGCCAGCAAGTGCCCTCCCGGAACGTTGGCAATGGACCTTCCCCATCATGTTCGCACCAAAAGACCCCAATGTAATGTACACTTGTTCGCAGCACGTTTGGAAGACTACCAACGATGGGCAGACTTGGGAAAAAATCAGTCCAGATCTTACCTATGCCGACCCGGAAACCTTGGGCAAAACAGGAGGTGTGATCACCATGGACATGAACGGGCCAGAAATCTATGCCACGGTGTTTGCTTTGGCACCATCCAATCATGATATCAACACCATCTGGGCAGGATCGGACGATGGAAAAATCCACATTACCCGCGATGGTGGTAAAAACTGGACCGATATTACTCCTGAAGCTTTGCCAAAGTTTTCAAGGGTGAGCATTATTGATGAATCCATTCACAATCCTGGAACCTTATATGTGGCCGCCAACAGGTACCAAGTGGATGACAGGGAGCCTTATGTCTTCAAAACGCATGATTATGGAAAAACATGGACCAAGATCATCACCGGAATAGCATCCGGGCATTTTGCCCGTGCCATTCGGGAAGACCACCAAAGGAAAGGGCTATTGTTCCTAGCTACCGAACATGGGGTTTATTTCTCCATAAACGATGGTGAACAATGGCAATCGCTTCAATTGAACTTGCCTGACACCCCCATCCGGGATCTGGTCATCAAGGACAACGATGTGGTGCTGGGCTCCCATGGTAGAGGTTTTTGGATTTTGGATGATATTCAACCGTTCCGAGAATATTCAGAAGAATTGATGAACAAAAAACAAACACTATTCAAACCCACAGATGCCATCAGGGGCATTTATGATGCCACTTTCCAGTACCACCTTCAGGAGCAAGTGGACACCATTACCTTTGAAATTTTGGATGCCAATGACAATCTTATCGATTCTTTTGGAGGAAATAAACCCAAATATGAAGAAAAGGCCGAGTCCTCTTGGTGGGGCGGAAATGCCAGCACCAAACCCACCACGGCAAAAGGGTTGAACAACTTTGCATGGAACCTTCGCTACCCGGGCCCCACTACATTTGACGGCATTATTATCTGGGGCGCCAAGGCCGATAGAGGTCCAATAGCACCATTGGGAACTTATAAAATCAATATGAAAATAGGTGATGAAGTGGTGGAAACCGCTCCTTTCAAGATTACGATGAACCCAAATTTAAAGGGAGTGACCGCGCAAGACCTTCAAGAACAGTTTGAATTGGCTTCCAAAATCACGGAGAAAGCCACCACCGCCAACGAAGCGGTAATCAAAATCAGAAGTATCCGCAAACAATTGGATAGTTTGGGCAAAGGTGTTTCCAGCAGAAAGTTTAAAAACCTATCCGAAGATTTTATGGAAAGCCTGACCGAAATAGAAGAAGATCTCTATCAAACCAAAAACCAATCGGGACAGGACCCTTTGAACTTTCCCATAAAGCTGAACAATAGATTCAACGCGTTGCAACGCAGTATTGAGACCGGTGATGCCAGACCAACGGATGCTGCTTATGTGGTTTTTGATGAGTTCACGGAGGAATTGGACGGTCATATGGCCAAACTCAACAACATACTTGAAAAAGACCTGCCCAAAGTAAACACTGTTTTAAAAGATAACGGAATTTCAACTATCGAGGCCCAGTAGGGCCTCATGGTTTTTAAAAATGAGACTCATTCTAAATTGACCCCAAGTGTTTATCCTGCAACGTATTATTCGTAATTTTACAGTGCTAGGATGAATAAAATAGTTATCATAGGTACCGCATTGCTCATTTTGCTCCAAAGCGTCAACATCCATTTTAAGGATTTGGTTGAACTTGGGCAACTTGTTGAGCACTACCAATTCCACAACGAGGAATATGGTGATAATTTTATGGTTTTTGTTTCCAAGCATTACGGGGAACTCAAGGCTTCACACAGCGAAAAACATCAAGAGGAACAGAAAGAACATGAGAAGCTACCTTTTCAGCATCAAACCCAATGTGCGCAGCCTTTGGTTTTTGTTCTAGGGTCAGATAATTTTATCAATTCACGCTCTGAGATTCCCGTTACCACTAAAGGCAATTTTCATTATCAAATATTCTACTCCCTGATTTGGGGAGATGGCCCTTTCCAGCCGCCTAAATTCGCATAGTTCATAGTTTTTCAGCTTTGCTGAACACCTTTTTAGCAGGCCTTATTCCATATTAATAATGCTATCATTTCTATGAATCATGTTTTCAAAAATTATCAACTTTAGTATAAGGAACAAGTTCATTGTTCTTCTCTTTACAGCGGCTATAGCCCTAGTTGGGTTATACTCACTATCACAAATACCCATTGGGGCTGTTCCCGATGTCACCAACAACCAAGTTCAGGTAATAACAACATCAAGAAGCTTGTCCACACAAGATATGGAGAAGTTTGTCACTTACCCTGTTGAGCTTGAAATGGCAAATTTACCGGGCGTTAAGGAAATCCGTTCCGTGTCCAAGTTTGGCCTTTCGGTGGTCACCATCGTCTTTGAGGATGATATGGGGACATATTTGCCCAGACAACTTATCGCAGAAAAGATAAAATCTGCATCAAGCCGAATACCTGAAGGATTTGGAAGCCCAGAAATGGGGCCGATCACCACTGGATTGGGCGAAATCTATCAATACATTTTGGATGTGAAGCCCGGATATAGGGATCAATACAATGCAACGGAACTCAGGACCATCCAAGATTGGATCGTAAAACGACAACTTTCCGGAATTCCCGGTGTTGTGGAGGTCAACACCTGGGGAGGTCATCTCAAACAATACGAAGTGGCCATTCAAACCCAAAAATTGAACGCCTTCAATATTACCGCCAGGGAGGTTTTCACGGCATTGGAAAAAAACAACAGTGTTACCGGTGGTGGCTATATCGAAAAAGTGAACCAAGCCTATTTTATTCGAGGCGAAGGTTTGGTGAGCAGCCTCTCCGATATTGAAAACATTGTGGTAACCACCAGAAATGGCATCCCTATATATATTAAGGACCTTGCCGAAGTAGGTTTTGGTAGTGCCCCGCGCTTTGGTGCGATAACCGGAAACGGTGAGGGTGAAAAAGTCCTGGGGCAAATTATGATGCTGAAGGATGCAGATTCCAAACGGGTAATCGAAGCCGTTAAGGAACGAGTTGCAGCCATTTCCAAATCACTGCCCGAAGGCGTTTACATCAACCCTTTTCTGGATCGAAGCGAGCTTATTGGCAGAACCACTTTTACCGTGACCGAGAACTTGATATTGGGTTGCTTGATCGTCATTTTTGTGGTGGTCTTGCTCTTGGGCAACTGGCGTTCGGGCCTTGTAGTGGCATCGGTAATTCCACTATGTTTGCTGTTCGCACTGACCTTGATGAACCTTTTTGGTGTGGATGCCAACTTGTTGAGCCTTGGTGCGATTGATTTCGGTATCATTATAGATGGTGCGGTCATCATTGTGGAATACATTGCTTTCCAAATTACCCAAAAGAAAGTACAGCTTGCCAATCTGGGGAAAAATGAAACGCAAGCCATCAAGGATACCATAACATTGGAAGGTGCCACGAAAATGATGAACTCCGCAGTCTTTGGGCAGCTTATCATCTTGATTGTATTTATCCCTATTCTTTCACTGAGCGGTGTAGAGGGCAAAATGTTCAAGCCTATGGCCCTAACGTTTAGCTTTGCCTTGTTAGGGGCAATTCTTTTGTGTTTTACTTATGTGCCCGTTGCTTCGGCCATGTTCCTGAAGCCATCCAAAGAATCTGCAAAAAGCATCTCCACACGTTTGGTCAACTGGATCAATAAGCAATATGGGCCTGTCATCGAATGGGCTATGAAAAGTAAAAAATTGGTGCTTTCATTAGCGGCCGCATTGTTGGTGGGAGCTGTTTTACTGTTCTCTTCCATGGGAGGCGAATTTGTGCCCACTTTAGATGAAGGTGATTTTGTGATTCAACCCATACTAAAGACGGGTACATCGCTTGCAAAAACGGTTGAGACGACCACCAAGATCGAGAAAATTTTATTGAATCAGTTTCCCGAAGTAAAACAAGTAGTAAGCCGTATCGGTGCCGCGGAAGTGCCCACCGACCCCATGTCCATGGAAGAAAGCGATGTAATTATCACTCTAAAACCTAAAGATGAATGGGTTTCGGCCAAAACCAAGGATGAATTAGCGGACAAATTCAAAGAAGCCCTCACCGTAATTCCGGGAATGGAGGTTGAATTCACCCAACCCATTGAAATGCGATTCAATGAATTGATTACCGGGGTCCGGGCCGATATTGCCATCAAGATTTTTGGGGAAAACTTGGAAACCTTGAACAAAAAGGCCAACGAAATCAAAGATCTCATCCAAAATGTGGAGGGAGCATCCGATATTGTTGTGGAAAAAGTGGAAGGTCTTCCGCAAATGAACGTTTCCTTTGACAGGGCCAAAATTGCACGCCACGGACTCAACATAGCAGACCTCAACGAAATGATTTCGATGGGATTCGCAGGAAAAGTGGTAGGTAGTGTATTTGAGGGCGAACGACAGTTTGATATGGCCGTTCGGTTGGATGCTGCAAACCGTCAGGATATTTCCAACTTAAAAAACCTTTATGTTGATATTCCCAACGGTGGAAAAATTCCCATGAGCGAGCTGGCTGATATCACCTACCAAAAAGGTGCGGCAAAAATCTCCCGTGACGATACAAAAAGAAGAATCGTTGTCGGTATCAACGTAAGGAACCGAGACCTTCAATCTGTGGTGGACGATGTGCAACTCTTGGTCAACGAAAACATCACATTACCACCTGGCTACACCATCACCTACGGTGGCCAGTTTGAAAATCTTCAAAATGCGAAAGCCAGGTTGATGGTTGCCGTACCCATTGCCTTGTTGCTCATCTTTATCATGCTCTATTTTGCTTTTGGTTCTGTTAAAGAAGCCTTGCTCATTTTCTCGGCCATTCCATTATCTGCCGTTGGAGGGGTTCTATTACTTTGGTTAAGGGACATGCCTTTTAGCATTTCCGCTGGAGTTGGATTTATAGCTCTTTTTGGTATCGCGGTACTGAACGGCATTGTGCTCATTGAACATTTTAAGGAACTGAAGGGCAGTGATTTCAATTCTATGGAAGATTTGATCAAACAAGGTACCAAAGATAGGCTCCGTGCCGTGTTGTTGACCGCCTCTGCAGCTGCCCTAGGTTTCTTGCCCATGGCGGTTTCCACCAATGCCGGGGCCGAGGTACAGCGACCTTTGGCCACAGTGGTCATCGGTGGATTGGTAACGGCAACCCTACTCACTTTGGTGGTATTGCCTGTTTTATATGCGTACACCCACAACATTAAATTCCGTGGGATGAGAAAAAGAAGGAAAGAACGTAAAATGATGAAAAAGAACACATTGACCGTCATACTGCTGTTGATTTCAGTTTCAGGATTTTCCCAAACCAAATTGGATTTGGAAGATTTAATGGCTCTTTGCCTTGAAAACAATAAGGGAATCCGAGCAGAATCCTTACTGGTAGATCAGGCGGAAACCCTCAAAGGAACCGCTTTTATGTTTGACAAAACGGATGTTTACTACCAATATGATGAGAACAATCTAGCCTTGAACGGAGCCCCACTTAAAGTTTTTGGGGCACAGCAGCAGTTTGAGTTTCCTACAGTGTACGGTGCAAAAAATAGGCTTCAAAAATCGAACTATGAGCTTCAAAAATCATCGTTCGAAATAAAAAAGAAGCAACTGTACCAAAACCTGAGTATTGCGTACTACCAATACCAGACCTTGAACCAAAAAGCAAAGCTTTATAGTACGTTGGATAGTATTTACAGCAAATTTGCGCACGCAGCCAACCGACGTTTTGAACTCGGGGAGACCAATTATCTGGAAAAGGTAACGGCTACGGCCAAGCAACGGCAAATCATGAACACCTATTCCAAAATAAAGCAGCAACTACTCACCACCTATAATCAGATTGTGAGCTTGGTGCAAATTGAGGACACCTTGGAAATTGTGGATGAAGAACCACAAAAACTTAGGGTGTTGAATGCGCAAGGAATGTTGGAAACGGAAACTTCCTTTTTGGACAACCGCCAAGAACTGAGCAATGCCCAAAAGAGTCTGGAGGAAAATAGATTGCTGCCCGACCTGAACCTGGAGTATTTTCAAGGGACCAACAAGGGCTTGGGAACATCGCTCTACGGTATTCAGCTGGGTGTTCGTATTCCCCTTTTCTTTTTTGGACACAGTAGCAAGGTGAAATCGTCCAAGATCCAGACCAAAATCACGGAAATGCAGAATACCGAAATTACCGTTGCGATGAACCAGCGTTACAAAACCTTGTTGGGACAATTGGAACAACAGGCCAAGGAACTGTCCTATTACGAAGATGAAGGCGGTCAACTTTCCGATCAGATTTTGAAAGCGGCCTCTGGAAACTTTCAAAACGGGGAAATCGACTTTTTCCAATACATTCAAAGTTTGGAAAACGCATACGACATCCAACTCAATTATTTGGATGTGCTCAACCAATACAATCAAACTGTAATCGCCATTAATTACTTGACAATAACATTATAACAATGAAAAATATAATTCAAATAGCCGCTGTTTTCCTTCTATTGATGGGCTGTGGCAATAAAAACAACAAAGAATCTGTTTCCGAAGGGCAAGAAGAAGAAACAGGAATCGTGGTCACACAAGATCAATTCGACACCAATGACCTCACTATTGGTCCAATGGAAAAAAGAACCTTCCCCAAAATGGTGGAGACTTCTGGGATGATAGATGTACCGCCCGAAAACCGGGCTAGTGTAACGGCCTTTATGGGTGGTTTCGTAAAAAAAACCGCATTATTGGTCGGTGACCAAGTAAAAAAGGGACAGCTTTTAGTGGTTCTGGAAAGTCAGGAATTCCTAAAGATGCAGCAAGAATATCTAGAGATTTTCACTCAATTGGATTATTTAAAAGCCGAGTTTGAAAGAAACCAAACCCTTTTTGAAGAAAAAATCGCCTCGCAAAAGAACTTTCTTCAGGCCAAGAGTAATTATGAAACAGCCAAGGCCCGTTACCAAGGCTTGCGGGAGCAATTGCAAATGCTGAACATATCACCCAGTAATGTAGAGCAGGGCAACATTACATCACAAGCGGCCATTTATGCCCCTATCTCGGGAAGCATCACAAAAATGAATGTGGCCAAGGGAAGCTATGTTTCCCCAGCTACCGAGATTTTGGAGATTGTGAGCAATGAACATGTACACTTGGAGCTCACGGTTTTTGAAAAGGATATCCTAAAGGTGAAAAAAGGGCAGAAAATCCAGTTCAGGATTCCAGAAGCATCCGAAGAAGCCTTTAATGCAGAAGTTTATTTGGTGGGCACCTCAATTGACGATGCCAAAAGATCCATTAAGGTACATGGGCACTTGGAACACGAGGAAGAGGCAAACTTCCTCCCAGGCATGTTCGTGGATGCCAAAATTATGACGGACACCATCAAAACCCTCTCTTTACCGGAAGAAGCGGTAATTGAATCAGAGGGCACCTCCTACGTACTTAAATTGGTGAATAAAGAAGGGGGGGGATACACCTTTGAACGTGTTGCCGTAAAACAAGGCAATACCTATGGTGGGCATACCGAAATCATCTCAACAGGACTAACCGAAACTGATCAGTTCTTGACCAAGGGTGTTTTTGATTTGATTGGGGGATAGCATTTACCCCAGTCCTACATCCAGTGTCATCATAATTATAAATCCACCGATAAAGCCCATTGTGGCGATATCGGTGTATTTGTCTTGTTGGGTCTCGGGAATCACCTCCTCCACCACCACAAAAATCATGGCACCCGCGGCAAACGAAAGGGCATAAGGAAGTATTGGCTCAAAAGTAAGAACGGCCCAAGCCCCCAATACCCCTGCAATGGGTTCTACCAAGGCCGAGGCCTGACCGTACATCCAACTTTTTCTTCGACTGAGGCCATGCCTGCGCATTGGTACGGCAACGGCAAAACCCTCAGGGAAATTTTGCAAACCGATACCCAAGGCCAAAGCTACAGCACCACCAATGGTTGCGCCCTCAAAGCCAGAAGCAACACCCCCAAATAGGACACCTACCGCCAATCCTTCGGGAATATTGTGCAAGGTAATGGCCAAGACCAGTAGCGTGGTGCGGTGCCAGGGCGTCTTTACGCCTTCCGCTTCGTCCATTTTAAAATTGATGTGCAAATGGGGTAAAATTTTATCGAGCCCAAAAATAAAGGCAGCACCCATTAAAAAGCCGACAGCTGCTGGAATCACCTTAACAAAACCGTCACCGGGACTCATTTCAATGCCTGGTGCCAAAAGACTCCAAAAACTCGCAGCGACCATAACACCTCCCGTAAAGCCCAACATTCCATCCATCAAAGCCCTCTTTGGACTTTTGAACAAAAATACAAGGCCTGCCCCGGCAGCAGTCAGTCCCCATGTAAAAAGCGTCGCATACAACGCTGCCAATACCGGGTCTATTTCCTGAAAATAGTGTATTACTTCTTTCATCAATCGTTCTTTTTTACGTAAAGGTTAGACGCTATTTGGTGTGATATGCGCATTTCCTTGCCCTCCATTTGAATACGCAGGGAATTATCAAAATCTTCTTTGTCCATTACTTTGATCGTGTTTCCCAAAGCGATTTTGTTCTTGTCCAAAAATTTAAGAAAGGGTACGGAGGAATCCTTTACCCCCACACATATTCCTTTGGAATTGATGGGCATTTCGCTGAGTAATTTTTCATCACGTTCCTGAAACTTTCCGTCCTTGGTGGGAATGGGGTCGCCGTGTGGGTCATATTTGGGAAATTCCAAGAGTTCGTCAATTTTGTCAATCAACTTTTCACTTTTGATGTGCTCCAATTGCTCGGCTACCTCGTGTACCTCATCCCAAGTAAAATCCAATTTTTCCACCAAAAAAACTTCCCATAATCGGTGCTTTCTAATGATGGACAAAGCTGTCTTTACCCCTGCACCGGTCAACGAAACACCTTGGTACCGGACATAATCCACCAATCCTTTTTCCGATAATTTCTTGGCCATATCGGTTACGGAAGACGGCTTTGTCTCCATTTGCTCCGCAATGGCATTGGTGGTTATGGACTTGGAATCGCCTCCCCCCAAATGGAAGATTGTCTTCAAATAGTTTTCTTCTGATCGGGTCATCAAAAAAATATTTTTTCAAAAATACATTTTTATTTATCAAAACCTATTTTTAGTTTTGTCTAAATTTAATTTTACATCAACTTAAATTCATGAGCAGACTCATTAAACCATTTTTAATCGGATTGATCGGAACATTCGGTTTTGCACAAACAGCTTCGATAAGCGGCAAGGTGACGGACAACGGAGAACCAATACCCTTGACAAATGTGGTGTTGAAAGGAACCGAAATGGGAGCTGCTACGGATATTGATGGTCTATTTGAGTTGGCAAACGTTGAGCCAGGCGACTATGTATTGTTGGTAACCTCTTTGGGGTATCAATCGTATCAAACCAAAATCAGCGTAAGCACCAATGAATCCAAAACCATCAACATACAACTGGAACCCTCTGCACAAAGTTTGGATGAAACCGTGGTCACGGGCACCCTTAAACCCGTTAGCCGATTGGAAAGTCCCGTACCCGTCGAGGTCTATTCCCCTACTTTTCTAAAAAAGAACCCTACGGCGAGCGTTTTTGATGCACTCCAGAACGTCAACGGGGTGCGTCCGCAGATCAATTGCAATGTGTGCAACACGGGAGATATTCACATCAACGGGTTAGAGGGGCCATACACTTTGGTTCTTATCGACGGGATGCCCATTGTAAGTGGTTTGGGAACGGTTTATGGCCTTACGGGTATTCCCAATTCATTGATTGAGCAGATTGAAATTGTAAAAGGTCCTGCTTCTTCACTTTACGGAAGTGAAGCGGTTGGTGGTTTGATCAATATCATTACCAAAAATGCATTGAGCGCTCCCGAATTTTTTGCCGATGGCTTTGCCACGGGTTGGGGCGAGTACAATTTGGATGTGGGAAGCAAAATTTCGGTTGGAGACAAAACAAACCTGCTTTTGGGACTCAACTACTTTAATTATGACGTTCCCGTAGACAATAATGGCGACAATTTTACCGATTTGACGCTACAAGATCGTATATCCATTTTTCAAAAGTGGGATTTTGAGCGAAGTAATAACCGTTTGTTCTCTTTGGCGGGACGCTTTTTTTATGAGGACCGTTGGGGTGGCGAAATGCAATGGACACCAGAGTTTCGCGGTGGCGATGAAATTTATGGCGAAAGCATCTACACCCGCAGATGGGAAGTGCTGGGAAAGTATCAGTTGCCTTTGGACGAAAAGTTTCTCTTGTCTTTCTCTTATAACGACCACAACCAGAACTCGGTGTATGGCGATACGGAATATTTGGCCGACCAGCGAATAGGTTTTGCCCAATTGACTTGGGACAAAACCGCGGGCAATCACGATTTGCTGTTCGGAAGTGCG
Organism: Allomuricauda sp. CP2A; assembly: GCF_001683915.1. Taxonomy (GTDB): domain Bacteria; phylum Bacteroidota; class Bacteroidia; order Flavobacteriales; family Flavobacteriaceae; genus Flagellimonas. The sequence continues at coordinate 205,015 of NZ_LXTT01000026.1, read as the reverse complement.
ATTCGTTACAATTATTATGACGACAATACACCCGCGACCACTGAGGCCGATAACATTTGGATTCCGAGCCTTTTTGCGCAGGATGAATACAGTTTTGCGCCCAAACATTCCTTTTTGGGCGGGCTTCGATATGATTATGACCAAAGACACGGCAATATTTTCACACCCCGAGCTGCTTACAAATGGAAAATTTCCGATAACGATATTTTTCGGGTGAATGCAGGAACGGGGTTTCGTGTAGTCAACTTGTTTACTGAGGAACATGCGGCCCTCACAGGTTCGCGGGAAGTGATTATTGCTGAAGAGTTAAAACCCGAACGCTCCGTGAACGTCAATCTCAACTATTTGAAGAAAATTTACAGCGACAACGGCACCTTCATCGGTCTAGACGCTTCTGTGTTTTACACCCGTTTTTCCAACGTAATCCTGCCCGATTACGAGACCAATCCCAACCAAATCATTTATGATAATCTGGATGGAAAATCAGTTTCGCAAGGGGTGAGTGCCAATTTGGATGTTGCATTCCCGAGCAGTTTTAAGATTATGGTAGGCGCCACTTGGCAGGATGTGAGCAGCACTGAAAATGGAGTGACCCAACAACAGATTCTAACCGAAAGTATTACCGCTACATGGAATTTATCGTACACCTTTCACTCGCTAAAATTGACAGCGGACTATACGGGAAATTTATACGGCCCCATGCGATTGCCGCTTTTGGGTGACCTGGACCCGAGACAGGAATATTCGCCTACGTGGAGCATCCAAAACATCCAGTTTACCTACAAAGGGTTAAATAATTTTGAAGTTTACGGAGGTATCAAAAACCTGTTGGATTGGACGCCGAACCGGGGCAATCCCTTTATCATTGCCCGAGCCAACGACCCATTTGACAAAGAAGTGACTTTTGACAGTTCTGGCAATGCCGTGGCTACACCGAACAATCCCTACGCCCTTACTTTTGACCCCGCCTACGTGTACGGCCCCAACCAAGGCATCCGTGGGTTCTTTGGATTGCGGTATACGGTTTTTTAACTAGGAAGAATTTGATAGGGCTATCAACAAATATCTGCCCCCTTCCCTATCTTTGAACCCATGCCCAACTACGATTACATCATTATAGGAGCGGGAGCTGCTGGCCTTTTGTTGGCCGATGCCTTGGGCAAGGACAAATTCTTTGCCTCCAAATCCATTTTGGTAATTGACAAGGACGACAAGTCCAAAAACGATCGAACTTGGTGTTTTTGGGAACGGGGAAATGGTCCATTTGATGATTTGATCCACAAAACTTGGGACAACATTTATGTGGGCGGACAGCAGCTTCAAAAATCCACTCCCATTGCGCCCTACACCTATAAAATGCTCCGAGGTATTGACTTTTACAACCACTTTTTACCAAAGGTAAAAGCCTATCCAAACATTACTTGGGTTCAGGAAGAAGTGACCCATATTGAAGAGCAAGAAAACGAGGTTTGGGTCACTACCCCATCGCAGACCCACACGGGCAAAAAGGTGTTTTCCAGTTTGTATGATGCATCAATTCCTTTGGGCCAAAAGGAGTTCCCCGTTCTGCAACAGCATTTTTTGGGCTGGTTCGTTAAAACAGAGGAACCAGTCTTCAATCCAGATGAAGTCACTTTCATGGATTTTACTATTCCGCAAAAGGGCAACACGCGATTTATGTATGTGCTGCCAATTTCCGACACCGAAGCTTTGGTGGAATACACCCTATTTTCCGAACATCTTTTGGAGAAGACCGAGTACGAAGAGGCTATCAAAAATTACATCAAAGAAAAATATAACAATACCCAATACACTATTGTAGAAACCGAGTTTGGTAGTATTCCCATGACCTGTTATCCGTTTCATCAACACAACACCGACCATATTTTCCACATCGGTGTTGCAGGTGGATGGGCCAAACCCAGTACAGGCTACACGTTTTATAACACGAGCCAGCAAGTGCCCAAATTGGTACGCCATCTGAAAGCTGGGAAACCATTGTCCAAGTTTCATCAAAAAAGCAGGTTTCTGTTCTACGATATGCTTTTGCTGGACATTTTGTACGAGAACAATCACTTGGGACACGACATTTTTGAATCCATGTTCAAAAGAAGAAAGGCTTCCTTGATTTTGAAATTCCTAGAAAACGAGACCAATCTGTGGGAAGAGCTAAAAATTGTGACCGCTCCCAAACCGATGCCGTTTATCAGAGCATTGTTCAAACGACTGTTTTAAACGGTTCGCTCCATCAAACTTTCGCCAAACTGCTTTAGCAAGGCTTTGTTTTTATCGGTAAGTTTTGTTTCAGCCAAAGCATCAAATGCTTTTTGGGTAAAATCTTGGATGGCTTTTTTGGTTTCCTCCACTGCCCCGCTTTCCTTAAAAATGGTCTTTACCGCCTCCACTTTCGCTGTGGAATCTTCAGGTTTTATGGAATACAAATGCAACAAGCCATCTTGATCATCTTTGGACGCTTTTTCCAAGGATTTTAGGAACAAATAGGTCTTTTTATTCTCCTTAATATCTCCACCAATTTGCTTCCCAAAGGTTTTGGGGTCACCAAAAGCATCCAAATAATCATCTTTCAACTGAAAGGCAATGCCCAGATTGCGTCCAAACTCGTAAATGGCGTCAGCATCCTTTTTGGAGGCTTGGGCCACAATGGCTCCCATCTTCATGGCGGCCGCGACCAAAACAGAGGTCTTGTACTCTATCATTTTAAGATATTCGGGAATGGTAACATCGTCCCGGGTCTCAAAATCCACATCGTATTGTTGGCCTTCGCATACTTCCAATGCGGTTTTACTGAACAGCTTCGTGAGTTCTTTGTATGTTTCCGCTGGGTAGCTTTCAAAAAACTGATAGGACAGAATCAACATGGCGTCCCCAGAAAGGATTCCCGTGTTCACATCCCATTTTTCATGTACTGTTGTTTTTCCGCGTCGAAGTGGTGCATCATCCATAATATCATCATGCACCAACGAAAAATTGTGGAACATTTCCACTGCCAATGCAGCATCCAAGGCATCCGCAATTTTTCCGCCGAAGGCTTGTGCTGTCATCAAAGTGAGTATGGGGCGCATCCGTTTGCCTCCCAATTCCAATATATATTGAATGGGTTCATAGAGGTTCTTGGGTTCCCCCAATTGGGTTTTAGCCTCAAGATATGTAACAAACTGCTCCCTATACTGACCAATGATATCGATATCTGCCATAGCGTCAAAAATACGTGCAAAAAACCAAAAAATAGTATAACCCGATAAATCCCTGAAAAACAAAAGCATCCTAGAGGGCAAATGCCCATCTTGAAAAAAAATTGCCCTAAAAATGCAATAGATTTGAAAAGCTTCGTCTTTACAGATAAAGAAAGCAACCAGTCCTTTTTTGAATGGCCGCCAAAACAGAGAACAGAAATAACCTGACCACATTTTTCAATGAAGAATACCATTCATTGAGGTCTTATGTGCAGTCCAAGATCCGGGATACCTCGGAACGTGATGCGGAGGACATTGTACAGGACGTTGCGTTGCGGGTTTTCGCCAAGGCCGATGATATTCTACCCATCAATAACATTGGGGGGTTTGTGTACAGTGCCATCAGAAACAGGATCATTGATATTATGCGCGGTAGGAAGGAGCACAAGTACTCCAGTGATGATATTGATCGCCAATGGCAGGATTTTGCAGAATTGTTTTATGGCGATGCGGACAATTCCTATTCCCCAGAACTGGAAAAAGCATTGAAAAATGCCGTAACGGAGTTGAAACCTGCCTATAGAGACATCATCATCGCCATAGACTTTGAAGGCTATACCTATAAAGAAATAGCATCAAAAACCGGTATTCCAACGGGCACCTTGATGTCAAGAAGGCATCGTGCCATGTCATTATTATTACAAAATCTAGAAAATATAAAAGAATTAAAAAGCATGTAGTTATGGAACATTCAAAAGACTTCGAGAAAAAAATGGAGCGAAAAGTAGAGCACTATGTAAAAAAGGTGGTCAAGGTCATTGCCATGATCATCTTGGGCGTAGCCCTGTTTTTATTGGCCAATTATGTGCTGATGCGTTTATGGAACTGGCTCATGCCCGACATCTTTGGCCTCACTACCATAACCTACTGGCAAGCCCTGGGCATTTTTGTCCTAGCCAAGTTGTTGTTTGGCTTTTGTGGCGGAGGTGGAAAAAATAAGGACAAATCCAGTCACAAGAAGAAGTTTAAAGCGACACATCGATGTAGCTCCATGCGAAGGGATTTTGAAGAATGGAAACACTACGAGCAATTTTGGAAGGAAGAAGGCGAAGAAGCCTATAAAGCATACGTGGAACGAATCAAAAACGACAATCATGATACCGAGTAAAAAGAACATCATCCAAGAACGCTACAAGCGTCAGTACAAATCCTTTTTTTGGAGTTTACGGTCCAAAACTACGATCCAGTCCAAAAAAGATTTCCATTATCGTCATTATATCGTCGGTTGGCCCCATTGAAAACAACGGTTTACGCCTCCGTTAAAAAATTGTAAAACCTTGGAAACTTTTTTTGTTTTTAAAGTTTCCTGAATTACTTTTGCCGCTCATTATGAGGGAAAAGATTATACAAAAGGCAACGGAGCTGTTCTTAAACCTGGGTTTTAAGAGTGTGACCATGGACGATTTGGCCAATGAGATGGGGATTTCCAAAAAGACGATTTATTCCCATTTTCAGAATAAGACAGAACTGGTGGAGGAAAGCATCACCAATCTGTTCTGTGTTATTTCTGAAGGTATAAATGAGATCATTGCACAGCAAAAAAACCCCATTGAGGAACTCTATGAGATCAAAAAATTTGTGATGCTGCATTTAAAGGACGAGAAATCATCCCCCCAATACCAATTACAGAAGTACTATCCCAAACTGAGCCGCAACCTAAAGCAGCGACAGTACGAGGTAATGTTGGGGTGCGTCATGGACAATGTAAACAGGGGTATGGAAATGGGAATTTACCGGGACAACCTTAATGTGGAATTCATCTCCCGAATCTATTTTTCCGGGGTAAGCTGTATCAAGGACAATGAACTTTTCCCCGTGCAGATATTCTCCATGCCACAACTCATGGACTATTATCTGGAATATCACCTAAGGGGAATCGTCACCCCAAAAGGAAGAAAAATATTGAACTCAATCATCAATTCAAATCAAGAATAAATGCGAACAACCCTAATCAGTCTATTATTACTATTGCCGTGGTTCTCATCAGCACAGGACTCTATTCCAAGTTTCAGTCTTGATGAAGCCATTCAGTATGCTTTAGAGCATAGTTATAGCTCCATAAACGCCTCCAGGGATTTAGTGGATGCCCAAAAGCAAAAATGGGAGACCATTGCAACCGGGCTCCCCCAAATTTCTGGAGCAATAAGTTATCAGAACCAATTAAAACAGCCCGTATCGCAGATACCGGCAGAATTTTTTGGCGGGGAGCCGGGAACATACCAAGAAGTGGTCTTTGGCCAGCCCCAATCCGCTTCGGCCTCGGCAACATTGAAACAGCAGATTTTTGACGGATCGTACATTGTGGGCGTACAGGCCACCAAGACTTTTCTGGACTACAGCCAAAACAACAAGGAGAAAACGGACCTCGATGTCAGAAAAGCTGTGGTGGAAGCCTATGGCAATGTACTTTTGGCCCAAGAAAGTGTGTTGATCTCGGAAAAGAACAAGGCCACCCTTGAGAAGAACCTTTATGAGACCAGACGAATCTATGAAAACGGTCTGGGCGATGAGGAAAGCGTGGATCAATTGCAGATTACACTCTCTTCTGTGGACAACCAATTGAAGAATGCCAAGCGTTTGGAAAAAATCACTTTGCAGATGCTCAATCTAGTTTTGGGACTCCCCACGGAAACTCCCACGGTTTTGACCGAGGATCTTGATATCCTGACCCAAAAACAAATTGATCTGGGCCTGTTGGACACTGATTTCAATATTGAAAACAATGTGGATTATAAATTGGCCACCAATCTTACGGAGCAACGCTTTTTTGAGTTAAAACTGGCCAAAAGTAGAGCCCTGCCCACCCTCAATGCATTTGTCAACTACGGGGGAAATTCCTTTAGTGATAGCTTTAATTTCTTGAGCAGTGGACAGCAATGGTTTGGGTCTTCCGTATTGGGTGTGGACCTGAGTATCCCCATTTTTAGCTCATTTGGACGAAGTGCCAGTACACAACGGGCCAAAATTGCCCTGGAAAAGGCCAAAACCCAATTGACCGAGGCGCAAGAACAAATTCGGCTTCAATTGGAAAGTGCCAAAAGCGATTACATTCTGGCCGTTGAACAGTATGGCACCTCAAAAGAAAACCTTGAGCTTGCCGAGCGCATTGAAAATAAAAATCAAATCAAATATTCTGAAGGGTTGGCCACCAGTTTTGAGTTGCGGCAGGCCCAGACCCAATTGTACACCACCCAACAAGAATATTTGCAATCCATGGTGGATGTCATCAACAAAAAGACTGAACTGGAAACCATACTAAATCAATAACAACAAAGAAAAACATCATATCATCATGAAAAACATCCTATATATATTTTTGACAGCTGCGGTTTTGTCTTCTTGCGGAGGAGAGGGCAAGAACACGGTTGAAAGCGTTTTGGAGAGCAAAGACTTGGAGGTCATACGGGCCAAACGAAACTCCCTTACCGAAGAATTGAAGGCTCTGGAAGGACAGGTTAAGCAATTGGATGAAGCCATTGCAGAATTGGACGACAACTCCAAATTGCCCTTGGTTTCCACACTCACCGTACAACCTGAAGAATTTCATCACTTTTTGGAATTACAGGGTGATGTTATGACAAATCAAAACGTACTTATTTATCCAGAAATGGCCGGTACCCTTTACCGTGTGTATGTAAAAGAAGGGCAAAAAGTGAGCAAAGGGCAGGTACTTGCTTCCATTGATGACGGCGGGCTTTCCAGTCAACTGGCACAGTTACGGACCCAAGCGGAACTGAGTAGGACCACTTTTGAACGCCAAAAAAGACTTTGGGAGCAAAACATTGGTTCCGAAATCCAGTTCTTACAGGCCAAGACCAACTATGAGGCCCAACAGAGTGCCGTAAAGCAGTTGGAAAGCCAAGTGGCCAAATCTACCATACGGGCTCCGTTTTCAGGAATCATTGACGATGTGATCAAAGATCAGGGTACCGTGGTAAGTCCGGGTCCCGGTTCCGAAATTTTCAGGATCGTGAACCTATCGGATATGTACATAGATGTGGAAGTGCCCGAAGCGCATTTGCCCAATGTAACCCCCGGTAAAAGTGTTGATGCTTACTTTCCGGTATTGGGCGAAACAGTTTCGACCAAAGTGCGCCAGACGAGTAATTTTATCAACCCCAGTAATCGTTCTTTTGTGGCAGAAATACCTGTTCCCAATACCAACGGACATATTAAACCCAATTTGACCGCACAGGTAAGAATCAATGATTATACCAATGAAAATGCCATTCTTATTCCGGAAAGCGTTGTTTCGGAAAATGCGGAAGGCGAACAATATGTATACATCATTTCCGAGGACGATGGAACGGTAATCGCAAAAAAATCAATCATTACCCCCGGTAAGACCCAAGGTGATTTTCTAGAAGTTCTTGAAGGCATTTCAGCTGGGAACCAAGTTATCGTTGAGGGTGCCCGTAGTGTAAGGGATGGGCAAACCGTTAAAGTACTGGACACAACTACAACTGCAAAAAACTAATTGACCAAAATGGAAAAAGCAAAAAAGAACGCAAATAAAGAATTTCGCCTTTCATCATGGGCCATAGATAATCCGTCTGTGATCTATGTGATGATCGGGTTGTTCTTTATCATAGGTCTGTCTTCCTATTTTTCCATGCCTCGGGAAGATTTTCCCGAAGTGGAAGAGACCAAAATATACGTAAGTACCATCTATCCCGGAAACACTGCCGAGGATATGGAGCGGTTGATCACCGACCCACTGGAAGATGTGCTCAAGAATGTCAGCAATGTGGTGGAAATTACATCAACCTCCCAAGAAGACTACTCCATGATCGTTGTGGAGTTTGATGAGGAAATCACAGTTGAAAATGCAAAACAAAAAGTAAAGGACGAGGTCGACACCGAAAAAGCAGGTGAAGATTGGCCCATTTTTAATGGGGCAAAGGTAGAGCCCAATGTTTTTGATCTGAACTTGGCGGAATCTTTCCCCATAATGAACGTGAACCTCACGGGGGATTATCCTGTTGAAAGACTAAAAGAGTTTGCCGAATATTTAGAGGATGAGATTGAAGATTTGCCTCAAATCAAGGAGGTAGATATCCGTGGTGCACAGGAAAAGGAGGTTGAGGTAGCGGTGGATGTCTATAAAATGATGGCTTCCCGAGTGAACTTTGATGACGTTATCCAGGCCATTTCCAATGGAAACATGACCATGTCCGCCGGTAACTTGATCACCAGTGGCCAACGAAGGACCATACGTATTTTGGGCGAAGTTGATGAACCATCAGAACTGGAAAACTTCGTGGTCAAGTCAGAGAACGGGGCTATTTATCTGCGGGATATTGCAACCGTTTCGTTCACTGAGGAAGACAAGACCACCTATGCTAGGGAACACGGTTCTCCAGTGGTCATGTTGGACATTAAAAAAAGGTCGGGTAAAAATACCATTGAGGCATCCGACCTGATTCGGGAATTGGTGGATGAGGCCAGGGAGAATTACTTTCCCAAAGACCTTACGGTCACCATTGCCAACGATTCTTCCAGTAGAACCCTGAACCAAGTGGATGACCTGGTAAACAACATCATTTTCGGGATCATATTGGTGGTGACCGTGTTGATGTTCTTCTTGGGCTTTAGAAATGCCCTATTTGTTGGTTTTGCCATACCCATGTCCATGTTCATGTCCTTCATGATCCTTACGGCATTGGGGTATACCTTGAATACCATGATTCTCTTCGGATTGATCATGGGGCTCGGTATGTTGGTGGACAACGGGGTTGTTGTGGTTGAAAACGTATACCGACTGATGGAGCAAGAGGGCATGTCGCGTAAAGAAGCCGCTAAAAAAGGGATTGGGGAAATTGCCATACCCATTATCATATCCACAGCAACCACTGTAGCGGCCTTTGTTCCCTTGGGCACTTGGCCGGGGATCATGGGTGAGTTTATGATTTTCTTCCCTATTACCTTATCGGTAGTGTTGGGTTCGTCATTGTTCGTGGCCATATTCATGAACTCCATGCTGGTATCGCAGTTTATGCAGATTGGTGAAAAAGAATTGACCCGAAAGCAATTGATTCGGCTTAGCTTGATTCTGGGTGGTTTTGGCCTTTTCATCTATATTGTGGGAGGTCCCGTTCGTGGATTGGGTACCTTAATGATTGTTATTGGAATCATGTTCTGGGTATACAAATATTTCTTGAAGCCTTGGGCGCGACGTTTCCAGACCAATAGTTTGGTCCGTTTAGAGAACTTTTATGAACGCCAATTAAAAAAAGCACTTAGAGGCAAAAACGTCTATTGGTATTTTGGGCTTACTAGTCTCCTCTTGATATTGTCCTTTGTTTTCTTCGGAATGTCATTGGCATCACAGCGTACAAAAGTGGAGTTCTTTCCGGACAACACCCCCAATGAAATTTATGTGTACATAGAATATCCGCAGGGAACTGACATAGAAAAGACCAATACCATCACAAAAAGTATTGAGGAAAGGGTCTACGGGGTCACCGGAAGGAGCAAGTACAACAAGGGAGATTTTAACTATTTAGTGCAATCCAGTGTATCCCAAGTAGGTAAGGGAGCAGAAAACCCCTTCACCGAGGGAGGTTCCGCCGCCGAAATGCCCCATCGTGGAAAGATTACCCTATCCATGCGCGAATTCAAATACAGGGATGGATTGGACACCGAAGAGCTGCGTCAACAGATTCAGGATACGCTCTCGGGCGTTTACCCCGGGGTGACCATTTCTGTTGAAAAGGATGCCGTTGGTCCACCAGCAGGATACCCCATCAACATAGAAATTGAGGGGCAGAACTACGATACCTTGATAGGTACCGCAGAGCGGATGCGCAATTTCATCAACAGCAAAAACATAGCTGGGATTGAAGAGTTGAAAATTGATGTAAACAAGAGCAAGCCCGGTATGCAGGTTGAAGTTGATAGGGCCAAAGCGGGTGAGCTGGGCGTCTCCGTGGCCCAAGTTGGCCAGCAATTGCGTAGGTCCATTTTTGGGGATAAGGCCGGTATTTACAAAAAGGACGGTGAAGATTATGACATTAATGTTCGCTTTAATGAAGATTTGCGTTACAATACCAGTGCCTTGTTCAACCAAAACATCATTTTTAGGGACCCATCCAACGGTCAGATAAAGGAGATTCCGGTTTCGGCTGTGGCCAATCAGAAGAATACCTCTTCGTTTAGTGCCATTAAACACGTTGACACCAAACGGGTCGTCACGGTCTATTCCGCTCTAAAACCTGGGTTTACCGATGCGGCAGCCATTGTTGCCGAAATTCAGAATGAAATGCAGGAGTTCAAAGATCTCCCCCAAGGGGTTAAAATCGATTACACTGGGCAGATAGAGGAACAGAACAAACAAATGTCATTTTTAATGGGCGCGTTCTTCTCTGGTCTGGGATTGATCATGCTTATTTTGATTTTCCAGTTTGGGGGCGTTTCCAAACCAGCGATAATTATGATGGCCATATTCCTAAGTTTTATAGGGGTATTTGGCGGATTGATCATAACCGGGTGGCCCTTTGTGATCATGATGACCATGATGGGAATTATTTCCTTGGCGGGAATTGTGGTAAATAATGGTGTGGTATTGTTGGATTATGCCCAAATCCTAATTGATCGAAAAAAGGTAAATCTTGGTATTTCTGATGATGACCTATTGAGCCGGGAAGATGTTACCGATGTGATCATCAAAGCAGGTAAAGCACGTTTGCGCCCGGTAATCTTAACGGCCATCACAACGGTTTTGGGCTTGATCCCATTGGCCATAGGACTGAACATCAACTTTGTTAGCCTGTTCTCCGATTTTGATGCGCAAGTTTATATGGGTGGTGACAATGTTATCTTTTGGGGACCATTGGCTTGGACGGTTATTTTTGGTTTGATCGTGGCCACATTCTTAACCTTGATCATTGTGCCCGTACTATTTAATATTAGTTACAGGCTTAAAATAAGGATCCAGAATTGGAAGGCCAGGAACAGTACTCCAGAAGTAGTGACTGAATAGCAAGCAAGCTGTTGTAGAAACCAAAAAAAAGCCCCGACCATTAATGGTCGGGGCTTTTTCTTAAAACTTGTTTAGGCCTTAATTGTCAACGGCAACAACTTCAGATTGGTTCCAGTTTTTTACATTGACAATACGATTGTCAGTAAAATCCACTTCTCTCAAAATATCACCTTCCCAAAAGAACCACTTTCCTACTCTTGTTCCATTATCATACGTGCCAGAGGCAAGTTTTTTACCATTTACATCATACATCAGCCATTCGCCGTGTAGTTTACCTTTCATTAAATAGCCTGTTTGTGCTATTTCACCGTTTTCGTGAAAATATGTAGCTTTTACCATTTTCCCCACTTTTTCCAAAGTCGGTTCTGTACCTTGCGGATACATACAAACCGAAAACATCACTGCCAAAATAAATATTGCTTTCTTCATAGTTTATGGGTTTTTAAAACATTCTTTATCAATCAATAACGATACAAATGTATTTAAATTTTACATCAATTAAACATTAATCTAACGTTTAATTTACATTAACTTAACATTAAAATCGTAATATATTGTATTTCAGAATTTTAATGTTGCTTTGGATTATAGCACTAAATACATTTAATCGATAAAAACATCCGTTTTTCAGGATATGACCATCCCAATGTAAATTTAAAGTTAAGAAAAAGTTACCTAAACATCACCCAATAAAGTCATAAAGTTTTGTGGCAATCCCTTAAAATAATGGTGTCCCAGCAGAAAATCCCTATATGTAACCTTAGATTTCGGTATTCCTATTAAATTTGCCCTCCAGAACTAATAAGATGTACAGAAGCAATACTTGTGGAGCCTTGAGGGCTTCACATATCGGGTCGGAAGTTGTATTGAGTGGTTGGGTCCATAAGCTACGGGACAAAGGTTTTGTGGTATGGGTAGATCTTCGGGATCGTTACGGCATCACCCAATTGGTTTTTGATGAGGAACGCACCCCTCTGGAGCTCTTGGAAAAAGCCCGGGAGCTTGGAAGAGAAACCGTTATCCAAGCCAAGGGACAGGTCATTGAACGAACATCCAAAAACCCTAATATTCCCACTGGGGAAATCGAGGTTTTGGTCAGTGAACTCACTATCCTGAACAAATCCCTACTGCCTCCCTTCACCATTGAGGATGAAACTGACGGCGGTGAGGATATCCGCATGAAGTATCGCTATCTGGACATCCGAAGAAACCCGGTAAAAAACAACCTCATCTTCAGGTCCAAGGTGACTATGGCAGTCCGTAAATACCTTTCTGATCAAGGTTTTATTGATGTGGAAACACCATATCTCATTAAATCCACTCCAGAAGGGGCCCGCGATTTTGTGGTGCCCAGCCGAATGAACGAGGGCCAATTTTATGCCCTGCCGCAATCGCCCCAAACCTTTAAGCAATTGCTGATGGTGGGTGGCATGGACAAGTATTTTCAGATTGTGAAATGTTTTAGGGATGAGGATCTTCGTGCGGACCGCCAACCTGAGTTTACCCAGATAGATTGCGAAATGGCCTTTGTGGAGCAAGAAGACATCCTCAATACCTTTGAAGGCCTTACCAAGCATTTGTTGAAAGAAATCAAAGGGGTGGAAGTGGAGGAATTTCCAAGAATGACTTTTGATGATGCCATGCGATTGTATGGGAATGACAAGCCTGATATCCGCTTTGGAATGCAATTCGGGGAGCTGAACGCCGTAGCACAACACAAAGATTTCAATGTCTTCAACACTGCCGAGTTGGTGGTGGGCATCGCCGTTCCCGGAGCAGCTGAATATACCCGAAAAGAAATTGATGCTTTGGTGGATTGGGTAAAACGCCCACAAGTAGGCGCCAAGGGTATGGTTTATGTAAAATGTAACGGAGATGGCACCTTTAAATCTTCTGTGGACAAATTCTATGATCAGGAAGATTTGGCAAAATGGGCCAAAGTCACCGGAGCAAAGCCGGGAGACCTAATCTGTATGCTTTCAGGTAAAACCAATGAGACCCGAGCACAGCTCAGTGCCCTTCGTATGGAGTTGGCAACCCGACTCGGCCTCAGAAAACCAGATGAATTTGCCCCGCTTTGGGTAGTGGATTTTCCATTGTTGGAATTGGATGAGGAAACCGGGGCTTACCACGCCATGCACCACCCGTTCACCTCGCCAAAGCCCGGCCAATTGGAACTTTTGGAGACCGACCCCGGTGCCGTAAAAGCCAATGCGTATGATTTGGTGCTCAACGGAAACGAGATAGGTGGAGGATCCATCCGTATTCATGACAAGCAAGTGCAAGCAACCATGTTCAAGCATTTGGGCTTTACCCCTGAGGAGGCCAAGGCCCAATTCGGGTTTTTAATGGACGCGTTCCAATACGGTGCACCGCCACACGGTGGAATCGCCTTTGGCTTGGACCGATTGGTGGCCATTTTGGGTGGACAGGAGACCATTCGTGATTTCATTGCCTTCCCCAAGAACAATAGCGGTAGGGACGTAATGATCGATGCCCCTGCAACCATTGATGAGGAACAGTTAAAGGAGCTTCATCTAAAGTTAGATCTTTAAAAGCATGTCAATCCCGCCTAAAGCGGGATTTTTTAATACATTTAAGTGTATCATTGACCCCATGCCCAACAAGAGCAAAAAATTTCTGACCCGTTTTCTGAAATGGCGATATAAAAATATCTCCAACAAAACCTTTGTCCATCTCATGAGCTTGGTCGTTGGGTTTTTGGCGGGATTGGTGGCGGTCACGCTAAAAAACATCACCTATTTCATTGAATCCCTCTTAAAAATGGGAATCATATTTTCAGAGAACCAGTTGTACTTTATCCTTCCCACCATAGGGCTGACCTTTGTTTTTCTCTATGTGAAGTTTGTCCAAAAGAAACCGCTTCAACATGCCGTATCGTCCATCATCTTTTCACTTTCCAAAAAAGGGGGGCTATTGGGAGTCAAGGACATCTACACTCCCTTGATTACCGCACCACTTACCGTTGGCTTCGGGGGTTCCGTAGGATTGTTGGGCCCAGCGGTAAAATCCGGTTCTGCCATAAGCTCCAACTTGAGCCGCTTGTTTCATATTGATACCAAAACACGATCCCTTTTGGTGGCCTGTGCTTCGGCGGGGGCCATTTCATCCATTTTTCAATCCCCCATTGCGGCCATCATTTTTGCCGTGGAGGTCTTTACGCTGGATTTGACCATGCTTTCCATGCTGCCCCTGTTGCTGGCCTCTATTTCCGGGGTGCTTACCTCCTATTTCTTTTTGGGGAACGAGGTACTTTTCAGCTTCTCATTAACTGAAGGCTTTGAGTTAAAGGATACCCCTTTTTATATTTTGTTGGGTGTGGGCACTGCATTTGCCTCCATCTATTTTACCAAGATGTATTTTGCCATTCTTACGTTTTTCAAGCGGTTCAAAAGTCCAAAATACAAGCTCCTGGTGGGAGGTATTGCCATTGGGATCATGCTCTATGCCATTCCTCCGCTATACGGTGAGGGTTTTGGTTTTATCAACAGTCTATTGGAAGGCGACCATTTGAAAGCATTGGGCAAGACTCCTTTTGATGCGCATACCAACAACATCTGGGTAGTGATTGCCCTCTTGTTCGGAATCACCATTTTCAAGGCCATAGCCATGACCACAACCTTTGCTGCTGGCGGAGCCGGTGGAATATTCATTCCTACCATGGTCATGGGAAGTGCACTGGGCAATGTGGTGGCCAAGGTCATCAACAATCTGGGGCTTGGTTTTTCCGTTTCCGAAAGTAATTTCACGCTCATTGGCATGGCGGGTTTGATCGCAGGGGTAATCCACGCCCCCTTGACCGCCATTTTCTTGATTGCTGAAATCACTGGAGGCTACGAGCTTTTTGTTCCCTTGATGATAACGGCTTCCATTTCGTATCTAACCACAAAAAACGCCTTGGATTATACCATTTACACCAAGGAATTGGCGAAAATTGGCGCATTGCTTTCCCACAATAAAGATCAAATGGTATTGGGACTCATGCAAATTGACGATGTGATCGAAAAAAACTTCAAGGCCGTTCACCCAAATATGTCCTTGGGTGAAATGCTGCACCAATCCGTTTCAAAGTCCAAACGAAACATTTTTCCTGTTTTGGATGATGAAAGAAAACTCATCGGGATTATCGTATTGGATGATATTCGACAATTCATGTTTGACACAGAACTTTATGATACCGTTTATGTAAAAAATCTGATGCACGCTCCTCCCGAACATATTTTCTATGGCAAGGATACCATGAAACAGGTGATGAAAAAGTTTCAGGATAGTGGCGCTTGGAACCTGCCCGTCATTAAAGATGGAAAATATGAAGGATTTATCTCAAAATCGAAATTATTGACAGCCTATCGCAGAAAATTGATCAATTACAGCCAATGAAAATCAAGCTAAAACATATTATTGTACTTATAACCCTGCTCTCGTTTTCCTCGATTGTTTATGGTTTTTCCCTTGAAGAAGAACAGGCTGCTTCAGCCCAAAAATATATTGGTTTGGGAACTGTGGGGCTTTTTTTGGTGGCCATGCCCCTTTTCCTGTACAAGGAAAGTAAGCGTAAAAACATGAAAGATTACATGCTCAACAAAGACAATATTAAGAAAATGCGGGATAAGGAGGGCAAAAATACTGGGAATCAATAATTTTCCAAGATTTAATACTATATTCATCCAAAGCGTCACAAAAAAGTATACTTTAGTATTTTAACAAATTATTTTTTTAATGACCGGTACAGTAAAATTTTTTAATGGATCCAAAGGTTATGGGTTCATTACAAACGACGAAACAGGAAAAGACATCTTTGTTCATGTAACTGCATTGAACGGAGTGGAATTGAACGAAGGCGACAAAGTAGAATACGAGGAAGAAGAAGGAAGAAAAGGAAGGGTTGCTGCACAAGTGCAGGTAATCGGATAACAATATTTTATTTTGATTTTTTACCAACCCTCGGTTTTTCCGGGGGTTTTTTAGTTCAAGTTTCTTCGTTGTATAAAGAAGCGTTTCAGCAATTCTGCCGCTTCATTTTCCAAAATCCCTCCAACAACCTCTGTTTTTGGATGTAAGTGGCTCCCCATGACACTAAAGCCACGCTCCAAATCCGAAGCGCCATAGACCACCCTTGAAATCTGGCTCCAATACAGTGCCCCTGCACACATTTGGCAAGGCTCCAGCGTGACATACAGTGTACACCCTTGCAGATATTTACCCCCCAAGAAATTGGATGCGGCGGTAATGGCCTGCATCTCGGCATGTGCCGTAACATCCATCAATCGCTCCGTAAGGTTATGGGCCCTTCCAATAATTCTGTTGTTCACCACAATGACCGCCCCAACGGGCACTTCTCCATTTTCAAAAGCTATTTCGGCCTCCTGAAGGGCCTTCTTCATAAAATAAGTGTCATCAAACGGATTTTCCACAATTATTTGTAAAGATTTTTTGAGATGGCTAAGCTACACATAAAATAATTTTGCCGATTATAGGTACTTTTGTTTTTTATTCATTGGAAAAGCTTTTAACACATATCGGTTCCCCTCAAGATCTCAAAAAACTGGCTTTGGATGAGTTGCCCAAACTTGCCCAAGAGCTTAGGGAGTTTATCATTGATATTGTATCTACCAAAGAGGGGCATTTAGGGGCCAGTTTGGGGGTTGTGGAACTTACCATAGCCCTGCATTATGTTTTTGATACCCCTCTGGATAAGCTCATTTGGGACGTGGGTCACCAAGCCTATGGCCATAAAATCTTGACGGGCAGAAAGGAAATCTTTGACACCAACAGACAACTGGGTGGGATTAGTGGTTTTCCCAAACGAAGTGAAAGTGAGTATGACGATTTTGGCACCGGGCACAGCTCAACCGCCATTTCCGCTATTTTGGGAATGGCCATGGCCTCAAAATTAAAAGGGGAACTTTCCAAACAACATATTGCGGTGGTGGGTGATGCCTCCATTGCGAGTGGAATGGCCTTTGAAGGGCTCAACCATCTTGGTGTCACGGATGTGAATGCCCTTATTGTCCTTAACGATAACGCCATCGGAATTGACCCCAGTGTGGGCGCCCTAAAAAAGTATCTCACCAATGTAAAAGCTGGGACTGCCAAGGATGAGAATATTTTTGAATGCTTGAACTTGAAGTATTCAGGACCTGTGGATGGACATGATGTAAAAGCTTTGGTCCATGAATTGCAGCGATTGAAAAATATTGAAGGTCCCAAACTCCTTCATATCATCACCACTAAGGGAAAAGGCCTAAAAAAGGCGGAAGAAGACCAAGTCGTCTACCATGCTCCCGGTAGATTTGATAAGGTAACAGGGGAGCGGCTCAAAAAGTCCCAAGAGGCACAACCACCCAAATATCAAGATGTTTTTGGGATTACTTTGGTGGAGCTTGCCGAAAAAAATAAAAAAATAGTGGGCATCACTCCAGCAATGCCTACCGGGAGTTCCTTAAAATATATGATGGACAAAATGCCCGATCGGGCATTTGATGTGGGCATTGCAGAGCAGCACGCCGTTACCCTTGCCGCAGGGATGGCCACACAGGGGCTTGTTCCCTTTTGCAACATCTACTCCACCTTTTTGCAACGGGCCTATGACCAAGTGATCCACGACGTGGCACTTCAAAATCTTCCGGTCATTTTTTGTTTGGATCGTGCTGGATTGGTGGGCCAGGATGGCCCAACCCATCATGGCGTTTTTGATATGGCCTATTTGCGATGTATCCCCAACCTTATCCTCTTCGCTCCCATGAACGAAATGGAGCTCAGAAACATTATGTATACGGCCCAAATAGGGTTAAAGGGCCCCATTGCCATTCGATATCCCAGAGGACGTGGCGTGACTTTGGATTGGAAAAACAACTTTGAGCCCATTGAAATAGGTACAGCTCGTTGTTTAAAGGAAGGATCAAAAATAGCGGTCCTCACCATGGGTCATATTGGAAATGAAATTGTTCGGGTATTGGACACTCTAGATCATCCGGAAACCATAGGCCATTACGATATGCGCTTTGTAAAACCCTTGGATAAAAAGTGCCTAAGCACTATTTTTAAAAAGTACGATCATATCATAACTGTAGAGGACGGCTGCAAGATGGGTGGATTTGGTTCCGCAGTGTTGGAATATGCAAATGAAGAGCGGATCCACAAACCTGTTACAGTCTTTGGGATTCCGGATAATTTTGTGGAACACGGAACAATGGAGGAGACCCACAGGCTTGCTGGTATAGATTTTGATGCCCTACATTCCTATATAAAATCAACCTTAAACCAATGCGATTAAACTTTTTTATAATTCTGTTCCTTACTGTTTTCCTGTCGGCCAAAGCGCAAGTTGCCCCATATAAGGTTTTTGAGCTTAAATCCGACAGTACAGATTATACTTTCAAGGTAATACGCATTAAAGATGTCAAACTAAAATATGTGACAAGGGGGGCAAAGCTCACCGACCCCAGGGCTGTTTTAAATCGCATAAAACCAGTTCGCAAGTGGTACAGCCGTTTTGAGCCAACCTCATTTTGGGAGAAAATCAATGAGTTTGGAATGAACATCAACGAGGTTTCCTTCGTAAATTGGAACGCAGGTGGGGACAACTCAGTTTCGGCCTTGGCCAGTATGCGGTTTGGCAGGAACTACAAATTCAGATACTTGAACTGGAACAATGAAGCCATCTTTAGGTATGGGTTGAATGCGCAGGAAGGGAGGAAGCTCAGAAAAACAGACGACCAAATTAGGCTGTCATCCACCATAAGTTTTAGAAAAGATACCCTCACCAATTGGTATTATTCCGTAAAGACAAATTTCAACACGCAATTTTCAAATGGTTTTAAATACCCGGATAGGGACAATCCCATTTCCAGGTTCATGTCTCCCGGGTACCTTTTTCTGGGTATGGGTACCTCCTATATTCCTACAAAAGAAAAGTTCAACCTATATATTTCGCCCGCCACCATGAAATCTACCTTTGTTTTGGATGAAGTCCTTTCAAATCAGGGTGCATTTGGTGTGGAAGAAGGTGAACAGCTGTTCTTGGAACTTGGTTTTCTCATTACCAACACATGGGAAAAAGAAATTGTCAGGAATGTATTAATGAATCACAGATTAAGCCTGTATACAGATTATGTTCGAAGTTTTGGAAACATAGATGTGGATTGGGAAATGAACTTTAATCTAAAGGTCAATGACCATATCAACGCCAACATTGGAACACATCTTATCTATGATGATGACATTAAATTTGACGAGGTGGTCGCGGATGACGGTACAGTCATAGATCCCGGAATACCAAGAATTCAATTTAAACAATTGTTGGGCGTTGGACTGCTCTTCAGTTTCTAGATTTTTCGGCCTGTCAATTTATTATGGATGTGCACCGCGGCACTGTCCGACAAGCTGGCCACAAAACAGCTGGTGTCCAACAAGATTTTATACGTTGATTTATCCGCGTTCCTGTAGTTTTCAGGTAGGCTTCTGATCAGTAACCGATCATAATTGCTGGCATTGCCTTCTTTGGCATTGATCAGCGCCGTAGTGTAGGTGTCCAGCAAATCTGAGATTATCCGATACCCTGCCAACTCCTTGTCCACCACCTCAGTGGATTGGTAGATTTTTTCAACGCTCAGTTTTATGATATCCTCTACCTGTGCCTGATATTTTCCCTTGTCCAGCAAAGCGGAGTCAAAATCGCCCTTAAGAATTTCGGTTTCGTTCTGTACAAACACATCAACAGCGTCCCTGATCAGGGTGTTGATGGCCAAAGCCCGCAAATAGCTCAGTCTATCACTGGAATGGGTCATGGCATTGTACTTTTTGGTGTTGATGTTGTCCTTCACCAAATTGATAAGATACTCCAAAGCATATTCCTCTGGAATAAGCCCCAAATGAATCCCGTCCTCAAAATCTATGATCGTATAGCAGATATCATCCGCAGCTTCCACCAAATAGGTCAAGGGGTGTCTAAAAAACCCTGTTTCGGGATTGGCGGGATTGGAAGCCAAACCAATTTCCTCCACAACTTCTTTAAAGAAATCCTTTTCGGATTGAAAAAAACCAAACTTTTTGTCCGCTATGTGTTTGGATGGCTTTTTGGGCAAAGAGGCCTTGGGATACTTCATAAAAGCGCCCAAGGTGGCATAGCTCAACCGTAACCCTCCGGGAACCCCTTCCCTAGCCTCGGTCAACAATTTGAATCCGTTGGCGTTCCCCTCAAAATCCACCAAATCTTGATATTCCTCTGGAGAAAGTGAGGCTTCGTAGCCTTTTCCGTTTCCTTGTTTAAAATAATTGCCAATGGCTTTTTCCCCACTATGCCCAAAAGGGGGGTTGCCAATATCATGGGCCAAGGCAGCAGCGGCCACTATGGCCCCAAAGTCGTTGAAATGATAGCCATGCACTTCCGCCAAATAAGGATATTTAAATAAAATTTGTTGTCCTGCAGAGCGACCCAGGCTCCGCCCTACCACGGAAACCTCCAAGCTGTGGGTAAGCCGGGTATGCACAAAATCTTTGTTGGAACCGACACTTATGGGCATGGGCACCACTTGGGTCTTGTCCTGAAGGCTCCGAAAGGCTGAGGAAAATATGATACGGTCATAATCCACCTCAAAACCCAAACGGGTCTCTTCTTGTTCTTTTCGGAGTCGTTTATGGGTGTCTCCCTGTCGTTTTAAGGAAAGTAGCTGTTCCCATTCCATGTGCGGTCAATTTGAAGCGCAATATACGTTCAACCTTTATCAACTCAAAAGAAAGAAAGCGTATCGCTGCTATGTTCCACAATATTAGAAGTTTTAATGATTACTTAAACTTAACATTACGGTTAAGAAATCTCCAGCGACCACTTTTGGGGTTTGATTAAGGATTTCTTTACGGATATTAGTTTTTGTCGACTATTCTTCGAAATCCTAGGGGCTACCTTTAAAAAGGTAGCCCTTTTTTGTCGATAATACTTCCTTAAAATAACATAAAAGAAACGTTAGCTTAACATTGGGTGCTGTTCTTTGCAGCGACAAAAACTAGTACCGTAATGATTTTTAAAAAGTTAGCCCTTTATGGGTTTTTCTTTCTTTTTCTATGTGCGCCTTTTTCTTACTCACAGGAACTCCAACCTTCAACTTTTGGCAACGGTTTATTAAATTTTATGGGCAAGGACAGCACTTGGTCTGCAAAGGTAGGGGCAAGAATGCAAATTTTGTCCATTTCTAGCTGGAGCAAGGATGATGAAGGGTTTGCAAACCCGGAACAAAACTTTTTGGTGCGTAGGGCACGGCTAAAATTCGATGGTTTTGTCCATTCTCCGAAGCTTCAATATAAAATAGAGTTGGGACTTTCAAACCGGGATATTTCAGGAGGGTCACAGTTCACCAGAAACACGCCCAGATATATTTTGGATGCGGTTGTTAAATGGAACTTTTATCAAAATTTCGTGATCTGGTTTGGCCAAACAAAGCTTCCTGGGAATATAGAGAGGGTTATTTCATCCGCAAATCTACAGCAAGTGGACCGCTCCTTGCTCAATAGTAGGTTTAACATAGATAGGGATATGGGGTTTCAGTTAAGGCACCATTTTACATTGGGCAAAAAGATGTTGGTGCGGGAAAAATTTGCTTTTTCCCAAGGAGAAGGCAGAAACGTTACCGAAGGTAATCTTGGCGGACACCAATATACCACCCGACTGGAGCTGCTGCCCTTTGGCAAGTTTACTTCAAAAGGTGATTACATTGCGGCCGATCTAAAACGGGAAAAAACCATAAAACTAATGCTCGGGGCAACCTATGATATCAACAAGGACGCTGTGAAAACCAGAAGCAATCTGGGCAAATATATGTTCAATGATACTGGGTTTTACCAAACCGATATCTCCACTGTTTTTTTGGACTTTATGTTGAAGTACAATGGCTTTTCTCTTATGGGAGAGTATGCCAATCGTGATTCAGACAGCCCCATTGCCCTAAATTCGGATGGTACTGAAACGGGAGATGTGGTGCAGGTTGGTAATGGGCTGAACCTACAAACCGGATACCTTTTCAAAAACAATTGGGAAATTTCCGGCCGGTTTACGGATATTGGTCTAAATGAGGAGATAACAGGAAAGGAAAGTGAAAAACAATACACCTTGGGGCTTTCAAAGTATATAGTAGGACACAAACTAAAGGTGCAAACCGATTTAAGTTACTTAACTTTAGACAATGGAGTTGATGAGTTAATGTGGCGTTTACAAATGGAGGTGCACCTTTAAAAGATAACCTTAACATAACTTAGGCATTGGTCATTATCAAGATATTTGAACAATTTTTTCTGAAGTATTAACTATGGATAATATTTACCTCGTAATAATGGTTGCCCTGGCAGTCTTGGCCATTACAGATTTGGTCGTTGGTGTCAGTAATGATGCTGTGAATTTCCTAAATTCAGCATTGGGATCAAAAGCTATTTCCTTTAAGACGATAATGGTGGTTGCCAGTATTGGTATTGCCTTGGGTGCAATGTCATCAAGTGGCATGATGGAAGTGGCCCGGAAAGGTATTTTTAACCCTTCTGAATTCGTTTTTTCGGAAATCATGATCATTTTCATGGCCGTAATGATCACGGATGTGCTGTTGTTGGATTTTTTCAACACACTGGGTATGCCCACTTCAACCACGGTATCCATCGTTTTTGAACTTTTGGGGGCCGCTGTGGCCATGGCATTGATCAAGGTCTCTGGCACAGGTGGTGGCTTTGAAGCCTTGGGCAGCTACATCAACACAGACAAAGCCACCGAAATTATTTTAGGTATTTTGCTCTCTGTGGTCATTGCATTTACGGTTGGCGCTATAGTGCAATTTGTTTCAAGACTTTTGCTTTCCTTCCGGTTCAATGAGCAACCCAAATGGATCGGCTCTATTTTTGGTGGACTGGCCATAACGGCAATTATCCATTTTATCTTGGTAAAGGGATTAAAAAGTGCCAATTTGTTTGATGGTGGGCTAACTGATTTTGCCTCTACCCAGCCCGAGTTTTTCTTGTTGGGGAATTTTGTTTTTTGGGTCATAGTTTCTTTGGTGCTCACCTCAACTTTTAAGCTTAACATTTATAAGCTCATAATTATTTTGGGAACCTTTGCTTTGGCCATGGCCTTTGCCGGTAACGATTTGGTGAACTTTATTGGTGTACCCATTGCCGCATGGCAATCTTTTCAGGATTGGCAGGCTTCTGGGATCGCAGCTTCTGAATATTCCATGGGCGGATTGGCCGCTGCAGTCCAAACCCCTGTCTATCTATTATTGGTCTCTGGATTGGTAATGATCGTTACCCTGTGGCTATCCACCAAGGCACGTTATGTCACCGAAACCGAGATTAATCTGGCCCGTGAAGGGGAAGGGGAAGAACGTTTTCAACCTAACTTTTTGTCCCGTCAGATTGTAAAATTTTCCATGACGGCTTTTGACAATCTTTCCAATGTGGCACCCAAAAATTTTAGGGAAAAAGTTTCTACAAGGCTCATCAAACCCAATCAATATGTTCCAAAAGGCAAAGTGCAGGATATGCCCGCGTTTGATATGGTAAGGGCTTCTGTAAATCTCATGGTGGCCAGTGTGCTCATCTCTGTGGCAACCTCCATGAAACTTCCTTTGTCCACCACCTATGTTACCTTTATGGTGGCCATGGGCAGTTCGTTGGCAGATAGGGCATGGGGCTCTGAAAGTGCTGTATACCGCGTGGCCGGGGTGCTCAATGTAATCGGGGGTTGGTTCTTCACGGCCATTTCTGCTTTTGTGGCAGCTGCCACCATTGCCTATTTACTTCATATTGGTGGCTTTATTGCACTTTTGGTGCTTTTGTTCTTTGCCGGGGTACTTTTGGTCAGAAATTATTTGAGCCATTCCCGTAAAAAAGTAGAGAACAAGGTCGAGGATATCTTAAGAAAAGCTGAGAGCAGTTCCATACAGGGAGTCATTGAAGAAAGTGCCACCAACATTGCCAGCGTGGTAAAAAGAAGTAACAAGATTTATACTGGTGCCATCAATGGTTTGGCCAAACACGATCTTGAAGCCCTGAAAAAGAACAATAAAGGGATTAAAAAACTATCCAAAGAAGTGGATGGCCTTAAAAACAACCTGTATTACTTTATCAAAAACTTGGATGAATCCAGTGTGGGTGGGGCCAGTAATTTTTACATCACCTTGCTGGGCGTTCTCCAAGATTTCACACAGTCTCTCGAGTATATTTCAAAAGTTAGCTATACGCACGTGCGCAACAACCATAAAAAGTTGAAGTACAATCAAATTAAGGAGCTTAAAGATCTAGATCAACATTTGGAAGGCCTATTTACCAAGACTACCGAAACCTTTAGTAAAAAATCCTTTGAAAATATTGCCAGTATCTTAAGTGAGAAGGATAGATATTTTGATTTGATTTCCGACAAAGTGGAAAAACAGGTGGCCCGTACACGGACCGAGGAGACCAGTCCAAAGAACACGACATTGTACTTTTCCCTGCTCACCGAAAGCAGAGACATGGTGCAGGCCACCATAAAGCTATTGGACCTCTATTATTCCGAGCATGATAGCACTGTGGAACCCGCCCGTATAGAAAAGCCAGAAGACAAGTAGATTGCTTACTTTTGTTTCTATGCGCTACTTTATTTTATTCGTGGCACTATGCCTTGGCACCATTTCGCAGGCCCAAGACATCTCGGCCGAACAGCTTTTGGACAAAACCATTGCGTTTCATGACCCAAACGGTAATTGGAAGACTTTTGACGGTGACTTTAAGGTCCTCATGAAAAGTCCCAATTCAAGTGACCGATTGAGCACTATAACCCTGGATATTCCAGAACGGCAGTTCCACCTTTTGGTAGAAAAAGATGGGGTTTCCTATACCTATGCCTTTGACAAAGGAAACTGTACCACCACCCTAAACGGCTCTGCTGAAATCAGTGATGAGGATAGAAAGACCTATAGGCTCACTTGTGATCGTGGGGAAACCATGAAAAACTACTATACCTATCTCTATGGACTCCCCATGAAACTAAAGGACCCTGGCACCCTTTTGGATGAGAAAGTGCAAAAGAAAACCTTTAAGGGCAAGGAATATTTAGTGTTGAAGGTCACTTATGAAAAAAGCGTGGGCAGTGATGTCTGGTATTTCTATTTTGACCCAAAGACCTATGCCATGGAAGTGTACCAATTCTACCATGATGAAAGTAAAAATGATGGGGAATATATCCTTTTGGAAGGTTTGGAGAGCATCAATGGCATACAAATGCCCAAAACAAGGGCATGGTATCTAAACAAGGACGACAACTATTTGGGCACGGACATTTTGGAAAAATAGACGCTACAATGAGGCACTTCACATTTCTACTGATTCTATTGATTCCCTTGGTCTCCACGTTTTCACAAAAATCGGAAAAACCTTGGATGATGGGCCCATTTGAACGGCCCCAGAATGCCCAACCCATTCTTCAAAAAGATACGACATCCATATTCAAAGACCCTATTACGGGCAAAGACGCACATTGGGAATCCATGGCCACTTTTAATCCAGCGGCCATTGTTAAGGATGGAAAGATTCATGTGCTGTACAGGGCCGAAGAAAAGCTGGGAGAAAAAGAAATTGGCGGGCACCGGTCCAGAATCGGTTTGGCCACCTCTACGGATGGCATCCTCTTTTCCAAAAACCCAAAACCCGTTTTCCATCCAAATCTTGATGGGCAAAAACAAAATGAGTGGCCCGGAGGAACCGAAGATCCCCGCATTGTAGAAACAGAAGATGGCCTATATGTGCTCACCTATACGCAATGGAACCAAAAGATTCCACGGTTGGCTGTGGCCACATCAAAGGACCTCATCCATTGGGAAAAACATGGTCCGGCATTGAAAAATCATAAGGAAGGCGTGTATCTTGATCGAGAAACAAAATCCGGAGCTATTGTCACAGAGTTGAAGAATGGCAAGCTGGTTGCTGCCAAAATCAATGGAAAATATTGGATGTATTACGGAGTTCCACACATTTGGTTGGCCAGCTCAACCAATCTCACCGATTGGGAACCCATTGAAACTTATGAAGGCAATTTAGCCCCTGTATTGAGCCCAAGACCGGGTTATTTTGATTCTTGGTTGGTAGAGGCCGGCCCTCCTCCCTTGCTTACGGAAAATGGCATTGTGGTCCTGTACAATGCGGGGAATTCCCAAAACATCGGGGTAAAAGAACTGGGCAATCGAATCTACACGGGCGGGCAGGCCCTGTTTGATTCCAACGAACCATGGAAACTGCTTGATCGCACCAATGACCCTTTTATTAAACCCGAACTCCCTTTTGAAAAATCGGGGCAATACAAGGATGGCACAACGTTTTTGGAAGGTCTGGTTCTTTTTGATGGAATGTGGCACCTGTACTACGGTACCGCTGATAGTATGGTTGGGGTTGTCAAGGCAAAACAGTAAGCCCTGCTATCGGTAAAAATTCATCTCATCCATATACTTCCAAACCGTACAAGGAAGCAAAGGCCTAACGTTTTTTCCCTTTTTGTGCTCCCTACGGATAAAGGTGGATGAAATCTCCATGATCGGCGCATTCACCTTGGTGATTTTTGGATGGCCTTTAAACTGATGCTCCATTTTCCCTTCCGAAATTCTGGGGTATACATAAATGGAATAATGCTCCAAGATGGTATCGTAGTTTTTCCACTTGTGGAAGCTTTTCAGGTTATCCTCTCCCATAATCAGTGAAAATTGATGGTCTTCCCCATAGTTCTCATCCAAATGCACCAACGTGTTTATGGTGTAATTGGGCTGTGGTAGATCAAACTCGATCTTGCTGGGCTTTAGTTTGGGATAATCCTGCACCGCCTCATACACCATTTGATATCTGTGGTGGTCATCCAACAAGGATTGCTTGGTCTTGAAAGGGCTTTGCGGCGTTATGACGAACCATACCTCATCCAAATCGGAAAACTCCACCAAATGATTGGCAATCACCAAATGGCCAATATGAATAGGGTTGAATGTTCCAAAGAAGAGCCCTACCTTTTTCATGGTGTTAATCTTCTTTTGAGTCGGGGATTTTAGCGCCAACAAAATCTGCCACCAATGCGTGGGCCTCTTTTAGGGCCACATCCAGATCATAGTTCTTGATGATTTTATCAAACTGGGGCGCAGTGGCCAGTTCCACGGATGCTTTTGCTATCCGCATGTTTATTTTGTCGTCGCTTTCGGTACTTCTTTTTTTCAGCCTGATCTTGAGTTCATCAACACTGGGCGGCTTCACAAAAACGGCCAAAGTCTCTTCGGGAAATTTCTTTTTTATCCGGAGTCCCCCCGAAACATCAATGTCAAAAATCACATTTTTACCTTCGGCCCACAGTCGTTCCACTTCACTTTTAAGGGTGCCATAAAAATTGTCACGGTACACTTCTTCCCACTCCAGAAAATCGCCTTCTTTAATGTGTTTTTTGAATTCGGAAATGGACATGAAGTAGTAATTTATCCCATTTTTCTCCTTTACTCTTCGAGGACGGGATGTGGCAGAAATGGAAAAGGCGAGATTGAGTTCGGGCTGATCCAGCAAATACTTGACTATGGTAGTTTTTCCACTACCCGAGGGCGCCGAAAAAATAATAAGTTTACCACCTTTTGTCATAGTACATTGAGCATTTGTTCCTTGATTTTTTCCAATTCGTCCTTCATCTGAACTACCAATTGCTGCATGGGGGCATAATTGGCCTTGGAGCCGATGGTGTTGATTTCCCTACCGATCTCCTGCGCAATGAAACCCAACTTTTTCCCATTGGAGTCATCCGATTTTAAAGTGGCTTCAAAATAGTTCAAGTGATTGGCCAAACGCACCTTTTCTTCGGTAACATCGTACTTCTCCAAGTAGTAGATCAGCTCCTGTTCAAATCGATTGGCATCGACCTCAACTTTTACATCGGCCACCGCTTTTTCCAATCGCTCACGCACGGTTGCCAGACGCTCTGGATCCATGGCATTGACCTCATCGAGTAGCACTGTCAACTTTTTAAGGCGCTCCACGAAATCCTGTTCCAACACCTTGCCTTCTTCGCTCCTGAATGCAGATATTTCGGAAAGTGCCTGTCTCATAGCCTCTTTTATGGCCTCATACTCGGTTTCGTCAATATCGTCCTTGTCCGTTTTAAGAGTGTCGGGCATGCGCAATGCCAATTCAAGAAGTTTTATATCGTCTCCTTTGGCTATTTGCGCCAACTGTTCCATGTAATTTTTAACCACCCCCTTATTGACTTCAGCTGTGGTTTCTTCCCCGGTGATCTCAACATAGAGTCCCAAATCCACCTTTCCGCGCACTAGCACATCGGCTATCATTTTACGGAGTTCCAATTCCTTTTCTCGATACGATTGCGGAATTCTGGCATTGATATCCAAACTCTTACTATTGAGCGATTTGAGTTCTACAGTAATTTTCTTGGATGGAAGCTGTGCCACATGCTTCCCAAAACCGGTCATGGATTGAATCATATAGAACAATATATTTTGCCAAAGGTAACCAAAATAGCTTTTGGCCCTTTGCCCTTGATCAATGTGGGGTTAAAAAGCAGAAAATTAGTCCAGCTCCCGTACCCAAATGTTTCTGTAGCTTACCCTGCTGTTATCGCCATGGTCCTGGAGTCGAAGTGGTCCATCTCCATGTGGTGGGTTTTTGGGCCAACCAATATAGGGTGTTGTTCCCTTGATTTCCACATGATCCTGGATCAAAACACCATTATGGATCACCGTGAGCGTTCCCGACTTGACCTTTTGGCCTTTTTCAAACTCGGGAGCATGGTAGATGATGTCATAGGTGTTCCACTCCCCTGATGGGACCGAAGCCATGGCCAATGGAGTGTGCTGTTTGTAAATAGAGCCAACCTGACCGTTCACATAAGTGTCGTTATTGTTGTTGTCCAAAACTTGTACCTCGTACAATCCAGAAAGAAAAACACCACTATTACCCCTACTTTGATTTTCACCCTGTATTTCAGCTGGTGATCTCCATTCAACATGGAGCTGTATGCTTCCAAAGTTTTGCTTGGTTTGAATATCTCCCGTTCTGTCCTTTACCGTCATGCTGCCATCCTTGTTCACTGTCCATTTGGCGGCAGTACTGTCGGCAGTACTGATCCATTTATCCAAGCTGCTACCATCAAAAAGAACAATGGCATCGCTGGGTGGCGCGCCGTCTTTTCCCGGTGTTACAACAGGCACAACGGGTTCATAAAATTCAGTGGCTTCCGGTTTGGTCGGTTCCTTTTCCAATTGGGCAAAACCATTTGTGGAAATTACCGCCAACAAAACCAACAAAATACTTCTTAGTTTTTGCATCTTATAATTCTTTAATCTTAATATTCCTGTACCCTATCACTATGGGTTCGCCATGGTGTTGCAATGCGATCTTTCCTGTTTTGAATTCACCAAAACCTTCCCAGTCGGCAAACTTGGATTTGGAGACCATCTGGTTCCATGCTTCCCCATTTACCGGGAACTCAGCCACTGTAGTATCATTCAAAACCACACTGCCTTCATTGGTCTCATGGTTTATGGTGATTACAAAATGATTCCACTCTCCCAGGGGTTTTGTAACATCTTCGGCAGGAGAAACCATATCGTACAATGCTCCAGCTTGGTGTGATGTTCCGTTCTTTCCATCGGGGTGGCCAACATTGTCCAACACTTGGATTTCTGGACCGGTCATATACGGTTCGCCATACTTTTCATCTTCCACAACGCCCCACATGACACCACTGTTGGCCCCTTCGGTCACCATCCACTCCAAGGATAGTTTAAAGTTGGTGTATTCCGCATCAGTGACAAGATTAAAGTGTTTACCTTCAGATTCATCCAAAGAAGGATCAAAGATCATGGCACCATCTTCCAACTTCCAAGGCGCACCTACTTCTCCACCATTGTAAATATGCCAGCCATCAAAGGATGAGCCATCAAACAAAACGGTCCATTCAGCTTCTTCCACAACTTCCATTTCTTCTTTCCCAGCTTCCTGTGAAGCATTTTCCTTGGGTTTTTCCTTACAGGCAAAGGCCATGACCAGCACGGCCAACAGGATCGGTTTTCTCATAGCCCAAGGATATTTTTAAGTTTTTGTGAGTCAATTTCTGCCCCTGCAAAATCATCAAAGGTCTTTTGCGTGGCCTCAATAATATGGTCCTGAATGAACTTGGCACCTTCACGGGCTCCCTGCTCTGGACTCTTGATGCAACATTCCCATTCCATTACCGCCCAAACATCGCATCCGTATTGGGTCAATTTGGAAAAAATGGTCTTAAAGTCGATTTGGCCATCACCTAAAGAACGGTAACGTCCTGCTCTATCTCCCCAATCGTTGTAGCCGCCAAAGGCGCCTTTTTTTCCTGTGGGATTGAACTCTGAATCCTTCACGTGGAAGGACTTGATAAACTCATGGTAAAAATCGATGTACTCAATGTAATCCAATTGTTGCAGCACAAAGTGGCTTGGGTCGTACAGGATGTTTACCCGTTTGTGGTTCCCTGTGGCTTTCAAAAAGCGCTCAAAAGTGTCCCCATCATGCAAATCCTCGCCCGGGTGAATCTCGTAGCACACATCCACACCCTCTTCATCAAAATGGTTTAGGATGGGCATCCATCTTTTGGCCAATTCCTCAAAACCCATCTCCACCAATCCCGGTGGTCTTTGAGGCCAAGGGTGCATGGTATGCCAAAGTAAAGCTCCTGAGAAGGTTGCATGGGTCGTAATTCCCAATCTTCTACTTGCGGTTGCTGCTTTTTTTACGGTTTCAATGGCCCATTTAGTGCGTTCCTTTGGTTTTCCGTGCAATGCTTCGGGGGCGAAATTATCGAACATAATGTCATAGGCTGGGTGTACTGCCACCAATTGTCCCTGTAAGTGGGTGGACAATTCTGTGATTTCAAGGCCGTAGGAGTTTATTTTTCCCTTGAGCTCGTCACAGTAATCCTGACTTTCGGCAGCTTTGTCCAAATCGATAAGGAACGATTCCCATGTTGGTATTTGAATTCCTTTATATCCTAGGCTTGAAGCCCATTTGCATAATCCATCCAAAGAATTGAACGGTGGTTGACTGTCCACAAATTGTGCTAAGAATACAGCCGGTCCTTTGATAGTTTTCATTTAACTTGGTTTTATGAATCAACAAATCCGCAAAATTTTGCGATTTATCCTCTATATTTAGAAAAATTCTATGATATTTTTATTCCCCATGTAGAAAACATAAATATAGGAATTCGCCAACAATTAAAGCAATATAAAGTTTTTAAAATACCTGCTTATGGAAAATGCATCTGCCCGGAATCTATGGGGCGATTTTTTGGACGCCCATTTGGAGTTTGCTTCAAAAGATGCTCCCAAGGTCGTTCGTTTTTATGATAATGAACAAGATACCAATACGTGTGTGGATTTAATTTGCAAAGAAACCAAAAGAGCGGTTTCGCATTCCTTAATGGGGTTGCAACAGCGAAATATGCCACTGCCCAAAATTGGGGAGTTTTCGGTTGTTACTGATTGGGAGGGTAATGCCAAGT
Source organism: Allomuricauda sp. CP2A (assembly GCF_001683915.1). Taxonomy (GTDB): domain Bacteria; phylum Bacteroidota; class Bacteroidia; order Flavobacteriales; family Flavobacteriaceae; genus Flagellimonas. Next base: position 173,238 of record NZ_LXTT01000026.1, on the reverse strand, counting down.
GCATCATACGGACCACTTCGGTAAAATTGACGCCTTTTTTTGCGGTACGTGAAGAACAGGCACGGTTGGAAGGTGAGGGGGACAAAAGTCTGGAACATTGGAAAAAGACCCATTGGTCCTATTTTTCCCGGGAACTTGCCGAATTTGGAAAGATTCCACGCGAGAGCATGATTGTGGTCTTCCAAGGATTTGAACTGCTTTTTAAACGATAAAAAAATGGCCGCAAATTGCGGCCATTTTACTTTTATAGAGTGAGAGTCTGGATTAATCCAAATCCATCCAAACGTTGCCTTGCTTGTGCGAAGCTACGGTGCCTTCAATAAAATTTAGTCCTCGAACACCATCCAACATGGTTGGGAATTCACCATCGTTGTATTTTTCTCCCCTGATTGCCCTAGCCACGCCTAGATAAATATTGGCCATGGCATCAAAGATACCTTCGGGATGTCCGGGAGGCAGTTTGGTGCCGTCCAAGGAAAGTTCAGAATTATAGGCGTGTCCCGGTTTATAAATCTGTACCGGTTCTGTATCGCTCAGTCTATAGAGGAAATTGGGTTTTTCCTGCTCCCATCTAAACGCAGCTTTTTCGCCGTAAATGGCAATGGCCAGTCCGTTTTCCTCACCTGTGGCAACCTGACTTGCCCTGATTACTCCTTTTACGTTCTTACCCATACGTATGAGAACTGTTCCATCCACATCCATCTGGTTGTCATCATACATATAATTGAAATCACACAACAGGGATTTTACCTGAAGCCCCGTGGTAAACTCGATCATATTAAAGGCGTGCACCCCTATATCTCCCATACAGGAACTGATACCCGCCTTTTTGGGATCCAATCGCCATACAGACGAGCGTTTTTCCTTGTCATGGATAATGGGATTGATCCAACCTTGGTAATATCGGGCATCCACTTTATGGATTTTGCCCAATTCCCCGGCCTTGATCATTTCCCGCATCTGGCGCACCATGGGATACCCGGTATAGGTATGGGTGACCGCAAAAACAGTTCCCGCCTTGGCCAAGGTTTCCTGTAAAATCTTGGCTTCTTCATAGGTTGTGGTCATTGGTTTTTCACAAATGACATGGAACCCGTTTTCCAACAGCTTTTTGGCCATGGGAAAATGCAGGAAGTTTGGTGTTAACACGGAGCACACCTGAATCCGTTCCTCCTCCGGAAGTTTTAATTCTTCCTCCACCAGCGTATCAAAATCCTTGTAGATACGGTTTGTGGGAATATCAATCTCCTTTGCAAAATTCATGTTGTCCTCAAAATTTGGGTTGAAGACCGCCCCTACGATTTCATAGTTGTCATTGATGAACGAGGCTACTCTGTGCAACACTCCAATGAGCGAATCTCCGCCTCCTCCAAGAATTCCAAGTCTGATTTTTTTTGGCATAAATCTTAATTTTTACTCTATTATTGAAACTTACTCTTCTGTCTGAACTTTTTTTCCTCGCATAAATATATACAATCCAATAAAGGCCACAATCAATATGGCTGGTAAGGTTGACATAGTACGAAGAGCTTCATGTGCACTGGCGTTATCCATAAGGTTCCCCATGATGGGTAGTACTATCGAGACAGAAAGCATTCCGGCTGCTCCCATTATGGACAATCCCAAAGCACCGGTTTCTGGCAGGTATTCTGCAACAAAACCGAGCATGGTCGGCCAGAAAAAAGTGACCCCTATTGCAAATACCCCTGCGGCCAAAAATGTTGCAGGGCCACTTGTTATGGTCAACAACCAAAGGCCTATAAATGTAAATATTGCTGAAAAGAGAAGCATACCGGATGGTTGCAATTTATGAATGACCTGACCTGCGAAAGCCCTACCCAAGGCCATGATTCCGTTGATAAAGACAAGCACCAATAGTGGTATGGTACCTGATTCCTTTAACAAGGATTCTATACGTTGTGTGGTACCCAATTCTGATGCGGCCGTAAGCATCATACAAAGTACCATAAAAATGAAGAGGGGCTTACCAATACTTGATAGCATTTTGTTATTGGTAACCCCAAGGGCCACACGTTCGGTAACCGGAAATTTTTGTCCGTAAAACATTATCGCATAAATAATCAATGGGATAAACAGCGTACCTACCATTATTTGCCAGCTAAGACCCATTACATCCATGACCAGCCATCCTACAACGCCTCCTATCGCAATACCGCCAGGAAACCACACGTGAAAACGGTTCAACATTTTGGTCTTGCTTTTAGGATACATTGATGCAATCATAGGGTTGAGTGCCGCCTCAACAAAACCATTGCCAATGCCCACGAACAAAGTGGCAATGAAAAGTGAGGTCATGTCATTGGCCAAAATAGTCCAGACAATACCAATAGCATGGGTAATGAATGCAATCCATGTGATTTTTTTGATTCCCAAAAAATCCACCAAAGGTCCACCCAAAAGCATAGCTAAGGTAAATCCCCAAAAGGCAGGAGTAAAAGCATAGCCTATTTGTTCCAGGGTAAGTCCTACCCCTTCGGGTCCAAAAACGGTCTCCAGTCGTGCCCTTATAGCAAAAGTCATTGCTGTTACCAATAAGGCTACACAGGATGCAATAAAAAGTCTATTCTTGTTTACTTGTTCCATTAGGTTGAATTTATTCAGTTAATTATTGTTTATATGATACTTTTTCATTTTTAAAGAAAACCATAAAGATAAGGGCTACACCGAGAGCAAAAATAGCAGGGAAGCCCCAAATATTGGTCCAATTGTGTTCGTTTTCACCAATTAGGTTGGCATCCGTAATTTGTCCGGCCACCCAAAAACCTATCAGCATGCCAACGCCATAAGTGGCCAAAGTGATGAGCCCCTGCGCCGCACTTTTGTATTTGTGCCCCGCCTTCGAATCGGTATATATTTGGCCCGATACAAAGAAAAAGTCATAGCAGATACCGTGGAGTGCTATCCCTATCAATAACATAAAGGCTATTTCACCCGCATCGCCATAGGCAAACAACAAATATCGTAAGGTCCAGGCCAACATACCGGCCATGATGGTCATTTTAAAGCCAAATTTTTTGAAGAAGTAGGGAAGCAACAGCATAAAAAGTACCTCGGAGGCTTGCCCGATGGTCATCTTCCCAGTGGGGTTATTCATCCCGATCTCGGATAAAAATGGGTTTGCATTTTGGTAATAAAATGCCAGAGGGATACATATTAATACCGATGAGATAAAGAAAATCAAGAAATTTCTATCCTTTAACAGCTTCAGGGCATCAAGACCCAGCACTTCCGAAATACTCACTTTCTCATTTCTATCTGCTCTGGGGGGCGTCTTGGGCAGGGTAAAGCTGAACAATCCCAAAACGGCCGATGCCAATGCCACCATTAGGAACGTATTCTTCAACATACCAGATTGAATGCCTTCGGGAGAATCCCATAAAAACAGATAACTGATGACAAGCCCTGCCACGATCCAACCAATGGTCCCAAAAACACGTATGGGAGAAAACTCCTTGGCGGGATCCGTCATCTGATTAAAAGATATGGAGTTCACGAGAGCAAGTGTAGGCATGTAAAGGATCATGTATCCTAAAACATAAGGATAAAACAAGCCAAAATCTGTAGTTTGATACATTTGATACATTAGCAAGGCCCCAATAAGATGGAGCATCCCCAAAATTCGTTCGGCATTAAAGTATCTGTCCGCAATCAGCCCAATTATAAAAGGTGCTATGATCGCTCCCCAGGATTGGGTTGAAAATGCTTGGGCTATTTCACCACCGGTGGCGCCCAAGTTGTTGCCCAAAAAGGTACCCAATGTCACAAACCACCCTCCCCAAATGAAGAACTCCAAGAACATCATAAACGAAAGTTGGAACTTTATTTTTGTGCTCATATAGGGGTTACCTTTTATAAAATATATAGTCCAAAGGTTCTGGAATGATACCGGAACCCCTAAAATCCATTGAAATTTGACCTCTGTGGTGGGTAGAATGGTTCACTATGTGAAAAAGGACATCCTTTAGTTCATTGCCAAAGGTTCTCCCTTCGCTGTTTTCATATTCCACCCTTTTGTAAAGATCATCTGCATTGGTGATGATCTCAAACGAAGTCCTTTGGTTCTCATAGTGGATATCTTCCCAATCTTCAAAGGGCTGTTCCTGCCATACCTTATATTTAATTGGGGATTCCAAAATCCGTTGGTTCCAAATATGGTGGGCGTTCAAGATATGACTGAACAGGCGTATGGTGTTCTCCGAGATTTTATCTTGGGAACTACATTGTGCAATCAATTTTTTGTTGCAATAAAAATTATAGTCGAAGAGTTGTTGTAAAAATCCCTTCATACGGCCGTTGCTTATTGAGGTGCGTCAGAGTAATTGTTCCAATAACTTTTTAGTGGCCAGGATACCTTCTTCCTCGCCCAGTTCATTGCCTTCATATTCAACATCAATAAATCCGGTATAACCCGAATCTTTGACAATCTTGATCATTCTGGCAAAGTCTATGGTGGTCTCCTTGCCCTCTTCATCAAAACCATAGGATTTGGCACTGACACCTTTGGCGTAGGGCATCAATTCAGTGACTCCTTTGTATCGATCATATTCCTCAAGACATTTGGATTCATAATAATCCCCTGCCTCTCTTTTTATGCAAAAATTACCAAAATCCGGGAGTGTGCCACAATTGTCCATGCCCACTTGTTGTATCACCTCTACCAACAATCCTGCATTTGAGGAAGGCCCGCCATGGTTTTCAACAATAACATTGATGTTCTTGTCCTTGGCATAGGTGGCCAATTGTGTTAGCCCATCAATGGAAGCCGGTTTCCAAGCTTCAGGGTCTTGGGTGCCATTTAGGTTTACACGGATGGAATGACAGCCCAATGCCGCCGCCGCATCTACCCACTTGTAATGGTTCTCCACGGCCTCTTTTCTTTCTTTTTCATCGGTGGCCGCCAAATCTCCCTGTCCATCCACCATGATCAGTAAATTCTCCAGACCGTATTTTTCACTCTCGTCCTTGCTTTTTTCCACAAAAGCGTTCATGGCGGCTTCGGAAAAATTATCCTTTTCCAATTCGGGATAATATAACTGGCTTACGTATTCAAGGCCATCAAAGCCCCATTCATTTGCCATTTCGGCAAATTTGTAGGGGTCTACCCCATCCTCCCTGATCATTCTGTTGATGGACCACTGGGCCAAGGAAATTTTATAGGAAGGTTCGGTTGTTTCAGCCATTACCTCCTCGGATGTTTGGATATCAGAGGTTTCCTTTTTCTGGTTCTGTTTGCAGGAATATAATCCTGATACCAAAATCACCATAACGGTCAAAACACCGCTTTGAAAAACATTCTTTTTCTTCATAAACACAAACTATCGATTTTCTTATAGAATCCAAAAACTACAACGTTATAGTAGGGAATTCTCAATAAACATAGGGATTAAATGTAGAAAATTAATTTAATAATTAATACATTTAGCAACTAAACAATCCGAATAAATGAGTAAATTTTATTACAACGAGGAGCAGGAATCATATGATGCCATTGTAGTAGGAACTGGCATTAGTGGTGGTTGGGCTGCAAAGGAGCTATGTGAAAATGGCCTTAAGACCCTCGTCTTGGAACGTGGTCCCATGGTGAAACACCGTGAAGACTATCCTACAGCTAATTTAGACCCTTGGGATTTCCCCCATAATGGTGAATTGCCGAGAGAAAAGGCTGCCAGGCAAGAAAAACAGGCCAGGACCGGCTATACCGTAAAAGCTCCGCACAATTTTTGGTTTGTGGATGATATTGACCATCCTTATAATGAAACGAAACGATTTGATTGGATGCGGGGGTACCACGTAGGTGGCCGTTCCATTATGTGGGGCCGTCACAGCTACCGCTGGAGCGACCTTGATTTTGAAGCCAACAAAAATGATGGCATTGCCGTGGATTGGCCCGTGCGTTATAAAGATATTGCCCCTTGGTACGACAAGGTTGAAAGTTATATCGGGGTTTCCGGTGAGGCCTTGGGCTTGCCACAGCTTCCCGATGGAATCTTTGAACCCATGATGGAGCTCAACTGCGTGGAAAGCCATGTCCGGGAAAAAGTTGCTGAACATTTTGATGGACGGGTGATCACTGCAGGAAGGGTGGCCCACATCAACAGTGATAAGCAGTTTGATGGTGACGGACGTGTACGTTGCCAGTTTAGGAACCGCTGTATCCGAGGATGTCCGTTTGGAGCCTATTTCAGTAGTGTTTCCTCAACGTTGCCCGCTGCGGAAAGAACAGGCAACATGACATTGCGACCAGATTCCATTGTTCATGAAGTAATTTATGATCCAGATACCCAAAAAGCAACAGGGGTAAAAGTAATAGACCGCGAGACCAAAGAAGAATTCGAATTCAAAGCTAAAGTAATATTCCTTTGTGCCTCTGCAATTGCCTCTACCTCCATTTTAATGCAGTCCAGATCTGATCGTTTCCCCAATGGCTTGGGCAATGATTCCGACCAATTGGGAAGAAATATCATGGACCACCATTTAAATGTGGGTGCCGCTGGTAAATTTGATGGATTTGAAGATAAATATTACAAAGGAAGAAAGCCCAACGGAGTATACGTTCCACGATTTAGAAACTTGGGCGGCAGCTCCAATTCAGATAAATTTATTCGTGGGTATGGTTATCAAGGTGGTGCCGGAAGGGACAACTGGGAAGAAACCGTGGCCGAGCTTTCGTATGGAAAAGACTTTAAGGAGGCTATCCTTAAACCAGGGGGATGGTCCTTTGGTATGGGCGGTTTTGGCGAGGTACTTCCTTATGAGGACAACCGAATGACCCTGGATTACGATAAATTGGACCAATGGGGATTGCCAACCATTACTTTTGATGCCGAGCTTCATGAAAACGAATGGAAAATGCGTGAGGACATGAAGGAGCAGGCCGTTGAAATGCTCACCAAGGCAGGTATTAGGGATGTTGAGCCTTACGATGAACCTGGCGCTTTGGGCCTTGGAATCCACGAAATGGGAACCGCCCGAATGGGTCGCAACCCCAAGACTTCTGTCTTGAATGGAAACAACCAGGTTCATGCCTGCAAGAATGTTTATGTAACCGATGGAGCGTTCATGACATCTGCAAGTTGCGTGAATCCTTCGTTGACCTATATGGCCTTTACGGCAAGGGCTGCTCACCATGCTGCTCAAGAACTTAAAAAAGGAAATATATAATGGAAAGAAGATCTGCACTAAAAAATATGGGATTGGCCTTTGGTTATGCCGTGGCCACACCAACGCTATTGGGAATTCTCCAGAGCTGTAAGGATAAGGCTCCGTATGCGGAATGGGTACCTTCCTTTTTGAGCAAAGACCAAGGATATGCCCTTGCACAGACCGTGGACATTATTTTGCCAAAGACCGATACGCCTTCGGCCACGGAAATGAACGTTCATGTGTTTATTGATGCCTATTTGGACGAGGTTTTGCCAGAAGATCAATTGAATTTTGTAAAACTGAAGATGGACAGGTTTTATGACAAAGTTTTGTCCGATTCCGGTAAACAGTCCCTGGCAGATGTGGAAGCAAGCGATATAGAGCCGGTTTTAAAGGCCTATTTGGCAAAACGCACCCCAGAGCAAGAAGAAATCCATATGGAAGCAATTGACAGCTATATGGACGCTATCATCAGCGGTGGCCAAGCCGATATTGATGACGACATAGCCCGTTTTTCTTTTGCCAATGACCTTCGTGACCTGTCCATTTGGGCATACAAGTCTTCAGAGTTCATCGGTGAGGAAGTATTGGCCTATGCCCCTGTTCCAGGTGAATATATTGCTTGTGGCGACCTAACTACTTTGACCAACGGTAAAGCGTGGTCACTGTAATTTTTGTTCTCTTTCTTTTTATGGAAATAAAAAACCTCCTTTTAGGAGGTTTTTTTGGTATTGAATGGTACAATCCAAACAAAAATACCTCGGATGGTTCTAAGTGGGGTGAACGTTCTCCGAGGTATCTAATCAATAAACACTATCACATATACTGATAAAGTTCAGTACAGACTATGATCCGCACATCAAGCAATCATCGTCTGCTTGACCTTCCTTGGCGCGGGCGATCATTTCTTTCATCTCTTCTGGTGTCATAGGTCGTATGTCCACTTCTTGCTGGTTCACGTCGGTAGCTTCTACCTTTAAGGCTTCTGCGGCTGCAGCTGATGTCATCTCAGACTCTACCGCCACGCTAACCGGCTCTTCTTTCTTTTTGGAATTGTCCAAGGTGAATTTAATGGCATCCACCGCAGATTTGGTCCTGAGATAGTACATTCCCGTTTTTAGACCACTTTTCCATGCATAGAAATGCATTGAGGTAAGCTTGGAGTAGTTGGCGTTCTCCATGAAGAGGTTCAATGATTGGCTTTGATCTATGAAATAGCCCCGTTGACGGCTCATATCAATAATGTCCTTCATACTGAGCTCCCAAACGGTCTTGTACAGCTCCTTGATGTCCTGTGGAATTACATCAATATCTTGAACGGAACCATTGGCACGCATCAACTCTTGTTTTAGGTTTTCGTTCCATAGGCCCAATCGCACCAAATCTTCCAAAAGGTGCTTGTTTACCACAATGAACTCTCCAGACAATACCCTACGGGTATAGATATTGGAGGTATAAGGCTCAAAACATTCGTTGTTGCCCAAAATCTGGGATGTTGAGGCCGTTGGCATGGGCGCGACCAACAAGGAGTTTCTGACCCCATGCTTTTTTACATCCTTTCTGAGCTTTTCCCAATCCCATCGTCCGGAAAGCTCTTGGTCCTTGATGCCCCAAAGATTGTGCTGGAATTCCCCTTTTGAAATGGGAGACCCTTCGTAGCTGGAATAGGTGCCTTCTTCCTTTGCCATTTCCATGGAAGCAGAAACGGCTGCATAATACAAGGTCTCAAAAATATCTTGGTTCAATTTTTTGGCCTCATCGCTGGTGAAAGGCATGCGCAACATAATAAAGGTGTCCGCCAATCCTTGCACACCCAGACCAATGGGTCTGTGCCGCATATTGGAATTCCTTGCTTCCTCCACGGGATAAAAGTTACGGTCAATCACCTTGTTCAGGTTCTTGGTGACCCGCTTGGTGACCCTAAAAAGTTCCTTATGGTCAAACTCACCATTCTTGATGAACATGGGCAGGGCAATGGAGGCCAAATTACATACGGCTACCTCATCGGGGGAGGTATATTCCAGGATTTCGGTACACAAATTGGAGGAACGTATGGTTCCCAAGTTCTTTTGATTGCTCTTGCGGTTTGCGGCATCTTTGTAGAGCATATAGGGTGTCCCCGTTTCTATTTGGGACTCCAATATTTTCTCCCAGAGATCACGGGCCTTAATGGTTTTTCGCCCCTTGCCTTCAGCTTCATATTGGGTGTACAGCTTTTCAAACTCATCACTATGGCTGCTGAACAATCCAGGGCACTCATTGGGACACATGAGGGTCCATTCGCCGTCTGCTTCTACCCGTTTCATGAACAAATCCGGAATCCACATGGCATAGAACAAATCGCGTGCACGCATTTCTTCCTTTCCGTGGTTTTTCTTTAAATCCAAAAAGTCAAAAATATCGGCATGCCATGGCTCCACATAAATGGCAAAGCTCCCTTTTCGTTTTCCACCACCTTGGTCCACATAGCGCGCCGTATCGTTAAAGACCCGCAGCATGGGCACAATTCCGTTTGAGGTTCCATTGGTTCCGGCAATATAGGAACCAGTGGCCCGTATGTTGTGAATGGACAAACCGATACCTCCCGCAGACTGTGATATTTTTGCGGTTTGCTTCAATGTATCATAGATGCCATCGATGCTGTCATCCTTCATTGCCAATAGGAAACAGGACGACATCTGGGGTTTTGGCGTTCCTGAGTTGAAGAGTGTGGGCGTAGCGTGTGTAAAATACTTTTTGGACATGAGCTCATAGGTCTCTATGGCAGATTCCAAATCATTCAAATGGATGCCAACCGCCACCCGCATGAGCATGTGCTGGGGACGCTCGGCAATTTTCCCGTTCAGTTTAAGAAGATAGGAGCGCTCCAAGGTTTTAAAACCGAAATAATCGTAGCCAAAGTCACGGTTGTAAATGATTGTTGAATCCAACGTTTCCGCATTCTCTGAAATTACCTTGTACACTTCATCGGATAACAAAGGTGCTTTTTTGCCCGTCCGAGGGTTTACATATTCGTAGAGGTCCTTCATGGCCTCGGAAAAGGATTTTTTGGTGTTCTTGTGCAGGTTGGAAACCGAGATACGTGCCGCCAACTTCGCATAATCAGGATGGGTGGTGGTCATGGTGGCTGCAATCTCAGCGGCCAAATTGTCCAATTCTGAAGTGGTAACCCCATCATACAGCCCTTCAATGACCCGCATGGCCACCTTAACGGGATCCACCAAGGAATTGAGTCCATAACAAAGTTTTCTTACACGGGCCGTGATCTTGTCGAACATGATCGGCTCCTTTCTTCCGTCTCTTTTTACTACATACATGGCGCTACGAATATTTAGTTTTATTGTTGGTTTCTGTTGAATGTTAAAAATTTAACATTTAAGGTTAAGTGCATGAAAACTTCCGGGGTCGTCGGAAGTCAACAAAATCTTTTGGTCACTTAAAAATCTGCGTCGAAACTGATCTTTTGTGAATCAGAATCTTTCTCTTTGTTCAAAACACCTGCCTTTTGATATTCGGACACGCGTTTTTCAAAGAAATTGGTCTTTCCTTGGAGCGAGATCATATCCATAAAATCAAATGGATTGGTGGAATTATATTCTTTCTCACATTCCAATTCCACTAATAATCGGTCTGTTACAAACTCCAAGTATTGGGTCATTAATTTAGCGTTCATACCGATAAGGCTCACTGGAAGTGACTCGGTAATGAACTCTCTTTCTATGTTCAGGGCGTCAACAATAATTTCCTTGATGCGCTCCTTGGACACTTTGTTTTTTAAATGGTTGTTGTGCAGATGTACGGCATAGTCGCAATGCATTCCCTCATCTCTTGAGATCAACTCATTGGAAAAGGTAAGTCCTGGCATGAGGCCTCTTTTCTTCAACCAAAAGATGGAACAGAACGCACCGGAGAAGAAGATGCCTTCCACGGCGGCAAAGGCGATCAATCGCTCGGCAAAACTTGGTGACTCAATCCATTTTAAGGCCCAATCCGCTTTCTTTTTTATGGCGGGAAAGTTTTCAATGGCCTTGAAGAGGATACTTTTTTCTTTTTCCTCTTTCACATAGGTATCAATAAGCAACGAATAGGTTTCGGAATGGATGTTTTCCATCATGATCTGGAAGCCGTAGAAAAACTTGGCCTCGGAATACTGCACTTCATTTACAAAGTTTTCCGCCAGATTTTCATTTACAATTCCATCCGAAGCGGCAAAAAAGGCCAAAATGTGTTTGATGAAATAGCGTTCGTCATCACTCAATTTGTTGTTCCAATCCGTCAAGTCTTGGTGAAGATCAATCTCCTCTGCGGTCCAAAAACAAGCTTCCTGTTTTTTGTACCAATCCCAAAGATCGTGGTGCTGAATGGGAAAAATTACAAATCTATCTTTGTTTTCTTGTAATATGGGCTCAATTGCTTCTGACATAATCGCTTGTTAAAATTTTTAATTCGGAAGGAGATTTCCTTGTGAACAGGGCTAACAAAGATTCAAAATTGTTGGTAGATTGTAAAGGGGGTTTTTGCGAAACAACCGCAAAGTTTTTAACACAGGCTGTTGAAATCTAATCTGGCGGCTACCCTCGTTGGCCTCGGCAAAATATGGCCCTTTGATAACTTTTCGGTTACAATTTCAGCCAAACAAAAAAGACCAAAAAGTATATTGCGACATACTAATTGGTCTTACTGCTTATGAACTGCGGTTAGTGCTATAATCTGTGATTATTACCAAAAGTACGGCCTCTTCAGGATATGCCATAGGTGCATTTAATTCTAGGTAGTTCCCCCGAAACCTAAAACCAAACAGTATACCAAGGCTCCTCTGAAGATTTATTTTTGCAAGCGGTTTCTATAATCAAGAGAATTGGTTGCTTTGGCCGTACAATTTATTGGTAATATTTGTATGAACGTTTATCTGGGCACATGGCTGCTCTTGGCGGCCACGCTATCCCAATCTGGCTGTACCTTCATGTCCTTACTTTCCGAAACAGCCGCAAAAATCAAGGCAATTATTAAAATCACGAACAATATGAAACACTTTTTCATTTTTACACGATATTGGTAAAGACCCCAATTTTTTTTGACAGCACCAAGATAGATAACATAGGCCCTGCTTCCTTGTTGGTATGTATAAACGGTTGACTTTTATGTATAGTTGGCTTACGTAATTTTAACCATTGTAATCTTGTTTTGCCGACAAGTATGGGTCATGGGGCAAAAAAGGTGTCTTTTTTCACCTGATTTTACATTTTTTACCAGTTATACGCCTTAAATGCCCAACAACACATAATTTTAATAAGCATAAACAGAATAATCCTAAATTTGATATACCTATTATTGTTTATATGCTAGAAGCGGTTATTGTAGATGACGAGATTAAGGCCCTACAGAGCTTGAGTTGGGAGCTGACCAACTTGAGCGATGAGGTGGACATCATTGCATCGTTCACCGATGCACATGAGGCCTTGGGCTATCTGGAGCATAATACTCCAGACTGTCTGTTCTTGGACATTGAAATGCCCGCCATGGATGGTTTCCAATTCATTAAAAATTTAAAGAACAAGGACTTCCCCGTGGTCATCACAACGGCGTACAACCAATATGCCCTCCAGGCCCTAAAGAATGAGGCCATAGATTATTTGCTCAAACCCATTGACACGGATGATCTGGAGTTGACCATTGCCAAAATAAAAAAGTTCAACGCCAAAAATTTGACCATAAACCGGTTGGAAAAGATATTGTTGAATTTCAATGCTGAATCGCACAGCAAAAAAATTACGATAAATACGGATGGCAAATTGGTCTTCTTGAACAGCGACGATATTCTTTATGCCGAATCTGACGGAAATTATAGCACCATTTTCCTGAGCGATGGCCAGAAAATACTGCTTACAAAGAAATTAAAGGAAGTAAATACCCTTTTGCCAGACAATAGCTTTTTCAGGATTCACAACTCCTATATCATCAACCTGAACAAAATAAAGGAATTCCTAAAGACCGACGGATATGTCGTATTGGAATCCAATCATAAAATCCCAGTCTCCAGGCAAAAAAAATCCGATTTTCTGGATATGCTATAACGTCCCAATATACCTGTGCTTAAAATTGAGTTCACACACATCAAAAACCTAGGTCCGCTGCGAAAGGCAATCTTATGCCCACTACTTTTATGGTTTGGAGTTTACATGGCTCCGGCCCAAGAAATTCCAGATGACTTTAAAGAAAAGGCCGCCCGACTGGTTGAATTGATGCCCAGGACCTATCTCTCTTTGAACACCGAACTCAAAGAAGAAAACCAGGACACAACCCTGCTGCGCTATTTTGCCAATTTGTCCAGGGAGAACAACTATTTGGAGGGAGAAGCCTATGCGTTTAACCAAATTGCAAGGGAGTATAGGAACATTTCGCAATTCAAAAAGGCCGCAGACCTTCATGAAAAAGCCCTTGAACTTGCCGAAAAGGCGAACAATACAGAGCTTAAAGTATTAAGTCTGAACATGCTCGGGGTGGTCTATAGGCGCACCGATGCCATAAAAACGGCATTGGACTACAACCAAAAAGCCCTGGAAATAGCAGAGGCTGTTGAAAATCCTTCCCACCATATCAAGAGAAGTATCAATGTGTCCCTGAACAGCATCGGAAACCTATATCAAACCTTGGAACAGTACGATCTGGCCATCATGCAGTTTAAAAGGGCCCTTAAACTGGAAGAGGAACTGGGCAACAAATTGGGGCTTGCCATCAACCACCAGAACATAGGGGATTGTTTGGAACAAAAGGGGGATCTTGAGGGTGCTTTGGAAAACTACCGGAAATCTTTGGCCTATAACGAAGAAATCAATTCAGATTATGGGCGGGTCATCTGCAAGAACAGCTTGGCCCAGGTCTATTTAAAACAAGATATGCCCTATGCCGCACTTGTTTTATTGGAACCCCTGCATGAAGAATCCAAAGAAATAGGTGATTTTTTTATTACCTCATCCATCTTTATAAATACAGGTTGGGCGTACACAAAAGTGAAAGAATTTGACAAGGCCCAAAAGTTTATCCAAGAAGGGCTGGAAATGGCACAAAACCACAACATGCCCAGTAATGTCCTCGAAGCCTATCAAAGACTCTCCGACCTTGAAAGCGAAAGGGGCAACTACAAAGAAGCCTACACCTTATATAAAAAGGCCAGTGAATACGACAAGGAAATCTCCAGTGCCACCAACTTAAGGTACATGAACGACGTTATTGTGCGGTACGAAGCCGAGAAAAAGAACAACCAAATCTCCGTATTGGCCAAAGAAAATGAAATTGTGCGCCTACGGTTAAAGAAAAACCAGACCACTCTTTTGGTAAGTGCCCTGATTGTGGGGCTGGTGGCCTCCATTCTCTACATTTTGTACCGGCAGTACCAAAACAAGAATGAAAAAAGAGTGCTTTCCCTGGAGCAGAACATGCTCCGTAGCCAAATGAATCCCCATTTTTTGTTCAACTCCTTGAATTCCATCAAACTCTACATCATCAACAATGAGCAAAAAAATGCGGTACACTACTTGAACAAATTTTCCAAGCTGATCCGTAAAATCCTGGAAGCCTCTTCACAACGGGAAATTACCTTAGCGGAAGAATTGGAGACCATAGAACTGTACATGAACATTGAGAACATTCGGTTTTCCAATGAAATTGATTTTAAAATCACTGTGGATGAGGACCTTTGCCCATCCAACATCAAAATTCCCTCATTGGCATTGCAGCCCTTTCTTGAAAATTCATTGTGGCATGGCCTTTCTCCAAAAGAGGGCAAAAAAATGATTCATTTGAATGTAAAACGGAAGAGCCAGAACCACGTTTCCATTGAGATTGAGGACAATGGTGTGGGCAGGGGAGCCGCCGAGGCCAACAAAGAAAATAGGGTGCTGAAACGAAAATCGGTTGGCATCCGTATCACCAAGGAACGTTTGGCCAATTTTTCAAAAGACTACCAGAATAAATTTGATGTGGATATTGTGGACCTGTTCAACACAGATGGCAGTCCAAAGGGAACCAAGGTCATCTTGGACATTCCTACGATTTAGCATGGCCCATGGCCACTTCTTCCAGTTCCTCGTACCATTTCTTACCAAATTTCCGGGTCAGGGCCTCTTTTACAAATTTGTAAATGGGCACTTTTAATTCTTTCCCCAAACTACAGGCCGGGTCACATATTTCCCATTTATGGTAGTTAACCGCCGTAAACTCAGAATACTCCCGGGTACGCACTGGGTATAAATGGCAAGAAACAGGTTTTGCCCATTTGGTTGCTCCATCTTCATAGGCGGCTTCAATACCGCACTTGGCAATGCCTTCTCCTGAAAAAATCACGTAGGCACACTCACTGTTGTTCACCAAGGGTGTTTCCCATTCACCATCCTCTCCCTTCACAAAAGTGCCCTGCTCTTCAATGGCCTTGATGCCTTCCGGTCTTAAATAGGGCTTTACTTTTTCATAGATGTTGATCAGAATATCGGTTTCGGAATCCTCCACTGGAGCACCATATTCCCCACCAACACAACAAGCCCCTTTGCACGCATTGAGATTGCACACAAAATCGTTTTCCAAAATCTCTTCGGACACTATGGTTTTACCTATCTGAAACATGTGCTTGCCTTCTTTTTGGGCAAAGGTAACCCAAAACAAAAAAATTGATGTTTTCCAAACATTATATGTCATCCAAAAGTCGTTTTATGCCGTACATTTGCAGACCGAAAAAAGTAACGTCATGAATTTGAATTTTAAGGAAATTGCTACCGCCAGCATGATTCTGTTCGCCGTGATTGACATTGTGGGCAGTATTCCCATAATTATCTCCTTGCGGAGCAAAGTGGGTCATATTCAATCTGAAAAGGCTTCCATTGTAGCAGCCTGTATTATGGTGGCCTTTCTTTTTGTTGGGGAACGAATTCTTTCGTTGATCGGTATTGATGTCAACTCCTTTGCCGTGGCGGGTTCCTTTATCATATTTTTCCTGGCCATTGAAATGATCTTGGGCATTACCCTTTACAAAGACGATGAGCCTGAGAGTGCTTCCATTGTTCCCATTGCTTTTCCACTTATTGCGGGAGCGGGAACCATGACCTCGCTATTGGCCCTTCGGGCGGAATATCATGTGGAAAACATTATTGTTGCCATTATCCTAAACATTATCTTTGTATATATGGTTCTTAAATCCAGCGCCAAAATTGAGCGGGTCTTGGGTAAAATAGGCCTCAGCATTATTAGAAAAGTATTCGGTGTAGTGCTCTTGGCCATTGCCGTAAAGCTTTTTGCAGCCAACATCAATCAGCTCTTTGAGCATCTATAAAGCCATATCATGAATAAAACATTCAGCATTATCCTTATTATTTTGGCCTTGGGGCTCATTGCCTACAATGTGACCTTGGTGGATTTTGAAAATCCTTTTCAGGGAGATAGCACCGTAGCTTTGATAGGGATTGTGGCTTCCTTATGTGCCATAATACTCTTGCTGATTTTTATGACCTCAAAAAAAATACAAAAAAAGCTGAACAAGGATTAGTTCTGCATGCCAATTATTCCTTGGGTTGATCGGGCAATCACCGCTTCATCAATATCCTTTACTTTTTTGAGCATCGAATCATATTCCCCCTTGATCTGGGCAGAAAGGTTGGGCGAAAACAATTGTTCGGCAATGTTTGCTTTTATAAATGCCTTTATCTTGTCCTCTTGGGCATAAAAATCAAGTTTGATCTTACGGTTCAGCACAAACTCAATGAAGTTGTCAAAAAGGATATCATCCACATGGTATTCATCCAAAAATTGATTTCGGTCATAGTCAGCATATCGGGTACGGTCCTCTTCCAAATGTTCAAAGACAAATCGGGAAAAGAACTGATAGGTGTCGTCCATACTTTCAATGGCCTCTTCCTCATTGCTGCCAATGGGCACAAACACATCAGGTATGATTCCACCTCCACCATAGACCACTTTTCCTTTTGGGGTTTTAAACTTTAAAGAATCCGCCACTTTAATGCTATCCGCAGAAATAAGCTCTCCACTGACATAGCGCTCCATGAACTTCTGATAATAATCCCGATTCCCATTTTTGTATGATTTTTGAATGGAACGGCCTGTTGGCGTGTAATATCTGGAAACCGTTAAGCGCACAGCAGAACCATCGCCCAAATCCATTTCACGCTGTACCAATCCTTTTCCGAAGGAACGTCTTCCCACAATGGTGCCAATATCATTGTCCTGCAAAGCTCCCGCAATGATCTCGCTGGCCGAAGCGGAGCGTTCATTGATCAAAACGTAGACCGGTTTGTTCTCAAAATCGCCTTTGCCGGTAGCATAAACTTTTTTGATGCGTCCTTTTTTGTTCTTGGTGAACAGAATGAGCTTGTCATCTTCCAAAAACTCGTCCGCCAATTTTTCAGCGATGCCCAAATAGCCCCCCGGGTTGTCACGCAGGTCCAAAACCAACTTTCCGGCACCTCTTATTTTGAGCTTCTTCAGTGCGTCCTTGAATTCATCAAACGTGGATTCCGCAAAACGATTTATTTTGATATATCCCATATCCTTGGTAAGCATGTAATAGGCATCCACGCTTTTGATGGGCACATGATCGCGTACCACTGTGATGTCCAAAATCTTGTTTTCGGACTTTCGGAAAACTTTCAAGTCGACCTTGGTACCGACCTTGCCCTTTAGTTTTGACACCAAGTCATCATTGGGAATTCTGCGCCCAAAAAGGGTGTCATTATTTGCAGCGAGAATCCGGTCTCCGGGTTTTATGCCACTGATATAGCTTGGACCATTCTTTATGGTTCGAATGACGGTGATGGTATCCTTGTATTTGTAGAAACTTACCCCTATGCCCACAAAATCCCCTTTCATGCTCTCGGAAACCTCTTCCATTTCGCTCTTGGGAATATAGACCGAATGGGGATCCAATTTTCCCAAAATATTGTTCACGGTGACATCCACAATACTGTCCGTGTTTATCTCGTCCACATATTCGTAGTCGATATAATCAATGAGTCGGTTGAGTTTGTCCTTTTTGGAATTGGTGGAAAACAGTTTTTCTGGACTATCATTAAAGTGAAGCTTGCCTCCTATAAAAATCCCGATAGCTACAGCAAGAGCCAGCAATGTGGGCCAAATATATCCTTTAATTTTCTTCATAATAGCGATGGTTTTTTTAGACCATTTCTTCCAAAACGGGCAAATGAACGGTCTCTACTCCTGCCCTTTCCAAGAATTTTAATCCTGAATCGTCCTTGTAGGCAGTCTGATATACCACACGTTTTATGCCAGCTTGGTGCACCAGCTTACTACATTCCCTGCACGGGGATAAAGTGATGTACAACGTGGCCCCTTCACAAGACTGTGTGGAGGAAGCTACTTTTAAAATGGCATTGGCCTCGGCATGGAGCACATACCACTTGGTGTAGCCTTCATCATCCTCGCAAAAATTTTCAAATCCGGTGGGTGTGCCGTTGTAGCCATCGGATATGATCATCCGATCCTTGACAATAATGGCACCTACTTGCCTTCTTTTACAATAGGAGAGTTTGCCCCATTCCTGGGCCATCCGAAGATATGCTTTGTCGTACTTTAACTGTTTACTCTCCTTCATATAGCATTAAATCAGCCGATAATGAAATAAATATACCTGCTTTGAAAGACCCTTACAACCTTATTCGATTAATTTTAACGAAGGCCTTACATGGGAAACGTTGCAATGAGCAAGGGTATTGTAATACAAATGATCAAAATGGAAGTCACTGCAATAAAAATGGGCCTTTTTACTTTCAACAGGTCCAACACCACAAAAGCTAAGGCCAAAATTACTAGAATAATGGTTACTTGCGAAAGCTCTATTCCGGTAGCGAAGCCCAATAAAGGTGTGATTTTGTCGTCCTCTTCCGCCATCAGCATCTTAAAATAGTTTGAAAAGCCAAAACCATGGATCAAACCGAAGAAAGCGGTGGCCAAAATGTGCAAAATCAATCCCACCTGCATAGCTTCCCGAAAAACATAGACAAAATTAAAAAGGGCCGTCAACAAAATGGTTACGGGAATCAAGAATTCAATCAGCCCAACATCCACTGTAAAAACTTCATAAACGGACAACGCCAATGATGTACAGTGGGCAATGGTGAATATGGTGGCCAAAACCACCACACGTTTCCAATTCTTAAAAGTAAACGGAACGGCCAAAGCCGACAAAAACAGGATATGATCATACGCGCCAAAATCCAACACGTGGTTCAACCCCAGTTTCACATAAAACAAAAACTCTTGCATGACGCTGTTTATGGTTTTAATTAAAAACGCACAATCCACCAACTCCTAACTCCCAACTAAACTAAGAAATTCCCCTTTCTTTTTGAATAATCTCGTAAGCCTTCTGCACCTCCTTGAACTTCTCCTCCGCCCCTTTTCTGATGGCCTCATTTTCAGTGACCACACGATCGGGGTGGTATTTTTTGGCCATATTCCGATACGCTTTCTTCACCTCTTCGTCCGTGGCACTTTTTTCAATCTCCAAAATCTTATAGGAATTATCCGCAGACTTGATGAACATGGCCATGATACTGTCAAAATCATGCCGCCCCACACGGAAGTACCTTGCTATTTCCCTCAATTTGTCGAGCTCGGCCTTGCTCACTTGCCCATCGGCCTGGGCTATTCCGAACAAAAAGTGCAACATTTGCAACCTCACCTCATAGCGGGTGCGTTGCACCATATAATCACAGATACGTTGTGTAGAGATTTCCCGTTTTTTGATGACCTCATTAAAGGTCCTAAATATGGCATTGGCCTTCTCCTTGCCATAGGTGCTCAAAAAATACTGCCGCACATAGTCCAGTTCCCGTTGGTTCACCTGTCCATCCGCCTTAATGATAATGGAACAGAGCGAAAGCAGGTTCAATTCAAAATCTGCTGGGGAAACCCGTTGTCTGGTGTAGTCTTGAAAAACAGTTTTTGGGCCACCACTGGACCCGCCGAGGTTATCCAATAGACTCCCAACGATAAACCCCAAAATGGCTCCAGGGAACCGAAATAAAAAATAGCCGAGAAAGGCGGCCACCCATTTAATCATCCTCCAAAAAATTTAAAGCCCAAATATAGGGCTTTGCAGAGGAAACTAAACCATAAGCAATGTTAAGGGTCATGGTAAAAACCCGACAATACCGTATCTTTGTAACCGAATTAAAAAGAAGTCTATGTATCCTGAAGAATTGGTAAAACCTATGCGAGCAGACTTGGCCACCGCCGGGTTTGAAGAACTATATACAAGCGAAGCCGTTGAAAACGCCCTAAAACAAGCTGGAACCACCTTGGTAGTGGTCAATTCCGTTTGTGGATGTGCCGCGGCCAATGCCAGGCCAGCCGCCAAGCTAAGCCTGCAAAACAGCAAAAAACCAGACCATTTGGTGACCGTATTTGCGGGGGTGGATACCGAAGCGGTGAACACGGCCAGAAACCATATGGTGCCTTTCCCTCCATCTTCACCTAGCATGGCCCTCTTTAAAGATGGTGAATTGGTGCATATGATCGAAAGACACCACATTGAAGGAAGACCTGCGGAACTTATCGCAGAAAACCTGATGGAAGCTTACAACGAGTTCTGTTAATCCTTCCTCGATTTAAAAAAATAAAGCCACCCTTTAGGGTGGTTTTTTGTTTTTCAGCATTAAAAAAGTTGACGATGCGTTATTTTAGTCCCAGATTTTATCAAAATAAACCCACAACATTGTGAGCATGCAAAAGTTGCTTTCGTATCCTTTGACCGTACTTTTTTTTATTTGCTTCGGATTGGTTTTGGTCATTTTTCATCCCATTCAATGGTTTTGTTTGAAGGCCGTAGGATATGATGCACATAAACGCAGCGTTTCAATCCTTAACTGGTTCATCATGCGATGTACCAATGTACTGGGCACGCGATATACGTTTGAAAACAACCAGAACATTCCCACGGACAGACCTTTGATCATTGTTACCAATCACCAGAGCATGTACGATATTCCACCCTTGATTTGGTATATGCGAAAACATCATCCAAAGTTTGTCAGTAAAATTGAATTGGGCAAAGGTATACCCAGTGTGTCCTTTAATTTAAGGCACAGCGGTTCTGCCTTGATTGACCGAAAGGATCCCAAACAAAGCATCGCTGAGCTCCAAAAACTGGGCAAGTACATCGAAACCAACAAACGCAGTGCCGTTATCTTTCCGGAAGGTACCCGAAGCCGAAACGGAGTCCCCAAGCCTTTTCGCACCACCGGATTAAAGGTGCTGATGAAAAATGCGCCGGCAGCACTGATTGTACCCATCAGCATAAACAATTCGTGGAAGTTGTTGCGCTATGGAAAATTTCCCATGGGATTGGGCAATCATCTTAAATTCAAGGTCCATCCTCCAGTTGAAAATGTAGGTGATGCTGAAGAATTGATTGCCAAGGTCGAAAAACAGATCGTATCTGGAATATTTTCTTCAAAATGAAAAAAGACCATCTGATACAAAATACCATCGATTTTGTAAAAGAGACGCTTCAACATGCTGAAGGGGGGCACGATTGGTTTCACATTGAACGGGTTTTCAACACAACAAAACTGATTTCCCAACATGAGGAAGTAAATTCACTCGTGGTGGAACTGGCCGCTTTGTTACACGATATTGCTGACCCAAAGTTTTATGATGGCGATGAAAACGTGGGTCCCAACATGGCCCGTGATTTTCTAAAATCACAGCAAGTGGATAACACCACTATTGACCATGTGGTCAACATCATCCAACACATGTCCTTTAAAAATAGTTTGGATAAAAGCTCGGCAACATTTTCATCAAAAGAGCTTCAAGTGGTACAAGATGCAGACCGATTGGATGCTATGGGTGCCATTGGCATTGCCCGGGCCTTTAATTATGGTGGATTCAAAAATAGACCCCTGTACAACCCAAACGTTCCCCCCAATCTAAATATGACCAAGGAGGAATACAAGAATTCCCAAGCGCCGACCATCAATCATTTTTATGAAAAACTTCTTTTGCTAAAGGAAAAAATGAATACGGCAACGGGCCAAAAACTGGCTCAAGAACGGCACCAGTTTATGTTGGTTTATTTGGATCAATTTTATAAAGAATGGAACGGGAATAGGTTTTGACCTCTAACGGTTTTTTGTATCTTGAAGGGCTATTCAAACTAAACAACATGCAAAGAAGAAAATTCATTAAAAATGCGGCAGCGGCTTCAGCTGCTTTTTCTATTGTTCCAAGCCATGTTTTGGGAAAAACCCATGTTCCTCCTAGTGACACTTTATATGTTGGGGCCTTTGGCGTAGGAGGAAGAGGAGAAAGCGTAATTCGCGGACTCAACGAAACGGGAAAGGTTAAATTCGTGTCATTTTGCGATGTAGATGATCGCCGTGCCCAAGCCACTTTTGACTTATTTCCTGATGTAAAACGATACAAGGACTTTAGAAAGGTCTTCGATACCCACTTAAATGATATTGATGCCATAATGGTGGCCACCCCCGATCATATGCACGCTTCCATAGCATTGCCCTTTATGCGGGAGAAAAAACATGCCTATGTTGAAAAACCGTTGACCCATAACATTTACGAAGCTCGCTTAATGACCCAAGTAGCGGAGGAAAACGGCATTGTTACCCAAATGGGAAACCAAGGTGCCTCCAGTGATGGTAGCCGTATTGCACGGGAATGGGTAGAATCTGGAATCATAGGAAAAGTGCATACCATAGATTGTTGGACCAACAGACCTGTTTGGCCACAGGGCGTCCCTGTTCCTTCCAAAAAACAAAGAGTGCCCAAGGAATTGGATTGGGACACTTGGTTGGGTCCGGCAGCAATGCGGGATTATAATGCCGCCTACTTGCCGTTCAAATGGCGGGGATGGTGGGATTTTGGCACTGGCGCTTTGGGCGATATGGGATGCCATATCATGGAAACCCCTTTCAGTGTTCTGGATTTGGGCTATCCCACAGAAGCTGAGGCCAGCTGTACAACCGTTTGGGTAGGTGATTTTGTGGAAGCGGATTATAGTCCTTCCTGTCCACCTTCCTCCAAAATACATTTAAAGTTTGAACATGAAGCGCATGGAGACATCGCCCTTAATTGGTACGATGGTGGGATTAAACCCGACCTTCCAGACGAACTGAAGGATGGAGAAACCATTGGCGATGGTGGAGGCGGAACCATAATGTATGGTGAAAAAGGCACTCTGGTTTGCGACACCTATTCACAAAATGCCCGTTTGCTTCCTTCAGACATGATGGATCTATACAATGCTCCAGCACCCAAATACCCAAGAATTCCCGGAGGTATGGGCGGACACATTGGCAATTTTGTGGATGGCTGTTTAAATGGAACGCCAACCTCATCCAATTTTGCCAAAGCCGGACGATTGACCGAAACCGTGCTCATGGGTAACCTGGCCGTTAAAGCATATCAATACAAAGTATTGAAGGAAGGCAAAAAAGTGGGGGATTGGGATCCTTTTGAATATCCCGGCAGAAGAAAACTGTTCTGGGATGGTGACAATATGAAAATTACCAATTACGATAAAGCAAACGATTGGGTCACTCGTGAATATCGTAAGGGTTGGGAACTGACTTAATACATATCATTTTTGGATTAATGACTGGCATTTAGGTTATTAAACCATTATATTCGCCAGCCTTAGAACTAAAATCAATTATGAAAAGAGCAACCTTACTGCTGTTTGTTGTAATAACGCTACTAAACTGCAAGCAAAAAACGAAACAATCAAATGACGCCGCCATGGAGCCCAGGGGTGCGGACAACATCGCCTACCAATGGAGCGAAATGGCCATCACCGCAACGGCAAACGATACTGAAATGTTTAAGCCAAGACCAACTATAACCTCACGGTTCCTGGGCTTGATTTTTGTTTCAGTTTTCGATGCTTGGTCCCGATATGATGAAAAAGCAACACCTGTTTATCTTGATGGCGTGGAAAGACGACCCTCTGAAGAACAGACCCTTGAAAACAAGGAAATTGCCATCAGTTATGCGGCATACAGGGCCATGAACGAATATTATTATTCAGATAAGGAACTTTTTACCAACTTTATGGTGGAGTTGGGCCTTGATCCCAACAACGAATCTTTGGATCCAACCACTCCCGAGGGAATCGGAAACTTGGCCGCCAAAGCCGTCATTGAAGCCCGAAAGGGTGATGGTGCCAACCAATACGGTGAGGAGGAAGGTTCCAATGGTATTCCTTATTTTGATTATACCGGATACGAGCCCATCAACCCGGTTGACAAGAACATTGACCCCAACCGTTGGCAGCCCAAGTATTTTTCCGATGGAAAAGGTGGAAAGTTCGCCCCGGGATGTTTAACCCCGTTTTGGGACAAGGTAAAACCCGTTTCATTGAAATCTGGTGATCAGTTCCGCCCGGGCCCTCCCCCTAAAATAGGGTCCAAACAGTTGGAAGAAGAGGTAAAAGAAGTAATAGAGATGCAAGCCAACCTCACCGATGAGCAAAAAGCTTTGGTGGAGTTCATGCGAGATGGCCCCCAATCCGTTCAACAGGCCGGACACTGGTTAAAGTTTGCCCAAGAAGTTTCACTACGTGATAACCATACCTTGGATGAAGACGTAAAAATGTTCTTCTACAACCAAGTAGTGGCCATGGATGCGTTCATCGCCTCTTGGGACAGCAAAATGTACTATGACTTTGCCAGACCTTACGCCTTGGTCCATGAGTATTATGACCAACAAAAGATAAAGGCTTGGGGCGGCGTTGGAAAAGGAATGATGGAAATGGACGGCAACCAATGGCGTCCGTACTCACCAGACACCTTTTTATGCCCTCCTTTCCCAAGTTACACCTCTGGGCACAGTACCATAAGTGGGGGTTGTGCCGAAGCCCTGAAACTTTGGACCGGCAGTGATGAGTTTGGATCGGAAGTGGAATTGGTTGCAGGATATCTTACAGAACCCGATAATTTGGGTGATACGGTTACCCTAAAATTCCCAACCTTCACCAAAACCGCTGAAATGGCCGGCATATCAAGAGTCCTGGGTGGCTATCACATCCAAGCTGATAATATAGCCGGTCTGGAATTGGGACGGGATGTGGCGCATGAGGCATGGAAGTTCTATAAAAAGCACGTAGGGGAAGAAGAAGAAATGAAAATGTAATCCTCATCAAAGGTTCATTTTCCTTCTGTAGTGCTTTTTAACGAGTTCGTTTTCGGTAAGGGCAATGGCCTTTTTTAAGGCTGATTGTTGTTTTTCAGGTTGATTCAATTCAGATTGAAGTTCTGCCCTAATGGCATGGTACAACCCTTGATTCCCTAAATTGGCCCGTTGGCCAAGGAGTTCCAGCTCTACGAGCCCATCTTTTGGTCCATAAACCTTGGCAAAAGGGATGATTCGGTTTAGGGCCACCATGGGCGAATAGTACAGTTTCAAGTGCACATCGTACAGGTACAGAATATTTTTCCAATCTGTTTGGGCAAAACTTTTGGCCTTACTGTGGTAATAGGAGCGGGCCGCTTCCAAATGATACTCCGAAGGAGTACGGTCCAATGTCCCCGCATTTTCCAGATGATGAACTCCAATGGAAATCAACTCTTGATTGTATTTGGAACGGTCATGCTGTTCCAAGGTCACCAATTCCCCTGCTTCGTCCAACCGGGCATCAAATCGTGAGGCATGGAAACACATCAAGGCAATCAACGCATTCAGATTGGGGTGCTTGCAGTACTTGTTTTCCTGAAGCAAAAGGGCCAAACGTAAGGCTTCATAACAGATGTCCCTTTTAATGATCTGTGAGCCCGAGGTAGCGGCATATCCTTCAGAAAACATCAGATAGATGACCCGGAGCACTTGGAACAAACTTGACTGCAACCCCATTTGCACGGGAATTTTCAAGAACTGTACCTCTTCCCTGAACTTTTTCTTGGCCCTGGTAAAGGATTTGGCAACGGCTTCTTCCTTTTTTAACAATGCTTCCGCCAATTCTTTATTGCTGAACCCACCAATCAGTTTTAGGCTCAGTATAATCTGATATTCCTGTGAGAGCAAGGGATGACAACAGGCAAATATCATTTTCAATTGACTATCTGAAATCGATTGGTCCAAATCAGGATCGGCGGAATGGGAAACAGTACTATTATGCTGCAATTCTTCAAGCTCTCGATATTCCAGTTTCTTGCCGCTTCGCAATACGTCAATCATCCTATTGCTTGCCACCCGATATAGCCACCCCGTGGGATTATCAGGAACGGATTGATAGGCCCAAACCTGCATGGCCTTTACAAATGTATCTTGGGTAGCATCTTCAATCTGCTCCAAGTACGATGTGCCAAACTTATGGGTCAATAAGGCCACCACTTTTCCATATTCCGTTCGGAAAAGATGTTCAATGGTTGTGTTATGGTCTTGTGGCATAAGTAATATTGTTGGGGGCCAACTCCTAAAATGTCATTTCGAGTAAAACGAAAAATCTATAATACGTTAATGAAGTGTTTTAGATTTCTCACATTCGTTCGAAATGACATCGGATTAAAAAATCAATGGTCCAAAGAAAGGATTTCCCGCACCTCAACAAAAGCTCCCTCATAATCAAAAATGGGACATCCCTTTGAGATTTCAACGGCCTCATCAATGTTTTTTGCCGATACGATGAGGTAGCCTCCCACCATCTCCGCACCTTCAATAAAAGGCCCATTGGTGACCACCTCCCCTCGTTTGTGGACCACTTTTCCATCCTTTTCCAAAGGAAGGCCGTCCAAAAGTTGTCCTTTTTCCTTTAGGCCGCCCATCCATTCGCCCCATACCTGCATATGGGCCTGCTTTTCTTCTTGTGACAATTTTTCAAAGGAATCATCCCCTCCCCTGAACAAATACAAAAAATTACTCATCGGTTTTACATTTTAATGTCCACCCAAAGTGAACGGTTATACGTTGTTTTCATCCTTAAGACGAAGAGTGGAGGGTGTATTGGACAAGCTTTATAAATTTATTCAAAATAATCGCATCTGCCCATTTTTGTATTGCTGATGAAGCTCAACATTAAGTCTTGGAAATGTTTTATCCTTAAAATAAAGCTGCCTGGCCAATTTGGCCATATCATGGATTTGGGTGGCAATTTTTCCTTCTCCTCTGTTCCGAAGTCCAAAACGACTGTCGTTGATGCTCCCACCATGACAATCTTGAATGAGGTGCAGCACTTTTTCCGCCCGATCTGGCATGGCCTTTTTAATCCAATCGGTAAAGATTTGGCCTATGGCTCCATTCAGTCGAACTACCGTAAATCCGAAGGAAAGTGCCCCATGTTCGGATACCGTTTTTGCCAATTTCAACAATTCATGGCTGTTGATGCCCGGAATCATGGGGGCGAGCATGGCATTTACGGGAATATTGTTCTCTGAAAGCACTTTAATCGCCTTCAATCTTTTTTGAAGGGAAGCCGTCCGGGGTTCCAACTTTCGTCTGGTTTTTTCGGATAGTGAAGTGATTGAAATATTAACGGCCACCAATTGATGTCGATTCAATTCCTTTAAAATGTCCAAATCCCGAAGGATCAATGCATTTTTGGTAATGATACCCACGGGGTGACGGTACTTTAAGAAGACTTCGAGACATTTGCGGGTAATCTCAAACTTTTTTTCGGCGGGTTGATAGCAATCCGTGTTCCCTGAAAGCACAATGGTCGCTGCTTTCCAATTTTTGTGTTTGATCTTGGCTTCCAACAATTCAGGAGCCGACTTTTTTATCAAAATTTTCCGTTCAAAATCCAGACCCGCACTATAGCCCCAATACTCATGGGCATTGCGGGCATAGCAATAGATACAGCCATGCTCACAGCCTTGATAGGGGTTCATGGAATACATCATCCCAACATCTGGGCTATCTACCTTGTTGACAATGGTTTTTGGGAAAATGGGGATGTACTGCGTCTTGTTATTGTCTGCTTCCTCCCCTTCCAAGCGACAGAATTCCAAAAAATCCTCACGCACTTCATATACGTGCTTCAGAAACTTGTTGGGCGTGTTTTGCTGTGCACCTCTTCCTTTGAGAAATTCTTTGGACTCCATAAAATTGGATTTAATCCAAATTTATGGAGATAATCCTTTTTATGGTTTTTAAAAACTATATTTAACGTTTAGGAAAAGCTTTAGTTAAAATCCACCTTGACCAACTGTTTTTTACTGCCTCTTTTTGCATAGAAGAGCATGTTGTCCTCCTGTTCGTTCTTTAAGGGTTTGGACACCATTAAAGGCAATCTGGCTTCCTGTGAGTCTATTATTTTTTCGTAGTCGATCTTCCCATTTTCATCCAAAGAGATAAGGAACACATTACGGTTTCTGCTAAAACCTTGTTTAAAAATCAATCGTTCATTGTTGATCAACTCTGGTCTTTCGGCAGCGGTACAGATAAAGAAATAGGTCTTGCCATCCTTACAGTAGGAACTATAGGAGGCATAGGCTCCATCGCCCTGCGTTACCTCGGTCTTATTAATGTTTCGGGCCCACTCCATTGCACCCTTGGCATCCAACTTTACGCTTACAATGTCGTTGTAGTGGTACCGTTCAATCTTAACACGTTGCCCTGCGCCCGTAACCTCAAGTCCGGAGGTAACAAAGTATTCCTCAGCGTTAAAAAAGATGTCTTTCTCTGGAGTGACCTCAACACCTTTAAAAACTAAGTTTTTGATGTCCTTGTCGCCTTCCCTTCCAAATTTATCCTCCATAAATTGCTGGGAAAAGGGGTTGTATTTTCTAGCGTTTACCTCCAAAGTGGTTGGGTCAACATCAAAATAAGCGATTCCATTGTACCGATTATCCTTTCTATCGGCATAAAATCCTGCACAGACCAGTCTGTTATCGAACATAATGGGATACAGGGCTTCGGGATACTTTCCTGGATCCACAAAAGACTGTGTTCTGCTTCCATTTTGGGAAACCTTGACCAGCTCATATTGAAATTTGCGCTCATCTACCTGAAAACGTCTCTTTTTAAAATAGGCTTTCCCTACGATATAGACCGTTTGAAGGTCCCGGGAAATGGCCACATTCTCAAAAGCATAGTTTTTCTCCTCTATCTCATCTGAAAAGTCGTATTCAAACTTCTTGTTCAAGGCCGTATCGTACAGGTGAATAATGTGCTTGTTGTTTTTCCCCCTTTTATGGTGCGTACTGATGATGAATCCCCTTTTATCCTCATTAAAAAGAATTGCAGTGGTGAATCCATTGGAAAAATTGCGATTGTAATAGTTCTTCCCAACAGGATCGTTCACCTCCTCCGAAGCAATGGAAAGCAGTTTTTTGCTTCTAAAATTAAAGTCAATGATGGGGCTTGTATGCACCCAATATTCATATTCCCCTTTGTCATGGTTATAATTGAGGAACAACAGGTTCAGCTGCCCATTTTTGAGGAAACCGTCCACAAAATCCAAGCCTTTGAGCTTGTAATTGTATTCGGACATCAGTTCCAAATCCTTGTTGTAATGTTCAACAAGGTAGCCCTTGGGCTTTAATACAAGTCCTTGGTAGTAGGCCCGTACCAAAATATACCCCCCCGTACCATCTTCATCCAGGGTCAATAGGTTTGAATAGCGATGCCGGTCATGGAACTTTTCACCAAAATCATAGGAAACGGGCATCTTTTGGGCACCCGTCAGCATCCCAATCAGCAGGAAGCAACATAGAAGTATTTGTTTTTTCATCAGGTCTGGCTTAGTTAAGCCAATGGTCATGAACCGGGGAAGTCTGCCTTGCGTTTTTCCAAAAAGGCCGACGTTCCTTCCTTGAAATCGTCGGTGCCAAAACAATGGCCAAAGGCATCGATTTCCACAGCATAGCCATCAGCATCATACTTAAAACCAGCATTTACCGCTTTTATTGCCTGTTTTATCGCCACAGTGGAATTATTCGATATCCTGCTCGCAATTTTAACGCAGAGGGGCAACAATTCTTCAGGGGATACCACATGGTTCACCAATCCGTAGGCAAAGGCCTTATCGGCATCGATCATCCCTGCGGTCATGATCATTTCCATGGCCCTTCCCTTGCCAACAAGTTGGGGCAACCGTTGTGTTCCACCATAGCCGGGGATTACGCCCAAGGAAACTTCAGGTAGTCCCATTCTGGCATTGCTGCTTGCCACCCGAAAATGGCTGGCCATGGCCAGTTCCAGCCCTCCACCCAGGGCAAAACCATTGATGGCTGCGATGACAGGTGTGGTAAGGCCTTCTATTAGGTTAAATAGATTTTTTTGGCCCATTGCCGACAATTGTCGGCCTTCCTTCACCGAGAAATGTGCGAATTCGGAAATATCCGCCCCGGCCACAAAGGACTTTTGTCCACTTCCCGTAATAATGATCACTTTGGTTTCCTTATCCTCATCCAATTCCTTAAAGGCCACATGAAGCTCTTCAATGGTCCTTTTATTGAGGGCGTTCATTTTCTCGGGCCGATCAATAGTGATGGTTGCAATATTGTTTTCTTCCTCTATGTAAATGTTTTCGTAGTCCATACGTGCTTTTTTAAATAGGTCTCGGCTCCAACCTCACAGGCGGGCGTTCGACCTGACATTTTTTTTACTGAATGGGAAATCTTATGGTAAATACAGTTCCTTTCCCTTCTTTTGAGGTAAAAGTAATGGTTCCGCCATAGTTTTCCACAATGTTTTTTACCATTCCGAGGCCTAGTCCGGTGCCACTGGACTTTGTTGTGAACTTCGGCTCAAAAACCCGGTGTTTGAACTCATCTGAAATACCGACTCCATTATCCGCTACCGAAATTTTTACTTGCTGCCCCTCGGTGGCCACAGTGACCAAAATCCGTGGCGATTCCACTTCGGGAACGGCTTGTATGGCATTTTTTACCAAGTTTGTAATTACCCGAATGAGTTGTGTGCGGTCCAATTTGGCTATGATTTCTTCCTCATCGGCAATAAAATGGATGTACTCCTCATTGAAAATTTCCAAGGCCAGTTTAACAATTTTCACCACGTTCAGGGTCTCGTTCTGCTGTGCGGGCATGTTGGCAAAACTGGAAAAAGCCGTGGCAATGTTGCTCATGGTATCTATTTGCTGAATCAAGGTCTTTGAAAACTCCTTTACCTTGGTTTGGATGGCAGGGTCATCGGGATCGAATTTGCGTTCAAAATTTTGAACGGTCAAACGTAAAGGGGTCAACGGATTCTTGATTTCATGGGCCACCTGTTTGGCCATTTCACGCCAGGCCTGCTCACGTTCGCTTCTCGCTAATTTTACCGCACTTTCTTCCAGTGCGTCAATCATTCGGTTATAGGAATCGACCAGTTTGCCAATTTCCTCACTGGGGTTTTTAATATAGATCTTTTCATTTCGTAGGGTCAGATTGGTCCGATTCATCTTATCGGAAACAGTCTGCAATGAGCGGGTAATATATTTTGAAATGAAATAGGCCAACAGAATGGCTGAGAGCAACATGACCAAATACACACCCCCCAACCGCATCAAAAATTCCTTTAGCTCATGGTTGTTGAAAGAATTGTCCTCAAAATAAGGAAGGTTCATGATGCCGATAGGCTTGAACTTTGGGTCGTTGATGTAGGTGTATGAAGCTTGATAGTTATCCCCGGCGGCATGTTGTTCCTCCACATATCTCTTCTCTCCGCTATCCCTGAGAAAGTTCAGCACATTTGCATCAAGACAATTGGAAATGGAATCGGCCTCAAAACTGGGCCTGGAGCTTTTGATCAGGTTTCCTTCGAGGTCATAAATATTAAAATTGACATTTTGAACATCGGCAATTTTATAAATCTCATCCTTAAAGATGAGGCCCAAATTATCAGTCGTCACCGGATAGGTAGTCTCCCTTAAGGTATAGGAAATGCTTTGAATCACCTGTTCCTCTTTTCGCTCCAAGCGGTTCTCATGATAATCGCGAGCCTGCTCATTATATTGGTAAATGGTCACTCCGGCTATCAGGACGGATGCAATGACCACCAACAGGATCATGGTGAAAAAAATCCGGGATCGTAAGGAGAGTTTACTGAGCAATCTTAGCTGATTTGAGATAAATTTAAGCAATTATCAAGCCAAATGAAGGCAAGGGCAAATTCAAGTTCAAGCTACAAGTTCAAATAATTTTAAATCTTGCCATTTTGAACTTGATACTTGCTCTTGATACTTGAACTTTTTTAAGCATTCGGATTTTTGTCGCGTATCCGCTTGTAGAGTCGTATGCCCAACATCAAAAGTACGGCCAAAACAAGCATTCCAATAACGCCATAAATCCAGTTGAACGCATTCTTGAGAATCACTAAAAACACCACGGCAAACAGAATCAAAGTGGCTACTTCGTTCCAAATCCGCATAAATTTTGAGGTGTATTTTACCTCATCGCGCTGCAATTGTTTAAAGATTTGGTGGCATTTAAAATGATATACGAACAAAAGCACCACAAACCCCAGTTTCACATGCATCCAAGGCTGTTGGAGCCACCCTGGCATCAAAACCAACAACCAAATGGCAAAAACCGTACACAAAATTGCCGAGGGCCATGTAATGATGTACCACAACCGTTTGGTCATAAGTTTTAATTGCGTGCTTAGTATTTCCCTGTCCGGTGATGGTTTTTGCATTGCCTCAATATGGTAAATGAACAACCTAGGAATGTAGAACAGTCCGGCAAACCAGGTGACCACAAAAATCAAGTGCAACGATTTAATATATGCGTACAGCAATATGCTCTGTTTTTAAATTCTACAAACGGATGGCACCCACACCTTTCTCCCAAAGCTTTTTATTGTAATTGGGAATATCGGTGTTCATCAAAGTTAGGGCACGTTGCCGCAACCCCACCCATTGGGCATCCAATTCTTTTTTTCTATCCTTTGACGGCTGATTGATCTTGGGCAAAGCACTGTTGCTATGGTTCATCAAGAACAAATATTCGGCGGTAAATTTGTTGGGGAAGTTCTCCACATCATCATACGCCTGCGATTTTCGCTGTACCATATCCTCGTCCCATGCCTTTAGTTTGCTTAAAAGAGCTTTTCCTTCCTCTTTCAGGGATTCATCTTTTAACTCCTCCAACAATTCCTTCAACTGCCCCTGAACCTTGAACAGTGTGTTCAACTTTTGGTGCATGTCAGTCAAGTTGGTTTCCAACTCGGTCATAAAAGCATCATGTTCGTTAAACTGATCTGCAGTCACATCGGTATTTGGGGTAGGCACAACGGTTCCTTGGGCCGTAACCGTTTCTCCTTCAACTTTTAGACGAAGGGTGTAACTTCCCGGAGGGACTTTGTGACCCGTGAAATCCGCCTCAATATACACACCTGGAATCCCGGGAACGATTGGGGTTTTTAAATCCCAGACAAAACGGTTCAGTCCCTTCTCGGTTCCCAAAACCGGTTTTGGTGGTGCTCCTCCTCCGTGGTGCGGCACATAATCTTTGTCTTTTTTGGACGTAAAGCTGCGCACCATCTTGCCTTGCTCATTTAAGATTTCCATGGTAATTTCCGTACTGTCCATGGCCTTCGGCAGATTATAGTAGATGGTCATGCCATTGGCAGGGTTGACCCCCTCATACGGATTGGTCGCCTCCACTTCTTTTGAACTGCTGTTGAGCGGACTTCCCCAAAAACCATGAATGGCCTCTTCGGGTGAAAACAGCTTCAATTTATTTGAACTTGATTCGTATTGCGCCAAGGTGGTGATATTGTCCAAAATCCAAAAGGACCGCCCTGAAGTGGCCACAATCAAATCTCCCTTGTGCACCTTCAAGTCTGTGATGGGCGCCTTTGGCAAATTCAATTGCAAAGACTCCCAACTTTTACCATCATTCCAAGAGATGTACAATCCTTTCTCCGTTCCGGCATACAAAAGTCCTTTGCGTTCTTGATCTTCCCGAACTACTCTGGTGAAAGCTCCATAGGGGATACCTTGACTAATATTCGTCCAGGTTTTTCCATAATCGGTGCTCTTGTACAATGCCGGGGTATGGTCATTGAATTTATAGCGTGTGGTGGCAATGTAGACCGTGGCAGGATCGTGCGGTGATACTTCAACAGCATTGACCAAACATTCCTGCAATCCATTTGGGGTGATGTTTTCCCAAGTCTCCCCTCCATTTCGGGTCACATGGACCAAACCATCATCGCTTCCGGTGTACAAAACGCCTTTTTCATGGGGAGATTCAATGATATAAGAAAGGGTACCATAGTTTTCCGCGCCCACCGCTTCATTGGTGTACGGCCCGCCGCCTTTCCCTTGAAGCGCATCTTGATCTCGGGTAAGATCGGGCGAAATTTCATCCCACGTCAATCCATTGTCCCTTGTACGAAGTACCAATTGCGCTCCGTGATAAAAAGTGCCGGGTTCGTGCTGTGACCAGATGATAGGTGCATTCCAGTTGTAGAGGTATTTCATGTCCCGTGCATCCCGGCCTAAATATTGAATGGGTGCCGCCATTACGTTTGTGGATAGTTTTGATTCCATATCCAACAGCTCAATGGTCCCCAAATAACTGCCGCCCATAACATATCGTGGATTATCCGGGTCGAAGCCTAAAAAGGCACTTTCCCCACCCGCGGAATAATGCCAATCTTCTTGGTTAATGCTCCATCGCCCTACAGAAAGACTTGCTATTTTCACAGAGGTGTTATCCTGTTGTCCACCATAAATATTATAGGGAAAAAGGTTGTCTGTATTGATGCGATAAAACTGCGCGGTGGGCATATTGTCCTGAAGCGTCCAGTTCTCTCCGTAATCGAAGGTGATTGTGGCACCGCCATCATCGGCCATGACCATATTCTTGGAATCTTTCGGATTGATCCATAGGTCGTGGGTATCACCGTGAGGCACGGAAATGGTCTCCCAGGTCTTTCCGCCATCTTCGGAACGGAACATTTCAGCACTCAAAACGTATACCGTATCCTCATCGTTGGGGTCCGCAAAAACCTCAATATAGTACCAAGCCCGTTGCACCAAACGATTGTCGCCGCTGATCATGCTCCACGTTTTTCCAGCATCGTTAGAAACAAAAAGACCTCCTTTATCGGCATTGGAATCACTTTCAATGAGGGCATATACCTTATTGGAATTGGCCGGGCTCACAGCAATGGCCATTTTGCCCTTTTCTTTGGGAAGTCCCTCCGTCAATTCTGTCCAAGTATCCCCTCCATTTGAACTTTTGTACAATCCACTGCCTTCACCTCCACTGATCACCATGTTGGGTTTGCGTTGGTGCTCCCACATAGCGGCATACAATACCAATGGATTTTGAGCATCCATGGAAAGTTCCACGGCACCCGTACCTTCATCCACAAATAAAATATTCTTCCATGTCTTGCCCCCATCGGTGGAACGATACACCCCACGCTCTTTATTGGGACCATATAGCGCACCTTGAGCGGCTACATACACAATGTCCGGGTTGGTTGGGTGAATGATGATTCGAGAGATATGCTGTGTTTTTTCCAGCCCGAGCTTGATCCAGGTCTTTCCGGCATCATTGGATTTGTACACCCCATCACCATAGGACGTCATTACCCCGCGAGGGGCATGCTCTCCCATACCACAATACACAATGTTCGGGTTGGATGCGGAAACGGCCACCGCTCCCACAGAGCCCATTTCAAAAAAGCCATCGGAGATATTGTCCCACCGTTGTCCTGCATTGGTGGTCTTCCAAAGTCCACCTCCGGTAGTGCCCATATAATAGGTAAGGGGGTCACCCACCACACCGCTTGCGGTTACGGAACGCCCTCCCCTAAACGGGCCGATGTTCCTAAACTTCATGGGTTTAAAATACTCGTTTGCGGTTTGGGCAAACGCCATGGTTCCGCAGAGTACGCATAGGAAAAAAATTATTTTTTTCATGGTTGAAATCTTTTTAGGCTTAATCTTCTATGCTCAAATACTCCAATCCCAAGCTGTTGAACTCGTCGTTGAACGCTTGGATTTCATCATCCACCAAGGCATCAAAAGCCGTTAATTGAGCCTTGATTTTGCCTGAAAGCTCATTCTTAACGGCAATGTCCTGCCCCGTTGGTGGAAAATCATCAATGGACACCAGACTGTTCAAGTGCGCCAATTTGTTCGTCAATTTAATCGGGAAGTTCAAGGGATCCTGATTGCTTTGGTTTTTGGTTTGGTACAGTGCCTTTTCAATCTCGCCGAATTCCTCTTTCATTTTATTCGCTTTTTCCACCAAAGCTTCGGTAGCTGCATTGTCCTTATACTGTTTTACAAAGGCATCCAATTTAGCGTTGATGTCCCGTATCTTTTTAATGGACTGATGGGCTTTGTCCACCGTTTCGTTGATATCAGAAATAAAATCAAACTGTTTTTGCATGTCCGCAACAGAAACCTCAGCTCTTGGGTCGGGAAGAATTTTAAAATCTTGGGATTGGTTGCTTCCGTTCACATTCAGATGCACCTTGTACGAACCGGGAACCGCTTTGGCACCATCCAAATTGGCCCACCACAAAATCATGCCATCCAATAGTTTTGCGCCTTTGCCACGAGTGTCCCAAACGTGGGTATTGCCTCCTTTTTTCACTTCGAGTTTTTTCTCCTTATCCTTTGCTTTGTTGCTATACGAAGCCAAAGTATCACCCGACATGGAGGTATAGGTAAGGACAATGCTATCCTTTTCAGCAAGGTCTTTCAGATAAAAATGGGTCAACACTCCGTTGGGGTGGTTTTGACCTTCAGTCAGCGAAGGTGTTTGGGCCGCCGTTCCTTTGGTTCGATAACTGTCTTTTGGATGATACAAAATGGCCTCCGCTGATTTTTTAGAAGCATCCAACTGGTGCAAAACGGTAAGATCATCTATAATCCATAGGCTTCTTCCTTGCGTGGCGACTATAAGGTTATTATCCTTGATGGTCAAATCCGTAATGGGAACAACGGGCAGGTTCAACTGGAACTTTTCCCAACTCTGACCATCATTGAAAGAAATATACATCCCCGTTTCCGTACCGGCGTATAACAATCCTTTTCTTTTGGGGTCTTCACGCACCACACGGGTAAAATGTTCATCCTCGATGCCATTGGTAATCTTGGTCCACGTTTTTCCGTAATCGGTGGTCTTGTACAAATAGGGAGCGAAATCCCCCAGCTTATACCGCGTAGCGGCAACATAGCAGGTGCCTTCATCAAAAGCGGAAGGTTCAATACTATTGATCATGTTCCACTCGGGCATGTTGGGCGGGGTAACGTTCTCCCATGTTTGTCCGCCGTCTTTGGTTACATGGATCAAGCCATCATCACTGCCCACCCAAAGCAAGCCTTCTTTTAAGGGGCTTTCATTGGCGGCAAAAATGGTGCAGTAATATTCCACACTGGTATTATCCTGGGTGATGGGCCCACCACTGGACACCAATTTGGTAGGGTCGTTTCGGGTTAAATCACCACTGAGCAATTCCCAACTTTGACCTTCATTGGTGCTCATGTGCACATGGTTGGAGAAGGTATACAACTTTTTAGGGTCGTGCTTGCTGAATATGATGGGGAAATTCCACTGGAATCGGTATTTCATGCCTTCGGCCCCGTATCCCATGGGGTTGTCCGGCCAAACGTTGACTCCCCTAGTCGTATTGGTTTCATGATTGACCCGCGTCAACAATCCGCCATAACTTCCTCCATACACAATATCGTCATTGGTAGGATCTACCGCAATATGGGCCGATTCGCCTCCAGCGGTTTCCTCCCAATCGTCTTCTCCAATGGAACCATCGTCACTTCTGTGATTGATCCGCAAGGTTGAATTATCTTGTTGGGCCACATAAATTCGATAG
Organism: Allomuricauda sp. CP2A; assembly: GCF_001683915.1. Taxonomy (GTDB): domain Bacteria; phylum Bacteroidota; class Bacteroidia; order Flavobacteriales; family Flavobacteriaceae; genus Flagellimonas. The sequence goes on along the minus strand of NZ_LXTT01000026.1, from coordinate 135,297 downwards.
GGAAAGGCATTATCCGTAGTAACCCGATAAAATTGTGCGGTAGGCTGATTGTAATACGTGCTCCAGGTTTCACCGCCATCGTAACTGATTTGCGCACCACCATCATCCCCTATGATCATGCGCTGGGAATTTTCTGGGGCTATCCATAAATCGTGGTGGTCACCGTGCGGTGCATTGAAGGTGCTAAAACTTTTCCCGCCATCGGTACTTTTGTGATAGGATACATTAAGGACATACACCACATCTTCATCCTCGGTATCGGCATAAACCCGGGTATAGTACCATGCACGCTGACGAATTTTTCGTTCTTCATTGACCAAGGTCCATTTTTTCCCTCCATCTTCGGAACGGTACAATCCGCCCTTTTCTTTATTTTCCACAATGGCCCAAACCCTGTTACTGTTTTTGGGCGAAACCGAGACGCCAATAATGCCCAGGGTGTCTTTTGGGAATCCTTCATTCTTTGAAATCTCGGTCCAGGTTTCGCCACTATCGGTACTTTTCCAAAGCGCGGAACCGTCACCACCACTGCTCAAACTATAGGGGGTTCGTTGCACTCTCCAAGTGGATGCGTACAAAATTCTGGGGTTGTTGGGGTCAAACGTAAGGTCAACAGCACCGGCTTGATCATTCACAAAAAGAATTTGCTTCCACGATTTTCCGCCATCGGTACTTTTATACACCCCTCTTTCCTTGGTAGGTTTATAAATATTTCCAAGAACCGCGGCATACACCGTGTTGTAATCGGTTGGGTGGACACGTATTCTGGGCACATGTCTGCTCTTTTCAAGGCCGGCCTCTTGCCAAGTGGCACCACCATCCTCAGTTTTCCAAATGCCGTAACCAGACGAGACATTGCCACGAACCGTTTTTTCTCCTCCGCCAACATAAATGACATTGGGGTCGCTCTGGGCCACCTCAACGGCACCAATGCTTCCACCAAAATAACCATCAGAAATATTGCTCCAGGTACGGCCTCCGTTGGTTGTTTTCCAAACACCGCCACCAGTGGCTCCAAAATAGAACAGATTGGGCTCGCCGGGTACTCCGGTCACCGCTGCTGAACGTCCTCCTCGGAACGGGCCAATAAGCCTATATTCCAAGCTGGAATAGAGTTCCTTTGGATATTCAGGAGTAGTTTGTGTTTTCTTGTTTCGTTGGGATTGAACTGGGGCAATGCACAGTGTTGCGGTAAGCACAAGCATACCGATTTTGAGAAAGCTAGTCTTCATTTTAAAAGTGTTGAATTAGTCGGCCTTAAATGTAGTGAAAATGGAAGAAAAAAGGTTGTCCAATATTTTGTACTTTAACCCTTCAGAAAAAATCTTTCGCCACACAATGCAAAATTATTTCAAGCTATTAATTCTCGTTATTGCTCTTGCTACTGCCTGCAAAAACACCCCTAAACAAGAAGATGGGGAACAAACCGTTGAAACTCCCGAAAAAATTGCTTCAGACTGGATGTATCTCTTTGATGGGACCAGTTTGGAAGGTTGGCGGGGCTATAATATGGATTCCCTCCCGCCAGGATGGACCATTAAGGACAGTACCCTGACTTTTGATACCGAATTGGGCCTGGAACAAGATTATACGGGTGGGAAAGATATCCTATATGGTGCAGAGGAGTTCGATAATTTTGAACTCTATCTGGAATGGAAAATCCCCGAAGGTGGCAACAGTGGTATTCTTTACCATGTGAAGGAAGGTTACGATGGACCTCCAGAGGTAGCCCCAGAGTACCAACTCATTGATGATGAAAACTATGCCAATATCCATGATTTGGTGGGGTACAACTCACAATTTGGCGCCGAACACCCAGAATTGCTTCAAGATTGGCAGAAAACAGGAGCTGATTATGCCATGCATGTAGCGGATGAATCCCAAAAACAATTGAATCCGGTTGGGGAATGGAATTCCACAAAAATTGTTTTTACCCCTGAAAAGGTGGAACACTGGCTCAATGGCAAAAAATTATTGGAATTTGTGCCCTGGTCCGAAGATTGGGAAGCCAAAAAGAATTCGGGAAAATGGGACAATGCCCCCGATTACGGAAAATTCAAAACAGGCTATATTGCCCTTCAGGACCACTCCAGCCCCATTTGGTTCCGCAATATTAAAATCAAAAAACTATAACTGACTAACAACTTCACATGAACAAACGAGAGTTTATCAAAAAAAGCAGTGTTGGCGTTCTAGGCCTCGCACTGGCACCATCACTATTGAAAAATTTAGATCCGCAACAACGATTAAGAACAGCCCATATAGGTGTGGGCAATATGGGAGGTGAGGACCTTAAGGCCATTTCTTCACATCCACAGGTAGATGTGGTTGCGCTTTGCGATGTGGATGCGGTGTATTTGTCCGCGGCCCATAAATTACATCCCGGCGCACGGGTGTTTTTTGATTATCGGGCTATGCTTGGGGAAATGGGGGATGAAATCGATGCTGTTATCGTGTCCACCCCCGACCATACCCATGCCCCTGCCTCGTTGATGGCCATGGAAATGGACAAGCCCGTCTATTGCCAGAAACCATTGACCCATTATGTGTCCGAATCCCGAGCCATGAAAAAAATGGCCGCAGAAAAAGGATTGGTGACCCAAATGGGAATTCAGGTGCACTCGTTTTACGATTACAAATTAGCTACACTATTGATTCAATCCGGTATCATTGGGAAAGTGCATACGGTTCATGCGTGGTCCCCCAAAAATTGGGGATTTGATGGAGCAGCACCCGAAGGCGAAGACCCTGTTCCAACGCAGTTGGATTGGAACTTATGGTTGGGCACCTCCGCCGAAAGACCTTATAAAGAAGGGTACTACCATCCCGCCAATTGGCGAAAGTTAGTGGATTATGGATGCGGGACTTTGGGCGATATGGGCGTTCACATCTTTGATACGCCTTATAATGCTTTGGCTTTGGATGTTCCCAATACCATCACCACCGAATGCCGTCCTCCAAGCGGTTATGGCTATCCCGAAAAGAATACCGTTACCTATGAATTCCCACAAACGCCATATACCACCGAAACCTTGAAATGGGTTTGGTATGATGGAGAAGGCGCTCCAGATATGCATGAAGACCTAATGCTGCCGGGTATGGAAACGAAAAAGGACAAGAAATCGGATGACCAAAGCGTAGAAGATAAAATTTCGTTGGATGCTGGTGTTGCCGCAGAAAACGAATTGCCAGAACAAGGGGCCATGTTCGTGGGTGAAAAAGGACGCTTGTTATTACCCCATTTTATGCAATTGCCCAAGAAAATTAGAAAAGGGAAGTACGTGGATATTTCAAAGGAAATTGCCAAGCTTTCCGAAGAGCATAATTTGGGAAAACCCATTCGCAATTACGAAACGGAGGGGCCAAAGCACTACCACCAATTTGTGGACGCTTGTTTGGGTAAAGCGGAGACTTCAGCTCCATTTGATTATGCGGCCAGATTGACGGAAACCATTCTATTGGGCACCATTGCGGGGCGTTTCCCCGGTGAAACGCTGCATTGGGATGCGAAAACCGCCCGCTTTAAAGAAGAAAAGGCCAATCAATTTTTATCAGGCGATTATCGAGATTTTTAAAAGTAAAAACATATTTCTATGTCATCTCCTCAAGAGTATTGGTTAAGTGGCCCTATTCCAAACGTGCCTCCACTTTTGCAGCCCTCGGCGCATGCGCTGTTACAGTCCGTTCGTGAAATAAAGACCTATCTCATTGATTTTCCTGAGGAAAAACTTTGGGAAAAACCGTTTGGAAGGGCTTCGGTGGGATTTCATTTACGGCATTTGACCGGCGTACTGGACCGATTGCTGACCTATGCCAAGGAACAATCCCTGACCGAGGAACAGTTCCATTTTTTAAAAAATGAAGGCAACGGACAAGACGCTCCCAGTGTACAACAATTGATTTCAGATTTTGAAACCAAAGTCAACGAAGCGTTGGACTATTTTAAAACCATCCCCGAATCCAGCTTGACCGAAAACCGCTATGTGGGCCGCAAAAAATTGCCCACAACGGTAATTGGGCTGCTCTTCCATGCCGCCGAACATAGCCAACGGCATGTGGGTCAGCTTTTGGTTACTGTGAGTGTTTTGAAAGATTAAAAAAAACTTCCTTATTGCTCCCCCAAAGCATAAATCGCAAAGGTGCCCAGCCAATGGCCTCCTTCGTAATTGTCGCCAATCAGGTTTGGGAAAGAATAGGCCAAATGTTCGTGAGCCAATGGCTCCAAATGCCCATACTCTTTTGGATATTGATTGGCAAGCCCAAACAATACCCAAGCCCTACTAAAGTTCAATCCGTCCAAGTGTACCAATTGACCATCCTCTCGGTCACCGACCAAGGCCACAGCTACGTCAAAATCGGGCTTTCGTAAACTGGGCATGAACTGCTCCATCCATTTCAAAAATTCTTCCTTGCCCAAAATCCGTCGCATTAAATCCACTTCCTCAAAACAAGGGGAAAGAAATCGGCTCCGCTGGGCTCCCAAGTCAGTGGACAACCAGCATCATTTTGATAAAAATCCAAAGCACGCTGTTTTATCGCTTCCAGCAAAGCGGTATGGTTCATGGTCTGGGCATAATCCCACGCAAAGGCCAACGCAAAGGCTGTATTGGTATGCGTTCCAACTCGGACCGGATATTGTAATTTGGGTAGATACTCAATGAATTTTTGGGAAATAAGCTGCGTCAAAGGTTCTAAATTGGTTTTCAATTCGCGCGCAAGTGGATCATCCCAAGTATGGAGTTCCTCGGCCAATTTCAACAACCAACCCCAACCGTAGGTACGCTCGTAATTCTTGTTGTGCTCGCCTTCAAAATATTCCACTTCTCCAGCAATATTTTCTTGGGTGATGTTTTCTGAAAGGATGCTACGCATTCTTTCGGCTTCTTCCACATCAGGAAACTCCTTCAGCAATCGCACCATGGACCAATTGCCATGCACCGAGGAATGCCAATCAAAACAACCGTAAAAAGCGGGATGCAATGCTTGGGGTTCTCCTAAATCTTCCTTGTCGCCCAAGGTGTGCCCCAACTTGTTGGGGTATTCCTTTTGCACGCATTCCAAAGGAAGGTTGGCCAAGGTATTGGCCTGCTCCAAGGTAAGCGTGATTTTCTCAGGAATGGTCGGCGCCACCTCCGATGCTTCTTCTGATTTTGATTTTTCGGCCACTTCTCCACAGGAGACAATAAGAATTAAAACAGCAACAAGGGGAATTTTTAGTTGAAACTTCATTGGGCTATTTCGTTTTTATCCGTTTGGTGAAGGCCAATGTAACAAAACCCCTCGATTTTATACTAATCCAACGGAAGCTAAGTTCGTTTTTCATAGATTTAAAGCTCCAAAGACCAACTGATATGAAAAAGTTATGTTACCTGATTTTATTGTTCTCCATAGCCTCGTTTTCGCAAGCTCCAAATCAGGCCAAAGACAAGGCAGACATCTTGGAGGTGCTGTCCATACAACAAGATGCTTGGAACGATTACGACATTGATACGTTTATGGAAACCTACTGGAAATCGGAGGAGCTTACCTTTTACGGAAGTGCCGGAGTGGTAAAAGGGTGGCAAAGCACCAAGGATCGGTACAAGAAAAGTTATCCGTCCAAAGAGCATTTTGGTCATCTTGAGTTGACTTCCAATGATATTTCCAAAGTGAATGATGATGCCTATATGGTGATGGGGGAATATGATCTGACGAGAACTGTGGGCAATATGCATGGTATTTTTATGCTGGTGCTCAAAAGATTTGATGGAGAATGGAAGATTATTGCGGATACCTCTTGTGAGGTGAAATAATTAAATTGAATACTAATAAAACACTATAACCATGGATATTTTTGGCAAGATCAAGGAAAAACTCAGCAATGAGTTTATTGACATTATTGAGTGGCTGGATTATACCGATGACACCATTGCGTATCGGTTTGAGCGCTACCAGAACGAAATCAAGAACGGGGCAAAATTGATTGTTCGGGAAGGGCAGACCGCCGTGTTCATCAATGAAGGGCAACTGGCCGATGTGTTCGGTCCGGGCACCTATGACCTCACCACCCAAAACCTCCCCATTTTAACCACATTGAAGGGTTGGAAATACGGTTTTAATTCACCTTTCAAGGCTGAAGTCTATTTTGTGAACACGCATTTGTTCACTGACGAGAAGTGGGGCACCAAGAGTCCCATCACTTTAAGTGATGACCGTTTTGGTTTGGTGGAAATCAGAGCCTTTGGCACCTACGCTTTTAAAATTTCAGATGCTGGAAAGTTCATCATCGACATTGTGGGGACCGATAGCAACTTCACCAATTTTGAGATCAACGAGCACTTGAAAAGTTTGATCGCCACGCGATTCACCAATACGGTTGGCCAGGCCAATCTGCCCATTGAGCTCTATGCGGCCAATACGACTGAACTATCGGACACCTGCCGTGAAGTGATGGCGCCCGAGTTTCAGAGTGTGGGCATTTCATTGGAGAAATTCTATATAGAAAATGTCTCCATGCCCGAAGACCTCAAGAAGGAAATCTTTGAGTACAGCCGTATTGACAAATTGGATTTGGACAAACTCACCAAGTTCAAGACCGCCAAAGCCATTGAAGCAGCAGCCAAAAATGAGGGTGGAACAGCTGGGGCCGGAATGGGAATGGGAATGGGCTTTGTTTTGGCCCAGCAAATGGGGGGCATGATGAACCCTCAAATGGGTGGTGCCGTTCAAGGACAACCGGCAGCGGCCCAAACTCCTCCACCCATGCCCACGCCAATCCAGTATTTTTATGCCATGAATGGCACGCAACATGGTCCGGTTTCGTTTGAACAGTTGCAGGCGCTCTTCGCAGGAAGAACCATCAACAGGGACAGTTTGGTCTGGAAACAGGGTATGGCAGCATGGACCCCATTGAAGGAAGTGGAGGAACTAAAATCGTTCTTGGGCGGCAATACGCCACCACCGCTACCGGGACAATAATTTTCATTTTGTCATTCTGAATCCGCCAAAGGTGGATGAAGAATCTCATGAAACCTACAAAAATAATTGAGATACTTCGCTTCGCTCAGTATGACAAATAAGAACCCAAAATTATGAGATTCCCGCCCCTATCTACCGATAGGCAGGTTCGTGGGAATGATAGCATGGAAGAAACCATAAAAAAAACAGAACTCAAGAAAGCCTGTGTCAACTGTGGTGCCGAACTTAAATACAAGCCCGGCACCACCAAGATCAGTTGTGCGTATTGTGGATATGAGGAAACCATCAAACTGGATGAAAAAGGGTTTGAGGAGTTGGAACTGTATCCCTACCTCCAGGAAATGGGGGCGCAACGGCACAGTGAGGAAATCTCCATGCTGCACTGTAAAAATTGTGGTGCCGACCAACATGTTGAGGAAAATTATAAATCGCTGCACTGCGTCTATTGCGGTATGCCCTTGGTCATAGAGGATGCTTACAAGGAAAATTGGATTCTGCCCGGTGCGGTACTCCCTTTTCAGCTTGACCAAAAAGCTTCGTTTGCCATTTTTAAGAAATGGGTAAAACGACTCTGGTTTGCTCCCAACAAACTGAAAAAAGCCGCTCTCGACCCTCAATTTACAAAAGGGCTCTACCTGCCCTATTGGACTTTTGATGCCCAACTTTCTGCCTCGTATACAGGTCAACGTGGTGAATACTATTATGAAACCCGAAGGGTACGGAACGCCAATGGCAAAATGGTAACACAACGGGTTCGAAAAACAAGATGGTATCCGGCCGCTGGACAGGTTTCTGGCTTTGTGGATGATACCTTGATCAAAGCTTCCCACCAAAAATCGGGACGGATTCCCCAAAAGATTGCCCAGTGGAATTTGCAGAAACTCCAACCGTTTGACAGTAGTTTCTTGTCGGGTTTTGTTACGGAAAAATATACCATCGCCTTAAAAGAAGGACATCTCCATTCCAAGGAAGTGGCCCGTGACATTGCGGAGCGCTGGTGCCGACAGGACATCGGCGGAGATACACAACGAGTGACCAGCATGGATATGCAACTCTCGGAAGAGACCTTTAAGCACATTTTATTGCCCGTTTATGTAAGTGCCTATCGGTACCAAGGCAAGGAATACAATTTCTTTATCAACGGGGAAAATGGGCAAATTTCTGGTACGCGGCCCTATAGTTTCTGGAAGATTTTCTTTGCGGTGCTCTTAGGTTTGACAGTGATTGGACTTTTTGTTCTCTTTTTTGGTAAATAAAACTGGTATGAAAAGATGCTTTTTTTCTTTGTTCGTTTTGCTGGCTTCCTGCGTGCAGCCCAAAAACTCTATTGAACTTCATTTTGAAAAAGACCTCATCCCTGAGGGTATTGCTGTGGACCCGGTTTCACAAAAAGTGTACCTGAACAGTTTAAAAAGTGCCAAGATTGTTCGATGCAATTTAGATGGTAGCAATGCCGAGGATTTTCTGTCAAGTCATGAACACGGATACCTCTCCGGATTTGGGATGACCATACAGGGGAATACGCTTTATGCTTTGGGGAATGGTTTGTCAAAGGAAAACAATAAATCCGTCTTGCTGTTGTTGCATACAATTTCGGGAGAACTCATCAAATCGTACCCGTTAGACAATGGGAGTTTTGTCTTCTTGAATGATCTTGCTGTAGATTCAAAAGGGAACATTTATATCACGGATTCGGAAAGCACTGACATTTACACCATCAACAAAACTACGGACGAACTGGAGGTCTTTTTTTCCAACGAAGCAGTGAAACACTCCAATGGCATCGCCATTTCCAGTGATGACAGGTATCTGTACCTGGCTTCGTACACCAGTGGTATCCGGATTTTGGATATTGCCAGCAAAAAGTTACTCAACCAACCCAATACTTTTAAGGGTGTTGATGGGATGAAGTTTTATCGGAACAAGCTCATTGCCATTGTCAATGCAAAACGTGATCCTTCCCATAATGGGGTCTTTCAGTTTGGCTTGAATGAAGCGGGTACCGAAATTCTATCGGAAACTAAAATAGTAACATTTGAACACCCCTCGGACATCCCTACTACTTTCGCCATCCATAAAAATTACATGTATTTTGTAGCAGACTCCCAGTTGGATAATTTTAACCAAGAGAACACTACCATCATTGATCCAACCCAATTGGAGAATTACCGCTTGGCAAAAAAGAAATTAGACTTCTAATATCGGAACTTCAAACAAACTGGTGCTGGTAACTCAATTTCGTCTACATAAGCAAGGGTTCCAGTTTCTTCATTTCTTTTAAACACCACAATATTGTTGGTCTTTTCATTAGCCACCAACAAAAACTTTCCTGTGGGATCTAAAGTGAAATTTCTAGGCCAATCTCCACGAACAGGTTCCCTTCCCACCAACGTCAATTTTCCGGAAATAGAGTCAACGGTAAAAATTACAATAGTGTCCTCCCCTCTGTTGGAGCCATATAAAAATTTGCCATCGGGGGACAAATGAATATCGGCACAGTAGCTCTTGTCTTTAAAATCTGAGTCCAAGGTATTTATAGTCTGAATAGTGTTGAAGTTTCCTTTACTATCTTTTTGAAATACAACTATGGTGTTTTCCTGTTCATTGATCACATATAGCATCTTTCCATTTTGTCCGAACGTAAAATGGCGTGGGCCTGCATTATCAGAAAGTGGCAGCGAAGTTTGTTCTAAAGGAACATATTCACCTTCCTTTAATTCATATCGTTTAATGGCGTCCAATCCAAAATCGACCACAAAAAGCTCATTCTTGTTAAACTGTGCCATATGGGCGTGGGCCGTTTTGGTGGTATCTAAAATTTTGTGGTCTATAATTTGGGGTGTGCCCATAATCGACCCATCATTTTTTAAACTGAAAAGGGCCACGTTGCCTCCACCGTGATTGGAAACTGCCAAATGCCCATCACCAGAAAGAGATACATGGCAAGGACCTGCCCCTTGTGTAGCCATACTATTTTGTAGTTCCAAAATTCCTTCATTAAGCTTAAAGGCGGTGACTCCTCCGCCCAAACTATCAAAATCTGAAGTTTCTTGAACCGCATAAAGGTTTTGCTTGTCCTTTGAAATGGTCAAGAAGGAAGGATTGGACAGTTTAGCGGCCAATGTCAAGGAGTCCAAACTTCCAGTTTCAGCATTGAATTGAAGCGAATAGATGCCTTCACTGTCTCCATAAGTATAGGTTCCCACAAATAGCGTGTACATTAGTTTTTCTTCTGGTTTTTTTCCGCAGGTAATTCCTAAAACAACCAAAAGGCTAAGCAAAAGCATTTTTTTCAAGAGTTATCTAATTTATGTATTTGACATTAAAAAGTTTAGCTGAGTTGGGTTCTGATTTCCCTGGCCAAATATATTCCAGTTACCACTGTAGAAAGCACATCCGCAATAGGAAACGATATCCACACACCTGTCTCTTCCATAAAATAGGGCAATACCAAAATCAAGGGAATAAAAAAGAAACCTTGTCTGGTCAAGGTTAACAGCAAAGCTGGTATGGCTTTCCCAACTGCTTGAAAATAAGCGGCCCCTATCAACTGTAACGCGATAATGGGTGTGGCAGCAAAGACCAACCGCATGGCAAAAGGGGCATGTTGCAGCACAAAAGCGTTTGTTGCCAGTTCTTTTTGGGAAAGTTCAGGGCGATTGCTCAAAAACAGTGAAGCTATCTCCCCCGGAAATACCATCAGAACCACAAACACAATAGTCGCTACCAAAGCGGCATATTTTATGGCCGTATAGATGGATTCCTTGACCCTATCATATTTTTCGGCCCCAAAATTAAATCCGGCAATGGGCAAGAATCCTTGGGTAACCCCAAAAACCGGGAACAGGGCAAACATCAACATTCTACCGATAATGGCATACACGGCCACCATGGCCTCTCCGCCCAAATTGAAGAGGATGTTGTTCATCAACAGATAGGTGATGCTGGTAACGGCCTGTCGGGCCAAGGTCACAAAACCGAGCGATCCTATTTCCTTCAAGATGGGCAAATCGAGCCCAAAATGGGGCAGGCTTATTTTTAACTCGGAGTTTTTGGAAAGAAAGAAATACAAAATATACCCGAAGCACAGCAAATATCCTATGGTGGTAGCCCAAGCGGCTCCGTGCATCCCCCAATCAAACACATAAATGAAAATGTAATCCATCAAGAGGTTCCCCACTGAGGGTATGATCATGGCGATCATGGCAAATTTTGGTTTTCCCTCGGCCCTGATCACTGTGTTGCCCATCATACAAAGGGCCAAAAACGGCACTCCGTACAGAATGATGGTATAGTAAATTTTGGCAGGATCAAAGATGGCCCCCTTTCCTCCAAAGGCTGGGATGAGGCTATCTACGTAGTAGAGTCCCAAAGCTACCATAGAAATGGTAACGATCAAGGTCAATGTTATTTGGTTGCCAAAGGTCTTAAGGGCCTTTTCCCTATTGTTGGCCCCCAGTGCCCTTGATATGATACTGGACCCCCCAATACCGATGGCCATTCCCAAGGCAGCAATAAAAAACGAAACGGGAAGCACCACATTAATGGCGGCAATGGCGATGGAGCCAATCCAATTTCCCACGAAAATGGAATCCACCAGGACGTTCAAGGACATCACCAAGATACCAATGGAAGCGGGTAAGGCCTGTTTGATGAGCAATTTTCCAATGGGTTCTACCCCAAGTTCTTCAGAGGTTACTTTGGCCATGCCAATGCTTGTGCTTTGAGAGTGAAATCTGTATGCAGTCTGGTATCTCCAAAACTACAATACGTTTGTCAAATTTACTTTGCTACTTTTTAGTTTTTTGATTTTCCTACTGAACCCTGATTTCGGGAAGCACACCCTTTTCTTGCCATTCCTTGATCCATGTTGCCATTAAACCGGCCCAATCGTCCCTATCGTTCAAACAGGCAATATGGATATAGTCTTCTCCCCCGGCTTCCTGAAATTGGTGTTTGCCTTCCATGGCAATTTCCTCCAAGGTCTCCAAACAATCGCTTACAAATGCCGGAGTGATCACCGCCAATCGTTTTTTGCCGTCTTGGGCCAATCGTTCAAATTCCTTATCTGTGAAAGGTTGTAGCCAAGGATCGCTGCCCAATCTGGATTGAAAGGATGAACTTATTTTTGTTTCGTCCAATCCCAATGCTTCCTTGACCAGTTCCGTAGTGTCCAAACACTGATGCTTGTAGCATGTATGATGCGCCACTGAGTTGGTTTTGCAGCATTGTCCGTCTATTTTGCAATGAAATTTGGTTGGATCCGATTTTTTGATGTGCCGCTCCGGAATCCCATGATATGAAAACAAGATATGGTCGTATTCAAAATCCTTTAATCCTTCAGCAATACTTTTTGATAGCACTTTCACATAATCCGGATTGCTGTAAAAAGCGGGCAAGGTGGTCAAGTGCATCTCGGGGAAATGTTCTTGTTGTACTTCCATGGTCTTTACCACTACCGTCTCATAGGAAGACATGGCATAGTGGGGATACAAAGGCACCAGTAGAATCTCATCAACCCCCTTATCCTTTAATTCTTGAAGGGCATTCTTTATGGTCATGGAGCCATACCGCATTCCCAAGGCAATGGGAAGATTGCTCTGTTGACGCACTTTTTCAGTGAATCGTTCTGAGATAACAATGAGTGGAGAACCTTCATCCCACCAGATTTTGGAATAGGCTTCCGCAGAACGTTTGGGACGGGTATTCAAAATAATTCCGCGTACAATGATGTTCCTGAGAATGGGGTTCACGTCTATAACACGCTCATCCATTAAAAATTCATCTAAATACGGCTTTACGTCTTTGGGGGTGGGGCTATCGGGCGAGCCCAAATTGACCAATAAAACTCCTTTTGGCACAGTTTTTTGTTTTAGGTTCCAAAAATACAACTTGGTGTCGACTTTGCATTTTCCGATTCAAAATACTTTCTTATGGGGAAATAATGAAATTCAATCCAAAAACCGAGGGTGCTATTCGCTACTGTATACTTTTCTCCCCTATTTTTGTTGATATGGACTCATTTTTCGAGAACGTTTCAAAAGAATCACTGATATATCTTGGGCTTGCCCTTTTGGGCTTGATCTTTCTGTATTGGGTGACTTCAATTTTATTGAAGCGTTTGGGCAAGAATCCTAAATACCTCCTTCCTTCTGGTTCTTTCAGGAAGTTGGCAGTGCCTCTGGTACTGATTTTTCTATCGATTCTCGTAAGGATGAATGCCTTGCGCGATGTGTTGAATCTGGAAGATGCCGGTTATTGGTTTAGAAAATCCAGCACCTTGTTGTTCATACTTGCCATGACCTGGCTGATCATTGCTCTTTTAAAGATTGTAAAACAGGTCATCCTTAGAAACTATGATGTGGGTGAAACGGATAATTTAAAGGCCCGAAAAATCTATACCCAATTTACGATCTTGGAGCGTATTGTTATTTTCATTGTTATTGTTCTGGCTACGGGTCTTGCCCTTATGAGCTTTCAAGAAATTCGGGAAGTGGGCATCAGTATTTTTGCATCTGCCGGGGTAGCGGGTATCATTATTGGGTTTTCGGCCCAAAAATTTATTGGAACCATCTTGGCAGGCATCCAAATTGCCATTGCCCAGCCCATAAAGTTGGATGATGTGGTCATTGTGGAAGGGGAATGGGGCCGTATTGAGGAGATTACCCTCACCTATGTGGTCGTTCGGATTTGGGACAAACGGCGGTTGATTGTTCCCACACTCTACTTTATAGATAAACCTTTCCAAAACTGGACCAAGACCTCAGCCGATATTTTGGGGGCCGTTTTTTTGTATGTGGATTACACGATCCCTTTTGATAAACTTCGGGAGGAATTGACCCGGATTTTACAAAATACAGCCTTGTGGGATGGGGAGGTCAATGTACTACAGGTTACGGATTCCAAACCCAATTATGTGGAGGTACGGGCCTTGATGAGCGCCAAGGACTCCTCCACCGCTTGGGACCTAAGGGTGCATGTTCGTGAAAAATTGATTATGTACCTCCAGGAAAATTATCCGGAAAGTATTGCTAGGACCCGGGTGCTGTTGCAACAACCTGATACCAATAAAAATGAATCATAGAATAGCATTTCTACTTTTGCTTTTTGGTGTGATGGCCCATGGTCAGCAGATCACTTGTTCCCCCAAGGACCGGTCTCTTTTTGAATCCAAAATTACCGAGCTCCAACAAATCAAAGCTTCTAATTTAGGGGATACCCTTGTTATGGTGGGTACATCTTTTATGGGAACACCTTATGTGGAAAAAACCCTTGAAGTTGGCAATACCGAAACCTTGGTGATCAATTTTGGTGGCCTGGATTGCACCACTTTTGTTGAAAATGTACTGGCATTTGGTGCCATGCTCAAGGAAGAACAGCATTCTTTTGATGCGTTTACGGGAAATTTGGAGACCATTCGGTATAGAAATGGCATTTTAAATGGCTATCCTTCTCGTTTACATTATTTTACGGAGTGGGTTCGAAATAATCAGAAGAAGGGTTTGGTAGAGGATATTACCTCGGAACTGGGCGGTGTGCCACTGAACAAAACCATCAATTTTATGGGCACGCACCGAAATCTGTACCCTTTTTTAGCGGATGATCAAAATTTTGAGGCCATGCTTCAAGTGGAAAAGGAATTGGCCAAAGAAGAACTCTGTTATTTACCCCAAGATCAAATTGAAAACAAAGAACACCTTATCCAAAATGGTGATATCATTGCTTTGGCAACTTCCATAAAAGGATTGGATGTGACCCACACCGGTATCGCCATCCATCAACCTGATGGAAAATTGCATCTATTGCATGCCTCCAGTAAAAATGGACAAGTGGAAATCTCCAAATTGCCTTTGGCAGATTACCTAAAAAATATTAAAAGTAATATTGGAATCATTGTGGCGCGGCCCACATTACTCCCGCTTTAGGCACCATTCAATGGCTCCCAAGAGGTGTTGCCTGAAATTGGGTTCATCATACGATTCTTCGGTATGGCCCCCTCCTGTGTAAAAAGACCTGCCTCCATCAAACTCGTGATACCAGGCAATAGGGTGGTTAGCTCCATTGGTGCCTCCTTCATAACTACTTTCATCCAAATTCATAAGCACCGTTACATTTGGGTTTAAATCCTTGAAGTTGTACCATTCGTCATTACGGGACCAAACGTCGGGAAGATGTGAAGTTGAAGGGTGGGACTTATCCACCACTTTGACCTTTGCACTCCGAACATTGGGGTTATTGGGATGGTCCACAAAATATCCGCCTACCAACTTACCATACCATGGCCAGTTGTACTCCGTGTCCGATGCAGCGTGGATACCCAAATAGCTCCCTCCCTCTTTAATATAATTTTCAAAAGCTTTTTGTTGACTATCATTCAGCACATCTAAAGTGGTATTTAGAAAAACAACCAATCTGTAATTCTTGAGGTTTTGAGCACTAAAATCTTCTGAAGACTCGGTCTGCAATGCCACAAATCCATTTTGTCGGCCCAATTGCCTAAGGGTCTGGACACCTTTTTCAATGGCTTGGTGACGATAGCCTGCCGTTTTGGTAAAAACCATGACCAGTTCCGGCATTTTTATACTATCGGTTTCTTTGGAATTGGGTGTGTCTTGTCCAAAAGTTGTGACCACAAAACATATTGCCAAAAAGGACGAAAAAAGAAATCTCATTGTCGTTGTATTTATGTGTTTGAAGTTAAATATTTTTTTGGCGTGGTGCCGTATTTCTTTTTAAAAGAAGTGATAAAATGACTGGCCGTACTATATCCCACTTTTAACCCAACCTCGTTCACATTGTGTTTTCCGGTTTCCAGCATTTTGCGGGCATATTCCATTTTGTAATCGAACAAAAAGCCGTAGACCGAATCGCCATAGATTTGTTTGAAGCCCTCTTTCAACTTTTTTAGGCTCAATCCTATTTCAGTGGACAGTTCGGCCAAGGTTGGCGGCTCGGCCATTCGGGAAATCATGATTTCCTTGGCCATTTTTATACGGCGCACATTATCCTCATCGGCCAAAAAAGGACACTGTTCCAAATCGGCCTCCTCTGTTTTGTTGAAATACAGGGAAATGAGTTCATACACCTTCCCCTTTATGTAGAGTTTTTTAATGGATGGGTGCAGGTTATAATTCATCAACTGACTCAATACCACCGCAATGGCAGGTGACACCACTTCTTGGGAATAGTATTTTTTTTCTTGGTTCTCGCCACTTAAAAATGGAATGTAATCGGCCTCATTGGAAAACAGGGAATGGAACTTGCGAATGGTCATGACCACCGAAAGCAACCATGAATTTGGAGAAACCGTCAGGTTGAGCGGTAAATCTTTTCGGGTATTATAAAGCAACAATGAGTTTTCCTCGGTCACTTCCAATTGGTAATGTCCTTCATTGAAGTTGAACAGGGATTTACCCTTCAAACAAAAATGAAACTGGATAAAGGAGCTGTCAATATCACGCTCAATCATTTGAAAATCCTTTGTATCGTTCTGAATCTTAAGGATATAAAATCCATCTTCCACCAAAATTTCATCATAGGAACCTTTGGCGATATTTTCAACGGCAATGTTTGATTTCATTCCACACAATTTTCAATTTAGAATCGCTCTAAATTAGATTTATGAACATCAAATTTACCAATAAAAATAATGTTTTTCGCCATTTTGCGTAGAATTTGGGGCGAAAAATGTTTTGTTGATTATTTATAGTTCCGCTAGCGTTATTTTTTGACAAATAAGCCTGCTATTTTTGTGCTGCGATTTATATCCTTTATGAGGAACTACCACATTTCAAAACATAATTCCTTCTATGCCGTTGGGTTGAGTTACAAGAAGGCGGATGCAGAGGTTAGAGGAAAGTTCAGTCTGGATGTTCCTGCCATTGACCATATTTTGGGCAAGGCAAAGGAAATTGGAATTGATGGCCTACTGGCCATTTCCACCTGCAACCGAACCGAGCTTTACGGTTTTGCACAGCACCCTTACCAACTTATCAAGTTACTTTGTGACGAGACCCATGGAACTGTTGAAGAATTTCAGGAAGTGGCCTACGTGTACAAAAACCACGATGCCATTTCGCATATGTTCAAAGTGGGAACGGGTCTCGATAGCCAGATTTTGGGCGATTTCGAAATCATCAGTCAAATAAAGCAAGGTTTTTATCGCTCCAAAAAACAAGAAATGGCCAATCCGTTCCTAGAGCGCTTGTGCAATGCTGTGATTCAGGCCAGCAAGCGCATCAAAAACGAAACGGAACTTTCATCGGGAGCTACTTCGGTAGCATTTGCATCGGTAAAATATATTTTGGACAATGTGGACGACATTTCCAGCAAGAACATACTCTTGTTCGGAACAGGAAAAATTGGAAGAAACACCTGCGAGAATTTAGTGAAGCATTCCAACAACTCCCACATTACCTTGATTAACCGAACTCGTGAAAAAGCGGAAGACATTGCAGGCAAATTTCAATTGACCGTGAAGGATTATGGCGATCTACAAACCGAAATCCGCAAAACCGATATTCTTGTCGTGGCTACGGGAGCACAATTGCCCACTGTTTCCAAAGCGTTGATTTATCCCAAAAAACCATTATTGGTCTTGGATTTATCCGTCCCCAAAAATGTATCCGATGATGTGAAGGAATTGGACAATGTAACTTTGGTGCATTTAGACCAACTATCACAGATTACGGATGAGAACTTGGCCAAAAGAAAGGAATATGTTCCTAAAGCGGAAGCTATCATAGAAAAAGTAAAAAAGGATTTCCTGAAATGGTTGGAAACCCGCAAGTTTGCTCCAGTAATCAATGCACTCAAGGACAAACTGAACACGATGAAAACCGAGGAAATCGATTTTCAGACCAAAAAAATTGAAGGTTTTGACCAACTTCAGGCAGAAATCATCTCAGACCGGATCATTCAAAAAATTACCAAACAGTTTGCCAACCACTTAAAGAGCAACGAGGTGGACACGGATGATAGTCTGGAACTGATCCAGAAAGTATTTCAGCTAGAACTTCACTCCAAATGAGCAAAATCATCCGCATTGGCACCCGCGACAGCGAACTCGCGCTGTGGCAAGCAACCACCGTGCAACAAAAGCTGGAAGCACTTGGGTACGACACCATTTTGGTGCCAACCAAATCTTTGGGAGACCAAGTATTGGACAAGCCTTTGTATGAGCTCGGGGTAACGGGTATCTTTACCAAAACTTTGGATGTAGCTTTACTTAAAGGAGACATTGACATTGCGGTACACTCTATGAAAGATGTGCCCACCCAACTGCCCAAAGGAATTGTTCAAGTGGCGGTTTTGGAGCGTGCTGAAACCCATGATGTTTTGGTGCACAAAGGTTCCCGTTTTTTGGAGACTGACCAGCCAGCCACAATCGCAACAGGTAGCTTGCGGCGAAAAGCTCAATGGTTGAACAAATATCCCAACCACAAAGTCGTTGATCTCAGGGGAAATGTCAACACCAGGCTCCTAAAACTCATTGAAAACGATTGGCAGGGTGCCATTTTTGCTCAGGCAGGGTTGGAGCGTATTAAGCTTTTGCCAAAAGATGCAGTTCAATTGGACTGGATGATTCCAGCACCAGCCCAAGGAGCTATGTTGGTCGTGGCCAAGGAAGAGGACGATTTCACCAAAGAAGCATTGGGCAAACTCAACCATCCCGAAACTGAAATCAGCACTACTATTGAGCGTGAATTTCTACGCACCTTGGAAGGCGGCTGTACCGCTCCAATAGGCGCTTTGGCCCAATTAAATGATGGAACTCTTCATTTTGAAGGGGTTGTTTTCTCGTTGGATGGAAAACAGAAAATCGACATCAAAAAAGAAGTGAAATTGTCCGATGCCAAAGGCATTGGGAAAACTTCTGCCGAAGAGGTTTTGCAAAAAGGAGGCGATAAATTGATGCAGGAAATCAGAAATGAAAACAGTGCTCTCCACTAAAATACTGACCCCTTCACAAAAGGAGCTTTTTCTAAATTCCGGTTTGGGATTGGTGGAGTACGATGCCCTAAAAATTGAATTTCTGAATGTAAAAATTCCTTTGGACTGCGTCAACTACATTTTCACGAGCAAAAATGCGGTAAAGGCCTTTTTAAATCAAACAAAAGACTTAAATAAAACTAAATTCAACGCTTTTTGTGTTGGTGAAAAGACAAAGTCTATCTTGGTAGAAAATGGGCTAAAAGTTGTAGCAATGGCCGAATATGCATCAGAATTGGCCAAAAACATTGTAAAACGAAATCAAAACGAGACATTTGTATTCCTTTGTGGAAACAAGAGGAGAGATGAACTTCCCGATGTGCTCACAAAACATAACGTTCAGTATAAAGA
Source organism: Allomuricauda sp. CP2A (assembly GCF_001683915.1). Lineage (GTDB taxonomy): Bacteria > Bacteroidota > Bacteroidia > Flavobacteriales > Flavobacteriaceae > Flagellimonas. The sequence goes on along the minus strand of NZ_LXTT01000026.1, from coordinate 115,998 downwards.
GGTGGAGGTGTATCATACCCATCTAAATCCAAAGGCATTTCAAAGGGATTTTGATGGCATTCTGTTCTTTAGTCCCAGTGGGATCCGAAGCTATCTCTCAGAAAACTCATTAGGGAACAGTACCTTGTTCTGTATTGGGGAAACCACAGCAGCAGAAGCCCAAAAGCACTCAAACCATATCATTATAGCCAACAAACCAACCGTGGAAAATGTGTTGGTACAGGCGATAAAAGAACTGTCATTCCGCACGGATGCTGAGCGCCCGCCTGCCGGACGGGCAGGAAGTCGAAGCACGATGCGGAATCCAAAAAAACCTTAAAAAGATTCCTGATGGAGTTTATACTGAGTTAAACGAAGTACAGGAATGACAAATTAAAATTTATGATAAAAAACAACTTGTTCCTAAAAGCTTTAAAAGGTGAAACCGTTGAACGTCCACCCGTGTGGATGATGCGACAGGCAGGACGCTATTTGCCCGAGTTTATGGAACTCCGTAAAAAATACGATTTCTTTACCCGTTGTCAGACTCCAGAACTGGCTTCCGAAATCACAGTACAGCCCATTCGCCGATACGGCATGGATGCAGCGATTTTGTTCAGTGACATTTTGGTGATTCCGCAGGCCATGGACATCGAGGTGCAGATGAAGCCCAATTTTGGGCCTTATTTGCCCAACCCTATCCGCTCCCAAGCCGATTTGGACAAGGTGATTGTTCCCGATATTCAGGACACGCTGGGTTATGTGATGGATGCGATAACCATGACCAAGGAAAAATTAGATGATGAAGTTCCCTTGATTGGGTTTGCAGGTTCTCCGTGGACCATTCTTTGCTATTGCGTGGAAGGTCAGGGTAGCAAAAGTTTTGACAAAGCCAGGGGATTTTGTTTTACCCAGCCCGAAGCTGCGCATGAATTGCTTCAAAAAATAACGGACACCACCATCGCCTACCTTAAAGCAAAGGTCAAAGCTGGTGTAAATGCTGTTCAGGTTTTTGATTCTTGGGGCGGAATGCTTTCACCACAGGACTACCAAGAATTTTCTTGGAAATATATGCAGCAGATTGTGGATGCCTTAAAGGATGAAGCGCCCGTAATCGTATTTGGAAAAGGATGCTGGTTCGCTTTAAAAGAAATGGCAAACTCTGGAGCTTCGGCCGTTGGAGTTGATTGGACCTGTTCCCCTCAAAATGCAAGATATTTAACCGGAGGAAATGTGACCCTTCAAGGTAATTTTGATCCTGCCCGCTTGCTTTCACCACCAGAAAAAATCAAGGAAATGGTCACCCAAATGATTCGTGATTTTGGCAAGGACAAGTACATCGTAAACTTGGGTCACGGTATTTTGCCACATATTCCTGTAGAGAATGCAAAGGCATTTATTGATACCGTAAAAGAATACAAGGAGTGAACCTTTTTGCAATACTAAAACGGGTTGATTTTAAAAATATACTGAAAGTTCTAGGTATTGGACTAAGCCGTCCCCATTTTATTTGGCCAACCCTAAAAGCTACCAAGGATTGCATAGCCATCTCCACCAAAAACTACGGCAAGCTCCATCATAAAAATGGCCCTGCCAATGCGTTTAGACACGCTTTTTGGAATTATCTGATTGCAAAACGGTGTTTTAAATGGCAAGAAAATGAGGAAGTCGTATTAGCTTGGGCCAAAAAGGTGACAGATTGGCACGAGGCTTCATTTCCCAATAATAAATTGCCCGAAGCAATGGATTTGCACAATAACGAAGTGGGACGTTTCATTTTTGAGCAAAACAGAGAGAAATCAGAACAAAAGGTCATCGCGTTAATAAAGCAAATGACTTTGGAATCCACCAAAATTGATGAAAATTCAACCCTTTCTGACCATAAAAACCGAATGGTACATATTTTAGAAAAATGAAGGATAAGTTTTACACATACATTCAAAAACTACAGGATAGCATCACTTCAAAACTGGAAGAACTGGATGGCATCGCTACGTTTCAGCAAGACCTTTGGGAACGCGAAGAAGGCGGTGGCGGTACAACCCGAGTCATTGAAAACGGAGCTGTTTTTGAAAAAGGGGGCGTAAACATTTCCAAAGTGCACGGCCCCTTGCCAAAAAGTATGCAAAACTATTTTGGAGTGGATGATGTGGATTTCTTTGCCTGCGGCCTCAGTTTGGTGATTCACCCCAAAAGTCCGATGGTGCCCACCGTGCATGCCAACTGGCGCTATTTTGAGATGTACGACAAGGAGGGTAACATCGTGGACCAATGGTTTGGTGGCGGACAGGACCTCACCCCCTACTATTTGTTCGAGGAAGATGCAGCCCATTTTCATGCGGTTTGCAAAAAAGCCTGCGATGCCCACAACCCAGAATTTTATCGGGACTACAAAAAGAAATGCGACAACTATTTTTGGAACTCACACCGAAACGAAGCCCGTGGAGTTGGTGGATTGTTCTTCGATTATTGCAAAGCAACCGAAGAAACAAGCATGGAGGACTGGTACAATTTTGTGACGGAGGTCGGGGACAGTTTTTTGGAGGCCTACACTCCTATTGTTGAAAAAAGAAAAGACCTACCCTACGCTAAAGAACAACGCGATTGGCAAGAAATTAGACGGGGACGTTATGTGGAGTTCAATCTAGTGCACGACAAAGGCACCCTTTTTGGCCTGAAAACCAATGGCCGCATCGAAAGTATTTTGATGAGCTTACCGCCCCACGTCCAATGGCGATATGACCATCATCCCCAAAAAGGAAGTGAGGAAGAGCAATTGATAGAAGTACTGCAAAACCCAAAAGATTGGGTTTAATGTGTAGTTTTGCCTTGAAACCAAGCCTATGAGACAGAAAATTTACCAAATAGATGCATTTACCAGCCAGATTTTTGGCGGAAATCCCGCTGCGGTCTGCATTTTGGATTCATGGTTGAGCCCAGAATTGATGCAAAAAATTGCCCAAGAGAACAATTTGGCCGAGACCGCCTTTGCCGTCAAAAAAGATGACCAGTACGAATTGCGATGGTTCACGCCAGAAGTGGAGGTCGACCTCTGTGGACACGCAACTTTGGCCACGGCCTATGTATTGTTCCATTTTTATGACCTTAAAAAAGATACCATTCAGTTTTATTCGCCCCGAAGCGGAGAGCTTATTGTTAGCAAGGCAGATAATGGCTGGTTGACTATGGACTTTCCGACAGACAATCTGATAGCCATTCAAAATATGGAAGCATTGGACAATGCCATTGGACAAAGCCCGATTAAAACCCTGAAGGGCAAAACGGATTACATGATGGTCTATCAATCCCAAAAGGAAATTGAAGCCCTTGAACCCAACCACCATCTGTTGGCGCAATTGGATGTTCGGGGGGTTATCGTAACCGCTCCGGGGGACGAGGTGGATTTTGTATCCCGCTTTTTTGCTCCCGCTTGTGGCATTCCCGAAGACCCCGTTACAGGTTCGGCGCACACTTCACTTAGCCCCTATTGGTCAGACGTTTTGGGCAAATCCAAAATGACCGCCAAACAGCTTTCCAAAAGAGGTGGTGATTTGGTCTGCGAATACTTGGGTGAGCGAGTGAAGATTTCAGGAAAAGCCGCACTTTATTTAACTGGTGAAATCGATATTTGATTTCAGATTAAAACTATCAACTATGTATCCACTCATACGAAACAGAAGACTCCGCGCATCCGAATCCGTTAGAAGATTGGTTCGGGAAACCACCTTGACCCCAGATGATTTTTTAGTGCCTCTTTTTGTAGTGGAAGGCAAAGGAGTGAAAGAAGAGATTGCTTCAATGCCCAACTATTTTAGGTTGAGTTTGGACAATCTTGAAAAAGAAGTAAAGGAACTCTGGAAAATGGGACTTTGTTCCGTGCTTCTTTTTGTGAAGGTTGATGATAAGCTCAAAGATAATAAAGGAACTGAAGCCCTAAACCCGAACGGTCTGATGCAACGTGCCATAAAAACGGTGAAAAACGCCTGCCCACAAATGTTGGTGATGACCGATGTCGCGTTAGATCCTTTTTCGTCCTACGGACATGATGGTATTGTGGCCGAAGGGCAAATCCTGAATGATGAAACCGCTGAGGTTCTGGCAGAAATGAGCGTATCCCACGCCAAGGCAGGAGCCGACTTTGTGGCCCCCAGCGATATGATGGACGGTAGAGTTTTAACCATCCGCGAAGCGTTGGAGGACGAAGGCTTCACCAATACGGGTATTATGGCCTATTCCGCTAAATATGCAAGCGCCTTTTATGGCCCCTTCCGCGATGCTCTGGACTCTGCACCTGTTGATATTGCCAATGTGCCCAAAGACAAAAAAACCTATCAAATGGATTATGCCAATCGGTATGAAGCTATCAAAGAAACCCAAATGGACATTGACGAAGGTGCCGACATCGTGATGGTTAAACCCGGTTTGTGCTATTTGGATATTGTTCGGGAAATCAAAAATGAAGTAGAAGTTCCCGTTGCCGTATATCAAGTTTCAGGGGAATATGCCATGGTAAAAGCCGCCGCCGAGAAAGGCTGGTTAGACCATGATGCTGTGGTATTGGAGCAATTGACGGCTATAAAACGTGCCGGGGCAGATATTATCGCTTCGTATTTTGCTAAAGAGGCCGTAAAATTGCTATGATGTTTCTTCGGTGTTTCTATTTAATGCGCTCTTTTGGTAGCTTGGTTTTTTCCGGTTTCTTACAAAAGTGTTTGTGATTTGAGCAATTTTTGAAAGAAAATCCTTTAAAAGTTAATTTTTAGCTCTTTATCCATATTATTCTCATTTCTTTTGAGGTTAATTATCTTTACTCGGAGTCTAACTTTTGCACTTACTGAACAACCTACTAAACATGCTTAAAAATTACCTTGCCTTTCTATTGTGTCTTGTTGGCGTTTACATACAAGCCCAATCTGAATTCATTACCACTTGGAAAACCGATAATCCGGGAACATCGGAAGATAATCAAATTACAATTCCCACTTACCCGGGCGAGACATACGATTATACGGTGGATTGGGGCGATGGCACATCGGACACCAATGTAACTGGAGATATTACCCATACGTATGCCTCGTCTGGAACGTATCAAATTTCTGTTACGGGAAGTTTCCCCAGAATATTTTTCAATGAAACCGGAGACAAGGATAAACTTTTGAATATCAAACAATGGGGAAATATCCAATGGAGCTCTATGCAATCGGCATTTGCTGGATGCTCTAACTTATCGGTTGCAGCTAATGACGCTCCCAACCTTTCAAATGTTACCAGTCTTAGAAGAATGTTCTACTACTGTTATTACTCTATTGATTCTGCTGGGAACAGAGAGTTCGGCAGCTTCAATGGTGTTGAAAATTTTAATTCTTGGGATGTAAGCACCATCACAGATATGTCTGGTATGTTTGATAAATCAGCCTTTAACCAAGATATTTCCTCTTGGGATGTTAACCTGGTCGAAGATATGTCCTATATGTTTTATAGTAGCCGTTTTAATATGGATATCAGCACTTGGAATGTCGGCAATGTGACAAATATGTCAGGTCTTTTTGGAAGTAGCTCGTTCAATCAGGATATTTCTAGTTGGGATGTCGGTAATGTGCAGTTCTTTGATTTTATATTCAACAGCACCTATTTTAATCATGATATTACAAATTGGAATGTTGAAAATGCCATTAGCATGCGGCATGCGTTCAGTCAAGGAGATTTTGATCAAGACCTCAGTTCTTGGAATATTTCAAATGTCACTGATTTGTCAAATGCTTTTGATGACTCTGATCTTTCCAGAGAAAATTACGATGCAATTTTAACCGCTTGGGCACAACTTCCTAACTTGAAATTTGGAGTTGTGTTGGGTGCAAATGATGCTGTTTACTGTTCAGCAGAAGCAGAGAGAAATTCTTTGATTACCAATTTTGCTTGGACAATTAATGACCATGGAAGCAATTGCGAAGCTGAACGTGCATTTATTACAACTTGGAAAACGGATAACCCCGGCCCATCCAATGACAACCAAATCACCATCCCTACAAATCCTAGAGAGATCTATGATTATCGGGTAGATTGGGGCGATGGCACATTTGATGAAGGGGTTACCGAAGACATAACGCACACCTATGCAGCACCTGGCGAATATGTGGTATCAATAACTGGGAAGTTTCCCAGAATTTATTTTAACGGTTCTCAATTGTCCTACGAGGTTCCTCTCAAAAATCCAGATGACTTAAAGATTATTTCTATTGACCAGTGGGGAACCAACCGATGGAAATCCATGTCTTACGCATTTGCTGGTTGTGAAAACTTAGACGTGAAAGCGACTGACATTCCCGATTTTTCAAGGGGAGTTAGCTTGAACGCAATGTTTTTGGGCTGCACTACACTAGTGGGAAATGAATCCATTTCAAATTGGGCCATTGAAGATTCTTCTACAACTAATATGTTTAAAGATGCCGTTAATTTTAATATCCCGATTGGTAATTGGGATGTGTCAAATGTTAGATACATGTTTGGCATGTTTGAAAACGCATCATCCTTTAACCAAGATTTGAGCCAGTGGAATGTTGCGAACGTAGAAGTAATGAATAACCTATTCAATGGTTCTGGACTTTCCAATAAAAATTACAATACCATATTGATTGGATGGAGCCAATTACCCTCTTTGCAAAATGGGGTCCAATTAGATGCTCCAAATAATTATTACTGCAATGCTAAAGAAGAACGCCAATCCATTATTGATTCTTATGGATGGACCATAAACGATGCCGGTGAAAATAGTGAATGCCAATTTATTACCACCTGGAAAACGGACAATCCCGGAACATCAGGAGACAATCAAATTACAATCCCCACTTTTCCGTTTGAGACCTACGATTATACGGTGGATTGGGGCGATGGCACATCGGATACGAATGTAACAGGGGATATCACCCATACGTATGCCGTGGCCGGCACCTACCAAGTGGCAATTTCCGGAGAATTTCCAGCAATTCTCTTTCAAGGAAATCAAGACTCCAATCTTAAAATTACCCAGGTAAATCAATGGGGAGATATTAAATGGAGGAATTTTAGTTCTGCCTTTTCAGGTTGTCGGGAATTGGATGTCGTTGCAACTGACATACCAAATTTGGAAAATGTGATCAGTACGCAAGGGATGTTTCTTAACTGCTCAAGCTTGTTGGGAATCGAAAGTTTTGCTCTTTGGGATGTCTCAACCATTATCGATGGATCATCCATGTTCTTGGGTTGCTCTTTGTTCAATCAAAACATCGGTGGGTGGGATGTTTCAAACATGGTTTATATGGACTATTTTTTCTTCCAAGCAGAGTCATTTAACCAACACATAGGTAATTGGGATGTTAGTAATGCTGAGAGAATATTTTACATGTTTAGCTTTGCCTATTCTTTTAACCAAGACATAAGCCAATGGCGTTTTCCAAAAGTGACCAACCTTTCGGGAATGTTTCAAGCTGCTACCTCCTTTAATCAGGATATTTCGAGCTGGGATGTCTCAAATATTGAAAATTTCACGGCAATGTTTAATAGCGCAGCAAGTTTTGACCAACCCATTGGAATCTGGGACATGTCCAATGCAGTCGAACTAAACCTGATGTTCGTAGAAGCAAATTCATTCACTTCTGACATTACTAATTGGGATGTGAGCAACGTACTAAATATGGGAAGCTTATTTTTGAACAACACTTCCTTTAATCAAGATTTAGGCAGTTGGGATACCTCAAGTGTAACCAGTATGGCGGGCATGTTTGAAGGAGCGGTGGCCTTTGATGGAGATATTTCTAGTTGGGACGTTAGCAATGTTGAGAATATGAGCTTGATGTTTGAAAACTCTGGAATATCCTTAGAAAATTATGATAAAACATTAGCGGCTTGGGCTAATCTCCCTTCCTTACAAACCAATGTCATCTTTGATGCTGGTGACAGTCAATATTGTGAATCGGAAGAAGCGCGCCAATCTATTATTGACTCGTATGGATGGACGATTAACGATTCAGGAAAAGTGCCCTTGTGCAATGAAGATAATGACGAGGACGGTGTTCTTGATCATTTGGATACCTGCCTTGACACCCAACCCGGAGCCGTGGTCAATGCCAATGGCTGCGAAATGATTCCCAATACGGCCATTAAAGTGTATGCTACAACGCCAAGCTGTATCGACAGTGAAGATGGCTCCATTGAAATAACTATGGAAACCGAGGGACATTTGCTTGATATCGCCCTAGAGGGCGAAAGCTATTCCAATCAATTTATGGATGTTCCCTCCGGAACTCCATTTAAGGTTAACAATTTACCTGTGGGTTCCTATTCCATTTCCATTTCCATTCCAGAAGTTCTATTCGACCAAAAGTATGTGTCTACCATTAATTCTCTGGAATCGGTCACTGGTAAAAGAGCTATGCTCGACTCCAAAACAGCAACGGTTACATACACTGTTGCAGGCAGCAGAAATTACCAGGTTTTGATTAACGATGAGAAGAAGAATTTCTCCTTTGCGGATTCTGGCCAACAAATAATTTTGCTTGACCATATTCCATCTGGCCCAATAGCGATATCCATTTTTGGTGAGAGCGATTGCCAAGGAATAATTTCAGATAGTTTTTATCTCGGTGGTTCCATTGAAGTTTTCCCTACAATCACCTCTTCAACCATTAACATTTATTCAAACGCCGCTACTAAAGCACAACTTTTTGATTTTACAGGAAGAATGATCAAAGAAAAGCGCTTAGATGGGCAAGAAAATACTTTGGACTTATCAACGATGAGGTCCGGACTGTATGTTTTAAAACTTTTTATGGAAAGAGAGCAGCGAACCCTAAAAATCATTAAAAGATGATAAGAGCAAAATTCTTCACAATCACCTCCATTCTAATGATCTTCTTGTTTCTCTCTTGCAGTTCATCGGGGGATGAAACTCCACCTCCTTCTCCTCCGGAAAATTTAACCCCACCGGAAAAAACCATTGGGGTTTTGCCAGAAAATGGTGAACCCTGTGCCGATTACACAGTGGTGGAAAATGACAATTCCAAAGTCTTGGTTGCATTTAAATGGAACGCAGCGCAAAATGCCGAAAACTACAATCTTGTCATTTTGGAAGGTTCTAATGAGGTGTTTTCAAGTACCTTCAATATCCTTGAAACCGAAGTACAATTGAATCGGGGCAAAACCTATTCTTGGTTTTTAACTTCCATAAATGAAGATGGTGAAACCAAAGGCGATACTTATTCTTTTACCAGCCCAGGAACGCCCTTGGGCAATTACGCCCCATATGCCGCTGAAATAACCGTGACTTTCAATACTCAGATGCTGGTTTCTTGGGCGGGTAACGATGAAGATGGAGATGTTTTGACTTATGATGTTACCGTAAAAAAGAATGAACTGGTTCTTATGCAAGAAACGGATTATGGTGATACATCCATCAATCCCATAGACTTTGAAGCTGGATCCTCTTACGATATTGAGATCATATCAATAGACCCACATGGTAGTGCATCCATTTCAACTAGTGTAGTTACTGCTCCTGACTGAAAAATTTGAATCAATATCAGTGAGAGTTATTTTGCCAAGGATTTTATCCGAACTTTGGGCTAAACCCCGACCAAAATGAAAAGATTTGCGGCTTCGTTGCTCTTCATCACTTTAGTGATGCCTCTTGGGTTTGCCCAACGCGAACTCATCCACGCCTTTCCCTCCAAATTAGGATTCGATGAGGCCTTCATCAAACAAAAAGTGGATTCCATAATGCAAATGGGCATCGATAGTTTGGCATTCCCGGGCGCCCAACTCTTGGTCGCCAAGAACGATACCGTAATTTTTCACAAAGCCTACGGATTCCATACCTATGATAGTCTGCGACCTGTAGCCTTGAACGACCTCTACGATTTAGCTTCCGTTACTAAAATCACGGGGCCCTTACCTGCCCTGATGAAGTTGGTGGACGAGGGCAAACTCGATTTGGACAAGCCTTTTAGCAACTATTGGAAGCCTTGGAGACACCGAAAAGACAAGAAAGACCTTACGCTTCGGGAGATTTTGGCACATCAGGCTGGTTTGGTGCCCTATATTGTGTTTTTGCAGAAGGTGCTTCGAAAAAATGGAAAGGTCAAAAGGCGCTTTGTTCGGAATTCATCCCATAAAAGATTTCAAGGACAAGTGTATGATGGGCTCTACATCAACAATCGGTTCAAGCGAAAAATGAATCGTATCATCAATCGGTCTAAAGTTACTGATGAGAAGAAATACGTGTATTCCGGGCTTACCTTTCTTATTTTTCCAAGTTTGATAGCGCAACTCGCAGGAACCGACTATCAAACCTATTTGGATGAAAATTTCTATCGTCCTTTGGGTTGTCATACCTTTGGATATCTGCCCAAAGAAAATAACTACGTGAACGCCATTGTGCCCACCGAAGTGGATTCGATTTTCCGAAAATCCTTGGTAAAAGGTTGGGTACACGACGAAAATGCATCGCTCAAAGGTGGCGTTTCTGGCAACGCAGGATTATTCGGCACAGCAGATGACTTGACCAAATTGATGCTCCTTTATCAAAATTATGGTAAGGTGGGTGGCCAAGATCTCATTTCAGCTGAAACGGTAAAGGAATTCACCAAAGTACAATATCCCGAAAATGAAAATCGCCGGGGGTTGGGCTTCGACAAACCTTTGCTCAATAACGCAGAACTTCCTTTGGAAGAAGCATACCCCTCCCCTTTGGCAAGCCCCAAAAGTTTTGGCCACTCCGGTTTTACGGGAACCTTTGTCTGGGCCGACCCTGAAAACAAGCTCACGTTTATTTTTCTATCCAACCGGGTTTACCCGTCTCGGGATCATAGACAACTGTATGATTTAAATATCCGAACGGCACTTCAGGATGTTTTCTATAAAGCTGGGGGATTAAGCATTCAAAATTAATTCCTATTCCCTATCTTGGTACTAAAGATTCTACCATTTTATGGGACTACTTATATTTTATGCCCTTATATCCATTTTCTTCTCGTTCTTGTGCTCCATCTTGGAGGCCGTGCTGTTGAGCATCACACCCACTTTTATCAATGTAAAAAAGCAAGAAGGAAAAGAGTATGCAACCTCCCTGGAAAAGCTTAAAAAGGATGTAGACAAGCCGCTCATTGCCATCCTCACCCTAAACACCATTGCGCATACCGTTGGTGCCATTTTGGTAGGAGTTCAGGCAAAAGTGGCCTATGCGGAAATATATGGCTCCACAGAGCGAAGCTTTTTTGGGGTGGCCTTTACCGAAGATCTTATGGTCGGAATTGTCTCTACCCTGATGACCATATTGATTTTGGTCGCCTCAGAAATCATTCCAAAGACCATAGGGGCCACTTTCTGGAAGCAATTGGCCAACTTTACCAGTAAAGCGCTGAACATAATGGTATTTGTGCTAAAATGGACCGGATTGTTATGGTTGTTGCAGCTTTTTACCAAATTGGTGGGGGCAAAAGCTGAACATGGCAGTGTGTTGAATAGGGAGGATTTTAGTGCTATGACCGAAATTGCCCATGAAGAAGGTGTGTTCAAGGAATCGGAGTCCAAAATGATCAAAAACCTGCTTTATTTTGATGAAATCCTGGCACGTGATGTAATGACCCCGAGAACTGTAATGAAGGTTGCATCCGAAGACACTACCATAAAGAAATTTTTTGAAAAAAACAGACCCTTGCGTTTTTCAAGAATTCCGTTGTACAAAGATCGGATGGATAACATTACGGGCTTCTTTTTAAAGGATGAGTTGTTGGAGGCTATCATCAACAAAAAGGGCAATGAAAACCTATCTACGATCAGAAGGGAAATACTGGTAACAAATCGTAGTAAGTCCATTAATGACCTTTTTAAAAAATTTGTGCAGAAAAGAGAGCACATTTCTTTGGTCGTGGACGAGTATGGTTCGGTAAGTGGATTGGTTACTATGGAAGATGTCATCGAAACCCTCCTCGGATTGGAAATTATGGACGAAAGCGATAATGTGGAAAACCTACAAACACTCGCCAGAAAAAACTGGGAAGCTCGCGCAAAGCGATTGGGAATCATTGAAGGTGAAGATGAGCTAGAATAATGGAAACTACTTATTTACAAACACCTATAGGTTTGGCAGAGTTTAGGGGCGATGAAAATGGGCTTGTCTCTGTATCTGTTTTGGACATGAACAAACCTATTGGTATAATTCCTGAAGTGCTGGAAGATGCCGTATACCAATTCCGGGAGTATTTTGAGGGTACCCGTCAGCAATTCGACCTAAAACTCAACCCCTCCGGAACCGATTTTCAGAAAAAAGTTTGGAACGCCCTTCTTGAAATCCCATTTGGAAAAACCATTTCTTATTTGGAACTTTCCAAGCAACTCGGTGATGTAAAAGCCATTCGTGCAGTAGCCTCGGCCAATGGCAAAAATCCACTTTGGATTGTGGTTCCCTGTCACCGCGTTATCGGAACCAACGGAGACCTCACAGGATATGCAGGTGGACTGCATAGAAAAAAATGGTTATTGGAACACGAGAGCCCTGCAAAGCAGACGACTCTTTTTTAATTGGCTACCATGCTTTATAAACTTAACCTGGAACATATCCTTTTTTTGGATATCGAGACCGTACCCCAACAGCAACATTTCTCCAATCTGGGTGAAACCGCCCAGCTCTTATGGGAGCAAAAAACGCAATACCAGCGTAAAGATGAACACACTCCTGAGGAGTTTTACGACCGTGCGGGGATTTGGGCCGAATTTGGAAAAATCGTGTGTATTTCCGTGGGGTATTTTACCCACAAAGGCGATGTAAGAAGTTTTAGGGTCACTTCCTTTTATGGTGAGGAAATCCAAATCCTGAAACAATTCAAACAATTGCTTAAAGACCATTTCAGCCAGACCAAACACCTTTTGTGTGCACACAATGGCAAGGAGTTCGATTTTCCCTACATTGCCCGCCGAATGGTGATCAATGGCATTAACCTACCCTACAAGCTGGACCTTTTCGGCAAAAAACCGTGGGAAGTTCCCCATTTGGACACCATGGAATTATGGAAGTTTGGCGATTACAAACACTATACTTCCTTAAAACTGTTGGCTTATGTGCTCGGCATTCCATCTCCTAAAGATGATATGGATGGCAGTATGGTAAAGGATGTGTTTTATGAAGAAAAGGATATAGACCGAATCATTTCCTATTGCGAGTTGGATGTGGTGACCACGGCCCAGGTCTTTCTTCGATTGAGAAATGAAGTGCTTTTAGCTGATGATGAGATTAGAAAAGTTTGAACTTGCTCTTGATTCTTGACTCTTGGTTTTTTAAAATGGTTCTCGACTGCGCTCGAACTGACAAGGAAATCCATTTGTCGTTCTAAGCGCCTGCCGGACAGGAAGTGAAGAATCTCGTCATGCTGAACTCGATTCAGCATCCCACCCTATGAGACCCTGAAATGAATTCAGGGTGACGAATGGGAATTGGAATTCTATTCAGTTTTTATAAAACTTTGTGCTCCTGGCACCACCATGGTCCTGCACCAACAACACATACAACCCAGAAGCTAGGGAAGAAACATTGATGGCTTCCTCAACCTTTCCTTTTTTGATGACATTCCCTGAAGTGGTAACAATGGAGTATTGCGCATCTGGTGACAATTGGGCCTTAATAGAAAGATAATTCACAGCCGGATTGGGGTACACCGCCACCTCAAACTCTTGGGCATAGCTCAACGGCTGATACGCAATTGCCTCGGTATCCTCTCCATTGAACTCAAACTGAAACACGTCTGAAAAATCGGATACGGCATTCTCTGTGCAGATGGAACGGATTCGCGCTTCATACACTGTGCCTTCCTCCAAATTGGAAAGTTCAAAACTGTTCTCCCATATCAATTCACTGTTCCAAGCATCTTCCGTTACAGCTTTATACTGAACTTCAAAAAGGGTTTCCGTAGCTTCGGACCATGTAAGGGTTGAACTGTCACCGGTTGAAGCAACCAATTCCACATCCGAAGGAATTTCAATGGAACATTGGGAAACTTGTGCACCGGAAACAATCAGTGAAAAATCCTGAAACCCATTGGTCAAGCTCCCTTTGTGCGAAATGGTAATCGTGTATTGCCCTTGTGCATTGGCAATTTCAACACGTTCGTAAGGGTCTACCGTGTTATCACCCTGAGTAGCGGCATCATTTGCTCTTGCAGGATTTAATTTCCAGGGATAAAACGTTTCCCCAGATGTATTGATTCTAATATCCAAATCGTTCATCAAAGCAGGGGTAGTGCTGTTCATTTCTCCCTTATTGATATACTCCCCTTCAGGATCCGTCCACGACAGGGAGGCAACAAGAGGTTCGGAGCCATTGGCAACAACCGTAAATGAAAAAGTTTCCCCTTCGGTAAGACTTTCTTCATTTAAAATTGTAGTGTACTCTCTGTTCTGAAGTACCTCGGCGGCAGCTTTCGCATTCATTACGCCCCATCCCACTTTGTAATCAGGTCCCTTGGCATCCACATCATCGGCGGTGTGCAAGGCTAGCCCTTTTAGCATGGCAGCCTTCATATAGGTTCCAAAAAGTTCCTCATGATATTGTTGCAGCAACAAAAGCGACCCGGTAACGCCCGGAGCGGCCATGGAAGTCCCCGAAGAAGTCTGGTAGCTTGTATTTGTTTCAGAACTGGTGGAAAGGATATTGGAACCATCCCCGGCCAAATCCGGTTTTATGCGGCCATCATCCATGGGTCCAAAACTACTGTACCCGGCAACGCTGGCCCCTTTCAACTCACCTTTGCTACCAATCTGTGTATTGGCCCCAGCAATGGTAAGTCCATTTTTAGTGGTAGTAAATCCCAGTAACAAGTCAAAGCCATCTGCGGTCTTCCCAAAATTGGGCGTAGCATTGTCGTAGGATTTTTGATTGTTCCCTGCTGCGGTCACCATCAAATAATAGGGAGCATTGTACATGATTTTGTCCCAATCCTGTGCAATTTTAATGTAGGCGCCAAAGTACCAATCTGGAACACGGTCCGATAAAATTCCATAGGAATGATTGCTCAACAAAAGCCCATTGGCAGCAGCCTCAGCGACTTCAATTTTATCACGGGTCCAATCATGGGTCAGCGCATGTGCACCAAAAGCTACACCCTTGGCACTAGCTTGGATTCCCGATGAGATCAGGTTACCGGTTACCAAAGTGGCATGCAGGCTAATTTCATCCGAATTGTCCACATTTGTGGCCCGGGTATCAAATTCTTGGTGTGTGGGCAATGCTGCTCCGGCATCCCAAACGCCAACTTCCATACCACTTCCGTCCAAGCCTAAATTCAAGAGCCCGTCAGCATAGAGCGTATGTGCCCTTGCCGTTTGTGTGGTGGGGTCATTCAGTGTGGTATAAAAAAGTGGAGTGCCGTCGGTTCCGATGTCCTTCAATTCAACTTGGGAACCGTTGGTCGATTTTTCAGTTTTGTTCCAACCTTTGGCCTTAAGAAGTTGTCCTATTTTTTGATCTGTGGCCTGATGCTCTTCTTCCATTTGGAAAATAATGGAAGCCATTTTACCTTGATTATAGTTAGCCCGAATTTGCTCTTTTGCGTTTATGGATTGACCAACCGCAGAACAAATGCCCAAAACCGCAAAAAAAATGGAGAAGATTGCTGCCTTAGCCCCTGAAGGAGATCTGTAGTCCATAGTCAAGTTTAGGTAAGATTTGGACTACGAATATATTTCTAAAGCTTGATATTATCGACAAAAACAGTGGTTTTTTCGATGAAATGCACACTCCTTTTCCTAAATCTGTTGTGAAAATTAACTTTTTTGTTGTGTACTAATTTTCCTTCATTTAAAATTTGCCTCAATGTAATGGTTTTCTTGTGTTCTACTATGGGTCAAAACCCAAGCACAATCCGTATAAAACTGGAAACAATACTATTTTTTGTAATGAACAAGCCATAAAACCCTTATGTTGAAAATCAGCTTCCAAAACATTGCTTAGATTTGTACTTTAATTGATTCTATGCTAGAAAAGAAGGCCATTGAGTATGAAAAGGCGGTGCTTATCGGGGTAATCAATCAAAGTCAGGATGAGACCAAGGTAACCGAATATTTGGACGAGTTGGAATTTTTGACCTATACCGCTGGGGGTGAAGTTGAAAAGCGTTTCGTTCAGAAGGTCGACGTGCCCAATCCCAAGACCTATATTGGTAGTGGAAAAATGGAAGAGGTACAGCAATATGTGAAAGAACACGAAATTGGATCTGTCATCTTTGATGACGAACTGACCCCGGCCCAACAGAACAACATCGAAAAAATATTGCGCTGCAAGATATTGGACCGTACCGGTCTTATCCTCGATATTTTTGCCCAACGTGCCCAGACCAGTTATGCCCGCACCCAAGTAGAATTGGCCCAGTACGAATATCTTTTACCGCGATTGACCGGACTTTGGACACACTTGGAACGGCAACGAGGGGGTATTGGAATGCGGGGTCCCGGTGAAACCGAAATTGAAACGGATAGACGTATTGTTCGTGACCGTATAGCCCTTTTGAAGAAAAAGTTGGTGAAAATAGATCGCCAAATGGAAACCCAACGGGGCAATCGTGGCGCCTTGGTTCGCGTTGCGCTTATCGGATACACCAACGTGGGGAAATCCACCCTAATGAATGTTATCAGCAAGAGCGATGTGTTTGCGGAAAACAAACTCTTCGCCACCTTGGACACCACGGTACGGAAAGTGGTTATTGGCAACCTCCCCTTTTTGTTGAGCGATACGGTAGGTTTTATCCGAAAGTTGCCCACCCAACTGGTGGAAAGTTTTAAAAGCACCTTGGACGAGGTTCGGGAAGCCGATTTGTTGTTACATGTGGTGGATATTTCACACCCCAACTTTGAGGAACACATTGACTCTGTGAACCAAATTTTGGATGAAATCAAGAGTTCGGACAAAAAGACCATCATGGTCTTCAACAAAATAGACAAATACCAGCCCGAAACCATTGATGACGATGATTTGACCACTGAACGGACCACTGCTCATTTCTCTATTGAGGACTGGAAAAAAACTTGGTTCAATAAAATTGGTGATCGGGCCATATTCATCTCGGCACTGAACAAAGAAAATCTGGATGAATTTAGAAAACGTGTCTATGATGAGGTACGAGACATCCATGTTACCCGATTTCCCTACAACAACTTTTTATATCCGGAGCACTTGGATCAGTATTAAACTTAATGGGCAAAGCGTTCCGCATCTTCGATGAACTGCTTTTATGGGCTTCGCCACCACAAATTTTGTACGGTTCACAACAAAAATTTAAGGGATAACCACATAAAAACTACTTTCAAACTGTTTTTAAGCCTTTAGTGTCTCACTCCGATCTTATGATCTTAACCTACTTTGACCATGGACTTAAAAACAGGTAAAAATCATATTACACCCCACAAAAACGCCCTCGAGTTTGAGGGCGTTTTTATTCGAATCCATTCGTGTAGTCCATGTCTTCGACTGGCATGCGTGTCAGGACAATTTAAAACTTATAGCTCAGCCCCAATGTCCAGTAGGTTTGCAATTCATTGTCAATGGTGTCGAACGTGGCATTCGGGTCAGGCGTCGGCGCATTGTTTACGATATAGTTCAAGGCCTCTTGTTTGTTGCTGCGCAAACCAAAATCAAAACCAACCCCGATCATTTTCCATAATGTATAGCTAAAGGAGTTGATCCAGGTCCAGTTGCTCAAATCACCACTTTCATAGCTTTGGAACAGGGAAAGGTTGCTCTTAAAACTCACAGCGCCGATCTGCTTGGTATAGTCAGCCACAATCTTGGCACCCATGGACGACTCAAAAATGCTATCTTCTTTACTGAACACAAAATTGTAGTTCAACGGGTGGATCACCACCACCAGATCAGCAATCGGTGTCCAAGTGGCCCCAATACCCAGATCCAAATAACCAGGGTCGTTAAAGTTGCTCAAAATGGTGGTTCTGTATTCTGTCAAAGCGGAAATGGCAAATTTTTCGCTCAACTTTCTTCCATACAGGGATGAAATATTGAAAACATCCATCGCCTGCCTGAAGCTATCATCATCTGTGGGGTCGTCCTTATCATCCAACTTTACCCAAGAAAGGTTGACATTGGCCGCATTTCTCCAAAAGAATTTCTCTTCTTGCAAATTGGCAAAGGCATTTACGGTAAAACCAATGTTTCCTGAGGAGTTATTGGGAATGCCTTGGGCAAACCAGTTGTTGAAATTGGAGAGACTTCCACCTATGGTGCCAAAAGCACCTATTTTCCAACCCGGAAGGGCATCCAATTGGGATTGCAGGGCATTAACCCGCCCTTGTATGGCCGCGATGGAATCTTTTTTTGGGGCTATCTGCGCTTTGAGTTCCTCGGCGGTCTGCGCCTGTACTGAAACAAAGGCAAAGAACATCCCTGCTGCAAAAAGTAGTTTTTTCATAGTATGAGGTTTACTGTTTAGAACCCCAAAAGTAAGAAATGTCACCGGTTTACCTACACGCTTTAAAATTAGATAATCCGGTTCGCTTTAGTTGATTTGTAGTTGTAGTTCTGAGTGCCGCTGGAAGGTAAAAGTGAAGAATCTCTTATTCAGATAGTTGATGCGAATCATTTCTTTTTGTACACCGGCACCGAAGAACAGGCCTCGCCATACATCACACTTTTGGCAACAGGCTGTATTTTTTCCAAAGCCATGAGATACGCATTTTCGGGAACAGGTTTTTTGGAGCAGCCTTTAATGATCACAGGTTTGTCCGCATATGGAGAAACGTCCAAGTTTTCCAGAATAGATTGGTAGAGTGATGTTTCCAAAGTTTCCATGCTTCCAACCACCACTTTTTTAGCGAATGGAGCCAATTTGGAAGCCACTAATAGAAACGCCCAGCCGGGAACAATGGCGTCGGTGGAGCACTGCAGGGCCACACAGGTGTCTTGGTATGCAGACCAGTTGTAGGCATCTACATGGTTTCTAAACTCCTTTTCCCGTAAAATGATGCCTTCATACAACCAGTCTTTGATATCCAGCACCTTTCTTTCGCCTTGGGGATAGAGTTCCTCAAGATCAAAAGTGACCAGTTTGCTTTGCGCTACTCTGTTAATGATTTCAGACATGGGTAAATGGTAATAGGTGTTTGGGCGAAGGGTGTTTGTATGTTGGAGTCACCTTAACCCTTTGCCTTTTTAACTTTTGCTCTTTTAGAGCAGTCCCAACTCCAATTTTGCCTCTTCGCTCATCAACTCTTGGGTCCACGGGGGGTCAAAGGTGATTTCCACCTCAACATCATTCAGGTCATCGAGGGATTTTACTTTTTCCTCCACTTCAACGGGCAAGGTTTCCGCAACAGGGCAATTGGGCGAGGTTAAGGTCATTAAAATCTTTACATCGCTGTCCTCGTTTACGAACACGTCGTAGATCAATCCCAATTCATAAATGTCCACAGGAATTTCTGGGTCATAAATGGTCTTGAGGACCTTTACAATCTTCTCCCCCAATTCTTGGGTATCTATAGTAATTTCTTCGCTCATCTTGTTCTAATTTAACTGTGTTTGGTAAGCCACGGCGTACAGTTTCAATTGCTTTACCATACTCACCAATCCATTCGCCCGTGTTGGCGACAAATGCTCTTTTAATCCAATTTCATCAATAAAGCCTGTATCGGCATCGATGATGTCCTGCGGCTTTTGGTTGCTGAAAGCTCTTATCAATATGGCTATAATGCCCTTGGTGATAATGGCATCACTATCCGCAGTAAACACCAATTTGTCCCCGTCCAACTCTGCATGCACCCAAACCTTGCTCTGGCAACCTTTAATGAGGTTGTCATCGGTCTTGTACTGTTCCTCAATCAACGGAAGGGACTTTCCTAGTTCAATCATATATTCGTAGCGCTGCATCCAGTCATCAAACATGGAAAACTCGTCTATAATCTCTTCCTGTATTTCTTGTATGGTCATGCGTTAGATTTATTCAAAAGTACAACTCGGGCGGATGCTTATCAAGTCTTTAAGACAAAGATAACGAATAGGCTATTCCAACATGCTCTTGGCACGCTTTACACCTTCCACCAACTTGTCCACTTCCTCCTTGGTGTTGTAAAAACTGAAGCTGGCCCTTACCGTACCGGGAATCTTATAAAAATCCATGATGGGTTGGGCGCAGTGGTGTCCAGTACGCACAGCTATTCCCAGCTTGTCCAAAATGCTCCCAATATCGTAGGGGTGAATACCTTCAATATTGAAAGAAATGACGGAAGTTTTGTGCTTTGCAGTGCCATAAATCTTTAGCCCATCTATGGTCAAAAGCTGCTCTGTGGCATAGCGCACCAATTCCTCTTCATATTGCGTGATGGCATCAAACCCAATGCTGTTCATATAATCCAATGCGGCACCAAAAGCAATTCCACCGCAGATGTTGGGGGTTCCTGCTTCAAACTTATGGGGCAAATCGGCATAGGTGGTCTTTTCAAAAGTGACCTCAGCGATCATTTCGCCCCCACCTTGGTAGGGCGGTAATTTTTTGAGCCATTCCTCTTTGCCGTACAACATGCCCACGCCGGTTGGACCACACATTTTATGGGCCGAAACCACATAAAAGTCCACATCCAGCGCTTGTAGGTCGGCTTTGATATGGGCCGCGGCCTGCGCACCGTCAATCAAGACGGCGGCACCCACTTTATGGGCGGCCTCAATGATTTCTTCGATAGGGTTAATGGTTCCCAAGGCATTGGAAACATGGTTGCAAAAGACCAATTTGGTCTTTTCAGATAACAAATTATGGTATTCCTCCATAATCAATTCTCCCTCAACATTCATAGGAATGACCTTCAGGGTCGCCCCAGTACGTTCACACAACATTTGCCACGGCACAATATTGGAATGGTGCTCCATGGCCGATACCATAACCTCATCGCCCTTCTTTAAAAAAGAACTGAATCCTGTGGCCACCAAATTGATGCCATGGGTGGTGCCTGAAGTAAATATCACCTCTTGTGATTTAGCAATGTTGAAATGCTCCTGAATTTTCTTTCGGGCCATTTCATAAGCATCGGTAGCTTCCTGTGAAAGGCTGTGCACCCCACGGTGGATATTGGCATTGTAGCCTTGGTAATACTCCACAATGGTATCAATGACCTGCTGGGGCGTTTGGGACGTAGCCGCATTGTCCAGATATACCAAAGGTTGTCCATTGACCTGACGGTTAAGGATTGGAAAATCCTTTCGAATCACATCGGCATCAAACGTAGTTGCTATGGTACTTTTATCTGTCATTTTAACGAAGTGAAAACTAAGGTTCAAGGAGATTTCTCGCCCTAACCTTAACAATGTGGCTCGAAATCATCCCTTTTGGATTGAATTATAGCTCAAACCCTACACGAACACCAAGCTTGTTGGCAATGATCTTGTTGATTCGGGCCTTTAATTCTGGTATCCGGACACTTGCCAACACATTGTTGGCGAAGGCATACATCAAAAGGGCTGTGGCCTCTTTTTTGGGAATTCCCCTTGATCTTAGGTAGAACAAAGCTTCCTCGTCCAACTGGCCAATGGTACAT
The DNA here is from genome assembly GCF_001683915.1 of Allomuricauda sp. CP2A. Lineage (GTDB taxonomy): Bacteria > Bacteroidota > Bacteroidia > Flavobacteriales > Flavobacteriaceae > Flagellimonas. Next base: position 94,467 of record NZ_LXTT01000026.1, on the reverse strand, counting down.
CCGTGGGAGCATTTTACATCATCGGCAAAAATCTCCAATTGGGGTTTTGAGTTGATGGTGGCCTTATCACTGATCAAAATGTTGTTGTTCTGCTGAAAGGCATCTGTTTTCTGGGCAATCTTGTCCACGATGATCTTTCCGTTGAAGACTCCTGTAGATCGCTCCCCAAAAATTCCCTTATAATCCTGATGGCTCTCGCAATTGGGCTGGGCATGGTGTACCAAGGTGTGGTGGTCCACATGTTGTTTTTCACCCAAAATGGTCACTCCTTTCAAAATGGAATCTATACGCTCTCCATCTTGATAGAAATTCAAATTGTTACGGGTCAGTTTTCCACCGAAGGAAAAAGTATGTACCCGAACCACACTGCTATCTTTTTGGGAAATATAGGTGTTGTCCACTAAGGAAGCATTGTTGTTGTCATTCTGAACCTTGTAGTAGTCCACTATGGCATCCTTGCCCGCAAAGATCTCGGTCACGGAGTTGGTGAACACCTCATTGTCCGTTAAACTTTGATGGCGTTCAATGATCTGCACTTCGGCATTTTGCTCGGCAACGATCAAGTTTCGGGGCTGTAGCATCAGGGCTGCCTCATTGCCCGTGGCCAAATGCAAGATTTGGATGGGCTTTTTGGGCATTTTGTTCTTTGGAATGTAGATATAGGCCCCTTCCCTGCAAAAAGCGGTGTTCAATGTGGTCAAGGACTCCTCTTTGGAAGCAGCTTTGTTGAAATATACATCGATCACCGGACGGAACATGGGCTTGCTGAAAGCAGAACTCATCAAACAGACATCCACTCCGTCATGGGTGGTCTCTGAAAGATAGGAGCTGTACACCCCATCCACAAAAACAATCTTGTAGGTATCTATCTCGTGCAAAAAGTACTTCTTGATGTCCTTGTACTCCAAAGAATTTTCCTGTTTTGGAAAAATACTGAAGTCCACCTTTTGCAAGTTGTTCAATGAGGTGTATTTCCAAGCTTCCTCTTTTTTGGAGGGAAACCCTTTTTCCTCAAAGTTCTTTATGGCCTCCGAACGCTCTTCATGAACTGGGTGTTCCAAATCCATGTTGTTTTCAAAAGCCAAGAAAGACGAGAGTAATTTATCTTTTAAATCCATGTTTTCTTTTCATTGTCATTCCTGCGCAGGCAGGAATCTCATTAATCACGGTTATATAAGCCCTAATAGATTCCCATTTTCACGGGAATGACATAGGAACTAAACCGCAGCTTCCTGTTTCAACCAATCGTATCCTTTTTCTTCCAGTTCCAGGGCCAATTCCTTGGTGCCGGATTTCACGATTTTACCATCATGGAGCACATGTACGTAATCTGGAACGATGTATTCCAACAAACGCTGATAGTGCGTGATCACAATAATAGCCTTGTCCTTGCTACGCAACTTGTTCACACCATCGGCCACAATACGCAAAGCGTCAATGTCCAATCCGGAATCGGTTTCATCTAAAATGGCCAATTTGGGTTCCATCACGGCCATTTGGAAAATCTCGTTTCTTTTTTTCTCTCCTCCAGAGAAGCCTTCGTTCAAGGAACGGGACAAAAACTTGCGGTCAATGTCCAACATCTGGGATTTCTCACGAATCAGTTTCAACATCTCATTGGCAGGCATGTCCTCCATGCCCCGCGCTTTTCTGGATTCGTTGATGGCTGTCTTGATAAAGTTGGTCACCGATACCCCGGGAATCTCCACGGGATATTGAAAGGACAAAAAGATGCCTTTGTGCGCCCTTTCCTCAGGAGCCAGCTCTTCCAAATCCTCACCTTCCATGGAAATGCTCCCTTTTTTAATCTCGAATTCTTCCTTTCCGGCAATCACCGAGGCCAAAGTACTTTTTCCGGAACCGTTGGGTCCCATGATGGCGTGTACCTCTCCGGCATTTACCTCAAGGTTGATTCCCTTCAGGATTTTTTTATCGTCTATGCTAGCGTGTAAATTTTTTATTTTTAACATTTTCAAAAAGTTGTATTCTTAATTTGAATTATATGATTTCGGCTACGCTCAATCAAACTTGAACAACAAGTTGGGCGCCCGCCTGCCGTCCGGGCAGGAAGTCGAAGCTATCCCACTGACCCTTCCAAGCTGATTTCCAATAATTTTTGGGCCTCAACGGCAAACTCCATGGGGAGCTTGTTCAACACTTCCTTACTGAAACCGTTCACGATCAAAGCGATGGCTTTTTCAGTATCAATCCCACGTTGGTTGCAGTAAAAAATTTGGTCCTCACCAATTTTACTGGTGGTGGCCTCATGCTCAATCTGGGCTGTTTTATTTTTGACCTCAATGTATGGGAAGGTGTGGGCACCACATTCGTTGCCCATCAACAGGGAGTCGCACTGCGAAAAGTTTCGCGCATTCTCCGCCCTACTGTTTACCTGCACCAATCCCCGGTAACTGTTTTGGGAATGTCCTGCTGAAATTCCTTTGGAAATGATGGTACTTCGGGTATTTTTTCCCAAGTGAATCATCTTGGTTCCCGTATCAGCTTGTTGATAATTGTTTGTTACGGCAATGGAATAAAACTCTCCAATGGAATGGTCGCCCTTCAAAATACAGGAAGGGTACTTCCACGTAACAGCCGATCCGGTTTCCACCTGTGTCCAAGATATTTTGGCGTTCTTTTCGCAAAGTCCACGCTTGGTCACAAAATTATAGACACCGCCCTTGCCCTCTTTATTTCCAGGGAACCAGTTTTGAACTGTTGAATATTTGATCTCGGCATTATCCAAGGCAATCAGTTCCACCACTGCGGCGTGCAATTGGTTCTCATCACGCATGGGCGCGGTACAACCTTCCAAATAGCTCACGTAGCTGCCTTCTTCGGCAATGACCAAGGTACGCTCGAATTGACCAGTCCCGGCTTGATTTATTCGGAAATAGGTGGACAGTTCCATTGGGCACCGTACCCCTTTTGGAATGTAGCAGAATGACCCATCGGAAAAGACCGCTGAGTTCAGTGCTGCATAAAAATTATCCTTTTTGGGCACTACCGTACCGATGTATTTCTTTACCAACTCGGGATGCTCTTGGATAGCCTCCGAAATGGAACAGAAAATAATCCCTTTTTCAGCCAAGGTTTTTTTGAAGGTGGTGGCCACCGAAACGGAATCCATTACGATATCCACGGCCACCCCGGCCAATTTTTTCTGTTCGTCCACAGATATGCCCAACTTCTTGAAGGTGTCCAGCAATTCTGGATCAACTTCATCCAAGCTGTTGTACTTGGGCTTTTTGTTGGGTGCGGAATAATAGGAAATATCTTGAAAATCGGGTTTTTTATATTTTACATTGGCCCATTCCGGTTCCTTCATTTCCTGCCAAGCTCGAAAGGCCTCCAAACGCCACTGGGTCATCCAATCCGGCTCCTCCTTCTTTTTGGAAATGGCAATGACGATGTCCTCGTTCAAGCCCTTGGGCAAGGTATCCGATTCTATATCTGTGTAGAAACCATACTCATATTCCTTGGTTTCCAGTTCTTTTTTTAATTCTTCCTCTGTATACGCCATATCTTTTAAGTTAGCCAATCAAAGGCTTAAAGTCAAAAATTATAATGAAAAACTCTCCCCGCAACCACAAGTTCGTTGTGCATTGGGGTTGTTGAAGACAAAACCTTTTCCGTTCAGTCCTCCTGAATATTCCAATGTGGTACCCACGAGGTACAAAAAGCTTTTTTTATCAACGATGATGCGAACATCATTATCCTCAAAAACCTTATCGGTGTCGTCTGCGGATTTATCAAACTTCAACTCATAGGACAATCCACTGCACCCCCCACTTTTTACGCCCACACGGACAAAATCGGTGCTGGCATCATAACCTCCCTCGGTCATGAGCGACACCACTCTCTGTCTAGCTGTTTCTGAAACTTTAATCATCTTAACTGGATTTGTTCTAAATAGCCTACAAATATACTGTATCTGTAGGGTTTTACCATGGGTCCTAACATTATAATAACGAATATGTTTATAGGGGTTATCTATGGAAGGAAAAGGCTATTTCATTTTAATGACCACCAAATCGGTCATTCCCTTGGCGTCAATGTCCAAAAAGTCGTTGCTGGCCACTACTCCCACCAGAACAACACTGCCGTCCATGCTTTGGACAACATCAAAACCAAAGTCCAATCCTGAGCCCCCGAAGGATTTTTGATGGGTCAGATTTCCTTCACTATCCGTTTTAATGAACCAGAGGTCATTCTCACCTCTATTTTCAGTTACATCGCCATCTGTGCTTTTGGAATTTCCGGCAATCACAAAACCCCCATCAGCTGTGACGGAAAGGCCTCTGGCATCATCAAATTCAGCACCTCCGTATGTTTTTTCCCATAACAGGTTTCCATTATCGTCTATTTTGATGAGCCACACATCGGACTTCCCGTGGTTTTTGGAAATATCAGTATCTGTGCTAAAGGTATGTCCCACTATGGCATAAGCGCCATCTGTAGTCTTGGCGATATCATATGAAACTTCTATCCCGGTTCCTCCAAATGATTTTTCCCAAAGCAACGTCCCTTCACCATCTATTTTGATGACCCAAAAATCATAACTGCCCTTTGTGTTGGAAATATCAAAATCATCACTTTCGGAAAACCCGGTCATCACAAAGCCTCCATCATCTGCCTGAACCACTCCGTGGGCACGATCGTTGTTGGTGCCTCCAAAATATCTTCTCCATTGTAAATTGCCATCGGCATCGAGTTTGGTGCCCCAAAACTCTCCTACCCCATGCCTGGTAAGCGAGCTTGACCCTTTGCCGAAATTTCCCTCGCCATTGGATTGGGTCACATCCAAAAAACCTGCAAAGAAGAATCCACCATCAGAGGTCTGAACCACATCATACGAATGATCGTGTCCGGAAAACCCAAAGCTTTGTTCCCACAAAATAGTACCCGTGGCGTCCAATCGTAGAATCCAATTGTCGTGGAACCCCTCATTGTTGCTTCCGTCACCGTCATCACTCATGGCGTAGCCCACAATCGCATAGCCCCCATCAGTGGTTTGGATTACGGACTGACCCAAATCTTCCTTGCTGCCACCATAGGTTTTGTTCCATTGCATGTTTCCATCGGCATCCAATTTCAACAACCAATAATCGCTGACGGCCATGGTTTTTCCGGATAAATCCCCGTCTATGCTGTTGGTGTATCCCAAAATGGCGTAGCCCCCATCCATAGTCTGGATTATATCGTATCCGGCATCTTCACCTGAGCCACCAAAATTTTTGACCCACTCCACTTCACCTAAAAACGGTGTTTCCATCTCTGGATTCATAGGGGAGTCATCATTCGAGCATGAGCACAGACAGGCCAACGCTAAATAGAGTGCTGCCTTTTTCATCATCTAGTTTGATTTTTGAACCACAAAGAAGCCTGACTCGGTATCATTGATAATAATCTTTCCACTTTCAAAATAGGGATAAACGCTCCATACCCCATCAAAGCCCGGAGTATTGTTGGAAGGGTGGGTGTCAAAAAAACCTATTTCGGTTATGGTTTCTGAATCAATCCCTGAAATATCCAAAACCCGCATGCCTGCCGTATAATTGGCCAAGAAAAATTCATCTCCTTTTACGTAGCCATTGTGGTCGGTTGCTTCGGTTGGGCCAATATAGGTTGTATGGAGCACCGGGTTATCCAAATCGGTCATATCAAAAACCAAGGTTCTGGAATCGAAACCGAAATTGATCTCATCGGTTTCATCCCCCAAAATGTAGTAGCGGTGGTCATCGGTAAACCACCCCTGATGGGTATATCCCCGGTTTGCGTAGCCGAGTGTTCCAATTTCTGTAGGGTTGGATTTGTCAGTAATATCCGCAATGGCAATCTGGGTTTCATTGGCACCGATAAAAATTTCCCGCCCAGTGTAATCAGTATCGGGCCCGTTGTAGGTGATTACCTGGGCATCATGGGTGTAACCATTTGCGCCATATCCCCCTATACCGTTTGGACTTGTCGGATTTTGAATGTCAATGAAATGCACCCCGCCATTAAATGCATCGTTCCGGGCTGTTCCCACAGGGTAGGCAAAGCCCATTTCTTCATTGATCACAATATTATGGGCATTCCCGATTCCGATGTAGCGGGCATCAGCTGTAAAAAGTTCAGGTGGATTGGCTACATTCCTAAGTTTCTTTAGATCGAAGACTTGCATGCCATGGTCAGTGGCTTCGGACACAATAAAAGCGTAATCGCCATAGACCTTAATATCTCGCCAAATACTGGATTCGGTGGCTGTGGGGAGCTTTCCCAAATAGATTGGGTTTTCGGCATCGGTGATATCCACAAAGGCGGTGCCCTTGTCCAACCCGATCAGCGCATATTCATTACCTGTGGAAGCATCGGTCCAACCCCAAATATCGTTAGCGGCATTTGCGTTGAAGGCATTGAGGCGCATCTGAAAGAGCATATCATATCCTTGGCAAGGATAAACCGTGGCCACTCCAGCTTCGCATGGGGCAAATCCAAGGTAAATTTCTCCATCACCAATGTTTGGACCATCATCAACAATTGGTCCATCATCATCCATTTGGTTTGTATCATCCCCATTGCCATTATCACTGGAACATCCCGCCAAAAACAAAATGGCCAAAAACGGTAGTACGGCTTTCATACCCATGGCATAGCAATTTTTGGTTTGTTTTCTTTTAAAGATACAATTTAAAATTATCCTGTTTACTTTTGCCAAATGCTAGAAGACAAAAATCCGCAACGTACCTCATTGGAAAAATTGGGGGAGTTTGGTCTGATCGAACACCTCACCCAAAACTTTGAACTGCATCAACCCTCATCAAAAATGGGCATTGGAGATGATGCTGCCGTATTGGATTTTAAAGACAAAAAAACCATAGTTTCCACCGATATGTTGGTGGAAGGCGTTCATTTTGACCTCAGCTACACGCCTTTAAAGCACTTGGGCTACAAATCCGTTATGGTGAACCTGTCCGACATATACGCCATGAACGCCATGGCCACCCAGGTAACCGTTTCCATTGCAGTTTCCAACCGTTTTCCGCTGGAGGCATTGGAGGAATTTTATGAAGGAGTGGCAGCCGCTTGCAGGCTTTACAAAGTGGATTTGGTCGGGGGCGACACCACCTCTTCCAACAAGGGGATGATCATTAGTGTAACCGCTTTGGGAATAGCTGAAGAGAATGATATTGTTTACCGAAATGGAGCCAAAACCAACGACCTTTTGGTGGTCACCGGGGATTTGGGCGGCGCCTATTTGGGTCTTCAGGTCTTGGAGCGTGAAAAAGAAGTCTTCAAGGTGAACCCGGACAACCAACCCGACTTGGAACCGTATTCCTATATCGTGGAGCGTCAACTGAAGCCCGAAGCCCGCAAAGACATCGTGGAACTTTTGAAAAAACTGGAGGTGAAGCCCACTTCCATGATCGACATCAGTGATGGACTGTCTTCTGAAATTCTGCATCTCTGCAAACGAAGCGATGTGGGCTGCAATCTTTTTGAGGATAAAATTCCGTTGGATCCCACCGTTATCTCAACCTGCGAAGAGTTTCAAATGGACAGCACCATGATCGCCTTGGGCGGTGGTGAGGATTATGAACTGTTGTTTACCATAGACCAGGCTGATTTTCCAAAGATCAAGGGCAATCCCAATTTGACCGTCATCGGCCACATGACCGAAAAAAGTGAAGGAGCGCACCTCATCACCCGTGCCGAAACCAAAATACCACTTACGGCCCAGGGCTGGAATTCCTTTAACGGATAGGCACAAAAAATCCCGAAAATCAAGGGTATCCACTTCATGGTCTTGGGGCACGCGACCTGTATAGCAGTAGGTACTTACTTAAGTTTTCGGGATAGACCGTAAAAACTTTTATTGGAAAATTGGTTATGCTACGCGCTGTACCAATTTGGTCCTTCGTTTTCTGTACATGTCTTCCAAAGTGTTGTTGATTTCCTGCATCTGCGGGGTCAGTGCAGAAAGTTTTCCACTAACATCAGTGGTGACCTCTTTTTGACAATGAATACATTTGTATTCCTTAATGTGCTGTGTCACTTTTTTGGAAACCACGTAGTGGTGGCCAAATACGTTGCAGAATAAAGAAGAGATTTTGTTGCCATGGTGGGTGGTAGTAGTTTTCATAAGCCGGTTTTGTTTGGGTGCATCCCTGCGATTTGGGGAATCGTGAAAAATGCCATGTGGATTAATAGTAATTTTTTGTTATACGTTTGGTTTTTGTTGAATGGTTTTCTTTTTGAACGAATGTTGATAACTTTTTATTTTGCTCAGATTTCCCTAAAGACTTTTTTTCGATGAAATACACTATAATCGTCAAAAAGTCAATTATTTTCGTTGAACTGCGCCTTCGAAATATACTACATTGCTTGATAATTATCAACACCTTATGAACAAAAAAACGTTAACAATTACCGCGTTTGCCCTTTTTTCCCTTTTTTTTGGTGCCGGCAACCTCATCCTCCCCCCACTGTTGGGATTCAAATCGGGCAACTCATGGTGGTTGGTTACATTAGGTTTTTGTCTGTCCGCAGTGTTGATTCCCATTCTGGGTATTTTGGCCCATGCCCGACTTCAAGGCACCTTGTTCGATTTCGCCAAGAAAGTGTCCCCCACTTTCAGTTTGGTGTATTGCTTTTTGATCTATGGCATTGCCGTTGCCCTGCCCTCTCCAAGAACGGCATCGGTAACCCATGAAATGGCCATTCAACCTATATGGGATTCTTCTTCATTACTGACCAGTCTTATTTACTTTGGTCTGGTCTTCGTTTTTGTCATCAATCGATCTAAAGTTTTGGATTTGGTGGGCAAGCTGCTCACCCCGGGCATCCTTATCATCCTGTTGCTGATTGTAGCCACCGCCATGGGTACTTTGGATTTTGATTTTTCCGCTTCCACGATTCAAAATCCTTTGAGCGCCGGGATTTTGGAAGGCTACCAAACCTTTGATGCTATCGGGGCCGTGGTGGTGGGTGCGGTCATTATTATTTCCATCAACATAAAGGACAAGTCCGCCAGCTACGAGGCCAAAAAAAGCCTTATCCGAAAGGCGGGGTTTTGGGCGGGTTTGGGGTTGTTCCTCGTCTACGCCGGACTTATTCTGACCGGGGCCTTGTTTAGTGATGTTTTTGCTGCTGACATTTCCCGTACCGCACTTTTAAGTGGCATCAGCACCGAAACCTTGGGCAACACCGCCACCCTATTTTTGAGCCTTTTGGTAAGCTTGGCCTGCTTTACCACCGCTGTGGGGATTGTTACGGGTACTTCGGATTTTATTAGAGGACGGTTCAACAATTCCAATCTGGCCTACCGGATTACCGCCTTGACCGGATGTGTGCTGGGCGTGCTCATGGGGCAGTTTAATGTGGGGTATATTATTGCGGTGGCCCTGCCAGCGCTCATGTTTATTTATCCCATAACGATTGTGTTGATCCTGTTGAACGTACTCCCCGAAAAGTGGACCTCTACCACCGTCTTCAAGTGGGTGGTAATTACAACTATCATCTTTAGCATCCCTGATTTTTTGGGCACCCTTGGTGTTGCATTGACTTCAGAACTTTACCCTGAATGGCTCCCCTTGACCCAATACCAATTGGGTTGGGTGCTGCCAGCTTTGTTTGCTTTTGTGGTAGGGAATGTAATGGAGAGGTGGGTGGAGTGATTTGAGGGCTAACTTATCGTGCTCATATATAGCTTTTTATCCAACATTCACATTGAATAAATAACCAACAAGAGCGGTAAGCCCCATTGCTACTGTTCCCCAAAATGTAATTCGGACAATTGCTTTTCCAATACTTGAGCCCCCTGTTCTTGCAGCTAATGCACCTAAAACTATTAAAAAAAATAGTGCAAAACCATAAAGAGAATATTCCATACTCTTTAAAGGAAGAAATAGCGTTACTAAAAAAGGGAGCAATCCCCCAACTGTAAATGCTGCACCGGAAGCAAATGCAGCTTGTATAGGTTTAGCTTGACTAATTTCATTAATTCCTAGTTCATCTCTAATATGTGCTCCAAGCGCGTCGTGTTCCGTTAATTCTTGGGCTACAGTTAAGGCAGTTTCTTTTTTGAGACCTCTTTTTTCATAAATTTCCGCTAGTCTTTGTAATTCGATTTCAGGCATTTCATTTAGCTCTTGCTTTTCACGTTTGATGTCTGCTATTTCAACATCTGTTTGTGAGCTTACTGAAACATATTCTCCAGCTGCCATTGATAAGGCGCCAGCGACCAGTCCGGCTAATGTTGCCAAAATAACAGGTTCTCGCATATCACTTGCAGCAGATACCCCAATCGCAATACTTGCAGTTGATAAAATTCCATCATTAGCTCCAAGGACAGCAGCACGCAACCAATTACTTCGATGTATGTAATGACTATCTAAATAATTATCTAATTCGTCTGTTTTTTCTACCATCTATTCTGTATGTTCAAATTACGTGCAACGTTCTACGATATTATTCGTTTTTAAAAAATTAAATCGGCCAATGCTAAATCATGTTCAACACAGGTAAGTAAAGTTAACGTTTCCTGCCCTAAAAATCCCCTACCTAAAGTGACATCAGTTCTGATGCTCCAACAAATAGGCTTTCACCAACCCATGCCCTTCCCGATTGGCAATGATCAGTGCCGTATTGCCATTGTCCATTTGTAAACTGGGGTCGGCTCCGTGTTCCACCAGCAATTTGGTAAGTTCCAGATTGCCACGATGTACCGCGGAATGCAAAGCGGTCACATTTTGCATTTGTCTTGCGTTTACATTCGCGCCCTTTTCCAGAAGGATTTTGCACAACTCCACATTTTCCTTGGCCACGGCAGAATGCAAAGCATTAACCTTCGTGGGATTGGTAGCCGCCAAATTGGGGTCGGCCTCCTTATCCAATAAAAGGAGAGCTATATCAGTTTGATCAAAAAAAGCAGCCAGGGACAATGGGGCAAACCCATCTTTGGAATGGGTGTTGGCCCAATCAGATTCGGACTGCCCCAAAAACTGGGCAACGATATCCTTCTTGCCGCAAACAATGGCCTCATGAAACGAAAATGTGGTCTTCAACAAAACTGCTTCGGCAAAAGCATCCTTGAATCCGCTGTACGCAAGGAGCATGAGACCGGAGCTTCCGTTTTCATCTTCAAGATTGATGACTTCCGGGTGGTTTTGGATCAAGCCAAGAGCCTTGTCTGCATCCCTATTTTGGATGTGGGTTTTGAGCAGCTCAATTAATTTGTCCATTTTGATGTTTTCCATAATACCTTGAAAAATAACACTTTAATTCCATTTTTTTTCAAAACCCAAAAAAGCTATTCTCCGAAAAAGGTTCGCACTAAAACGAGCACAAAACCAATCAAAAAAATGGAGGTGAAAATCAGCTTGTTGTTTTTGGCCAACCCATTGGGCAAAAAAATATCAAAATTGTCCTTTGTGGAATCCGAATATTTCCGGGCCATCAAAGTGAGTGGGCAGAACATTTTAAAAATCAAAAGAACCAATCCTTCCCCGATCACCAAGGCTATGCCCACCCAGGTGTAGGTATTGATGTTTCCTGTGATTCCAGAAAACAGCACATAGAAAATCACAACCACAAAAAATGCCCAAATCAAGGTGTGCACTAATTTTATCCAGAATAACTTTCCCATAGGCGAGCCATTTATGTGTTCTTCAACGGTGCAATTCGGATTTGACTTTTACCAATTCACCCAGCAACCGGGTTTCCTTTACTTTGTGCGAAAGGTTCATGGCCTGTGCCATTCTATAGATCTCAAAATTCAGGGTGTCAATCTCCGTTTCCCTTTTGTTGTTGATGTCCTGAAGGGTGGAAATGAGTTGTCCATCAGACATACGACTAATCATCAATACTTGATCTTCCAGTTCGGAGGTTCCCAAATCAATTCCTTTTTTATTGGCAATAGTGGCACATTCCACAATAACCCGTTGTGCAATGGCGAACACAGCCTTATCTCTATGGAATATGCCGTTGTCAGTCTCCAACAAGGGGCAAATGGAATTGAACACGCAATTGGCAATGGCCTTTTTCCAAATGATGCGTTGGATGTTCTTTTCGGCCACAAACCTAAAATTGGGAGTGTCCAGCGTGGCTACAATGTTTTCCAAAGCGGTGTTCTTTTGCTGTATGACCCCTATGGGCGACGGGGCCACAGGTTTATAACTTATGGTGTTCGGCGCACTATTCTGGCTGGTCATAAAAAGGACACACCGAAAGATTTCCGGAAAATGCTTTTCCAAAAAAGGTTGTTCCACACCCAGCCCATTTTGTAAAAGAATAATGGGTGAATCCCCAATCTTTGGCTCCAGTTTTTCAGATAAGGTTTTGTTTCCGAATGATTTGCTGGTCAACACCACAAGCCCCTCCAAGTGAGTATGGTTATTGAGCGTACTGACCATGATTTCAGCTTCTAGGGTGGGGCCATCCAATAGGTCCACCCCGATGTTTTCCATATGCGGGGTTCCATCGTCCAAATGGCCGCGGATCAACTCCACTTCTTTCCCTGCTTGATGTAAGGATACGGCAAGTGCCTTGCCCACAGCCCCGGCACCAATGATAAAAATTTTCATAGTACTAAAGGTACCAAGATTGGAGCAGATTGAGGTTGCTATTTTTTAACGATCAATTTTTGATTGGGAAGATCAATTGTGATTTTTTGACCAATCCATTCCAATCCCATGATCCCTTCATAGATCAACCCATCAATAAAGGTGGCGATGAAATCTTGGACTGAAGACTTTTTGCTCAAATTGGACAGTTTATCAAGTTTGGTAAAATAATACGTGTTGCCTTCATTTGGGTTGAAAGGGCTTGACCGAAACTCCTTTTTTACTTGGGAGGAATCCACGCCCAAGGTCTCCATGTATCTTGAACTGAACCGGTAGACCCCAAACCCGGCACCGGTATCCAATCCCACGAGCAATTCTAAGCTGTCATTCAAAAGAACGGGTGTAGCCATGTCTATATTGATATTTCTGTCATTGGTGATGGCAAGTGGCATTTCAAAATCTGCTTCGGAGCGGACTTTTTGCAAGGATTGTGGCGATTCAAGGGTTAAAACCTTATTCCCAAAATCTATGGTGAAGGGTTGGTCTTTAAAAGGCGTCAATGAAATGAGTCCATCCAATGGGAAATCAAAATTGAAAACGGCTGTTTGTCCATCGGGTTCTGTAAAGCTTCCAATTTGCAATGTATTGTAATTCCAAAGATTGGCCTGAAGTGCTTCTCCGGTAGCACGATGTCCGGTATAAAAGTGATGGGTTTCTTCAAGATTCCCGACTTTATCAGCAAATTTTTGGGTCATTAAATTGATGCCTGCCCCTGTATCAAAAATAAAGGTGCCATCAACACCGTTTACTTTGGCCTGAACGATAATGTGTCCTTCGGGCGTCAAGACAAAAGGCACTTGGATTTGTTTGGAAACTGGGTTTTGGGAATAGGTAATAAGCGCACTGAAAAGGAAAACTGTGGCAATTATTTTCTGCATGGTTGGTGAATGTATCGGTTTCTATTATGACGAACCAACAGCAATTCAGTTACAATTTGTGAAATATTATAAAGGTCAACTATTCTTTATTCCGATCCCCGCTTCTTTTTATTGAAGTAGTAAATGGCATACGCAATTCCGGCCAACACCACAAAGGGCAAATAGCTTCCAATGACAACGCCAATTTCGTAGGCACTGTCCGGGGCTTGTTCCATCTTTTTTTGGATATCAGGTTGTTGGAGTATGGCAAACAGCATACTCAAAGGTACGATTTAAAAAAATTGAAGCGGCCCAGATCGTTATCCAAGCCGCTCCAATTAACACTACATCTAAAATCAAAATCTAGTCAACATGTGTAAAAACCTTATTGACTATTTTCCATTCCCCCGCAATCTTGGCCAGTGACAGGTAATCATAATAATTATATCCCGAGAAGGGCACATGCAGTTTGGCCATGGCCGCCTTTCCCAAAATATCGATTCCGATAATCCCCATTTTGCATTCTTCTCCCAATGCTTTGGGGCTTTGTCTGTTCTTGACCCCATCAATATAGGCCGATTTACTTTTCAAGTAATCCACTCCTTTGATGTCGCCATATAAATATGCGTTTTCGTGGAAGCACTTTTCCAATTTGTCCACATCGCCTTTAAAAATCCCTTCAAAGTAATCTGCGATCAATTGTTCTATGGCCTCCCTGTTTTCTTTGAACATAACTATCATCATTTTAAATGGCGTGGCCCACGGTATGCCCACCAGCCACATTTATGGTTTCGCCAGTTATGAAATCTGCGGAAGCCAAATAGTAGGCTGCCTCAGCTATCTCATGGGCTTCTCCGATGCGGTTCAATAGATGGAGTCCCGCAAGACTATCGGGATCTTCAACCCCAATTTTTCCCTGCAAAGGACTTCTGATGATGCCCGGCGCAATGGTATTCACCCGAATCTTCTGCTTGCCAAACTCTGCGGCGAGCTGCCTTGTCAACGCGTGGATAGCACCTTTGCTCGTTAAGGGTGCCGTGGCCGGAAATCCATCTATGGCATGATCCACCAACACCGTTCCGATGTTGATAATGGAACCTCCCCCTTGCTTTATCATGTGGGGGATGACTTCCTGGGAAGTGATGTAGGTTCCCATAAGGTTCACTTTCCAAAAAAGCTCCAGATCCGCTTCATTCACATCCAGAAAAGGCTTTGGGGCGAAAATCCCTGCATTGTTGATCAACACATCAATGGAACCGAATTTTTCCAGGGCCTCTTCCGCCAGTTTTTTCCCGGTTTCCCGTTTGCTGATATCCCCCACAACATAGGTGGCATTGGTTGGAGACTCCAACGACTGGAATGTCATTTCCAAATTTGCCGCATTTGAGGAATTCATGATCACATTACTGCCCCGTTCCAAAAAATAGCGGGCTGTTTCCTTTCCCAATCCGGTGGAAGCTCCTGTTATGATTACTGTTTTGTTTTTCATGCGTTTTGTTTTTTTGTTTCTGAATATTGTTTTCCATCATAACCCCAATTGTCCATCGGAACCTCATCAATGACAATGTGGGTAGTTTTGGGGTTTTTGTTGAGCACGTCCACCAACAATTGGGTGACGCCTTCGATCAATTTGCGCTTTTGGGTTGGGGTTACCTGTTCGTCGGTAACCTTGATGTTTACATATGGCATTTTATAGGTATTTAAAATTACCATACAAAGGTGCGGTTAGCCCAAAAAGATGGAAAGGAGCTATATCACAGATTTAATGTGATGTAGGTCACAAAAAATGAAAAATGAAAGGGTTTTAAAGGGACAATCGGCTCAAGGTCTCCCGTGACACCCCCAAATACGCGGCGATGAGTTTTTTGGGCACCCGTTGAAACAATTGCGGGTATTGCTCCAGAAGAACATCGTAACGTTCCTTGGCCGAATTTTTTAAAAGGGAAAGAATTCTATTTTGAAGTGCAATTCTGCCATACTTGCTTTTTTTGGCCCAAAAGCGTTCCATCTTGTGCATTTGGGCCGTGAGTTTTTCCCTGTTTTCAAAAGTGATGTACAGCAGTTCGCTGTCCTCAATACAATCTATGGATATTTTTGAAGGGGTCTGTTTTACAAAGGATTCATAATCCGTGATCCACCAATTTTCCATTCCAAATTGAAGAATGTGCTCCTTTCCTTCATCATCCACAAAATAACTTTTAAGACATCCTTTAAGAACCCAAAACTCCTTGTCCACAAGTTCACCTTCCTGAACAAGGTATTGGTGTTTCCGTTTTTTAATGGGTTCAAAATGGCTTAAAACCATATCGAATTCCTCATCGGTCAAGTTGATCAGTTCTTCGATATGTTTTCGTAGCGGATGCATCACGCGTTCATCAACTCCTCGATCTCTTCGATCTCTATGGGAATGTTGCGCATTAAGTTGAAGGGCTCTCCCGTTTCTTGGATGACCACATCGTCTTCCAAACGCACCCCCATGCCTTCATCCGGAATGTAAATGCCCGGTTCCACGGTAAAGACCATGTTCGGTTTCATGGGTGTTTTCAACGCTCCATAATCGTGGGTGTTCAACCCAATGTGGTGACTGGTGCCATGCATAAAATATTTTTTGTATGCGGGCCAATCCGGGTTCTCGTTTTGTACATCGGCCTTGTCCAAGAGTCCCAAGCCAATCAACTCAGAAGTCATGATCTTGCCCACTTCCTTGTGGAATTCAGCCCAAATAACCCCCGGCACCAACATTTTGGTGGCTTCATTCTTTACCCGAAGCACAGCACTGTACACTTCTTTTTGTCTATCCGTAAATCTACCATTGATAGGGACGGTACGGGTCATGTCCGCAGAGTAATTTGCATATTCGGCTGCCAAATCCAACAGGATCATATCGCCATCCTTCACCTGTTGGTTGTTTACCAGATAGTGGAGCACATTGGCATTGTTGCCCGAAGCAATGATGGGCGGGTACGCATATCCTTTGGAGCGATTCCGTACAAATTCGTGCAAAAACTCGGCCTCAATTTCATACTCCCACACCCCTGGTTTTATAAGTTCCAAAATCCTTCGGAATCCCTTTTCGGTGATGTCGCAAGCGGTTTGCATGATGGCAATCTCCTCTGGCTCTTTGATTCCGCGAATCTCTTGCAAAATGGGGTTGCTCTTGGCCCACTGGTGTGCCGGAAAGTCCTTTTTACATTTTTCAATGAAGCGATCCTCGCGGGTCTGGGTCTCCACGGCTTGGCGGTAATGTTCATTGGTGTTGAAGTAAATGGTGTCTGCCTCGGTCATCAAGTCAAAAAAGACCTTGTCAAAATCGGTGAGCCAATAAATGGTTTTTATGCCCGATACCTCAGTGGCCTGCTCTTTAGTGAGTTTGGGTCCTTCCCAAACGGCAATATGGTCATTGGTCTCCCTAACAAACAAGATTTCACGGTGTTTTGGATCCATCGCATCCGGAAACAACAAAAGGATGGTTTCCTCTTGATCGGCACCACAGAGATAAAAAAGATCTCGGCTCTGCTCAAACGGAAGGGTGCTATCGGCCCCTATGGGATAAATATCATTGGAGTTGAACACGGCAATGCTTTTTGGCTTCATTTGCGCCGTGAATTTCTTTCGATTTTTTACAAACAGATTACTGTCTATGGGAGAATATTTCATATAAATAATTTGGTTTGCCAAATGTAGGTAATTGTGTTCCCCAAGACAAATTCATACCTTACCTCTTAAAAGAAATTCCATGCAACTCAACCTGAGTATCCCAGCCCTTTTATTTCCAGCCATTTCGCTTACCATGTTGGCCTATAATGCCCGGTATTTGGCCATCGCGGCCCTTATCCGACAGTTGCACAAACAGTTCGAGGAGACTTCGACTTCGGCCCATCCGCTGAAACAACAGATTCAACAGCTTCGGAAACGATTGGGTATCATTAAAAACATGCAGGCCACGGCCATCATCAGTTTTTTGTTGGCGGCCATTACCATGTTCCTTATTTATGTGGAAATGCAAATTTGGGCCAATGTCATTTTTGGGGTCAGTTTGGTGTTCCTGGTCATTTCTTTGGTGCTCTCGCTGTTGGAGGTACAACTCTCAACAAAGGCCTTGGGTATTCAGCTAAAAAGCATGGAGAATTGACCTATGCCGAGGGGAAAATTTGAACGCCCATAAAATAAAGCAATTTTCGGGTCTTATCATCAGAGGCTTTTGTATAATTTGGCTTTGATAAAAACCACGCTTTCAAGAGGTTGTCAATAAAGAACAAAAAACCAAACCATCAACACGAAATATCATGCTAGCCAATCGAAAAAAACGAATTAAATCCATTGATATGCTCCGGGGTCTTGTCATGGTCATCATGGCTCTAGATCATGTCCGCGACTATTTTCATGCAGATGCCTATTTTTTTGATCCCTCTGATATGGCCCAAACCAATGTACCACTTTTTTGGACCCGTTTTGTGACCCATTTTTGTGCGCCTGTGTTTGTATTCCTTGCGGGAACCTCAGCTTTCTTTGTGGGACAGCGCAGGGATAAAAAATCCTTGTCCATTTGGTTGTTGAAGCGAGGTCTTTGGTTGGTAATTGCCGAGCTCACCATTATAAAGTTGGCCTGGATGTTTAAATTGGATTATTCCACCATTCTGCTACAGGTCATCTGGGTCTTGGGTATAAGCATGATCTTCTTGGCGGGATTTATACACCTGCCCAAAAAGTTTATGATCGGGCTGGCCTTACTAGCGGTTTTTGGTCATAATTTATTGGACCCCATTGCCCCTACCGATACGGTTGCTTCCGGTTTTTGGACCTTTTTGCATGTGTTCAATATTGTGAATATGGGCAGTTTTCAGGTATTTGTGGGCTATCCCATGATTCCGTGGATCTTTGTGATGCCCTTGGGCTTTTATTTTGGAGAGCTCTACAAACCCTCCTATGATCCAAAGCTCAGAATAAAGCGTCTGTTCCAGCTAGGGTTGGGATTGACCTTGTTGTTTTTTGTCCTGAGAAGCATAAATATTTATGGCGACCCATATACTTGGACCGAACAAGAGTCCTTCGGTATGACCATTGCTTCCTATTTTAACATTACCAAATATCCCCCGTCCTTGCTTTACCTGTTGATTACCTTGGGGCCTTCCATTCTCTTTTTGGCTTTTGTGGAGAATATACAGAACCAATGGACCGAGAAACTGGTAGTCATAGGAAGGGTGCCCATGTTCTTTTACATTGTACATATTTATGTGATCCACCTCCTTGCGGTGGTGGCCGCAATGTCCACCGGTTTTGATTTTTCGGATATGGTCATCGATATTTGGGTGACCCTACAACCCCAACTGCAGGGGTATGGTTTTGATCTTTGGGTGGTGTATCTCGTTTGGATTGTTTTGACCATTGCCCTGTATCCCGTTTGCAGTTGGTACAATAACTACAAGACCAACCACAGGGAAAAATGGTGGCTGAGCTATTTGTAATTTGGCGTAAATCCCAAAATTTTAAGGCTTGCCTCAATTGCGCATCAATTGAAATAGCCAATCCATCAATGCGTCTGGGCTGTTCATAAAGTTTTCTTACTATCATAAAGAGTTTCCTTAATTTTAGGGTATTGTGCCAAACAGCTTTTTGCTATGAAAAAGACGGTTAAGGAAGTTGATTTTTTTAAGAACATCCGGGAAATCAGGGAGTGCGATTTTGGGGTGTTCTATTTTTTTGATGGCTTGGTCATTTCTGAAATCAAGGAAGGCGTTGTCTTTAATTGGTCCATGGCGAAGAAAATCATCAATATTGCCTATGAAATTATTGGAACGGACAAACCCATTGCCTATATCTCCAACCGGATCAACAATTATTCTGTGGTCCCTACGGATTGGCTGAAATTTTACAAAAACAGGCACAAGCTCGAATTTTACTCTGTGGTTGCCTACAACAAAGGTGGGCTGTCCAGTATTGTCTTGGAAAAAATGTTCTTCAAGAACAACATTCGGCAATTCTCTGACCTGGAAAATGCCATTAAATGGAGCATCTCCATGATCAACGATAAAGAATTTGGACTAACGCCCTATGTGGAATAATGCATCCCCTTGGTTTATCACAGCTTGATGGTTAATGCAGATAATATGCCCATCAAATGGTGCCTTAACTTTTTTGTTTTTCCTGGCAAAGGTATCCGTGACCAATCCCAAGACCTCGCCTTTTTTTACGGATTGCCCATTTTCTATTTGTGGAATGAACATCCCGGCCCTTGGCGCCCGAATCCAACGGGTGGACTTCAAATGAATGGAAGGCCCTTGTTTCAAATTTGTTCCTTTTGCCTTCATTCCCAAGTACGTAAACACATTTTGAATTCCCTGCATTCCTATTGTAATGGCCTTTTCATCAAATCGCATACTCTCGCCCGACTCATAGACCATAGTGGGGATTCCCATCTTATAGGTGGCCTTCCGAAAAGAGCCCGTTATCAATTTGGAAGGAAAATAAAAGGGAGCGTTGAAGGCTTTGGCCAATAGTTCACTTTTGGAATCCCCTGAGGTGTACCTAGCCTGAGGGTGGTTATGCCGTTGGCTTCCACCCGTGTGCAGGTCGATGCCAAAATCTACTTGGGGCAAAATTTGTTCTGTATAGGCATAGGCAATCCGGCTGGCCAAGGAACCTGTTTTTCTGCCCGGGAAGCTTCGGTTGACATCCTTTCCGTCCGGGACATCCCTTGAAAAATGGATAAAGCCAAAAATATTGAGGATCGGAACCACGATCACGCCCCCTTTTTTAATGGCAAAATGGTTTTCCTGAAGCATCCGCCGCAGTGTTTCCACCCCGTTGATCTCATCGCCATGCAAGCCTGCTTGCACCAAAACGGTGGGTCCTGCTTTCTTTCCGTTGAACACATGCACGGGAATATCGATCAAGGTCCCCGTAGGAAGCCGGGCAATGTTCAACTGTAGCAGTTTATTTTCTCCCGGTGCAATGGCCTCTCCATTTATGGTTATGGTCTTATTTTCTTTTTCTTCGTCCATTTTTTTCCACAAATTGAATGATGTGTTTGGCTACATTCACTTGGGTCGCTGCCTCTATTCCCTTCAACCCCGGTGATGCATTGACCTCTATCAGCAAAGGTCCCTTTTTGGAACGGATAAGATCCACCCCAGCCACGCCAAGACCTAAATATTTGGTGGCATTTATAGCTATGAATTTCTCTTTTGGGGTCAATTGAACCGCTTCCGTCTCAGCACCTCGGTGCACATTGGACCTAAAATCATCAATATCGCTGGTCCGTTTCATGCTGGCCACTACCTTGTTTCCCACCACAATAATCCTAAGGTCTTCTCCATGGGCCTCCTCAATATATTCCTGCAGGAGAATACTGGTATTCATGTTGTATAAAGTGTCTATCACGGATTTTGCTGATTTTTTACTCTCCGCCAACATAACACCCTTGCCCTGCGTGCCTTCCTGCAATTTTATGATGACCGGCCCCCCTCCCAAAAGTTTTATTTGTTCCTCTACATTGTGTGGGTTGATGGAAAACACGGTTTCGGGAATGGGAATTCCCTTTCTGGCCATAATTTGAAGTGTCCGGACCTTGTTCCGTGCCCGGGTGATGCCCAAAGATCTTGCCGTACTGAAGATGTTGTTCACCTCAAACTGCTTTACGATGGCGGCACCATGCCTGGTGACGGTTGTACCAATGCGGGGAATAATGGCATCAAACTCATCGGTAATATCCTCCGTGTCCAGATAAATTTGAGGCTTATCCATACCCAATTTTACCGAGCATTTAGTGTGGTCTATCATTTCAACATAGTGACCGGCGTTTTCGGCTTCTTGCGCTATCCTTTTTGTGGAATGCACATTAAGGCTAACGGATAATATGGCAATGTCCATGGCATTGGGTTGGTTAAAATCATCTGTAATATCGGTCAAAATTCCCAAAATAGAAATTCATCCCCATGAATTTAAAAACAACAAAGTCCTTCATATCAAGAGAAGAAAACCATTTCCTTGCTCTAAATTCATCCCTGCTTAAAATCAGTCTAAATAACTGGTTTTACAATGTTGAAAGCTTGTTAAAAACTTAACCGTGCCGTAAATTTGTATTAAAACCAGCACTAATGAGTGGATTGATAAAATCTTCAATTGCCCGAAAAGTGGTAATGGCACTTTCGGGTCTTTTTTTGGTTGTTTTTCTCACACAACATTTTACCATTAACATTACTTCGGTCATTGACCCGGAAACCTTTAACTCGTGGTCCCATTTTATGGGCTACAATCCCTTGGTACAATTTGTCCTCCAGCCTATTTTGATCGCGGGCGTGATCATCCATTTTGTCATGGGCTTTGTCCTAGAAATCCAGAACAAAAAAGCGCGGGGAATCAATTACGTGAAGTTCAAAGGAAGTGCCAACGCACCATGGGTGTCCCGAAACATGATCTACTCCGGATTGGTGATCCTCGCTTTCTTGGTGCTCCACTTTTATGATTTCTGGGTGCATGAGATGGCCTACAAATACATTGAGGTCTCTCCTGAAGACCCAACACGCTACTACCATGAAACCGTGGAAAAATTTGAACCGTTCTGGAGAACCATTCTTTACGTTTTAGCCTTTGTATTGTTGAGCCTTCACTTGTGGCACGGCTTTGCTTCCTCATTCCAGAGCATGGGATGGAACAACAAATACACCCCGGCCGTAAAGACGTTCACTAAAATATTTTCGGTGGTCATTCCCCTGGGCTTTGCATTCATCGCCCTGTATCACCACCTTAACCCAATAACACATTAAGTATGGGCATATTGGATTCTAAAATTCCATCTGGGCCGTTGGCCGACAAATGGACCAAACATAAAAACGACATTAACCTTGTTAACCCTGCCAACAAAAGGAACATAGACATCATTGTTGTAGGCACGGGATTGGCAGGTGGAGCCGCAGCAGCCACTTTGGCCGAGTTGGGTTATAACGTAAAAACATTCTGCTACCAAGATTCACCGCGTAGGGCGCACTCCATTGCTGCGCAAGGGGGCATCAATGCCGCAAAAAACTATCAAGGGGATGGTGACAGTAACTATCGCCTTTTTTATGACACTATTAAAGGTGGGGACTACCGTTCCCGTGAAGCCAACGTATACCGCTTGGCCGAAGTATCCGGAAACATCATTGACCAATGTGTGGCACAGGGGGTTCCTTTTGCCCGCGAATATGGTGGTATGTTGGACAACCGCTCCTTTGGAGGCGTGTTGGTTTCCCGAACCTTTTATGCAAAAGGACAGACCGGACAGCAATTGTTGTTGGGTGCCTATGCTGCCATGAACCGACAGATCAACCGGGGGAAAATTCAATCTTTCACCCGCCATGAAATGATGGATTTGGTCTTGGTAGATGGCAAGGCCAGAGGAATCATTGCGCGTAATCTGGTGACCGGTGAAATTGAACGACACAGCGGTCATGCCGTTGTTTTGGCCACTGGAGGTTATGGAAACGTGTTCTTCTTGTCCACCAACGCCATGGGAAGCAATGTAATGGCGGCATGGCGTGCGCACCGCAAAGGTGCATTCTTCGCCAACCCATGCTTTACGCAGATTCACCCAACTTGTATTCCCGTTTCTGGGGACCATCAATCTAAATTGACATTGATGTCGGAGTCCCTCCGAAACGATGGCCGTATCTGGGTGCCCAAGAAAATGGAGGATGCCGTTGCCATCCGTGAAGGAAAGTTGAAACCCACACAGATTGCCGAGGAAGATCGCGATTATTATTTGGAGCGACGTTATCCCGCTTTTGGTAACCTTGTGCCCCGAGATGTGGCTTCAAGAGCTGCCAAGGAGCGTTGCGATGCAGGCTTTGGGGTAAACAAGACCGGTGAGGCCGTTTATTTGGATTTTGCATCGGCCATCAAACGTTATGGAAAAGAAAAAGCCTTGACCTCGGGGATTAAAAACCCGGATGAGGCCACCATCATAAAACTGGGTGAGGAAGTTATCGAAGCAAAATACGGTAACCTCTTCCAGATGTATGAAAAAATTGTGGACCAAAATCCATATAAGACCCCAATGATGATCTATCCTGCGGTACACTATACCATGGGCGGACTTTGGGTGGACTATAACTTACAGACCACCATCCCAGGGTGTTATTCTGCCGGAGAGGCCAATTTCAGCGACCACGGGGCCAACCGATTGGGAGCTTCGGCCTTGATGCAGGGTCTTGCAGATGGTTATTTTGTGCTGCCCTACACCATTGGGGATTATTTATCAGATGATATCAGAACCGGAAAAATCCCAACCGATTCCGCAGCCTTTGATGAGGCCGAAAAACAGGTTCGTGACCGAATGGAAAAACTGATGTCCGGTACAGGAATCCACTCCGTGGATTACTACCACAAAAAGCTGGGCAAGATCATGTGGAACAAATGTGGTATGGCCCGAAATGCCAAAGGGTTGGAAGAAGCCATCAAAGAGATTTCCGCGCTTCGAAAAGATTTCTGGGAGAACGTAAAAGTTCCGGGAACCATCGATTCTAAAAACCAAGAATTGGAAAAAGCGGGACGCGTGGCCGATTTCTTGGAGTTGGGTGAACTTTTTGCGAAAGATGCCCTGCACCGAAACGAATCTTGTGGGGGACACTTCCGTGAAGAATACCAAACCGAAGAAGGCGAAGCCTTGCGTGATGATAAGAACTTTAAATATGTGGCCGCTTGGGAATATGCCGGAGAGCCCAAAGATGCCAAATTGCACAAAGAGGATTTGGTGTACGAAAATATTGAATTAAAGACACGGTCCTACAAATAAGAAGCTATGAAATTATATTTAAAAATATGGCGTCAAAAGGACGCATCCTCACCCGGAAAAATAGTTGATTATACCCTTGATGGTGTAGAAGGTGATATGTCTTTCTTGGAGATGCTGGACATCCTTAACGAGGAGTTGGTTTCCAAAGGGGAAGAGCCCGTGGAATTTGACCACGACTGTAGGGAAGGTATCTGCGGAACCTGTTCCCTGCAAATCAATGGGGAACCACACGGCCCAGACCGATTGGTGACCACCTGCCAATTGCACATGCGAAAATTCAAGGATGGGGACACTATAGTCATTGAACCTTTCCGTGCAAAAGCATTTCCTGTAATCAAAGATTTGATAGTGGACCGAAGCTCGTTTGAACGAATTCAACAAGCGGGTGGTTTTATTTCTGTAAATACTTCGGGTAACACCGTGGATGCCAATGCCATTCCCATTAACAAGCATGATGCAGATGAAGCCATGGATGCTGCTACCTGCATTGGTTGTGGTGCTTGTGTGGCCGCTTGTAAAAATGCCAGTGCCATGCTGTTCACCTCAGCCAAGGTTTCCCAATTTGCTTTGTTGCCCCAAGGTAGAATTGAGGCCGTGGAACGTGTTCAGAACATGGTACGCCAAATGGACTTGGAAGGTTTTGGTAATTGTACCAACACGGGAGCCTGTGAAGTGGAGTGCCCTAAAGGTATTTCCTTAACCAACATTGCCCGTATGAACCGGGAATATTTATCCGCTACTTTGAAGGGATAGATTAAACTGTGTCAGTTCGAATAAAATTCCAATAGGAATTTTGTATCGAGAACCGTGCTTTGGAAAACCTATTCTCGATACCTTGCCTTAGCCGCAGGCAGGCAATTTTTCCTCATTTCGAATCGGAAAAACCACTCGAATTAACGGTTTTATAGATAGTTGATAAAATTTAAAGTGTACAAAACCCAAATTCCAAAAAGGAGATTGGGTTTTAATTTTGATTAAACTCTCTTTTGCAAATTGTCAGGTCGAGCGCAGTCGAGACCTCATGGGCTGCGTGTCAACCTCTCGACTGCGCTCGAGGTGACATTACACTTTTTACTTTTCTTGAATCCTTCGTATATTCCCGTATGCCCAAAAAGTATTCCAAAGAACGCATCAAAGTCCCTCGGTTCAATGAAGAATCCGGGTTCTACACCACGCCGGAGCGTTCCAAGATCATGGGGAAGATTCGAGGCAAGAACACCAAACCAGAGCTGGCCTTTAGAAAAGCCTTGTGGGCTGCTGGTTATCGTTACCGCATCGATTATAAAAAACTCATCGGAAAGCCCGATATCGCCCTAAAAAAATACAAGACCGTCATCTTTATTGATGGGGAGTTCTGGCATGGCCACAATTGGGAGGAACGAAAACACAAAATAAAAAGCAACCGGGAATTCTGGATTCCAAAGATTGAACGCAACATTCAACGGGACGTGGAGGTGAACGAAGCATTGGAAAAAATGGGCTATACCGTGTTTCGGTTTTGGGAGACCGAGGTGAAAAAAGACTTGGAACGTTGCTTGCAACAAGTACTCAAAGTATTAAACGAACATCACGCCAATGATTGAACCATCATCCAAATTGCCGCATGTAGGCACCACCATTTTCACAACCATTAATCAACTGGCCCGTACCCATAATGCCATAAATCTATCCCAGGGATTTCCCAATTTTGACCCTGACCCTCAGCTTCTACATTTAGTGAACGAGGCTTTTAAAAAAGGCCATAATCAATATGCGCCCATGCAAGGGGTTCTTTCCCTTCGGGAAGCCATTTCTGGGAAAATTGAGCAACTGTATGGCAACTATTATCATCCTGAATCCGAAATCACCATTACGGCCGGGGCCACACAGGCAATTTTTACCGCTATTGCCGCCGTGGTCCGCCCAAAAGATGAAGTCATTGTTGTACAGCCCGCCTTTGATTGCTACGAGCCGGCCATAACACTTTTTGGGGGCAAAACTATCGAGGTGCTTCTTGAGGGAAATGATTTTAAAATGAATTGGACCGCCTTCAAATCGGCCATAAGTCGCAAGACCAAAATGGTCATCATCAATACCCCACACAATCCTACGGGTACCATTTGGTCTAGAAGCGATATGTTGCAACTTCAAGAAATTTTAAAGGACACGGATATTATTTTATTGAGTGATGAAGTGTATGAACATATCGTTTTTGATGGTAAGCTGCATGAGAGTGCGGCCAAATATCCGGATTTGGCAGTGCGAAGCTTCATCTGTTCTTCGTTTGGAAAAACATTTCATGCCACGGGTTGGAAAGTGGGGTACTGTGTTGCCCCAAAATCCTTGATGCTGGAGTTTCAAAAAGTGCATCAGTTTAATGTGTTTTCGGTCAACCACGCACTACAGATTGCTCTGGCCCAATATTTAAAGGACCCTCAGCATTATGTAACGCTCAGTGGTTTTTATCAGGAGAAACGAGATGCTTTCTTAAATGCGATAAAGGGTTCCCGATTCAAAATGGTTCCTTCGGAGGGCACTTATTTTCAACTATTGGATTATTCCGGTATCACGGACGAAAAAGATACCGTTTTTGCGGAACGTTTGATCAAGCAACATAAGCTTGCCAGTATTCCGGTCTCTGTATTTTGCGGAGCAGCATATGACAAGAAATTTCTGCGGTTTTGCTTCGCCAAGACCAATGACGTTTTGGACAAGGCCGCCGACATCTTGAATTCAATTTGAGTATTGAAAGGCTAAAGTTGTTTTTTTACTATTCTGAAAATCTGAAGCACATCGTCCAAGGGCAATTCAAAATCCTGAAATTCGGGAGAAGTGTTCAAATTATGGCAGTGCAATGCTCTTTTTTCCTTGTTATAGCCTGTAAGTTGTTTACAGATAATTCGGTCCTTACAGACCAAGATGTAGGATTTGCTCCAAAGGGTTTCATCATCCTTGGTGAACATTTCCTTTTTTAGACCCAAGCCCAGCACATAGGCTTTATTGGGAATGGCTTGTATTGTGGCATCGTTCATGGAATCACCCGAAACCTCAAAAATTCGATGGGGTTCCTTGGCCAAAAAGTCAATCACAAATGCAGATTGAAACGGTATTCTGCCATTCTGTTTTTCCAAGCTCTCAATATATTTTTGGTGCCATTCCACCAGCACCAAGGGTGCCATGACCAAGTATTTACCATGGTCCAATGGATAAAAGACACTACCGTGCTTTGTAAAGGGTTGTTGCTTGGTATAGGATTCGCCCATATCGTTCACCTCTTGCAGATACATTTCTGCAATGGTCATGTCAAAAAAGTTGGCAATCTTGGTGAGGTTCTTAATGGGAATGTTGGCGTTCTTTCGTTCGTAAAGCTGTATGGTACGTAGACTGACCCCAATTTCTTTGCCCAATTTAGATTGGCTGATATTTTTTTTACGCCTTAACTGTTTAATTATATACATATATTCAGTATATTGTGTAATATTGTTACGCAATATGCACTAGCCGCAGCGATTCCGCCACTTTTCTGTAATTGGGTTACAAGCCAAATATAGAAAATAGGATCAGACCCCAATAAAATAATTAGTAATCCACTAAACTATTGAGATGGGATCTATTAAAAATCTTGGGTTGGTCATCAAAAGTGATGAGATCTTTTCAAAAGAAGATTACGGCAAACCAATCAGTGAGCGACTTTCTGAAATTTTACGGAGAAATGCCTCCAAAAATGATTATGCCAACATTGCCATCAGGAGCAATGTGAGCTTTTCAACCATTCGGGATGTGGTCTACCGAACAAACAGCCTTACCAAGGCCAATGCACAGGCCATTTCGTTGCTGATCCATGCCGCTTTTGAAAACGCCATTGCCTACAAACTGCGTTCCGAAGGGGATATTTTGTTTTTGGAAGGCTTTTTAAAGGTCTAACCGAAGGAGCCAATCGGTCTGTTTGTCCTCACCAATGTAATATGGGTGTTCACCAAATTTTTGGAAGCCATGTCTTTGGTAAAAACGAATGGCCTTGGGATTGTGTTCCCAAACGCCCAGCCATACGTATGCTTTTTTGAGTTTTCTGACAAGATTTAAGATTTCACTGAGCATTTGGGCACCTATTTTTTTGCCCTGATACGCTTGTACAACATAAATCCGTTCCAGTTCCATAGCGTTTTTGTCATGGACATCGGTCTGGGCTGTGCCCGTGTTCAACTTAAAATACCCTACCAAGGTTTCGTCATCAAAAACAAAATAAAAAATGGAGTTGGGGTTCTCCAGTTCTTTGTTCAACTTTTCGGGGCTGAATGCATTTTGAATATAGTCTTGGAAGTCGGCAGGATCATTGTCCTTTTCAAAAGCCGCAGCAAAAGTGTCTTTGGATATTATTACCAAAGTGTCCAGATCAGAAATTGTACACTGCCTAAAACTTAAGTTCATAATCCTTTTGTCCAAATTTAGTTCAAAAAAAAAGAGCCTAACAATAGTGCTGGCTCTAAGTTTTTTCAGGGGGAAATATACTGGTCTATAGCATAAAAAGCTTCTTGATCAATAGCATAAATCCTGTAAAGAAATCGTTTCGGTACACTTGAACATTTTCGTCCATAGTAGTGTGGTTTAATTTGGCTGCCATGGTATTGTTTTATTGGTTGTTAATTTGGGTAAAAAATTCGATATAACCAAATATATACTCGATGAATGGTAAATTCAAACTAATGTTGTGTAATGGTTTCATTTTGTTGTAAAAAAACGGAAGGTATTTGCTAAATCTTCATTTCGGGGATTTCTCCATCAACAATCAGCTTGCCTTCAGTGGCCTTTACAATTTCTTCAACCGTCACCCCAGGTGCTCTTTCAAGCAGTTTGAAGCCTTTTTGAGTCACTTCCAAAACCGCTAGGTTGGTCACTATTTTTTTTACACAGCCCACACCGGTCAATGGCAGGGTACATCTTTTTAAAAGTTTGGACTGTCCAGCCTTGTTGGTGTGCATCATGGCCACAATGATATTTTCTGCGGAGGCCACCAAGTCCATGGCCCCTCCCATTCCCTTGACCATTTTTCCGGGAATTTTCCAATTGGCGATGTCTCCATTTTCCGCTACTTCCATGGCGCCCAAAATGGTGAGGTCCACGTGCTGCCCCCGAATCATTCCAAAGCTCAGGGCCGAGTCAAAAAAAGAAGCTCCCGGCAAGGTGGTGATGGTCTGCTTTCCGGCATTGATGATGTCGGCATCTTCCTCCCCTTCAAAAGGGAAAGGCCCCATACCGAGCACGCCATTTTCACTTTGGAACTCCACACTGATATCGTCCCGAACAAAATTGGCGACCAAAGTGGGGATACCAATTCCAAGGTTTACATAGAATCCATCTTTGACCTCTTTTGCGATTCGCTTTGCGATTCCGTTTTTATCTAACATTTTATCATCCTTAGTTTAAACACCCCTGAAGTCCCCTCAAGGGGACAATTTTCCTAATTCCGTTCACGTACGGTTCGTTGTTCGATACGTTTCTCGTACTTTTCCCCTTGAAAAATACGCTGTACAAATATGCCGGGGATATGGATTTCGTTGGGGTCCAAGCTTCCGGCCGGAAGGAGTTCCTCTACCTCTGCCACGGTAATCTTTGCGGCGCCACACATACAAGGGTTGAAATTGCGTGCTGTTCCCTTGAAGATCAAATTGCCTGCCTCGTCCCCTTTCCAAGCCTTCACAAAGGAGAAATCGGCCTTAAAAGCTGGTTCAAGCACATACATTTTACCATCGAACTCACGGGTCTCTTTGCCTTCGGCCACTTCGGTTCCATAGCCTGCTGGGGTGTAGAAGGCGGGGAAGCCGGCTTGGGCGGCCCTACATTTTTCGGCCAAGGTGCCTTGGGGGGTCAATTCCACCTCCAACTCCCCACTCAGCATTTGGCGTTCAAATTCGTCGTTCTCTCCCACATAGGAGGAAATCATCTTTTTTATCTGGTGCTTTTGCAACAACAGGCCAAGGCCAAAATCGTCCACCCCCGCATTGTTGGAAATGCAGGTGATGTTCTTGACGCCCAGCCTGACCAATTCCGCAATGGCATTCTCAGGGATGCCACAGAGGCCAAATCCGCCCAACATGAAGGTCATTCCATCGGCTACGCCCTCCAAGGCCTTTGAAACATCTGAAACTGTTTTATTGATCATTTCGTCTTTTTTCCAATTGCTTGAATTTACGATTTAAATAAAAAAGCCCCAAGACATTTTATGCTTGGGGCTGCTTTTTTTTAAGGGGAAAATGGACTAAAAATCGATATCGTCCAAATCATCCTCCGTATCCAAATCGTCCTGCTCCTCTTGGGCTTGTTTGGCACAATCCACATTGATGGACATCTCCTCAGGTTCCTCAAATGCATCTTTGGAAACTCCCAATTCCTCATTGGCATAGTTCTTTTTCATGTACAAGGCCCAAATGGGCAAGGCCATGGATGCTCCTTGTCCATAGGTAAGGCTTGAAAAGTGAATGGACCGCTCCTCGCCTCCTACCCACACACCGGTCACCAAATTGGGTACCATGCCCATGAACCAGCCATCACTTTGATTTTGTGTGGTTCCTGTTTTTCCGGCGATAGGGTTGGTGAGTTCATACGGATAGCCCGTTATAATTTCTTTGTATACAGTTTGGTCTTTTGCAAAGGAATGTCGTAACCTTCCTCCAGAGCCATACTGGGTCACCCCTTCCATCAGATTGACCATGGCATAGGCCACATCTTTACTTAAGACATCCTTGGTTTCTGGGGTGTATTCATAGAGCACCGTTCCATTTTTGTCCTCAATCCGGGTGACCATCACGGGCTTCACATATACGCCTTGGTTGGCAAAGGTGCCATAAGCCCCCACCATTTCATATACATTAAAATCATGGGTTCCCAATGCAATGGATGGCACTTCGGGGATATTTTTATTAAGCCCCATGCTTTTGGCTATGGAGACCACGGATCCTGGGCCCACTTTGTCTATCAATTGGGCGGTGATGGTATTGACCGAATTGGCCAATGCGTTTTTGAGGGTCAGGTTTTTCCCTGAGTATTTTCCATCGGAGTTTTTGGGGCACCATGCTTCCATATTACCGTGTTTACCCGGTTCTATACAATATTGGTTGTCTGGCAAGGATTCACAGGGCGAGTAGCGCAATTGATCAATTGCGGCTGCATATACAAATGGTTTGAACGTGGATCCCGCTTGTCTTGCCCCTTGATAAACATTATCGTATTGAAAGTGCTTGTAATCTATTCCCCCCACCCAAGCTTTCACGTGACCTGTTTGGGGTTCCATGGACATCATGGCCGTTCTTAAAAAAGTCTTGTAATAGCGGATGGAATCCATTGGGGTCATAATGGTGTCCTTTTCAAAAGAATCGCTGTTCCAATCAAAAACCGTCATTTCCTCCTTTTTCTGGAACGTGGCTTCAATTTCTGTATCAGACAACCCCTCTCTTTTAAGATGCCTCCATCTTGCGGAACGCCTCATGGCTCGATCCATAATGGTATCTATAGCTCCGTTGGTAAGGTCTAAAAATGGGGCGGAAGGGTTTCGTTTGGGTGTGTTTTGATGAAAAAACTCGGCCTGCAAATTTTTCATGTGCTCTTGCACGGCTTCCTCTGCATTGCGTTGCATTCTCGAATCGACCGTGGTGTAGACCTTTAATCCATCCAGATAGATGTTCCAATTTTCACCATCCGGTTTTGGGTTTTCCTTTACCCAATTATTCAACCATCGTTGAAGATACATCCTAAAATAGGTGGCCAATCCTTCTCGGTGCGATTCTGGGTTGAAATTGATTTTCATTTTCAACTGTTGCAAAGAGTCTTTTTGCTCTTCGGTGATATAGTCATACTTGGCCATTTGACCTAAAACGGTATTCCTTCGGTTGAAAACCAGTTCTTCGCGCCGAATGGGATTATACAGGGATGAATTCTTGAGCATACCCACCAAAACAGCGGATTCCTCAATTCTGAGTTCGTAGGGTTCTTTACCAAAATAGATTCTGGAGGCAGAACGGATACCGTCCGCAGCATAGCCAAAATCATAGATATTGAGGTACATGGCTATGATTTCCTCCTTGGTATAGTTTCGTTCCAAACGCGTGGCAATGACCCATTCCTTTATCTTTTGGGTAACGGCTTCCATAAGGTTTCGGGAACGTACTCCAACAAAAAGTTGACGGGAAAGCTGTTGTGAAATGGTACTGGCCCCTCCTTTTGTCCCCAAAAACAGGATTGCACGCAAGGTCCCTCTTGCATCTATTCCAGAATGGCTGTAATATCTTGCATCTTCTGTGGCGACCAAGGCATCCACCAAGTTTTGTGGCAACGTATCGTAATCTACCCAGGTTCTGTTGTCATCCAAATAGAGTTTCCCCAAGGTCTGCCCGTCCGAAGAAATAAATTCCGTGGCCAGATTGGTCTCTGGGTTTTCCAAACGTTCAAAGGTTGGCATCTCTCCAAAAGCACCCCATGATGCCAATAGAAAAATGAATATGACCACTAGAACGCCGGACCCAAAAAGTATCCAGAACCATTTAATAAATTTAAAATATCCTTGTTGTTTCTTTTGAACCTTCTTTGCCATTGCTTTTATTGGGTACTTTTTTCTATTTCCAAACCAACATCTGTAATGCCATCCAAAATATGGATACCCTCCACATCGCCATTCTTGCGCATGGCGTGGGAAATATTCACCTTATATACGCCAGAATCCGGGAAAACGACGTTTTCCTGAAACCAAAGTTTATTTTCCTTGACACTCCCCAGTCCTTTCCCCAACCATTCACCAGTAGGCTCGGCCATTTTGTACTCCAATGTATCCTTCAATGTATTGCCATTGGGGGCTTCCAGTTCTGTAATCAAGAACAGATTACTAAACGGAAATGTATCATCATTTCTTATGTTGATGAACATATTATAGGGGGTGATGGAGTCCATCCCGGAAAACTCAAACTGAACCACATTGTCCATTTCCCATTTCCCATCTTTCAAAGGTTCATACTCTGAAAAGACCATTTGATCATTACACGACCAGAACAGAGCCAATGTTAGGAGAGAAAGTAGGCTATTTTTTCGCATTGGAGGATGCTTTGGATTTAGGCTTTCTGCGTTTTTTGTTTCTTCTTTTCTTGTTCTTGGGCCTATCAA
Organism: Allomuricauda sp. CP2A; assembly: GCF_001683915.1. Taxonomy (GTDB): domain Bacteria; phylum Bacteroidota; class Bacteroidia; order Flavobacteriales; family Flavobacteriaceae; genus Flagellimonas. The sequence goes on along the minus strand of NZ_LXTT01000026.1, from coordinate 61,108 downwards.
ATCGGGTGAGGCTATCTTGCCCAACCACATTTTCAAAGGCCATTTTTTCATCGCTCACATTATCCTCAGCATATTCTTCCAGACTGTCAATCTTTTCGTTTTTCTTGTTGAGTTCCAAAATTTCGAGCACTTGTTCCTTATGCAAAGCATGCCATGTTGCGGGATCATCCCTGTATGAAAACCAAAGTGTCTCCTTAAAAATATCTGCTTTTTGGCAAAAGGCCAATCCTTTTTTGGTCAAAAGTTTACTGTCCTGTGGCGGAAAATCCTTCAATGCCTCCAAATACATGTCCAGTTCATAGTTGAGACAGCATTTGAGCTTACCGCACTGCCCTGCCAATTTCTGTGGGTTCAATGCCAATTGTTGGTATCTGGCGGATGCAGTGCTCACGGATCTAAAGTCGGTCAACCATGTTGAACAGCACAATTCCCGCCCGCAGGAACCAATACCCCCCAAACGTTGGGCCTCTTGGCGGTACCCAATCTGGCGCATTTCAATCCGGATGCCAAAGGCTTTGGCCATATCCTTGATCAATTGCCTAAAGTCCACCCTATCTTCCGCGGTGTAGTAGAATGTGGCTTTAGATCCATCGCCCTGAAACTCAACATCGCTCAGTTTCATTTCAAGTCGGAGCGAGATGGCAATTTCTCTAGAACGTTTTTTGATTTCTTCTTCCCTATTCCGGCACTTTTGCCAAACATCAATATCGCGCTGGGTGGCCTTTCTATAAATTTTTGGGATAGTGCTGTCATCTGGGGACTCTTTTTTCCGTTTCATCTGCACCCGAACCAATTCACCGGTAAGGGTCACCATGCCCACATCGTGACCGGATTTTGCCTGGGTGGCCACAACATCGCCAATGGACAAGGGGAGATTGTCCACATTCCTGTAAAATTCCTTTCTACTATTCTTGAAACGTACCTCAACGCAATCAAAGGGTTTTTGACCGTTGGGCAACGACATATTGGAAAGCCAATCAAAAACGGTCAGCTTGTTACAACCATCAGTGCCGCAAGTCCCATTGTTCTTGCAACCACGCGGTTGTCCATCCTTGCCGGTTGAACAACTGCTACACGCCATATTTAATATCTTGATTGAGGCTTCCAAAAAGACAAGCTGTCAGTTCGAGCGGAGTCGAGAACTCGTTAAAACAACTGGATTTCAATGTACATCTCGACTACGCTCGATGTGACATTCAAATACTCCTCATCTTTTTTGAGCAACCTCAATAGGGTTCATAAAAATTACTATGTAAATATAGTATAAATTGCGGGGGTATTGAAATGCTACTTCTTGTATTTCAATACAGGGGATCGTCCTTTTTTGAAAATCTTGTTACTGGCCCCCTTGCCTTTGCGCAGCTTTTTTTGTTCTTCATAGGGCAGCGCATGGATTTCCTTGCAATCCACAGAACAACAATTGTCCATTGCGGTTGCACATTCCTCACACTGAATAAACAACAAATGGCAGGCTTCGTTGGCACAGTTGACATGCGTGTCGCAAGGTTTTCCACATTGATGACAGTGGGCAATGACATCTTCTGAGATGCGCTCTCCCCTTCTATGGTCAAAAACAAAGTTTTTCCCCAGAAATTTGTTCTCTAGTTTCTTGTCTCGCACTTGGCGGGTGTATTCTATGATCCCCCCTTCCAGTTGGTATACATTTTTAAATCCTTTGTGCTTGTAATAGGCACTGGCTTTTTCACAGCGGATTCCTCCGGTGCAATACATCACCAATTTTTTGTCCTCTTTGTGATCTGCCAAATCCTGCTCAATAATGTCGAGGGAATCCCGGAAGGTATCCACATCAGGGGTAATGGCATTCTTAAAATGGCCTATTTCACTTTCGTAGTGATTTCGCATATCCACCAAAATGGTGTTGGGGTCTTCGATAAGTTCATTGAATTGTTCGGCTCCCACATGGATGCCTTTGTTGGTCACATCAAAAGTATGGTCGTTCAATCCATCGGCCACAATTTTCTTGCGAACTTTCACCTTCAGTTTTAAAAAGGATTTATTGTCCTGCTCAATGGCGATGTTCAATCTAACATTCTCCAAAAAGGAGATGCTGTCCAAATGGGTCTTAAAGTCAGTAAAATTCTCGGCGGGCACTGAAAGTTGTGCGTTGATGCCTTCGTGGGCCACATAAATCCGGCCCAGAACCTCCATTTTATCCCAAGCGATAAAAAGATGGTTTCTTAGAATCTTGGGGTTTCCAATGTGTGCATATTTGTAGAAAGAGATGGTAAGCCGATCTTTTCCGGCTTCCTCAATAAGCTTTTCCCTTTCCTTTGCACTTAATGTATTGTACAGTTGCATGCTATACCAATAGTTAAGTTAAGCCTGCCTGTCGGCAGACAGGTTAAAGAATGGTTTATTGTAAAAACAAGTGCAAAGATAAAAATTCTTGGTAGGTAGATGGAAAAAGGGCCTCTAATAAATAGAAGCCCTTAAAACCACCTTAGACTTTTTCACAGCTATATTTTCTCCCCTACCTTGCATTCGAGCTGAAGTCAGCTCTATGGATATTGAGTTAGTACCCCTTAGATTCAATTCGTATAAAAAGGTTGCGTGGCTTTTGCCGTATGTGGAAAGAAATGGTAATTTAGCCTTCCTAATCATTTGAACCATGAGCAACGAAAAAGAAGCAAAATTAAAAGCCCTCAAACTAACACTGGACAAACTGGACAAGACCTATGGCAAAGGTGCCGTCATGAAAATGGGGGATAGTGTGGTGGAAGATGTTGAGGCGATACCCTCTGGATCGTTGGGATTGGACATTGCCCTGGGCGTGGGTGGATACCCTCGTGGGCGGGTCATTGAAATTTATGGTCCAGAATCATCCGGTAAGACCACATTGACGCTTCATGCCATTGCCGAGGCACAAAAAGCTGGCGGGATTGCTGCCTTTATTGATGCAGAACATGCTTTTGACCGTTTCTACGCTAAAAAATTGGGAGTCGATATCGATAACCTCATCATATCACAGCCCGATCACGGAGAACAGGCTTTGGAAATCACCGAGAACTTGATTCGTTCCGGGGCCATTGATATTGTTATTGTGGATTCCGTTGCCGCCCTTACACCAAAAAGTGAGATCGAGGGCGAAATGGGCGATTCCAAAATGGGGCTTCATGCCCGTTTGATGTCGCAGGCCCTCAGAAAATTGACCTCAACCATCAGCAAGACCAAGTGTACCGTGATCTTCATCAACCAGTTGCGTGAAAAAATCGGGGTCATGTTCGGAAACCCCGAAACCACCACGGGTGGAAATGCACTTAAATTTTATGCTTCTGTTCGATTGGATATCAGAAGGTCCACCCAGATCAAGGACACGGATGGGGATGTACAAGGAAACAAGACCCGTGTAAAGGTGGTGAAGAACAAAGTTGCCCCTCCATTCAGAACTGCGGAATTTGACATCATGTATGGTGAGGGAATCTCTAAAATTGGGGAAATCCTGGACTTGGGTGTTGCCTATGAAATTGTAAAGAAAAGCGGCTCGTGGTTCAGTTATGGCGATACCAAACTGGGGCAGGGAAGAGACGCCGTAAAAGCACTTTTGGCAGACAATCCAGAACTTTCCGAAGAATTGGAAGACAAGATCAAGGAGGCCATTTCCGCAGTTAAAGCATAAGTTGGCCCTGCTTTTTGGGTGTTTAACTTTTGCTTGTGAAAATCCTACGCAACCCTTGTCTATACTGCACATCTAGGGATAAAAAAGGATTTTTATGATAAGAAACGTGTTTATGCCCCTAGTTTTTCTTGTGGCAGGGTTATGGTTCAGTTCATGTGAACTGGATGATGACACCCCAAATTTTTACTTTACCTCATTGGATGTTGTGGCGGTGGATATGCCCGAGTCCTTTGAACTCAACGAAACCTATGATATTGACGTCACCTATGTTAGACCCGATGGTTGCACATATTTTGAAGGGTTCGATGTTGTTAAAACCGGACAGACCGATCGTGAAGTGATTGTGGTCGGGTCTAGATTGACAAATGAGGGTTTGGCATGCACGCAGGCCACTGAAGAAGTTGTTGCCACAATGCAGTTCCATGTGATTTTCACTGGCGAGTATCATTTTAAGTTTTATGCGGGGCAAGATGAAAATGACGAAGCCGTCTACTTGGAATACGACGTTCCTGTGGTAGGCGAATCAACAACAAACTAGACATCAATAATCCAAAATTGACCAACATTTGGATCTTGAAGAGCTGATACATAAATGTAAAAAAGGAGAACGGCAGGCACAAGCCGAACTATACCGGAGATATTCCGGTATTCTTTTCGGTATGTGTCTCAAGTACTCCAAGAATAAAACTGAGGCAGAGGATAATCTGCACGACAGTTTTATGACCATTTTCAGCAAAATAGACCAATATGGTTTTCAAGGTTCCTTTGAAGGGTGGATCAAACGGATCACGGTAAATACTGTATTGCAGAAATACCGAAAAGAACAACACCTCAATGTGGTTTCTGAAAACATTGGCGAAGAAACCGAGGTGGACACGGAGGGGACGGATATAAGCCTGTCCACCCTCTTGGGATATATTCAAGAATTACCGAACAAGTACAGGCTTACCTTCAACCTTTATGTATTGGATGGGTATAGCCACAAAGAGATAAGTGAGATGTTGGGGACATCCACGGGAACCTCAAAGTCCAATTTGGCCCGCGCCAAAATGATTCTGAGGGAAAAAATAGAAAAAGAAAAAATAAATATTGCGTAAAGAATTTAACGATGGGGAAAAAGAACTTAGAGCAATTGTTCAAGGAGGCCTTTGAGGGGTTTCAGGAAGTTCCGGATGATAAGGTCTGGGATTCCATTGAGGCTTCCTTGGACAAGAAGAAACAGAAAAAACGCTTGGTTCCACTTTGGTGGCGACTTGGCGGGGTGGCCGCGGTATTGGCCGTGTTGTTCTACATCATCAATCCGTTTGAAAATGCACAGCAACAAAATGAGATCATTGTAACGGATACCGAAACCCATGTAGTAGATCCTTCAATTCAAGAAAATCAAACAGAAAAAGGCAGAGAAGAAATGGACCCTTCTTCCATCAACAATAATGCAGATGGATTGGTTGAGACCTCTTCCAAAACTGAGGAAGGTGAAAATCAGGATGCACAGGGCCCCATGAACCCCAACCAAAGCCTTACCTCCAGGCAGCAAGTGGCTGAAACTGACTTGGTGGAAAAAAATCGCACCAAAACACAAGATGACCTTTCCCCTATTCAAAACACAAAGGAAGCAGCTGCTTTGGCCATGTCTGATAAAACTGTTGAAGAGGAAAACCTTGCCAACCCTGTTTCTGACAATGACAAGGCTATTGCGCAAGACCTGTCCCAGAATAGCGAATTGCAGAAACAATCCGTTGAAGATAGACAGGAACAGCAAAAAGAAGAGGCCGTAGCCATCAATGAAGAAAGAGAAGATGAAATTGAAAAGAAGTCCATTTTTGATGCCATAAAGGAGCAGGAAGCGGAAGAAGTGGTCGCGGACAACACCTCTTCTGGGAAATGGTCGGTTGGCCCATCGGTAGCTCCAGTATATACAAGTGCCTCCGGAAAAGGCTCCCCCATCCATTCGGATTTCGCCTCAAACTCCAAATCGGGGAACCTTAATTTAAGTTATGGTCTTTCCGTGGCCTATGAAATTGGCAAAAAGTTGAAGATACGTTCTGGGGTGCATCGTGTAAATTATGGATACGACACCAATGATGTACTATTTTCCTCTTCTTCAAGAATTGCATCCAATGACAAGCTTGACAATATCAATTACAGTCAAAAATCCGAGACCCTTGTGGTCCAAAGTAAAAATAGCCTCCCAAACAACATCCCAACCGATGCATTCTTGGAACTTTCTTCCAATGAAATTCCCGTTTTGGATGGAAAAATGGTACAGCAACTGGGCTACATAGAAGTGCCTGTTGAGCTAAACTATGCTATCCTTGACAGGAAATTTGGCGTTGACCTCATCGGTGGGGTGAGCTCCCTGTTCCTTGTGGACAACTCTGTTTTGGTAGAGTCTGAAGGTTTAGTGACCGAAGTGGGCGAGGCCACCAATGCAAACGATGTAAACTTTAGTGCCAATTTTGGAATGGGGCTCAACTACGACTTCTCTCCCAAAGTACAGCTTAGTGTAGAGCCTGTTTTTAAATATCAAATGAATACGTTTTCTAAAACTGCGGGTGAATTTCAACCCTTCTCCATTGGAATATACAGTGGTGTAAGCTTTAAGTTTTAGAGATTTAAAATGTTGGTTAGGAAGATTGCCCCTTTAGGCAATCAAATTAGCGCCCTGTTCTATTGACGGGGCGTTTTCTTTTTTTAGAATGTTTTTCCCAAGAAATTGATAATCAGTTCCCAATAAAAGCAAGTTGTTTTAAAAATTTGTTACTTTATTACAGCTTAGCACTAAATCATATCAGTTTGAAAAACAAGCAGTTTGAAGATATCCTTATATATTTCTCAAAATCATTGTTGGGAAAGGAAAACGAGACCGAGATCTTGTGGGATCTGGCCAAAAACTGTATTTCAAAATTAGATTTTGTGGATTGTGTGATCTACCTCATTGACTATGACAACAACCTACTGATCCAAAAAGCGGCCTATGGCCCCAAAAACCCTAAGGACCAAACGCTGTACAATCCTGTTGAAATTTCTATCGGGGAGGGAATAACCGGTCATGTGGCCCAGACAGGCGTAGCGGAAATTGTTAATGACACTTCCATAGACCCCCGATATATAAAGGACGATGAGATGCGGCTCTCTGAAATCTGTGTGCCCATCACTTATGAAAACACTATTTATGGTGTTATAGATTGTGAGCACCCCGACATCAATTTTTTTAACCTCCATCACCTGAAAATGCTTTCGGCCATAGCATCCATCTGCGCAATTAAGATCAAAAGTGTGCGTGCCACAAAAGCGCTCTTGGACGAGCAGGACAGGCTTTATAAAATAAAGGAAGAAATGTTGGGGCTGAAGCTAAGAGCACTGAACTCGCAGATGAACCCACATTTTGTGTTCAATGCACTGAACGCTATCCAATATTTTGTTGCCTCCGAGAAGAAAAGGATGGCCATGGAATACTTGTCAACATTCAGCAAACTTATCCGGTTTTATCTGAACCACATAGAGCATGATACGGTTGTGCTGGCTGATGAAATAGAAATGCTGCATGGCTATCTTAAGCTTCAAAAACTTCGGTACGATGGTTCTTTTGAATATGCCATCAATATGGAGTCTAGCCCAAAATCGATGAATGATGCCATTATTCCTTCCTTTATAATCCAGACCCTTTTTGAGAACATCATAGAGAAGGCCATGTCAAACATTGAAAAAAACCACTTTTTCAATGTAACCTTCACCATTTCGGAAAGTGAAGTGGCCTTAAAAGTGCTACATCAATGTCCAGGTACCAAATCAAATATGGCCAACCAACCCGAATATAGGGAAGGAATCTTGAAGTGGCAGGATCATGTGCGGCTTTTGAATGCTGTGAAAGACTACCACATAACCAATGATGTCTCCATAACGGACAACAATGGGCAGTACGAGGGCATTATCTCCATAAAACTTCCCAACCTTAACCTGTAAGCTCTTTTAGAATGACCTCCCTTACCTCTTCCCGAAGCGTTGATTTGTCTTCCTCTGCCAGAATTCCTGTTTCAAAAAATTGGTGCACTTTGGCCCGTATCCTTCCCGGTCCTCCGCTAAAAAAAGTAAATGAAAACCGCTTTTTGTTGTCATAAAAAGTAATGGGTACCACAGGAATCTTATGGGCAATGGCCATTTTAAAGGCCCCATCCTTAAACTCATCCAAAACAACATGCTCTTCGGGCACCCCACCTTCCGGGAATATACAGATGCTCAACCCTTGATCCAATCTTCTTTGAGCTCGGCGATACACCCCTGTTCTGCTGCGAACGTTGTCCCTGTCCACCATAATACAGACCCGTTTGTAGAAAAATCCAAAAATGGGAATGTTCACCAACTCCTTTTTGCCCACAAACACGAAAGGATTTCTACTCACCAAAAGCATCAGCATAATATCCAACATGCTGGTATGGTTGGCGACCAACATATAGCTTTTCCCGTTTTCCATATGCTGTTCCCGTTCAATTTTTGGAAAACACCCCATACCGTACACTATGGGCCTGGCCCAAAAATTCCTTGCCATCCAAAAAAATTGGGGATAGGTTTGTTCAGAAATGGTCAGTAGCAACAAGATGGGGAAAAACAAAAAAATGGGAACGGTAACCAAAATATAGAACCACACCCTATACAACAAATGCCCCACATTTTTGATTGCTACATGCATACCTCAAAAGTAGAATTTTTGAATATCTTTAGAGGACTAACCATTAAAACTTAGGATATGGGTATTTTGTATGCTTTATTGATTGGTGCCCTCGCCGGATGGCTTGCGGGCAAAATTATGAAAGGCGGTGGATTTGGAGCCCTTATAAACATTATTTTGGGAATTGTTGGGGGTGTAATAGGCAATTGGCTGTTCTCCACATTGGGGGTCCATGTGGCGTCCGGTGTTCTCGGAGACCTCATAACAGGGGTCATAGGTGCCGTGGTAATTCTTTTTATTGCCGGCCTCTTTAAAAAATGAGTTGTAGAAAAATCCAATTATAAGCGGCCAAGGCCGCTTTTTTTATATGAGCGGGATGCTTACTTTTACGGGCAAAAATAAAGCATGGCCCGAATTCTGACCGGAATCCAAAGTACTGGAACGCCCCACTTGGGAAATATCTTGGGAGCAATCATCCCCGCCATTGAAATGGCCCAAGATCCCAAAAATGATTCGTTTCTTTTTATTGCTGATATGCATTCCCTTACCCAAATCAAAGATGGGGAACTGTTGCGAAGCAATACCTATGCCATTGCGGCTGCGTGGCTTGCCTTTGGCCTTGATATTGAAAAAACTGTTTTTTACCGTCAGAGCGATGTACCCCAAACGGCCGAACTGGCCTGGTACCTTAGCTGTTTTTTTCCCTATCAACGGTTGACTTTGGCCCACTCCTTTAAGGACAAGGCAGATCGGCTGGAAGATGTAAATGCCGGGCTGTTCACCTATCCCATGCTCATGGCCGCGGATATTTTGCTTTACGATGCCAATATTGTTCCCGTAGGGAAAGATCAACTTCAGCATTTGGAAATGACCCGTGATGTGGCTTCTCGTTTCCACAACCAGATGGGAGAAACCTTTGTAATTCCCGAAGCCAAAGTCCATGAACAGACCATGTACGTTCCCGGAACGGACGGGGAAAAAATGAGCAAGAGTCGCGGTAACCTCATCAATATTTTTCAACCGGATAAAAAACTGCGCAAACAGATCATGGGTATCGTCACGGACAGTACGCCCATGGAAGAACCCAAAGATCCCAGCAAGGACAATGTATTTGCACTCTACAAACTGTTGGCCAACCAAGAACAGATTGAAGAAATGAGCGCCAACTATCTTGCCGGGAATTATGGCTACGGACATGCAAAACAGGCCTTGTATGAGCTCATTTTGTCAACATTTGAAGAACCCCGGGAAAAGTTTGATTACTACATGAACCACCTGAACGAGGTGGACGAGGCACTGACCTTTGGTGCGGAAAAGGCCAAGAAAGTGGCCAATGGTGTTTTGGGACGCGTGCGGGAGAAGTTGGGGTATTAATTATATTTTATGTCATTCTGAACCGAAGGTGAAGAATCCCACGTAATGCATCCGGCAGACATCCAAAAGATGCTTCGCTACGCTCAGCATGACATTTTTATTCAAAAAGAAATTCTCCTTCCAAGAAATCCATATTTGGATTAGTGGTTTGTATCAATTCAATCTTTTTGGCCCTAATCCATCCTTTTATTTCCTTTTCACGAGTAATGGCATCTTGCACCCAGGTATACTTTTCATAATAGAGCAAGTGCTTGCATTTGTATTTGGCGGCAAAGGTTTTTTTTGATCAATTGAATATTCTCCTTATGTTCCATTAATCGCCTTGACAGATTATTTGTCATTCCTGTGTAGAGCACTGTTTTGTGTCGATTGGTCAGAATGTAAACATAGTATTTGGCCATTATTATTCATTTACTTATTACTGGAGATACTTCACTGCGTTCAGTATGACAAACTACCCTGTCATTCTGAACCGGAGTAAAACGGAGGTGAAGAATCCCTCTTATTCCATCATCATCAAAAAGATTCTTCGCTTTGCTCAGGATGACAGCTCAAAATGACCTTCATCAAATCGCTTCAAACAGTTTGCCGGGCAGTGGCCGGATCACTCCCTTCATTTCCATGCCCAAAAGTGTGGAAGAGGTTTTAAAAATGGGCAGATTGCACTCCAAGGCCACGGTGTCCAGTAACTGCTTTCCGTTCAATTGCAAGTAGGAGTAGATTGACTGTTCTGTTTCATCCAATTCGATGAACAACTGTTTTTGTACGGGAGATTCCTCCTTATTTTCGTCCAAATCCCAGTTCAAAAGATAGACCAATTCCGCAGCTGAGGTCAACAAATGGGACTTTTGCTGTTTGATGAGGTCATTGCACCCCTTACTGAACTTGTCCGAACATCTGCCCGGTACGGCAAACACCTCCCGATTATATCCATTGGCCAAATCTGCAGTGACCAAACTCCCTCCTTTTTCAGCTGACTCAACCACAATTGTAGCTTCGCTGATACCCGCAATGATTCGGTTTCGTTTGAGGAAGTTCTCCCGGTCTGGGTTGCTGGAACTCCAAAATTCAGTAATGAACCCACCGTTCTGTTCCAACTTGGAAGCAAATTTTTTGTGCGCCTTGGGATAGATTTGGTTCAATCCATGGGCCAGGCAGGCAATGGTCTGGAGTCCATGATCCATCGCTGCTTTTTGAACAGTGATATCAACTCCATAAGCAAAGCCGCTCACAATAATGGGATTCAGTGGGGCAATCTCCTCTATAAACTTCTCACAAAATGCACTGCCATAGTTGGTAATATTTCGGGTGCCCACCACGCTAATGATCCTTTTTTGGTTCAGGTTGATGTTTCCCCGTTGAAAAAGCACAATGGGGCCGTCCACGCAATGCTTCAGATAGGCCGGATAATCCTTATCCAAAAAATAGGATAGGGAAATGTCTTCTTTGGATATAAATTCATATTCCTCTTCGGCCTCATCCAAATAAGAAGCATCGTGAAGACCGTTCAAAGTAAATCGGCCAACCCCATCAATTTTTAAAAGATGTTGGATTTTGTCCTCAAAAACAGCTGCTGGACTACCACAATGGGCAATTAATTTTTTGGCCGTAATATCGCCAATATTGGGAATGGCCTGCAGGCGAAGTGCCGCAATAATTTCAGGTTCAGTCATTTGATTTGGGCATCAAAGTTGTCCACAAAATACAGATTTTCAAATGTTAATAAAAAGTTATCCGGCTTATTTTCTGCTCTTGCTTTTTTTACAATATTTGTGGCTATGCGTATTGATTCCTACATAGAAAAATTACTGTTTGAATACAATTGTGTCGTGGTTCCCGGTTTTGGGGCTTTCTTGGCGCATGGAAAATCCGCAGAAATCGATACGGCGACCAATACGCTGATTCCGCCTTCCAAGTCCATTTCCTTTAATGCCCAATTGAGCAAAAATGACGGCCTATTGGTATCGCATATTGCCAAGGAAAAGAAACTGGGCTATGAGGAATTGCTCCACGAAGTGGAAAATGTGGCCGAGGAGTGGAACAAAAAATTGCAGCTTGGTGAAAGTCTGGAACTTTTTGGAATTGGCAAGCTTTGGCTCAACCGAGAACAACGTATTCAATTTCAACCCGAGAACAGGGTCAATTATTTGACATCCTCATTTGGGTTCTCTGCATTCGCAGCAACACCCATTCAACGTGAAGTGTTGAAGGAAGAAGTTGAGGAGTTGGAAGAAAAGATTCCGTTCATCATCACGCCTGAAAAACGTGAAGAGTCCTCATTCAGGCCCTGGTTGAAATATGCCGCCATCTTCCTTTTGGCCATTTCTTTGGGCGTTACTTCGTACCGAACCTATGGCGACCTTCAACAAAAAGAGGTGGCCGCCCAACAAGATGCACAACATGAAGTTTCCCGTTTGATCCAGGAAGCCACTTTCTTTGAAAGTGATCCCTTGGAGCTGCCTGCCATCAACATCAATGTCAACAAAAGACAACTGGGCAAACACCATGTTATTGCCGGTGCCTACCGCATGGAAGAAAATGCTGAAAAACGGGTGAACCAACTCAAGGAAAAGGGATATCGTGCCTTTTATTTAGGGGTGAACAAATATGGGCTTCATCAAGTGGCTTATGACAGCTTTGAGGATCCCAAGGATGCCTTGGTGTTCCTCAGAAAGGTAAAAGCTACGGAATCCCGCGATGCTTGGTTGCTTTCCGAGAAATAAGCCTTCTTTTCTTTAAAACGATACCGTACTTCAATATCTTTGCGCAAAATTACAGGTATGCGTGCTAAAACTCCCAATGAATCACGAACGGTAATGACCGATTTGGTTTTGCCCAGCGAGACCAACCCTTTGAACAATCTCTTTGGAGGGGAGCTCTTGGCCCGAATGGACAGGGCAGCCAGCATAGCGGCCCGTCGGCATAGCCGAAGGATTACCGTGACCGCTTCGGTGAACCATGTGGCCTTTAACCGTGCCGTGCCTTTGGGAAGTGTGGTAACCGTGGAAGCCGCTGTTTCTAGAGCCTTCAAAACCTCCATGGAAATCTTTATTGATGTTTGGATCGAGGATCGTTTTACAGGGGAGCGTACCAAGGCCAATGAAGCCATTTACACCTTTGTGGCGGTAGATGATACCGGAAAGCCCACGGAAGTGCCCCCTCTGGAACCTGAAACGGATTTGGAAAAGGAACGCTATGCCGCTGCCCTTAGGCGCAAACAATTGAGCTTGGTCCTGGCCGGGAAAATGAAACCTAGCGATGCCACAGAGTTGAAGGCTTTGTTTACTACTTAGAAATCAGCCTCTGTACAATAAACATAAAAGCTATAGAATGAAAATTGTACCTTTACTATAGCAAACACAGAACAGTATGGCAACCTTGGATTTGAGACAAAGTGTACTGGAATACGTTAAGAAGGCCGATCACAGGTTCTTGAGGCTCGTTAAGGCCATGGCCGACAGTTATGCTGACGATGACGAACGTATCAGTCTGGAACAATACAATAAGGAACTGGACGAGTCCATTGCCCAAATAGGGAAAGGGGAGCTATACACCCATGAGGACGTGGGTGAGCATATCAAAAAATGGGCAAAAAAATAATCTGGACACACCGGGCCGAAACAGACTTGAACCTAGCATTTCTAAATTTGTTGGAAGAGTCAAAGTCCATTGAAACAACCATAAGGGTCATTACAGAAATTTATAATTCCGTCAACATTTTGACCACCAACCCCGAAATTTACAAACTTGATGTGCTGAAGCGGGACAATAAAGGAAATGTCAGGGCTTATGAAAGGCACTCCTATCGGATATCTTATCTTGTTGAGAAAACTGCTGTGTATATCTTGAGAGTCAGATATGCCAAAAAAGAACCTTTGGAATACTGATGTGGATATTTTCCAGTTGTAGAACCCATCCTTTTATCAAACCCCTGCTTGAACGAAATTAGAAATCAAAATTGTCCGGATCTGGACCAAAACGTTTTCCACGGTCCAGGCCATCCAAAAGTTGTACATCTTCCTCGCTGAGTTCAAAATCGAAAAGGTCGGCGTTGGCCATAATTCGATTTTTATTGGATGATTTTGGAATGGTGATCACCCCTTTTTGAAGATCCCACCGCAGTACAATCTGGGCAATGGTCTTGTTGTATTTGGCCGCCAAGTCCTTCATGATGTCCAAATCAAAGATATTGCCCTGCATAAGGGGAGACCAAGCCTCATATTGGATGCCTTTTGATGTGCAAAAATCGATAAGGTCTTGCTGCACCAAATATGGATGAAACTCCATTTGGTTGACCATGGGAACAATTTCCGCAGAGGTCAACAGATCTTCCAAATGGTACTGTAAAAAGTTGCTCACGCCGATGGCTCGGACTCTTTTTTCCTTATAAAGTTTCTCCAAGGCTTTCCAAGTTTCCTTATAAAGCCCTTCTTTAGGCCAATGAACCAAATACAGGTCGAGATAATCCGTACCCAAACGTTTCAAGCTTGCATCAAACGCTTTTAAGGTGTTCTCGTACCCTTGCTCCGTGTTCCAAACCTTGGTGACCAAGAAAACATCTTTACGGTCCACATCACTTTCCTTGATTCCGGTGCCCACACCATTTTCATTGTGGTAAAAAGAGGCGGTATCGATGTGCCGATACCCATGATTAAGGGCTTCTTTTACCGCATTGATGACCTCACTGCCATCCTCGGACAGATAGACGCCCAGTCCCAAATAGGGCATCTGGACCCCGTTGTGCAATTCAAAAGTTCCTTGTAGGTTGGTAATTTTCTTCATGTGTTATAATTGATATATCCAATCTTCCGGATTTAAACGATTGGAATCTTGGTACAAATAAAACTTCAGTTTTGTAGTGCCGTCAAACCGATTGGTGTAAATGTCGCCCAACACCTCTTTTGCAGCTACCTTATCCCCTTTTTTCACATACAATGTGGATAGATTGTAGTAGGTGCTGATATAATTCCCGTGTTTTATGGTAACACCTTTACTTCCTCCGGGAACCGAGATAATGGCAATGACCTCCCCTTCAAAAATGGCCCTGGCTTGGCTGCCCTTGTCAGTGGCGATTGTGACTCCGTTGTTCTGATGTTTGATCCCGGGATAAATTTTATCGGCATAAATCCCATAGCCCTGACTTTTTATTCCTTTCTCCACGGGCCAAATAAGTCTCCCTTTATTGGCCGAAAAGTTGTCTGCCAGCAATTTGGCTTCAGGGGTAAGGGAAAAAGTGGTGCTGCTACTGGACTTGCCGGAACTTTTATTTGAACTTGCAATGGCCGTCCGTATCAACCGCTCAATTTCTCGTTCAATCCTGCGGGCCTCTTTTTGCTTTTCGGCAATGGCGGCGGTATATTTTGCCTCGTTTTGCCGTATGCTTCTCAGTAAGTCCCGCTGTGATTCAACCTCTTTGGAAAGTTCATTCTTGGCTTTGGTGTTTTCGGCTACAAGTTGATCCTTTTGCTTTCGCTGCTCCACCAAATCCTGGTTCAATTTGGCCAACTCCTCCGTTTTTTTGATAATGCCCTCGCCCTGCTTTTTTCTGTGCTTGGCATATTGCTGCATGTATTGCAACCGTTTAAAGGCTTGAAAGAAGTTCTCGGCAGACAACAAGAACATCAACCTATTGCTCTGGGATTTGTTTTGATAGGTCTTTTGAATGAGGTTGGCATAGTCCTCCTTCAATATGTTTAGGTCTTCCCGGAGTTTACTGATGTTTCTGATATTGACATTGATCTGTCTGTTGAGCAAATTGGACTGTTGGTTTGTGACCCGAATGAGCTCTTGCCGGACATTGATTTTGTTGTCCAATGCCTCCATTTGATCCAAAATGGTGCCTTTTTCCTTGCGTTCGGCAAAGAGCAATCTATTGATTTCCTTGATTTCCTCCTGCAACCGCTCCCTTTTGGCCTCCAGCGCCTTCTGTTCACTGGTCTGTGCATGTCCAGAAAAGGAAATAAAAATCGTAAAAATCAGATAATAAATGCAATATGAAACTTTATTTGCCATATTACTTTAATGTAATTTTATCAAATCCCTTTGGTACTTTATAAGGAAAACTCATGGATTTGTTCAGTTCCAGGTTCCGAAAACTCAGGTCAATGGTTGTTAATTCGCCTTTGTCCTCTGCCAAAATCTTAATTTCCTCTGGAAGCACATTTCCAGAAACATTCTGATAGGTATATTTTGCCAGGAGCTGTCGTAAACTATCCGGTTGTGAAATTTGTTGGGCGGCAATCTTAAAGTTTTTGGGCTCCACCTGAAATAAGATTTTGAACAAGTCCTTAGCCTTTTTTGGTTTCAATTGATAGTTGCCCTGAGTGACGGAAGAGGAGAATCTTTCCTTTCTCAGGTCGAGAACCGCATTGCCAAGAAGTAGGTTTTGGACCTTTTCAAAATCGAGTTCGGTTCCCAAAACATGGCTCAGATAACTGAAGTCACCATCAAAATATTCGTTCTGTAGTTTGTTATAGAATGATACTTTATTTGGTGTAATATGTGCCTTGACCATACCCAGCGGTGCACTCATCCAAATGACCTTGTCTTTTTCCATCCGAAGACTGACATTTACACCTTGACTTTCATCCCCATTGGAGTAATCAATTTTGATGCGCCCACTCAAGGTCTTGAAATTGGGTTGATTGGTATAATGGTTGTCAATGATGTTTTTGGCGGACATCCGGGAATCCACTTCCCCTCCGGTAACCGTCTTGGTACTTTTGCATGCACCAAGTGTCAGCATTGATAAAATCAATACCCACAACCGTTTCTCTCCTCCTATGTCTTTCAACCCAACCATTATAATCCCGGTTTTATCTTGTTCAAATATTCATTGGCTTTGGATGCATTGCCAATACTTGTATATGCCTTGGACAGCTCGCTGTACATCTTGTTGGCCAATTGATCATCGTCCAAAAGGTAATCCAACCCACTTTCCAAAACCTCAATGGCCTTATTGGCATTGGAGGTGTTGTTCAATGCTGCTCCATACGCATAATAAAAATAGGGTTGCAACGGATAGGAATCCTGTGCCTCCTTGGAAATGGCCAATAATTGGCCATAATCTGATGCAGATAACAGCTGTTCTATTTGTGATCGATATTGCGCCGTGGGGTCATCCTTTTTTGGACTTGTTACCACGGGTGAAACTGTTCTTTCCTCCTTTTTAGTTTGAAGGGAGTCTTTTATTTTTGAGGTCAGTTCCTCAGCAAATGCAGAACTGCCCAATCCTTCCAAAACCTTGAGGGCATCGTTGTATTTTCTCATTTTGAAATATCCCAAAGCAAGGTTTTGCTGTAACTTTTGATTGGCAAAAGGAATCTCCTGTTTAACTGCTTCCAGAGGGCTCCCTTCTTTTTCCAATACATGGAGAAGGTTGTCCAAATACCAAAAATCGGTTGGTTCTGCATTCAGGGCTTTCACGGCATATTCTTGGGCCTGCACATATTGCTTGTCCATTGCATAGGCTTTGGCCAATTCATAATCCACCACACTGTTGGATGGATCCAATTGTTTGCACTTTAACAACAAATCAATGGCCCTGTCATAATTTTGGATGCCTTTTTGTTTGAGAGCCTCAAAGAAATTCTCTTGAAACTTATCGGTATATTCTTCGAGGTATACTTCCGCGCTTTCCTGTTCTTCTTGGGCATAGGTGGGATACCATGTCAGCGTGGACACAACTAAGCACATCCAAAAAAGAAACTTTCCATTCATACTATCCCTAACGCCATTATATCAATAAAAGACATATTGCCTTATTCCAAAACGGAATAATCCCCAATACTTATGGTTTCAAAATTACCATTAAAAACAACATAATTGCCAATCATGGCATTGTCTAAATTTGCATTGTATATTTTACTATTGTTTTGTACAAGACTGTTCTTAATGGTTGTATTCTCCAGAACCGTATTGGCCCCCACGGACACATAAGGTCCCACCGTACTGTTTTTGATCACAACATTCTCACCAATAAAACAGGGCTCAATAATATTGGCATTCTCTTGTTTTACTGAATCAGCAATCAGATTTTCCCCGTCTTTTTCCAAAAAATCCAACATGCGTTGGTTGGTCTCCACGGTCACATTTTTGTTGCCACAATCCATCCATTCATCCACTTTACCAGGAACAAATTTCATGCCCTTTTCCATCATGCGTTTAATCCCATCATTGATTTGATACTCCCCTCCATGGGTTATATCGTTGTCCAAAACGTGTTGTAGCTCATTTTTAAGAATCCCGACATCCTTAAAATAGTAGATGCCTATTACCGCTAAATCCGAGACGAACTCCTTTGGTTTTTCTACCAGCTCAACTATTTCATTGGCATCATTCAATTTTACCACACCATAGGCTTCGGGGTGGTCAACCTGCTTCACCCAAATAACGCTGTCAGCAGATTTGTCCAGATCAAAATCGGCACGGATCAACGTATCCGCATAAGCAATTACCGCAGGACCGCTCAACGATTCCTTGGCACTCATAATGGCATGGCCTGTTCCCAAGGGTTGGTCTTGCCGGTATATTGAACCTTTTGCGCCCAATTCTTTTGCCAATCGCATCAAACTATCCACTACATCATCACCAAAAAAAGCAGGGTCCCCCAGAATAAAGGCTACCTCCTCGATGGGTTCCCCCAACACCTTGGCAATATCGCTCACCAAACGGTGCACAATGGGTTTTCCAGCAACGGGAATGAGTGGTTTTGGTACGGTTAAAGTGTGTGGTCGTAATCGGGAACCTCTTCCCGCCATGGGTACGATTATTTTCATATTTCACACACCTGCGAAGGCAGGTGTCTATTTTTTGCGGTTAAACTTTGCTTGTTTTCTAAGTACTCCAACAAGATTTATCTTGATTTATTATAATTCAATTTCCAGTTAAGGCTGATATCAACCCAGTTTGGATTAAAATTTTCTATTAATTTGACCTTCCAAACCCTTTTCCATTTTTTCATTTGCCTTTCTCGTTTTACTGCCTCCTGTCCATCATCAAACTCTTCAAAATAAACAAGTTTGTCACAATTGTATTTAGCGGTAAAAGACCTTGGATATAATTTTAACTTATGCTCTTTTACTCTTTCATCCAGATTATCCGTAACATCAACATAAAGCACTCCGTTAGGTCGATTGATCATTATTTGGACAGTCCAACACTTCATTTATTTGGTTGAGTTTATCCAACTTGCTATGAGCATCCTAACTCCAATGGCTAATGATTGTTTCAAAGAGATTCCTGCCTTCGCAGGAATTTAATTTGTTCCCGTACTGCCAAATCCACCAGCTCCCCTATCCGTTTCCGAAAGGGATTCCACTTCTTCCCATTCGGCACGTTCGTGCTTGGCAATGACCATTTGGGCAATACGTTCTCCATTCTCAATAGTAAATTCTTCGGATGAAAGGTTCACCAGAATCACGCCTACCTCACCCCGATAATCTGCATCAATGGTGCCAGGGGCATTCAGTACCGAGATTCCTTTTTTTGCCGCCAATCCACTCCGCGGCCTTACTTGGGCTTCATACCCCAAGGGAAGTTCCATATAAATTCCTGTAGGGACAATGGCCCTTTCCAAGGGTTTTAATACAATGGGCAACTCAATGTTTGCCCTAAGGTCCATTCCTGCGGAAGCCAAGGTTTCGTAATGGGGCAATACATGGCTTGACTTGTTGATGATCTTAATCTTCACGTCTTAAAAATAGGGTTCTTAGATTTTCTCCTTCCATTTTGTAAATCAATCCCAAAAATAACAAAAGAAGTAGGCTGCCCCCTATTAAATTTCTATTAAAAACGTAGAAGGAAAGGGCTGAAAATAGAATTGAAACGGAAAGATAGAACCCAATCTTCCGCATGTTGTAGGGTACCGGGTAATATTTTCTTCCGAAGAAATAGGACAGCACCATCATACTACCATAAGCGGCCAAGGTAGCCAAAGCTGAAGCCATATAGCCTATTTTGGGAATGAGCCCTATGTTGGTGACCAGGGTAATCAATGCGCCAACAGATGAAATGTAGGCCCCAAATTTGGTCTGGTCCGTTACTTTGTACCAAACGGAAAGGTTATGGTATATGCCCAAACAGAAACTGCCCAATAAAATAATGGGGACAACATCAAGAGCTTCCCAATAAACAGGATTGCGAATCAGAAGCTTGCCCAAAATATCAATGTAGACCACAACGCCCAAAAGGATAATGCTCCCCAGAATCACAAAATAATTGGTGATCTGTGCGTAGGTCCTTTGTGGTTTCTCCGTTTTGGCGTGACTGAAGAAAAAGGGTTCCACCCCCATCCGGAACGCAGTTCCGAACAGGGTCATGAACAGCGCCAATTTATAGCATGCGCCATATTTTCCCACTTCGGTTTCTGCAATGTCCGCTGGCAATATCTCGGTCAGTAAAATCTTGTCCAGCACTTCATTGACCGTAAACGCAACCCCGGCCAACATTACGGGACCTGCATATTTCATCATCTGCTTCCACACATCAGTATCAAATAGGTATGGGACCTTGATATATGTGGGCAACAAAATCAAAAGCGTAATACCACTGGCAATCACATTTGAAAGCAACACATAATGGATTTCCCAATTTTCCCTGTAGATGGCATTAAAAAACTCCGACTGATTTTCTTGCGCCATTTTGGGCAAAACAAGCAAGAAAAACACATTAAAGGCCAAATTTATGGCCACATTAATGGTCTTTAGGACGGCATATTTCATGGGTTTTTCCTGGGCCCTCAACAAGGCAAACGGAACAATGACCAAAGCATCCAACACCAAGATAAAAGTGGTGAACTTAATATAATCCGCATTGATGTTGGTTACATTGGACAACCACTGTTTTACGGACAGCGCAATGATCAAAAACAAGAGGGAAGAGGCCAAAAGGGATATCAGCGAAGTGGATATGATCTTTTTCTTGTCGTCCGTTTTATGGTAAAACCTAAAAAAAGCGGTCTCCATGCCATAGGCCAAAAAGACATTGAAAATAGCTATCCAAGCATAGATATTGGTATACTGCCCGTACCCCGCTGCATTTTCAAAAACAGCGGTATAGAGTGGTAACAGAAAAAAGGAAATGACCCGGGGCATTACCGTAGCCAGGCCATAAATAAAAGTCTGTTTAAAAAGCCTTTTTAATGGGTTCAATAGGTGCGTGTTCTTTAAAAACCTCTTTTAGGTGGTCACAAGTTACATAAAACGCTTTATTCCATATATGATAAAAGGTTTGGAGCCAAAAAAAGCCGCTTAGTTTGCGGCTTTTATAATTTTTATCGAATCAACTCTAATCGTTCAACGCCTCGGCCCCACCAACAATTTCCAAAATTTCATTGGTAATGGCGGCCTGTCTTGCCTTATTATAGGTCAATTTTAATTGATCCCTAAGGTCTTTGGCGTTGTCGGTTGCCTTGTGCATCGCCGTCATACGGGCCCCGTGCTCACTGGCAAAGGAATCCCGGATAGCTTTGAACAATTGGGTCTTCAATGATTTTGGTATCAACTGCTCCACAATCTCCGCCTTGGATGGCTCAAAAATGTAATCTGAAACACTGGAGGCTTTCTCATCAGAAATAGCAATGGGCAAGAACTGCTCGGACATCACAATTTGGGTGGCCGCATTCTTGAACTTGTTGTAGACCAAATCAATTCGGTCATACTTGCCCTCCGTAAATTGAGCCATTAAGAACTCGGCTATTTCAGCAACGTTTTCAAATGTCAAATCGTCATAGACATCACTATGATTTGCAACGATGGTGTTCTTTTTGCGGAGGATATCGTTGGCTTTCTTTCCAATGGTCACAAAATCCACCTGCTTTCCTGCGTAGGTTTGCCCCACCAAAGTTCTGCTCTGTTTAATGATGTTGGTGTTGAATGCTCCACACAACCCCCTGTTAGAGGTGATGGCCACCACCAAAACTTTATTGACGGGCCGGTTGTCCGTGAATGCACTGCCCGCATCACCATCCAAACTCGCACTAAGGCTTTGCAACAGTTCGGTAAGTTTATCCGAATAAGGACGCATGGCCGTAATGGCATCCTGGGCTTTCTTCAACTTGGCAGCCGATACCATTTTCATGGCACTGGTAATCTGCATCGTTGAAGAGATGGATGATATCCTGTTCCGTATTTCCTTTAGATTCGCCATTTTCTTATTTGTCATTCCGCACTTGATGCGGAATCTTTTTGGTTATGGATTCCTGCTTCCCTTCGACTACGCTCAGGGTGCTAGCAGGAATGACAATTCTTATTATGCTCTATATCTCCCTGAAAGGTCTTTCGCAACCGCAGTAAGGGTGTCGGTAACCTCATCAGTCAATTTACCGGCCTTAAGGGCATCCAATACATCCCTGTGCTTGGCATTCAAGAACTCCAAATAATCCCTTTCAAATTCTTTTACTTTATCCACAGGAACATCACGCAACAAGTTCTTGGAACCTGCAAAGATGATGGCCACCTGATCTTCTACGGTAAAAGGATCGTTCTGACCTTGTTTTAAGATTTCAACGTTTCTTCTACCCTTTTCAATGACGTTCAATGTAGCGGCATCCAAATCGGAACCGAACTTGGCAAAAGCTTCCAGTTCACGGAACTGGGCTTGGTCCAATTTCAAGGTACCGGCCACTTTCTTCATGGATTTGATCTGCGCGGAACCCCCCACACGAGATACAGAGATACCCACGTTGATCGCAGGACGCACCCCTTGGTTGAACAAATCTTGCTCCAAGAATATCTGACCATCCGTAATGGAAATTACGTTGGTAGGGATATAGGCCGATACGTCACCTGCCTGTGTTTCAATAATTGGCAATGCCGTTAATGAACCTCCACCTTTTACCATAGGCTTCAACACCTCTGGAAGGTCGTTCATGTTCTTTGCAATACCATCATCTGCAATGACTTTAGCCGCACGCTCCAACAATCTGGAGTGCAAGTAGAATACGTCACCAGGGTAGGCTTCACGTCCTGGAGGTCTTCTCAACAACAAGGATACTTCACGATAGGCAACCGCTTGTTTTGACAAATCATCATAGATGATCAAAGCAGGACGACCTGTGTCTCTGAAGTACTCTCCAATCGCTGCACCGGCAAAAGGAGCATACACCTGCATAGGAGCAGGGTCTGATGCATTCGCCGCTACAATGGTGGTATAGGCCAATGCCCCTCTATCTTCCAAAGTTTTGGCAATAGCCGCAACTGTGGATGCTTTCTGACCAACGGCCACATAAATACAATATACGGGCTCACCGGCATCGTAAAATTCTTTTTGGTTCAAGATGGTGTCGATACAAACGGTGGTCTTACCGGTTTGCTTATCCCCGATCACCAACTCCCTTTGTCCACGACCAATTGGAATCATGGCATCAATCGCCTTGATTCCTGTCTGCAATGGCTCGTTTACAGGTTGTCTAAAAATTACACCAGGGGCTTTGCGCTCCAAAGGCATCTCGTAGGTTTCGCCAGCAATAGGTCCTTTCCCATCAATGGGAGTTCCCAAGGTATCCACCACACGACCAACAATTCCTTCACCCACCTTAATGGATGCGATACGTTGTGTACGCTTTACGGTAGCTCCTTCCACGATTTCTTTGGTTGGACCCAACAAAACCACACCAACGTTATCTTCTTCAAGGTTTAGAACGATACCTTCCATTCCACCATCAAACTCCACCAACTCGCCGTATTGGGCATTGGAAAGTCCGTACACACGGGCAATACCATCCCCTACTTGCAATACGGTACCTACTTCGTCCAAGGAAGCGGTGGCCTCAAAACCTGATAACTGTTTTTTCAAAATTGCTGATACCTCAGCGGCTTTTACTCCTGCCATAGTTTAGATATAAGAAATAAGAACCAAGACGTCAGACGCATTGATTCTCTTTATTTATAGACTATTTGTAAATTCTCTTTTTAAATTGTTCAATTTGTTTGCGATGCTGGCATCATACTGTAAATCGCCCACGCGCAATACAAAGCCTCCAATGATGCTTTCGTCGATCCTGTTTTCTATGGTGACCTTGTTTCCGGTGATCTTTTTCACCTCGGCCAATATTTTCTTTTCTAAATCCGCGGTCAAGGGAATTGCCGTGGTCACATAAGCCACATCCTCTCCTTTCAATTTCTCATGAAGGATGATGTACTTAAAGGCCACTTCCTGCAACATGGCTATACGTTTGTTGCTTATCAATGTACCGATAAGTCCCTTGGTGATCTCAGAGGAGTCCTTGAAAATTTCAAGCAATGCATTTTTCTTTACCACATTATTTACAATGGGGCTCTCCAAAAGTTTTTCCAACTCGTCACTTTCAGAAATCGTCGCTGAAATATTCCGCATATCGTTTTCCACGGCTTCTGCCGCTTTCTTTTCGATAGCGAAATCCAAGGTTGCTTTTGCGTAGCGTATGGCTGCCCTGTTTTGGTTCATATTCTTTAGGTTATTGGGTTAATGGTGAAAGGCTAATGTTGAAACTATGCGACAACCACGCCTTAGCAAACCAATACCTTTTGTTTTAGTTCAATTTGATGTCGCCCAACATATCATCCACCAACTTCTGTTGTTTCTTCTTGTCGGACAATTCTTCTTTGATGACTTTTTCCGCGATTTCCAAAGAAAGGTTGGCCACTTGTGCTTTTATCTCTGCAACGGCGGCTTTCTTTTCACTTTCGATGGTGGCCTGGGCCTGCTTGATCATTTTATCCCCTTCAACCTTGGCCTGTTCCTTGGCTTCGGAAACAATGCCTTCTTTGATTTCCCTGGCTTCCTTCAACAACGCATCGCGCTCCGCTCTGGCCTCTTTCAGCAATTTTTCGCTATCGGCAGTAACGTTTTGCATTTCCTTTTTGGCAGCATCGGCAGCATCCAAAGCATTTTTAATGCCTTCTTCACGATCATTTACCGCTTTAAGGATAGGTTTCCATGCAAACTTGTACAATAGGAACAGCAACAATCCGAACAACACGGTTTGCCAAAAAAACAGTCCCAACGAAAACTCTTCCAATAACTTTTCCATATCTATGCTTTATTCTTGTACTTTTTTAAACTATTAATCAAGCAAAAGTTGCAACCAACCGTTACAACTTTTGCTCTGGGTTTTTTTGATTACACTGCAAAAAGAGCAGCAAAACCAATACCTTCAATCAACGCTGCTGCAATCAACATCGCTGTTTGGATTTTTCCGTAAGCCTCAGGCTGACGAGCGATGGCCTCCATTGCGGAACCACCAATCTTACCGATACCGATACCTGCACCGATAACAACCAAACCTGCACCTACCATTACTGGAATTTCCATATCTATCTAGTTTAAAAATTAAAATTCAACTTACTGGATTCCCGCCTCCGCGGGAATGACAACTGTTATAAATGCACCAACTCTGGGTCATCTTCATGACCTTCTGCATGATGGTCCTCGGAGGCAAATCCGAAGTACAACGCACTCAACATGGTGAAAATATAGGCTTGTAGCAATGCTACCAATACTTCTATCAATGAAATGGCAAAGGCCAGTCCGAAGGACAATGGACTTCCCAACCAGCTTTTAAAAATGAACATCAATCCGATCAAGCTCATCAATACAATGTGACCTGCCTGCATGTTCGCATACAAACGAATCAACAGGGAAAACGGTTTGATGAACAATCCCAATATTTCAATGGGCACCAAGATAATGTATAAAGGTATCTTGGCGTACCAAGGCATGGAATCACCAAGTGGATTGAATTGGTGCATCCAATAATCTTTTGTTCCGGTAAGGTTGGTCAATAAAAAGGTCATCAAGGCCAATGCAAAAGTAATGGCAATGTTTCCTGTAACGTTGATCCCCAGTGGGGTAAGGCCAAACATGTTCAAGAACCAAATAAAGAAGAAGATGGTCAACAAGTAGGGCATGTATTTTTTGTATCGCTTTTCTCCGATGTTGGGTCTGGCGATGTCATCCCTTACATATAATATAATGGGCTCAAAGAAACGGCCTACCCCAGTGGGAACACCGTTGTTCTTTGCATAGGATTTGGCCAAGCTGGTGAACAACCACAACATCAATGCTCCTGTGACAATGATCATTACCACATTCTTGGTGATGGAAAAATCCAAAGGTTTTACATTGGTGGGATGGTGCTTTTCATCGTAATTGATGGTGCCCTCGGCATCGGTCTTGTAAATTTTACCGTGGTACAGCTTGTAGTGATTGCCGTCCACTTCGGCCACGGTCTCGCCATGATGGAATTTTGAAGAGGAGAAAACCTGTAGTCCATCATCGATCAAGATAACGGGCAAAGGAAAACCAACATATTTGTGCTCTCCATTTTCCGCAGTGTAAGAGAATAAGGAAAAGTCGTGAGAATCCTTAAGGTGATGGGAAATGTACTCCTTAATTTCAGTCTTTAGGTCCTTGCCGTGTTCTTCAGTTTCGTGTTCCTGTTCTTTGGCAAAAGTGAACTGGGCCAACAATAGTGTTCCGACAAGAAGTATTCTCGTAAAAAAAGTCTTTCGCATTTCGCTCAAAATATCGGTCTCTCAAAATCGGTGCAAATGTAAGCCATTCTTCCAAAAAGAAAAAAGCTTTCAAACTTTTATTTTTGAGGATTTTGAGCCGACTAATCTTCAGGGGATTCCTCCAAAATTTTGAGCATTCTGGAAGCAAAAAAGGTCTCCAGAAAAAGAGCGATGGCATACGGGACAAAAAAAGCGGCGAATTCCTGACCCGACATGTCCCCATTTCTAATATAAGTGGGATAAAAAAAGATGAAGAAAAAGACAAATTTTACCAAGCTTCCCGCCATGAACAAAAATCCGATTTGGTTTTTTAACCGCTCCCTAAAACGGAAAAGCAACCCAAAAATGACAGCGGCCAAAATCCCATTGATTATGTAGGAACGCACAATCAAGTTGCCGTAAAGTGGGAAACCCTTGCTGGATAAAACAAACAAATGCCCTGCAAAAGCAAGAATCAATAATACCAAAAGGAGAATAAGGAACTGGGTGAACAGATTAAGCTTGAACATCAATATTTAATACGTTTTAACTGCTGCAAAACTAGCCAAATAGAAATTGCCACTCCCAATAAAGTGGCAATTACCGTAAAAATATTCTTTTCATTTTGATATTCGGCGTCCAACCATTTTCCGCCTTGGACGGACAAATAAATAATGGCCCCCATTTCAAAACCAATGCCTGTTAGGATGGCGGCATTTCTAAAGTTGTTCTTCTTTTTAGGAGGCTTTTGCTGGCTCATTGCTTTTTGTGGACTCCAATTTTGGTGCGGCTGTGGACGAAGTGGTCGTGGTTGCACCTTTGCCCATGGTACAGGCCGCATTGAACGTGGCACCAGGCTCAACCGCCAATTTGGCCACGGTTACGGTGCCTTCAATAATGGCAGAGGCCTTGAGCGAAAGCAACTCCTTTACAGAGAGCTCACCATTGAACTTTCCTTCAATATCAGCATTTACGCACTCCACTTTTCCGTTGATGTAGCCATCTTTTCCAATGACCACTTTTCCTGATGTTTTTACATTCCCTTCAAGCTTGCCATCAATTCTAAAGTCAGCTTCGGAAGTAATGTCACCTTTTATCTTGGTGTTCTTTTCAATTCTGTTGGGCTGTCCGCCAAATTCATTCATAGGTCGTGGTTTTTTGTTGTCAGAAAACATTGTGTTCTAGGGTTTTGGGGTTAAAATATGTTCTTTGTATGATTCTAAATTCTTGTGGACCTGTACAATCTTGTAATTGTCTGATAAAACTACAAAATTCTCATCTTTAATGCGGTAGTCTTTGTTGTTTTTAATAAGCTCTGCAAAGCCCAGGGCAAAATCTTTGGACCGGAATCCATGCACCACCACAAACTGATCTTCCAGATTATAAATGTCCTTGGAAACAATGTTTCGGTAGTTCAATTCTTTTATGGCCTCTTCAAGACGCTTCTTCAATACCAATGCCTTTTCATTGTCCCTTATTTTAAACGGAAAGACCACTTTCCAATTTGCGGTTCCCGATGAACCCGTTTCCGGGGAAAATTCCTTGTTTTCCAATTTGGGCAATTGTTCATCCACAATTTGCTCCGCTTTTTTCCCTTCGGGATTGTTGGGGTAGGTCAGGGCCACATAGTTCAAGGCTTCCTTAAAAGGTTCAAACCCCTGCAAGCGGCCAATGGCGTTGGCCTTCAACATTTCAAATTTTGGTACGATGGGATCCCCCGTGAACGTATTGATGTATTCTTCGGACATGGTAATGACCCGCAGATATTCTTGCTGTTCGTATAGTTTGAACAATGCTGCATAGCGTGCATCAGGACTATCGGTATTGCCTTCCAGAACCGCCTGTGGGTTCAATAATATCTCAGCATAACGGGTGTCCGGATGGTTGTTGATGATATCCTGTTTCATGTTTTGGGCCAACGGACTGCCGCTTTCCTCATAAATTTTGTACAAGTTGTATTTTGAGGGAAGAATTAACCGTTCCTCTGGATTGGAAGCCAAAACCCGCTCCAACTTAGCAGCCGCCAAAAGGTTGTCCTTGAATTTTTCCTTATAGATCAACCCCAGTTGATAATTGGCGAAATTCCGCTCGGTCCACAGACTGTCAATTACAGCTACATCCGTAGGAATTTGGTTCAGATAGAAATCCACTGAATATTTTTGGTCTTCGGTAAGGTTTTCTGTTGATGGGTCGTTGCCTGCAACTTGTTCCCCGGCAGCCTCGGACACCAATGTTCTGGATTTGTTGCTCCAACGCCAATCGTCTTCCAGGGTGCGTTCGCCCCATCGGGTCCTAAAGTCATTTTTGCCGTACCCTAAACTGGTGATGTTATAAAAGTAGAACTTCCCCTTATTATCTTTCCCGCCCTTCGTCTTTTCAAAGGCGGCAAAACCAGCCGCTGCTTGTTGCTGTTTCTTGGCTTCCTCCTCTTCGGCTTTGCGCTTCAGTTCTGCAATGTGGTCCTCAAAATAAGCTTTTCGCTCCGCCTCGGGCATCTGGTAAACCGTGATTACGCTATCCGTATACTGAACAATGTCCTCGTATTTGATGACATCTTCCAAATTATCCAACCTCTTTTTAATGTCCCTGTGCTTTCTGGTGTTTTCGGTCAGGTTGGTCAAGGTGCTGTCGTAATAAGCCCCTGCCGTTTTGTATTCATCCTCATCAAAATAGTAATCTGCGAGACTTTGGTAGTTGAGGGCATTCAGTTTCCGTTCACCTTGTGTGGCGCGGATGGATTTATTGTAATACGCCAAGGCCAAACTATCCCGTTCGTTGGCCAGGTGGAACTGGGCCACTTCGCGATAGATCTTATCCAAAAAAGGTCGGTTTTCCCGATTCTCTTCCAAATCGGTCAGGTATTCCAACATTTCCTCCTCATTGGCATCCGTGATTTCCGTGTTCTGAATTTTTTGGAGGTGGGCATTGATCATATATACCCGAGGCGATTTTCGATTTAAATCGATGACCTTGTCAAAAGCATAATTGGCACTGTCCTTATGCCCCAATTGATTGTACAACTGCCCAATGATGAACAAGTATCTTCCTTTTTCGGGGTTCTTTTTGGTGTAGGCTTGGGCAACCTTTAATTTTTGGATGGCCGTGTCCGGAACATTCAGGTTGATGTAGCACTGGGCCAAAACCGCATTGGCATCGGCATACTCCTGATCCTTGAGCGATTCATATTTGAACAACCGTTTCAGGTTTTTAATGGCCACTTCCGGATTGTCCAACCGCATATTGGTCTTTTCACGCCAAATGGTGGCCTCGTTCAATTTATCGCTCTCCACATATTTTCTGAGGATATAATTGAAGGCTTCCAAAGCGGGAATATAGCGTTGGTCAAAATAGCGCGACTTGCCCAAAAGGAGGAAAGCTTCGTCCGTCTGCGGATTTCGTTCTTCATCCTTAATATCCATGCTGTGCTTTTGGATGGCCTTGGTGGCCTTCTCCTCAGCAATGATGAAATTGGGGTTGTTGTCCTCGGAATCGAGCTTTATCTCGTCGGTCACTTCCAAGCGTTCCACGGGGAGGATTTCCCAATAATCGTCCCTGTAACTGGCATTTAACTCCTCCCGGCCCTGTTCAAAAGCGATATTGCCATTGTACAGGGTGTTGTACTTGGTGTTGAGGGCATGCCAATTTCGGTTGATGAACTTGTCCTTTTGGGTAGAGCAGGAATTGAAGAGCAGCCCTCCCAGAACCATGGCGATGATAAGTGTATGTTGAAGCTTCAAAATTATCGATAATCGTGTGTAACCTTAACTGAAAAAAACACAGATTATTATAAGGCTCATCGATAAAATACAAGATTTTTTATTTGCCCACTCGGTTGAAGTACCTATGCCCGGTCACTAGGCCATGGGCCGGTCATATTTTAGTTGGGCCCGGTTGTATTTTGTTTTGTAGGCCACCGGAGATAACCCCACATATTTTTTGAACACGGTTCGGAACGCTTTTTGGTCGGCGTAGCCCACTTGGTACATGATCTCGTTCACGTTTTGTTGGGTGGTTTCCAAACTGCGTTTGGCCGCTTCTATCTTTACCCGTTGAATGTACTCCAATGGGGTGTTCTGGGTGGCTTTTTTAAACCGCCTGACAAAGTTTCTATTGCTGATCGCAAATTTTTGGGCCAGTTCTTCCACTGATATTTTATCGTTTACATTGTCCTCAATATAATTTTGAGCCGCTTTGATGGCGGTATCATCGTGCTCTTTCTGGCCTTGAAAAATGACAAATTGGTTCTGGTCTTCCCGATCAATTTCAATTTCAAAATATTTGGAGATATAAATGGCGGCTTCGCGACCACAGAATTTTTCAATCAGGTGGATCATAAGGTTCAAAAAAGAATAGGCCCCACCACTGGTGTAAATGCCATCCTCTTCAGTAACAATTTTGTTGGAAACCAGATTCACTTGGGGGTACATCCTTTTAAACAGCTCCATGGCCGCCCAATGTGTCGAGCACTGCTTCCTATCCACCAAACCCGTGCGGGCCAAGACAAAAGCCCCCAGGCACATGCTGGCCACATCGGCATTGTTCCTGTTTCGCTGGTTCATGATCCAATCCACAAAGGGTTCGTTCTGTTTGAGGTCTTCCATTAATTTATCCGTGCGTAAGGCCGGAATCAGGATAAGGTCCGTCTTGTTTACCTCATCAATGGTCTTATCGCAATGGATGCTGAACAGTCCATTGTAGAGTGATTGGTCGCCATCCAATCCCACTAAATGAATGTCAAAAAAATTGTCATTTCTAACACCGGCCTTCTGCAAAAACCGATTGGCTGCGGATAAAATCTTGTACGGCCCCACTACACTGCTCAAAATAGCATTGCCCTTGGGCACCAAAATACTTACGTGTTTCATAGCCATGAATTTACGAGTGATAAATGTAGTAGATATCCGTGGCAGAAACAACCCTTTAAAGTGTCGTATTTGCCCTTGGCCTTAGGTTTTATGCTTTTGTAGCTTAGCCTAATATGGATTTTAAAAGTTCATTTAATTGATAAGAAGTTTATTCATTAATCATAAAAACAGAAACAACATGACCACACAAGAAGTTGCAGACAAATTGGTTGCCTTTTGCAGGGAAGGCAAATACCAAGAAGCGTATGGCCTTTATGCCCAAGACGCAGTGAGTTTAGAAATGCCCAATATGCCCAATGAGGTGACGGAGGGATTGGACAACATCCTACAATGCTTTGAGCAATGGATGGAGGGCATCCAGGAAACCCATGATGGCACGGTTGGCGATCCCGTTGTGGCGGGCAATCATTTTGCCGTGGCCATGACCAGCGATGTTACCTTTAAGGATGGCAACCGAATGAACATGGAGGAAGTTGCCCTGTACCAAGTGCAGGATGGAAAGATCAAAAAAGTATCGTTTCATTATGATACCTCGGCCATGTGCTAACGCAATCTCCAAGCGTATTCAAATTCATAAGGCTGTTTAAAATGTAGGATTTCGTCAACCTGAGCTTGCCCGCCTGCCGGACGGGCAGGATTCAGGTTCACATAGTGCTTTGTTTATAAGTATGATGAGATTCTGAAATGCCTTGCCTGCCGGCAGGCAGGAATTCAGAATGACGCAGTTTCATAATTTTTAAGAGAGCCTCTTTTTTATCCCCCAAAAAAAGCTTCCAATTCCTTTAAGGTCTGGGTTGAGGTTTTAATGTCTTTTACAATTTCTCCTTTGTTGAGCACCACAATACGTTCACAGACTTCGGTGACATGGATCAAATCGTGACTGGAGACCAGCACCGTCACTCCTTCCTTGGCTGCCAAATCTTTGATGATGGCCTTTAACCGTATTTGGGTTGTAGGGTCCAAATTGGCAAAAGGCTCGTCCAAGATCACCACTTCCGGATTGCCAATAAAGCTGGCCACAATGCCCACCTTTTTTTGATTTCCTTTGGAAAGGTCCCGCAGATATTTCTTTTGGCCCAAAATCTCACCGTGGAAAAAATCGTCATAGTTGGACAACAAGGCATCCACATCGGCCTTGTTTCTGCCCCGAAGTTCCCCGATAAAATAGAAATACTCCTCTGGAGTAAGGTAGCCGATCAGGAAAGTCTCATCAATGAATGCAGAAGTAAAGGGTTTCCACGCTTCACTTTGGTCCACCTGCACTTCGTTGTTGATAATGTACCCTGTGGAAGGTTGGGTCAAATCCAACAACAAACTGAACAGGGTGGTTTTTCCTGCACCATTGTTTCCCACAAGACCAAAACTTTGGCCTTTTGGAATTTCCAAATGATCAATATTCAACACAGTTTGTGAACTGTAGGTTTTTGTCAGGTTTTGAGCTGTGATCATGTGCTGTATTTTGTAACTGATTTTTATTTCTGTTTGTAGGCCAGTAAGGTTTTGTACTTCTCTTTTTTATAGATGCCCTCTATCATTTTAAAGGCCTTGTTCTTGAACACAAAGCCCAACATTCCAGCTATGGCAACAAAGAGATATCCGGCCAAGGGATTGATCAAAAGGTGGCCTATGGCATAGATGATAATGGGCAAAACAACTTTGGGCAAGGTCAGCAGCAAGGTCTTTGCATTGAATGCCTGTTTGTCTCCGAAGGCCTTTTTGTTGGAGGTAAGGTCTATGGGTGTCTTTACATATGCCCCACCCCAAAGCACCAAATAGCTGTTGATTCCTATATTATATATAGCACCTACCAATACAGCGGCATAGGCCTCCCATCCAAAGTATATATAAAAAGACGCCAAAACAGTGGAAATGATGGTGGCGATGATGACCAAATACCATTTTGAGGTGAGATACTCCTTATATTGAATGTTCTGACTCATCATCAGCGGATAATAACTGCTGTCCCAACTTGGCACGTACTGCCCAAAGCTGAAGAGGAAACCGCCCGTGACAAAGATTCCGGCAAAAATGTTCCAAAAGGGACTTTCATAGGCCTCAATGGCACCGGTAAAAAAGAGCAATCCATAAAAAATAAAAAAGAAGCCGGCGATGACCGAGGTTCGGGACCGTTTGTTTCGTTTGATGAGTTTGATGTCGTTCTTTAAAAAGGTGCCCAGATTCCCAAAACGGTTCAACCAATCCAGATTTTCTGTTTTGGCTTCGGATTGTTTGGTGGCCAGACCCCCATCCAGATACATGTGTTTTTTGAAATAGGAAAAGGACAAAACATATAAGCCAATCAGCACGAGCCAGGGAACAATCGCCGTCCACGGCAAGTCAAAGAACAAATCAAAAATGGGTTGGGTGTAAAGGGTGATATCAAACCACTGATAATATTGGGAAATTCCGGCCAACAAAAACAGTCCCCCAAAAACATAAAAGATGCTGTCCTTGTTGTTGACCATTACATTGATGAAGTTATTCACAAAAATAAGGGCCATAAACCCCAGGTGCCAACCCACAACAGAAACAATGGAGTAGCCTTCCATGAGCAAAACAACGCTAAAAGGCACAAAGAAAAACGCATGCATGATATTGAAAAAGGAAACCACCGTTTTACCAAGGGAATAGTTCACCACTTTACTTTTGTTGATGGGCAAATACAACAGTGGCTTAATATTGGTCACCGGCATCTTTTGGAGCATATATCGTAGAACAAGGTCAAATGCCAAATAATAGACCATATACTGGTTCACGATCCGTAGGGGATCTCCCCAACCCGCTTCCTTGATCATAAAATAGGAGCCAAAACCCAGCCCAAGAAAGACCAGGATAAAATAAAGGGCCCCGATCCCCATTAAGATCTTTATCCAAATCTCTGTTTTGAATGATGCCGCCCTAAAAAAAGATTTCCATTGAAGTCCAATGAAACGTTTGAACATGGTTGGTTGTTTTTTTGTTAGTATGCAAAGTAGGTGATTTGTTACAATACGCATCCTTTTTGAAAAAATGGGGCAAAAAAATAAGGGTAATCCTTAGTTTTGCAGCAAAATTGTTTTCATGAGCGATTCCCATGCGTTAAAAATCTCTGCAGTAGATCGATTAACCCCGAACGCGGTGGCACTTACCTTTGAGGTTCCGCAGGAACTTAAGGACACCTATACCTTTAAAGCGGGCCAGTACATTACCATAAAATACCCATTGAACGGAAAGGAACTCCGCAGGGCCTATTCCATTTCTTCGGCTCCTTCCTCCGGAAAATTGACCGTTGGCATCAAGAAAATGCCAGATGGTACATTTTCCGTGTTTGCCAATGAGAATCTAAGGGCCGGTGATGCTCTGGAGGTGATGCGCCCAGAAGGACGTTTTGTGTTTGAACCAAGTTCTGGGGAAAAAAGCGTTGCAGCCTTTGCTGCCGGTAGCGGCATAACCCCCATCATGAGCATTGCCGAAGCAGTTTTGGAAAGCCATCCCGAAAACACTTTTGTGCTGGTTTTTGGGAACCAGAACCCGGAAGAAACCATGTATTTTCAGAAAATACAGGCACTTAAGGAACAATATTCCGAACGGTTTTTTGTCCAATATGTCTACAGTAAAGCACATGAGGACGATGCCCTTTTTGGGCGGATTGAGCGCTCTACCGTCAATTTTGTGGTGAAAAACAAGTTTAAGGAGACTCCTTTTGATGCTTTTTATCTCTGTGGACCCGAAGAAATGATCCATGCCGTATCGGATACGCTTAAAGATAATGGTGTTTCTGGGGATAAAATTCATTTTGAACTGTTCACCAGCTCCGATGAGGAAGATGAATTGGCCGAAAACCTTGAAGGAAAAACCAAGGTTGAGGTGATTTTGGATGATGAAACCTTTTCGCTTGTGATGGATCGGAAACAAGTGGTACTGGACGCTGTCCTGAAAGAAAACATTGACGCCCCCTATTCCTGTCAAGGTGGGGTTTGCAGTACCTGCATTGCACGAATTATAGAAGGAAAGGCTGAGATGGCCAAAAACCAAATCCTGACCGATGGTGAAGTGGCCGAAGGATTTATCTTAACCTGTCAGGCCCACCCATTGACCCCAACATTAAAGATAGACTACGACGACGTCTAGTCTTTGGAGGCCAATAGTTTTTCAATGGCCCTGCTGGCATGTTCATAACCAATGGAAAAGGCGTTTTCTATGCCCTTTTTGTCCAAAACACCAATTTTGTCCAGTTCTTTGGGTTCTATATGCAGGTGGCATTGCTCCAGCTTTCCTTTGTTGGAAGCATAGATCATCAAATTGGTGACCCTTCCGGCCAATTGAAGGGAGTTTCGTAGATCGGTTTTTTGTACTTCGGCCGCTATGGAAACATTGCTTCCAATGAGAAAGTCCACTTTATCCTCCAAATATTCTTTTGGAAAGTTGTTCATGATCCCCCCATCGGCATAAAGGACACCTTTAATCTCCACTGGGCTAAAAACAGGGGTGAGTGCAGCAGAAGCCAACAGCGGTAAAATCAATTCGCCCCTGTGGAAGGCCTTTTCCGCACCACTCAACAAATCCGTGGCCACCACATACAAGGGCTTGCCCAAACTTTCAAAAGAGTCATTGGGAAAATAGCCCTTAAAAATGCTGAAATAGCGTTCCGTATCTATAAATCCCGGTTTGTTGATGGCAAAAAAGCTGTATTGGAACAGGGGCGTCTTTCTGAAAAAGTCCAGCATGCTCTCCACAGAATTCCCATTGGCATACAGGGCCCCGACCAATGCCCCTACGCTGGATCCCGAAACCATTTGTGCCTCCAGTCCGTGTTCGCGCATGGCCTTGATCAACCCAATATGGGCCATCCCCCGAACACCGCCGCCGGAGAGAACCAAACCAATGGATTTATCTTCAAACATTTTAATTATCAAATCAACAAAACGCTAAGTTATGGTATTACCGTGTGGGTGACATTGCCAAAGCCCATGATTTCGGTTAAAAAATCATCATCTTTATAACTCACATTCATTTTATAAGGCGCTGTTTCACCGACTGAGCGGTCGGTAAATTTTTGTTTGCTTGTAGTTTAACGTTTTTTGTCGAACTATTTTTAGGGTACATCGGTAGTTACTAACCCGCTCATTTTCAAAACAGACTGGTGGGTCGGAATGTTAAAGTTGAGGTGGCTCTCCCTAAAACTGTAATTCAAATTGATGTGATCCGACCAAAACAAGTAGTAATAATTGTTGTATGTTTAGGATAAACATCGAATAGCTTGCGCGAAAAACCATTTCAAGATACCGCTATTTTAATCTTCGCAAATTCTGCGACGAAGGATAGCCATATCAAAAAAATTGGTGCGGACACTTCCCTTTTTGATGCCCTCAATGCACATATTTTTTCCATTGTAAAGGCAACTGGACTGCCTTATTTTCATTTTACGGAAAAGGAACAACACGGGCAGACGTTTGGGGAACGTTTCTCCAATGCCCTTCAATCGGTTTATGATAAGGGTTTTGCCAACATCATCGCCATTGGGAACGATAGCCCGCAACTGAAGACCCGACATCTGCTGGAAGCACACCAGCAGTTACGGCTTGGCAAGACCGTTCTTGGCCCTGCTGTGGACGGTGGTTTTTATTTGTTGGGGCTGCACCAATCCAACTTTCACGAGTGTTCTTTTAAAGCACTTCCGTGGCAAGTAAGCTCGTTGTTCAAAGCAACGGAACAGTATTTTGAATCCGCCGGCTGTACGGTTTTTTCATTGGACCGATTAATCGATATTGATTCCACCACCGATATAAAACGTCTTTCCAATCACGTCTCAACTATAGTTGATGCATGGCTGGTACTTTTTTCAAAACTGTTGCGGCAAACCATCCGATTTCAGGAAATTGGCCTTATCGCCGATAAAAATATTTTTCTACACATTCCTTTTAATAAAGGGTCTCCCTTCTCGTTTGCCTGATTTATCAATGCCGAGTCTTTGAACTTGGCCCCCTTAATTATTTAATTCCGACATGCGAATGCCATATAGGTACATGTCGATAAACCGCTAAAAAACAAAACATGGCAAACTCATATTATGACCCAGCTGACCTGAGAAAATTTGGTTCCATCACCGAATGGAGTGAAGAACTGGGCAACAAATTTTTTGATTATTATGGTAAGGTTTTCGAAGAAGGTGCACTAAGTGCAAGAGAGAAATCATTGATCGCGCTTGCGGTGGCCCACGTAGTGAAATGCCCCTACTGCATTGATGCCTATACCAAAGATGGATTGCAACGTGGCATCACCAAAGAGGAAATGATGGAAGCGGTACACGCCGGTGCCGCCATTGAAAGTGGTGCTACCTTGGTGCATGGCGTACAGATGATGAACAAGTACAACAAACTCTCCATGTAGGCTGGAACGCTACTTTTTTAGACATGAGACCGCTTCGCTTTTGCGATGTTAGAAAGCCAGTGTACAATTTTAGAAACTAAAAATGGGACAAAGTATATTATCAGATATTAAAAAAGCGGCCAAAAAGTCGTTGAAGGCACGGGAAAATGAACTCGCCAATACCACCAAACAATTGGACATCCTCAATGGTGGCCTTTTTGCGGATGGCGAACTTCCTTTCTTCAAAGACAAGATTGCCCAGATTGGTCACTTTCCACTTAAGCCCAAAACCTTGGAGATCCTGCAGATCAATGTGGGGTATATGTGCAATCAGGTTTGTGAGCACTGCCATGTGGATGCTGGTCCCGACCGAAAGGAAAT
The DNA here is from genome assembly GCF_001683915.1 of Allomuricauda sp. CP2A. Lineage (GTDB taxonomy): Bacteria > Bacteroidota > Bacteroidia > Flavobacteriales > Flavobacteriaceae > Flagellimonas. The sequence goes on along the minus strand of NZ_LXTT01000026.1, from coordinate 23,362 downwards.
CATGACCCGCGAGACCATGGAGCAGTGTTTGGAGGTCATCCGAAATACGGGAGCGCACACCTTGGACCTCACTGGAGGTGCACCCGAAATGAATCCTGATTTCCGTTGGTTTGTGGAAGAAGCCTCCAAAGCGGGTATCCAGGATTTTATTGTGCGTTCCAATTTGACGATTATCCGGGCCAATAAAAAATACCATGACCTCCCGGAGTTCTTTAAAAAGCACAATGTGCACGTAATCTCGTCCATGCCGCATTACACTCGGGGCAAAACGGACAAGCAACGTGGGGATGGGGTCTTTGATAAATCCATACAAGCCTTGCAAGAACTTAACGCTGTGGGTTATGGCATGCCGGACAGCAACCTGCGGTTGGATTTGGTCTATAATCCCTCCGGGGCATTTTTGCCGGGCGACCAAGCGGCCATGGAACGCGATTTTAAAAAAGCGTTGAAGGAAGATTTTGATATTGAGTTCCATAATCTGTTTGCGATTACCAACCTGCCCATTTCCCGCTTTTTGGATTATTTGATCGCTTCGGACAATTATGAGGATTATATGTACGCCTTGGTCGAGGCCTATAATCCCGCTGCGGTGGAAAACGTGATGTGCACCAATACCATTTCGGTGAGTTGGGATGGTTGGTTGTACGATTGCGATTTTAACCAGATGCTCGACCTAAAGGTCGCCAGTAAGGTAAAACACATTAAAGACTACAACGAAGACTTGTTGAATGATCGGGAGATTGTGATTTCACAACACTGTTATGGGTGTACAGCTGGGGCAGGGAGCAGTTGTCAGGGGACGGTGGCATAGTCATTGTACTTTGGTCAAAATATCTACTTTTTTTCCATTTTCGAGAACCGCCATCTTAATTTTTGAACCCTCAATATTTTCAAATTCAAAAGTTAAGGGAGCCTGTTTGGCATAAAACAATATTTCAGATGCTGGATAGATGGTGATTTCCATAGTACCTGATTTCATAATCAGTGTATTTTCCATTGTTGATATGTGCGCCTGAGTATTCTTGCTCTTATACTCCCCCACATAAGTCTTCAAAACAGAAGTGGGAACACATATTTCCTTAGGAGTATTTTGCTGTTTAGGAGGTTGGTGATCAAAACTCAAAACTCTTTTAAGTTTCCATATGTTGTCCTTCTTTATCCATAAATGAGAATATAGCGCGGTACTTGTCAAGTAGGGTTCTTTTCCATCTTCTTTACTATAAAACTCATGCTCTCCATTCTGCACTGCGCCATACAAAACACCATCTTCAAAAAGCGGATATACTTTAAAATCATCTTTGCCTAATTTTCTTATTGGCTTGCTCTTGGTATTTGAACAAATATTTTGTCTTATTGTTGATAGGAAAGCCTCTTTGCCCTGGGTAATTCCAGCTTCATCATGATAAAACTCAAGATCATCGGCAATAAAAGGCTCAATTTCAGAAATTGCACAAGCGTTAAATCCCCTCTCAAAAATAATGCTGTCCAATGCTCTTATTTTATTAAATAGTGCCGTATTCTTCTCTACTTGGGCATTGGCTTTATGAAAAACTAGGGACAACAGAAAAAGAACAATCAAGGTTTTAGCTAATCGTACCATCATAATTTAAATATTAAGGTTTTGGTTATATTCAACTTCATAAAGAGCGAGAACATTTCATTTTGTTACAACCCATGCTGATGTAGAAATCTCTGCCTTGCCCTTTGTTATATTTGAACACAAGATTTTAGCTGATTAATCGACCTATTAGTCGGTTGGTTTCTTTGGAATTTTGCACGTCGAAAACTTTATATAATAATGGGATTATTGAATGGCCGGGAGATCGTTATTTCACAACACTGTTGCGGTTGCGCAGCAGGGGCCGGAAGTAGTTGCCAAGGGATGGTGGCTTAACTTTTCACAATACGTCGTAGGATGGTCAATATGGCCTAGAAATTTGGCTAAGGTCAGCCAAAAAAATATCCCGAAACTATTTCAAGATTTCGGGATATTGCAGTAAGCTAGTTTAGTTTGCTGTCTGCTAGCGGCCTCTTCCGCCTCGCCCTCGCCTATGGTTTCCATGGTGGTGGTGACCGCCATTACCATGTCCACTTCGGCCAGAAAATTTTTCTACCCCTTTTACATTCATTTTAATGGAGGATACAAAGGGTACGGAGGTAATGAACAACTCTTTATTGTTCTGTCCGGCAAAAACATTGTTGGTCGCGCCATCGGGCATATCAATGTTCATAATATTTTCACCATCCGGGGCGTATACCTTAATGCCTCCGCTGCTTACGTAGACATTTCCTTCATCGTCCATGGACATGCCATCACAGAAGTTCAATCCCGGGACAAAATCCTGCAAGTTGGACAAACTTCCGTCTGGGTTAATATCAAAAACAAAGACGCCCCCAGTACCATCATAATGCCATTGGTTGACATAGAGTTTGGTGCCATCAGGACTACCGACCACACCATTTGGCCAGGAATCATCGTTCCATTCGGCCATTGTGGTTACCCTGACCAATTCTGAAGCACCGGGCGCCAGATAATACACATGGCCCCCTTTGCCCGTTTCGGCCTGCTCGGAATGGGTAGGCTCCCAAGGCTGTATTCTTGGATCACCCTCTTCCCAATAGTCCCGTGGAAAAATAGGATCGGTGATATACATGCCCCCCGTTATAGGATTGATCCATACATCGTTTGGCCCATTCAGGAGTTTGCCGTTGTAGTTGTCGATAAGGACTTCATGGGTTCCGTCTGGAAAAATTTTCCACAGTTCCCCGTGAAGGTCGGCACAGGCAATTAAGTTTCCATCCTTGTCAAAAGCCATACCATTGGCACGTCCTGTTCCTTCCAAGAACAGTGATACGTGACCGCTTCTAGCGGACCACTTATAAATTCTGTCGTTGGGTTGGTCTGTAAAAAAGACATTGCCGTGTTTGTCCACTGCCGGACCTTCCGTAAACCCAAAACCATTTTGGATAGGGGTCAATTCATCATGGGCACTTGGCGAAATCAAGGAATAGGGGTCATAGATTTCGGCCTCTACGCTCCAATCCAAGTCCTTTTTTTTGTGCTTGGCCGTCAACAGCTCTGGCTGTAATTCTTCTGAAGATTCCAAGCTATCCTTGGAACATGCAAATACCAAGAATAGCAAAACTATCCCCAGGGTACTAAAAGCTCTTGTTTTCATTGTTTCATAAATTGAGGTTGTTGATAGAGAGTTTGACAATTTTTAACTTAAAAAATTGCGGAATACTAAATATAGCAATTATGCGTTATGAAAATTTGAATAAAGTGTATATTCAACACAATTGTTTTGTTTGTAACAAATTATATTGTAAACCACTCATTTTTAAACATATATGGAAGGGACAGGATCATCGTGAAATTATGATTTCACAACATTGTTATGGGTGTACGGGAAGTGTGGGAAGTAGTTGCCCAGGATGGTGGCTTGGGTTTCTAGGAAGTGTTTTTCATTTATCGGTCTCATCTAAACTGGCTTTCTGGGCCCTTACCAAAAATGAGCATTTACACAATGTTGCCTTTCGTTTTTTTTTACAACCCATTTTCAATCATTTGTAAAACTGTTGAAACCTTATCTGCATATTCTTTATCATCCATTTCATGATCAAAGAATTCTTCTTCCAATCCTATTGTCAAATTATCTCTTTCGAGAAGATTCAATAATTTACTTCGTCTGTCTTTGTCATTGGACTTGATTATTTTATCAGAATACAAAATTTCGTTTCCATTCATATAGAAGAATTCAACGAAATTTTTTAAGGCAATTTTATTCTCTGGAAATTCCCACATTTTGAATAGTTCTTCAAAATTGAAGTAATTTAGATATGATTCAAAATCTCCAATCCAAATTTTGTTTTCAGATTTATTGACTAATTCTTTCCAATCAATTTCAACAAATTTATTTATCTGTTTTTGCTCTTCTTCCTCCCATTCTTTCCAATTTGCATGTTCCAGTTTGTTGTGAATCGTATCTAAATCTATCCATCCTTTTCCTTTTCCTTCTTTATAAATTTCAATGATTCTGGGAAGAAAGTGTTTGTAATTTTCTACATTTCCCCATGTTGTCATTGCCTTTGCATTGTAAAATCCAATATCATCAGCTTCTAAGTCTCTGAGGGGTTTTGAATATATTTTTTTCTCGTCTTCATCCGAAATACAGCCGCAGGGACATTTTGCAATCTTTCCATTCAATTTATACTTTTTGAATGTTTCGTAAAGATTTTCTATACTCTCTTTTGCTGTCATTTTTACTTTTTCTTAATGGAGGGCAACGTTCTAAGGTATGATTCAATTTTAAATGAATTAAATCGACCGAAACCGAAACAGGCCCGTCTGTGGGTTGGGCTGGTTCAGCACAAGTACCTAACTGTCGGCAGACAGGAATGAAATTAGCATTTTTAGCTATAGATTTCCGGGGCCAATTGATGGTTACGTCATCCCTTTCAACGCATCCACCCTATCGTTTGACCGACCCATAAGCCTGTTTGTTTTTAGGGTTTGAACGATTGAGGTGTTATAATCACACAATATATTCTACATCATTGATTATTTCGTGTATTTTTGGGAATGGCGGGGGTTTTTCATAGCCTTACGTATCGCCTCTGTTGTTTTATGACCTAACAAAATGATATCAATGTATAAAAACCAAGCACCCATGAATTGGAAATTGACCAAACACTTTATTTATAGCAGTTGTATTGCTGCACTTACCATCGTACTGGTAGGATGCTCCCCATCTGGACCTAAATGGAAGGAAAAAAACGACGCATTGATTGCCGAACATGATCTTACGGTTCGCGAACTATCGGACTTACCCGAACATAAAATTGAATCAAATCTGGAAGCAGGTGAGGTAACCGATCTGGAGACGTTGACCACCTTGGAGTTGTATCCGGGAATCACGGCATCAATGTTTTGGGGAACGGGAAATATGGTAAGTGTGTTGGAGCTTTCTCCCAATGCTGAAATACCAGCCGAAGAACTCCCTGCTGATCGCTTTGTCTTTGTTATGGAAGGATCCATTGAGCAGATGATAGATGGAAATCCTGTCACACTTATTTCAAGAGAAAGGGAAGCGCCGGATGGCGTGCATAGCGCCACTCCCAGAATTGACTTTGTTTATCTGGAAAAAGGAACGGAAAGTGGAGTAACCGCCGGTGAATCCGGAGCGCAGTTATTGGAAGTGTATTCACCGCTACGACTGGACTATCTTGAAAAGGCTGGAATATCAAATCTTCCTGAAACCATTTCGGATGTAGCCACCACCATGCCTCCAAACGTAGAACCTAATACAGTCTATGATCTTTATGATTTTCAGTTGACGCAACTGGCTGACGGGGCTTACTCAAGACTTGTTTCAGGCAGAAATACACAATTGAGCTTTATTTCCATGGGTCCCGGATCTGCGTTCCCTCATCACATCCATCCTCAGGAACAAATGATGTTTGCCCTTAGAGGGGAGTGTGAGGAAATCTTATTGGACACCAAACAAAAAATGACGCCCAATAGTGTTGTTCGTATCCCTGGCAACATGGTGCACGGCGCAGAGATTGGTGAATTGGGTACCGATGCTTTGGATATATTCTGGCCTGCTCGTCAGGATTATTTGGATAAAGAAAAGGCGGCCCTCGAAGCCTACCGGGAAATTATTCCGGAAGGGGCTGAACCTGAATTGATCGCTGATGGCAGTGAAACGGAGCCGCCACTGTATTTCACAGAAGGACCCAAATGGATGGATGGAAAGATTTATCTATCCAATATGTTCTTTGATGCTGCCTGGAATGCAGACCCCAGTAAGAGCTCCACTGTGGAAATGGATCCAGATGGTACCTACAGAAATATCAAGGAGGGGATCCAAACCAATGGGCTTTACCCTTATAAAAATGGCAATCTTTTGGTTTGTGATATGATCGGCCACAGAGTGCTGGAAATGACCACGGATGGAAGAATTGTTCGAACTGTGGTGGATTCTTATGACGGAAAACCTATTGATGGTCCAAATGATATCATCACGGATGCCAAGGGTGGGATTTATTTTACAGATCCACAGTTTACCATGGAGGCTGAAAAATTCCAACCCGGTCGAGCGGTTTACTATGTGTCTCCAGAAGGTGAAATCACACGGATCGTAGAACCCAATGAATTTGCCATGCCAAACGGGATAGTCCTATCACCTGATGGCAAAACCCTGTATATCAACAACTGCTATGACAATGAGTCTTGGTATCCCGTGGATAGTGAAAAGGATAATTTTATCTGGGCATATGATGTAAATGATGATGGAACCATAAGCAACGGAAGGCAATTTGCAGAGGTGTTCCTTACCGGAAATGTTCTGGACAGAAAAGGGAAATCCACCAGCGCAGATGGAATGGCCATTGATACCGATGGAAACCTTTATGTGGCCACGTACTACGGCGTACAGATTTTTAACTCGGAGGGCACTTTCGTTGGGATGATCAACCTGCCTTCTTTCCCCGTAAGCCTTTGCTTTGGTGGAGAAGATATGAAAACGCTCTACATGGTAAGCTATAGCCAAGTTTACAAAATCGAAACAAATAAAACAGGATATATTAACTATCTATAAGAACAATCTCAAAACCATGAATAGAAATTTTTTGATTGCAGGAATTCTTTCCTTAAGCATCGGCTACCATGGATTCGCTCAAGAAGTGGGCGAAATCGAAGTAGTTTCCGATGAACTGGCGAAAATTGTAAAAAAGGACGCCGAAATCGAGGTCATCGCTGATGGATTTCAGTTTACGGAAGGACCGCTCTGGGTAGCGGACAAAAAAATGCTTTTGTTTTCTGACGTACCGGCAAATACCATCTACCAATGGACCGAGAAGGATGGAGCCTCTGTTTTTGTAAAACCGGGAGGCTATACAGACCCAGCTCCAAGAGGGGGTTTTATGGGACCAAATGGCATGATCTTAAACCACAAGGGCAACTTATGGATTTGTCAGCATGGCGATCGAAGAATAGCTGAGCTTGATGCACCCTTGGATGCCCCTGAAGCCAAATTCACCACGGTAATTGGAGCGTATGAAGGCAAAGGATTGAACAGCCCCAATGACCTTTTCCTTACCGAAGCTGGTGATTTGTATTTCACAGATCCGGCCTACGGTTTTGAGAATGGTCCAAGTGACCCAAAGAAGGAATTGGAATTTCAGGGAGTTTACAAATTGAGTAAATCTGGTGAGCTTACCGTGTTGATCGATTCATTGTCAACTCCAAATGGAATCTCCATATTCCCTGATGGAAAAACCTTATTGGTTTCAAATACCGCGGGACCAAAAAGAGGATGGTATTCGTATGATATTGCTTCTGACGGAAGTGTATCAAATGGAAAAGTATTTGCGTCTCCAGGGGATATAAAAGCTCCCGGTGGCTGCGATGGGTTAAAAATCGACAAGAAAGAAAATGTGTTTGCTACAGGTCCTGGTGGCGTGTGGATTTTTACCAAAAAAGGGAAATTGATCGGTAAGATAAAAGTCAATGGACTTACAGCTGCAAATGTGGCGCTTTCTCCTGACGAAAAAACGCTTTACATAACCGCTACCGATAAGCTTCTCCGAGTGGAGATGAGATAAGCAGTTTTACAAAACGAAATAAAAAAACCTCCAAGAAAATCTTGGAGGTTTTTTTTACTAGGAGTAATTCAAATCAATAACCGGTCTTCATGGTATTCAATACCGCTTGTTCCCCAAGTCTTTCTTTGAGTTGGGTCAGGTAAAGACTCTTTGGCGTAACGTGCTTATCGGTAGATTCCACAAAGCCATTGGGCTTGGTTACATCTTGTAGTGCTGCATTATAGACCACTGCATTTACCCCAATATGACCGAATGAGTAGTTTTCAGCAGTCGGCGGACTTTGAATGAGGTAGTCGCCCTCACAGTTCCAGAAAACAATATTGGCTCCGGCCCAGCCAATAATATAATCCCAAAACCGGGCCGTGAGCGGAGCTTTTACATTATCGTATAAAACTCCATTTACCCAGCGGTTGTGTGGCTCACTTGAAGAATACGGATTTATGGCGGTGCATTCCAAATACACATTTCCACTTGCTTCCGACCCCTGAAGCACAAAGGAGTGACGCCCTTTTTGGGAAACACATCGTTGTACCAGGCAAAATTGACCGTTCATTTGGAAAGTAAATCTTCTGCCTCCCCATCGTTGGGAAACGGGCTCCAGAGACGTACAATCCTGAACGGTGATCCATTTGGTGCCGGCATTGGCCTGAACCACACTGTTGGCAAAATGTAAAGCGGTCATATTTCGCACCCAGGCATTTTTTGCATTGGTGAGATTGATGAAGTTTGAATAATGTTTCTCATCCGAAAAATACTCCTCTCCATGGTATCGGTGCTCTTCACCAAGGTCATCACGGTCCATGTTCCCATAAGCAGTTTGGCGCACAGAAGGATCGTATTCCGATATTCCTCTTAGGTTTTCCACCCCTACATTTTCTATTCTGTTGTCCGTGTATTTGGTTACTTCACCACCACCCCATTGACTTTCAATTGCGGTGAAAATAGGGGCATCAACCGTAATGGTATTTCCACTGATGTTTTTAATGATGCGGTCGAAGGTGATGTCAAAGGGTTTCCACCGATTTCTGCCAACAGTTGCGCTATCCAGTCCAATTTCTTCAATCCATTCTTCATTCCCAATTCTTTTGATGGATACTTGGTCGCCAACTTTGAAACCTTTAGCTGATTTCACCTGGAACGTAGTGGCCCCTACAGCCACATAATCGTCCGTTAGGGTCGTTTTTGAATCTTCAATCAAGCTGATGCCTTCTTCTCCCTCTATCTTGATAAGAGCAGGTCTCCAAAATCTTCTGCCATTACCTTCTGGTGGTGTAGGAATCTTGCCGTAAAGAATGGTGCCAATATCACTTTGGCCTTCGCCTCTTAAGACTACACCGGATTTTCGGATGTAAATTTCTTTATCCATCTGATAAAATCCCATTTTTAAGAGTACAGCGCCTCTGAATCCATTTTCATCCAAAGGCAGGGCCGACACCCTGTCTATGGCAGCCTGGATGCTGCCGGAATTATCCCCAAGTACGGGCCACACTGTTTCCTTTACGGGCACATAGGGGAGTGCCTCTCCTCCGCCTTTATACCCGGCATTGGAAAAATCTGGAATTTGATTTCCCTTATCATCTTTTACGTAGACAAGTTTTCCGTTGGGTCCGGGGTATATTTTTGAGGTTGGTGGTACTAAATCTTGGGCTTTTGTTTGAAAAGCTATAAGTACCAAGACAATTAGTTGCAGCGAATTGATCTTGAGGTTCATCTGTTTTTATTTCGGGTTCTCCATTCTTGAAGAACAGGTCGTTAAACTATTTACCTGCCTATCGGCAAACAGGAGTTAAGTTAACGTTTTTTGGCTTAATGATCCGGGTACATGGGCAAGAAGTGGTTGCCAAGGGGACGGTGGCTTGATTTTTTAGATTAGGTTTGAGTGATTTCACTTGTCGGTCTCGGCTATGAGTAGTTGCGCGGGTTAGCACTTAACTTTGCAAGTAAACACCAAACTGAAAATCCGCTAGGATTTTCAGAAGTAGACCAGAACAAGCAATTATTTATAGCCATCGTTAGCGGTTGTATTTTAACATTTTCACTCTTTAATACATCGAACACACAAGCCATCTCCTTTGCCATTTATCCAAACCAATCCGTCACTTACCCCAGGAATGTGCATTGACCAAGCTTCACCGCCTGAATAACTTTCGCTTGACCACCAATATCCTCTATTATTAATATTTGAAAAGGTGGCACTACCATCATAGTTTAACAAATACCCTCCTTTAACAGGAAGAAAACCAAAGCTTTCTTCTAGAAGATTCTCAGCTTGGGATTGACTATCTCCAGCGAAATCTATTAAGTTGAACCAATCTGATGTATTCGGTATTCGCCAACCCGAGGGGCACAAGTTGTTTTTATTAACAGTGTAGAAATTATATAATGCACCATAAAATGCACCATAAGTTTCATAATTGTACTCATACCAAGTATAAGCTTCAGTGAACGGGGCCGTGTCTCCAGCATTCACCCATTCATTTTCGATAGTGACGAGAGGTATCATTGTTCCATCATTGAATCTGGTTACCTTTAAATTATCGACCATCCAAGTCTGGGAACCAAAAGTCGCAACTCGATAAGTATTACCATCAATATCTAGAATGGTTTTATAAACTCGCATGCTTTTACTTTTTTTGCATCCATTGTCGTCTGTTACCATTATTTCGTAAATCCCATCTTCCAAAATATCACTAAGATCTTTGGACGTTGAACCATTTGACCACAGATAGGAATAAGGAGGTGATCCTCCAGATATGGAAATATTAATGGTCGCTGCATTTTCGTTTTCATCAATATGTGTAATGTTTTCCTCAATAGATATTTCATCATTAATATCGAATATTTGTATTTCTCCCAATACTTCAGTTTCACCTGCTGAATCCAAGATGGTTACCGAATAACTACCTGCTTTAAGTTGCGATATGTCTTCTGTTATTTCACCATTAGACCATGAATAACTGTATGGAGGTTCTCCGCCTATTACCGAAATAGAGATTCTTCCATCGTTTCCTTCGGAACATATGTTGTCAAAAGTTTCGAATTCTGCAGTGAGCGGTATGTCTTGATTTTCGCTTTGTTCATCGGAACAAGAAATCATATATGTGAAGAGGACTTGCAGGAAAATTATTTTGGAGAGATATTTTTTCATTTATTTCAGATTTTTTTGGTCTATATGACCGCTAACGTTTAAAGATATGATTCGTTTTTAATACTTCAACTGCGTTCAGCACAGGTACCTGCCTGTCGGCAGACAGGAGTGAAGTTAACGATTTTTAGCTTAAAAATCCATCCACAATTTACGCCCTGCCCTCTCCTTTTGACGAGTCCATCCTATCGTTTGACCGACCCACGAGTCGGTTTGGATTTTGTGATTTTGGCGGTTCACCGATTTTTAAACACTTTACCGATTTTATAGGGAAGTACATCTTGAATTCTTTGGTTTGGCCCTTTTCCGATCAATCTTTGTTACAGACCCAACAGTCTAAACCCAAATCTTATGGAAATGACCCTCAAACGAAGGGAGACCATGCACCGCTTGTGCGGGAAAGGCCTCGAAATCTTCAGTGAAAAAGGCTATTACAACACCAGTTTGGATGATATCCTCACCGAACTGTCCCTATCCAAAGGTGCCTTTTACCATCACTTTAAATCCAAGGAAGACTACTTTATCAATATTGTGCAGAACCTTATTGTGCAAAAAGTCTACGCACTTTTGATTGAGCCACTGGACACGGATGAGAATCCCCTGCCCGTAATCATCGAAAGCTTGGAAAACGCCTTGGAGCCCGGCAAGAAGAATGAAATGGCCTACGGTTTTATGCTCAACGATTTCTTGACCGAATTCAATAAGCGCAACGAAGAAATCTGCGGCTACCTTAAAAACATTATCAGTGTTTGGGAGGTCAACCTGGTCGCTGTATTGAAAAGAGGGAAATTGGATGGCCATATTGCCCGCCATGTGGATTGTGAGGGAACGGCCACCTATATCATCGCTTCGTATTTGGGAATGCGCTCTTTAATGACGGACAGTAGTAACCGCCAGTTAAAATACCAATACATCCAACAATTAAAGCAATACTTTAAGTCGATTTCGGCAACTCAAACAGCCTAGCCGTCTAAAACTTCAGTGAGTTTCTCCAAGATGTGTTGGGGTTGAATGCTCTTCATGGCTGATTCATATCCCGGGGGCAGCTTGTTTCCATAGATTGATGTGGGTATCAGCGGATACTCCTCCCGATTGGCCAGCAATGCATTTTCTGAAGGTTGATGGAACGGATAAAACCCAGCAAACGGATGGGTAACGCCCCACAACGTTACCACCGGAATTCCGTAATTGGCTGCCAAGTGGGCATTGCCACTGTCCATGGACAGCATCACATCCAAGTTGGAAATCAATTGCAGTTCTTCGGCCAGATTTAGCTTTCCGGCCATGCACAAAGCATTTTCATAGGTATTCGAAAGACGCTCCAACGCTTCCACTTCCTTATCCCCGCCGCCAAAAAGCAATATTTTATACTTATCGGTATCGTTCAGGGTCTTGATCACCGCTTCCATGGATTCCAACGGATACATTTTACCTTCGTGGGCAGCAAAAGGAGCAATGCCTACCCATTTTTTGGTATCCTGCTGCACCAAGTCCAGCACTTTTTCCGAAAGTTCAACTCGTTCTAGGGGTTTGGTATGGGATAAATCAATCGGAAAACCGAGTTCCCCAAAAACATCAGCATAACGCTGGTGGGTGGTCTTGAGCTGTTGAAACTTTTTGTTCTTGGAACGGGTAAGTGCCTTTTTCTCCCTTCGTCCTTTATCAATTTGCACAAAGGGAATCCTATCCAGTGCAAAATACTTCTTCAGCACCCGGCTGCGCAACACATTGTGGAGGTCGGCTACCGCATCAAATTGCAGTGGTTTCAACTCTTGGTACAACCGCCAAAGCCCCATAAGGCCTTTATGCCTTTTTTTTACATCGGCCTCAACCACGGTTACCCTGTCCAGTCCATGAAAAATGGGGATAAAGTGTTTCTTGGTGAGTACGGTCAGCTGTACATCGGGATACTTTTTGATCAATGTGCCAATCACAGGAACGGTCATGGCCACATCGCCCATGGCGGAGAACCGAATGATAAGGATATGGGTGGGTTTACCCTTTTTGTTCACGGAGTACCGGGTTTAATTCGTCGTCGTTGTACATTTTCATCTGTTTGTAGACTTTCATGTACTTGTTTCCGGCTTCAATATCGGCTAGCAACTGATCTATGGCCATGGACAGGTCCTTTTTCTGCTCCAAAAGCACGGCCAACTTCTCACTGCATTTTTTGATGTGCTCTGGTGAAGCATCGGTACGGTTGACCTCTTCCTGCATGTGATAGATCTTCAGGGCCAAAATGGAAAGTCGGTCAATGGCCCAAGCTGGGCTTTCTGTATTGATGGTGGCATTGTCCTTAACCTCTACGGACTTGTATTTGTTCAAGAAATAGCTATCGATATATTCCACCAAATCGGTACGGTCCTGGTTGCTGGCATCAATCTTTCGTTTCAGGTCCAGTGCGGCCACGGGCTCAATGTCCGGGTCACGGATAATGTCTTCATAATGCCACTGAACGGTATCGATCCAATTTTTTCTGTAGAGCAAATGTTCCACTTTTTCCTTCGGATAGGGATTCACAAATTCTTGGTACACATCATCCTTGATGTGGTAGGTGTCTATACTTTTTTGAAATATGTTGAAGGCAAATTCGCTGAACATCGCTATACATTTTGGGCAAAGATATTGCTTTATGGCTTATTGATTGACCTCTATGATAAAAAGCAGGAGCGGAACTGCTATACAAAGGCCCAAAAACAATTCCTGCAACTTGTTCTTTTTAATCCCCTCCAGATAATTGGCCATAAAAACCGCTGCCGGGAAAAAGGTAAACAGAAGCGGGGAAGAACCTGCCGGGGTGAAAAGTGCTAGGGCCACTCCAAGGATAAAAATAAAAAGTACAATTCGCAGTAATACCAACTTGCCTCCCCCCATATTCCGGACCCTCACAAAAACACCAGCCATGATCAACAATATGAGCAGTATAAAGATCATTGCCTTTATGTTGATGACCTGGCCCAGGGTTTCCATTGTGCGAAATCCTGTTGAAAATATATAGTGATTGCCAAAAAATTCCGTTGACCCCGTTAGCCTAAGTGTGGCGAATGCAATAATAAAGACCGTGGCAATGCCCACGAAAGGGACGAGCCAGTTCTTATAGTTCTTTCTGTCATACACGTTGATGACCGCAAAGACAAGCAGTAAATAAACAAGCGACCAATCATAAAAGAGACTGGCAATACCGATCAAAAGGGAAGCATCAAAAATCTTGTGTTTTACAAATCGGATGGATTTAACGGACAACAATCGCCAAAAGGCCAACAACAGAAAAAAGTTGGTGAAAATGACATTTTTGTTGAACAAGGTTTCGGAGAAGGCCACCAACAACAGCACAAAAAACAGCATGGCGTAGGAGTTGAAGTCCGTTACCTTCTCTGTCCGTACAATTTGGTTGATGATAAATAGGGCCAACAGTAAAACCGCAAAAGCCAGTAATTCAAATGGTATAATCTGATCTACATCTTGCTCTCCAAAACCAAAAAAGACGTTGATGGAATGGAAAAGGAACAAAAAAATGCCAAGGACAATGTAATTTATGGGTTTTGTTTTTCCGAAAAAGCTTGAAATCATCCTATCTTTTGCTACTTTTGCAAAGTAAATATAGCCAAGATGAGCAAGTTTTTTTACGGTATAGAAGACTTATTTGTAAACTACCTTTTTGCCCCCTACGATTTTTTCCGCTTTATGGAGAGTTGGTGGGCTTCCAACACCCTGAATTGGATTTTCTTTGTCATAGGTTTGGTGGCCGCAGTATACTGGATGAAGCAGTTGAAAATTTTCAACGACAACGGCGAAGAGGACAAGAGCATTAGCTCCCACTCTTACCTATAGATCAAAACCAAGATCTTTTCTGTAGTACATCCCGTCAAAATGGAGCTTTTCCATATTTTGATAGGATTTTTGTAGGGCTTCCTTAAAGTCTTTACCAAAGGACGTAACGGCTATGACACGCCCTCCATTGGTGACCACTTTTCCATTGGAAAGTTTTGTTCCTGCATGGAACACTAGGGAATCTTCAATGTTTTCGGCTCCGGTTATCTCTTTTCCCTTTTCATAGGCTTCTGGGTAGCCTCCTGAAACCGCCATAACGGTTGTCGCTGTCCTTTCATCGATGTCAAGGTCGATTTGATCCAAAGTACCATTCGCCATCGCCACAAGCACTTCTACCAAATCACTTTTCAGTCTTGGCATGACCACTTCGGTCTCTGGGTCGCCCATCCGCACGTTGTACTCGATTACCTTGGGTTCATCACCAACTTTTATCAACCCGATAAAAATAAAACCAACATAGGGCAGCTTATCCTTTTTAAGGCCGTCTACCGTAGGTTTCACAATTTGCCGCTCTATCTTCTCCAGAAATGCGGAATCGGCAAACGGAACGGGAGAAATGGCTCCCATGCCCCCTGTATTGAGCCCAGTGTCTCCCTCACCGATACGTTTGTAGTCTTTTGCGGTGGGAAGGATTTTATAGTTAGATCCATCCGTAAGCACAAAACAGCTCAATTCGATGCCATCCAAAAACTCTTCAATGACCACTGTGGCACTTGCGTTTCCGAATTTGGAATCGACCAGCATGGATTTCAACTCATCCTTGGCTTCTTGTAAATCTTGAAGGATCAGCACGCCTTTTCCAGCTGCCAGTCCATCTGCTTTGAGGACATACGGTGGATTGAGCGTTTCCAAAAAAGCATACCCTTTTTCCAAAGTTTCAGCTGTAAAACTTTCATACGCTGCTGTGGGAATATGGTGGCGCATCATGAACTCCTTGGCAAACTCCTTACTACCTTCCAAAGCGGCGGCGGCTTTTTGTGGGCCAATTACTGGAATGTTCTTGAGCTCTGCATCATTCAGGAAAAAATCATGAACGCCATTCACCAAAGGGTCTTCTGGTCCAACAACCACCAAATCGACATTCTCCTTGAGCACCAATTGTTTGATGGCTGGAAAATCATTGACGCCCACCTCAACATTGGTGGCGATTGTGGAAGTTCCGGCATTGCCAGGTGCTACAAACAGTTGTTTTGTCTTAGGGCTTTGTGAGACTTTAAGGGCAATGGCATGTTCTCGTCCACCAGAACCCAGGACCAAAATGTTCATGAATCTGAATTTTGGCAAAAATAACTCAATTCAAATTTAATTTGAGGGTTATTTACAAATGATCTGGTGCTTTCTAGTTGACACACTTGCAAGCGAGACAGGAACGGGCAGGTATCTGAAAAACATACAATAGATTTCTCAATTACTGCGCTTCTTCGAAATTGCAAATGAATTACTTTTTGTTATGGGTCGTAAAATCCCTGTGTTCGGTTTTTTTAAGTTCTTCCTTAGTTAACCCTTTGAAAAACTCGAATGTTTTTCGCATTCCCTCTTCACGTCCCACTTTGGGTTCCCAACCTAAAATTTCCCTTGCTTTGGTGATGTCGGGTTGACGTTGCATTGGGTCATCTTTAGGCAATGGCTTGTATATGATTTTCTGGTCGGTGCCGGTAAGTTTAATGATTTCTTCGGCAAAATCCTTAATGGAAATCTCATTGGGGTTTCCAATGTTTACCGGTAAAGTATAATCACTCATCAACAAACGGTAGATGCCTTCTATTTCATCATCCACAAAGCAGAACGATCGGGTCTGTGAACCATCCCCGAAAACAGTCAAGTCTTCTCCACGAAGTGCTTGTCCCATAAAAGCAGGGATCACACGGCCATCATTCAGTCTCATTCGCGGACCATAGGTATTGAATATCCGCACAATCCGTGTATCCAAACCGTGGAAACGGTGATACGCCATGGTTATGGACTCCTGAAAACGTTTGGCCTCGTCATACACCCCTCTTGGTCCTATAGTGTTTACATTGCCATAGTACTCCTCTGTTTGAGGGTGTACCAAAGGATCACCATAAATTTCAGAGGTGGAGGCTATCATAAAGCGTGCCTTCTTCTCTTTGGCAAGACCAAGCAAGTTATGGGTTCCCAAAGCACCTACCTTAAGGGTTTGTATTGGGATTTTAAGATAGTCGATAGGACTTGCCGGTGAAGCAAAATGAAGAATGTAATCCAGTTCTCCCGGAACATGGACAAAATTGGTCACATCGTGATTATAGAATGTAAATCGCTCCAATGGGAACAAGTGCTCTATGTTTTTAAGGTCTCCGGTGATAAGGTTGTCCATTGCAATGACATCAAAGCCTTCGGCAATAAACCTGTCACAAAGATGGGAGCCCAAAAAACCTGCTGCCCCGGTGATAAGGATTCTTTTCATTTATTCTTTATATAAATTGTTTTCTTCAAGCAAAGCAAACATAGGCCATATAGATCCAGACCAAAAACTTTTCTGGTCAACTGACATCAAATTCTCGACTCAATACGCTTTTTCCTCTCCTTTAATTACGTTTATAACAGTTTGAACTATTATTTTAAAATCTAAAAAAAAAGACCAGTTTTCAACATAAAAAATATCGAACCGAACCCTATTCTTCATATCCAAATCCTTTTCTATTTCACCCCTATACCCTTTTACTTGTGCCAAGCCTGTTATCCCTGGTTTAACATGGTGCCTTAGCATAAACCTACTTACTTTGTTCATGTAATCATTGGTGTGTTTTAACAACAAAGGCCTTGGCCCCACAACAGACATATTTCCCATCAAGACGTTGTAGAATTGCGGTAGTTCATCTATACTGGTCTTCCTGATAAACCTTCCAACTTTTGTAATCCTCATGTCATTTTTTGTCGCTTGTTGTTGGTCGCTTTGTTTGTTCATGGCCATTGACCTAAACTTATAGCATGCAAACAAGTTAAAATCATTTCCTTTTCGATATTGCCTAAAAAATATTGGCCCCTTGGACTCCAACCTTATAATAATGGCCATTAAGGGGGTAAACCAAGACAAAAGAAAAACAATCACTAGTGTAGAAAAAACAACGTCAAAAGTCCTCTTAAGAATATAATTGGTTCTTATTTTCAAAGGTATTTCCTTTAATGATACAACTGGTACGTAATCATAGTATTCAAAATTCAATTTCTTAGAAAAAATTTGTTTGTTATCTGGAACAAATTTTACTGTTTTGAAATTTTTGTCCGCAAAATCTATTAGTTTAAATATCTGACTATCCTTCAACCCTTCAATCGAACAATAGATTTCATCAATTTTATTTTCAACCACATAGTTTAGACACTCCTCTAAGACAAACTCTCCTTTCAAGGTTGAAAATTGCCTAAAAACCCGATACCCGTAACTTTTCTCATTATTAAATACTTCAACCAACTGGTTTATTTTTTGATTTTTGCCAATAACGACCACATTCCGTAAATCACTCTTGCCCGTTTTCCTATAGTGCCTAAGGAAAAAATACTTTGAAATCTTAAGTGTTGTAATGACAATCACCATTAAAAGAAAAAATATCCCCAAATACAATCTACTTACATTAGGCTGCTTAAAAAACCCTAAATAGGCGTAGAGCGCAAGAAACATGTAAACAAATTGTCTAAAAACAAGCCCTAAGATATAGGTTACCTTCGTATACCTATAAACCTCATAAAACCTACACCTCTGGGATATAATAATCCAAACCAATGATATATAAGGGTAGAAAAAAATTGGGTTGTGGAAATATACGGGCAACGAATAAGCCAATAGGTTAATGGTCAACAAATCCAACACATATTCAAGTGTTCTTCTTATTCCAAAAAATTTTCTTTGATTTGCAGACATATATAATTATGGGTTGCCACTAACGATATTCTTGGCAAAGAAACAAAATAGCTGTCAAATGTCCCTATTTTTACACGCTATATGCCACTAAGAGTTTAGGCAAACAAAAAGAAGATGAAAATTCAGAATAAATCATTGCTGCTCAATTTTAGCGGCTACACCATCATTAACCTATTCAATTCCCTTACCCCTTTTATTGTCCTACCAATATTGACCCATAATTTATCTTCCTATGACATTGGCCTACTAGATCTTTTTAATTCTTCTACGATTTTTTTAATGCCAATCATTGGTTTGTCCCTAATTCAATCAATTAGCAAATTATATTTTGTTTTTAAGGATAAAGAAAAATACATATCTGTATTATTTACATGTGTGTTTAGCCTTGGGTGCTTAGCATTCTTATTAACCCTTTTTGTCCTTTATGCAACCAATCTAGTAACTATAACAGATGAAAAACGATTACTGGTTCTTTCTATTGTTTTCTATGTTTTCATCAATCTTTTAATTGAGGGGTTTTTGTTGCTTAACAGAAACCAAGAAAATCTCAAGCAATTTGCCTTTATACGCTTGCTAAAGTCTTTTCTTGAAATAATCCTGACTGTTGTGCTGATATATTATTTTAAAGACTATTGGGCGAGAATATGTGCAATTTTGTCATCTGCGGTAATAAGTTCAATTGTTGTAGTGGTTATTTTAACTCGCACTTCTGGTATTAGGTTTGAGTATGACAAAAGTATTGTAACAAGAGTTTTCCAATATTCTTACCCATTAATATTCCATACTTTTTTTGCTAGTATTTTAAATTATGCAGATCGGTTTTTTATTAATGTATTTGAAGGAACTTCAATGCTTGGCAAATATGCTGTAGCCTATCAGTTGTGCATGGTGATGAGTTTAGTGATTAATTCCTTTAACATGGCCTGGGCACCATATTATATGAAAAACATGATGGATACACACATGAACAACTTTAATTTAATTGTGGAAAAAACATTCAGATACTATATCGGTGGGCTATTGTTGTTTGGGCTTTTTCTGTTTTTGTTTATGCCTTTAATTTATACCTATTATGTAGGTGCAGATTATTTAGTTGACCGTTCTGTTTATGTCTCTCTATTGGTCGCATATATATTCAATGGTTTATATCGCTTTAAGGTAAATCAGTTGTTTTATAGAGAAAAGACGCTGCTTGTGGCCAAGTTATCTATGATTACGGCACTAATTAATCTTATATTAAATTACATTTGTATTAGGTTTTTGGGAATTTTAGGCGCCGCTTTGTCGACTTTGATTTCATATCTGTTGCTATACCTACTGCTGGAAAAACAATTGTCAACCCTAAAAAAAAATGAATTTGCTTCGTAAATCATTAAAGAGACTCTTTTCTGTGTTTTTTACTTTTTTTGCCAAAATTTCATGTAGAAATTTCAAAGCAGGAATAAAAGTTAATGGTCCCACAATTCTAACGAAAAATGTAGTCTTTGGTAAAAATATTCATTTTAATGGCCTGCGTGTTTATGGTAAAGGAAAAGTGTTTTTTGGAAGTAATTTCCATTCTGGTAAAAATTGCAAGATTATAACTGATGTACATAACTATGAAGGTAACAAATTGCCTTATGATGAAACTTATATAGTTAAAGATGTATTTATTGGGGATAATGTGTGGTTGGGAATGGATGTAACAATTCTTGGAGGGGTAACTATAGGAGATGGTGCTATTATACAAGCGGGTAGTGTTGTTGTAGGTGATATTGAAAGGTTAAGTATAGCTGGCGGACATCCTGCGAGGGTTTTTTCACATAGAAATGAATCACACTATAAGTCTTTGGTTGCCTCTGAATCCTTCTTCTAATAGTAGGTATGATATATCTCTTGCTGTCCATATATTTGTTAAATCTTTATTACATAAAGAAACGGTCTTTATACAAAAGTTCCTTTTTTATTCACTTTTTCTTTATTTCAATAATTTTCATTGGCCCAGCAATATATTATGAGTTAGGTTTCACAACATATGCACATACTTTTGAGTGGGAAGATGTGATTTTTTTCGAAAAATATGGTGTAATTGTTTTTTGTATTAACCTAATCTTCCTTTATCTATTAGCCCATAAAAAGAAGTCTGTTTTTAACAAATACTTTGAGTCATATCACAATCGAAATGATAATTTAACCTTTGTTTATTTCATTTTTTGGTTTGTTCTGGTTTTAGCATACCTAATCTTTTATTTTAATCATCTTCCATTGGTTAATTTCATCCTGACCGGCAGCCTTCCAGACAGATTAGATCAATCGGACTCTGTTAAATTATTCTATACTTTTTCTTCCTTTTTCATGGTATTTGTCCCGTCTGGATATTTTTTTTTCATACAATATCTAAAATCCAATTTTTCAAAGTTTTTGCTGCTCCTTCTTGTAGTTTTTATACTTATATCGGGCGGACATAAAGGGTTAGTGACTTTCTTTATTATTTTCGCTTTGTTATTCTCTGGATATAAGTTTAATTTTAAACGGTTATTAATTTCTTTTATAGCTTTAATTGGATTGTTGAGCATCTATACCCTTACTAAGGGCAAAGAGTTCAATAAAGAAACTTTCTATTATTTACTTGAATCCCCGCCAAGGAGGTTTTTTGTCACTCAAGGATCAGCATTTATTACAAGAATTTCAATGGACCGAAGGGATTTGTATGTTGGAAACGTGCATGAATATCAACTGATAAAAAGAGAGACATTTCAGGCCATATACCCGGGCACAAATGACCGAGGGGCTGCACCAACCATGTTTTTGGGAGATTTGCATGTACGGTATGGCTTTTACTTAACCATTATTTCTTATCTGTTTTATTTGATTCTATTATTTCCAATAATCAAAGGAACAGATAATATGAAAAAGCGTTACCTCTATATATGGTGGAACCTATTTATTTTCTTTTTCTTAACAGGAATGGCCGAATTTTCCACTACAAGTGTCCTCAGAATGGGGTTGGCAATATTTAATCTATTTTTTCTTTTAATAATACCTCTTTTACGCTTAAAGAATGTTCAAACAGCTTAATATACAGAACTTGCTTTTATTTTTAGGGTGTGGAGTCATGGCTTCCCTCTTTTTAAAAGAAAACTTTAACTCCTTATTTATTGTTGCCTTTTCAATTGTTATGGCTTTCTATATTCTTTTTAAGGATAGAAAAAAAAATATTAAAAGGGGGTTGTTGTTCTGTACCCCTTTATTGATTTACTTTTTTTTGGCAGTATTTGGGCTTATAATAAATCCAAGTTCAAATTCAAATTATGTTCTCAGATTACTTCCATTCTGTTTGTCTCCACTTTTTCTTTATTACTTCCATTCTTTTAAAGGCAATCAAGGCTACACATTAAAAACTTTTGTTTTTGCAAACATCCTCTTCTTACTTTTTTTAGATATGTTGGCAATCAATGACATGATGGCATCAAGGTCTTTATATGTTGAAAGTGAAGGAAGGCTTTATTATCGTTTTCTTTATACAAGGTACACCCTAGGTTATTTTAATCATATATATTTGGGAATATACTCATTGCTGTCAATTGTCCTACTACAACAATATAAACTCATAAAAAGCAACGGACTACGCTTGGTTTTTGTCTCTTACCTATTACTACACATTGTTCTGCTTGGGTCTAGGGCTGTAATAATTGCTGTTCTTTTAGCTGCATTGTCGTTTTTGGTATTCACCTCTTTCCGTAACAGAAAGTTTATTAAATATTTGGTCGCGTTTTTGACGGTCTTAAGTTTATCAACTTCTATAGTGTATTTTTATAGGGACACATTAGTTTTTAACAGATATTCGCAGGTATTTGAATGGTATGAAAACAGGGATTTGCTATTAAAGCGCAGTTATTCAGTCAATAATAGAATCAAAATCTATATTGTTGGATACTCCATGTTCACGGACTCTTGGCGTTATGGGATTACAGGTTCAGGGTTGGCGAGTACTGAAATACAACATAAATACAGTACAACATTCAAAGATGATTTCAATTTAAAAACCATAACTTACAATGCACATAATCAATACATCAACAATTTTATTGATTGGGGTGTGCTGGGAGTTCTACTTACGGTTTTCATTGTTATTCTTATTATCAAGACCACATATTTTCTTAATTTAAACTGGGTTGCCTTTTTTTGGACTTTTTTTGCCCTTGTATTGTTAATGGAGTCTGTCCTGATCAGGCATAGGGGCATTGTGCTCTTTGTCCTTTTTTTCTCTTTCTTTTTTGCACAAAAAAAATCCTATTCAAATGAAAAATGAGTACCGTCCTTTAGTTTCCATTATAATGCCAAACTATAACGGCGTAGATTTTTTAGAAAAAAGTATCACTTCAGTCATAAATCAAACTTACACTCATTGGCAGCTTGTTATTGTTGATGATAAATCCACTGACAGCAGTATAATGCTGATTGAAGAGTTTAAGGATTCAAGGATACTGAGACCAATTGAACTTGAGAAAAACATGGGAGCCGCTGTTACCCGAAATACCGGGATTAAAGCAGCAAACGGTGAATTTATAGCGTTTTTGGACAATGATGATTTTTGGGTTCCTGAAAAACTGGAAAAACAACTCAAATTTATGGTTGACAATAACTATTTGTTTACCTATACGGATTATATGCGCTTGTCAGAAGGTAATGAGATCCAAATAAAGTGCATGAATAAAGTCACCCAACAAGATTTACTTAAGAACAATTATATATTAACTTCAACAGTTATGTATAATGCCGGAGTCCTTGGAAAAATATATATGCAAAATATAAGAAAGAGACAGGACTGGAGCCTTTTTATCAACATCATAAAAAAATCTAAAACCGCATATTGCCTAACCGAACCCCTAACCTATTACAGAAAACACAAAAATTCATTG
>NZ_LXTT01000167.1 GCF_001683915.1 Allomuricauda sp. CP2A | reverse complement strand
CGCATATTTTTGCCCCGCAAAACAATTCCTTATTTAAAATAAGTCTTAATTAACGTTATGTACAAACTATTCTCAGCTATCGCTCTTTTCAGTTGTCTAATTCTATCAGGACAACAAAACCCAATGACTACTGACTCCTCTACCATTAAGTTGAATGAGGTTGTTTTGTCTGCCAAAGTAATTTTTGGAAGCAAATTTGCCGCCAAGAACAGGACAGGTTCCTCATATTACCTTTCTCCTGAAGAAATCAAAAAGTTCAATTATACCGATATCAACCGTACACTGCGTTCCGTTCCCGGGGTCAATATCTACGAGGAAGATGGCTTTGGGCTAAGACCCAATATCAGTTTAAGAGGCACATCCCCAGAAAGAAGTTCCAAGATTACCTTAATGGAGGACGGTGTCCTTATTGCCCCTGCGCCATACAGCGCACCATCGGCCTATTATTTTCCGACCATAGCCCGCATGCAGGCAGTGGAAATATTGAAAGGAAGTAGCCAAGTCCAGTTCGGGCCATACACAACGGGCGGTGCCATCAATATGGTGTCAACAGAAGTGCCCGACAACTTCGGTATCTTTTTAAACAGTAGTTACGGAAGTTTTCAAAGTGGTCGTATTCACACCCAACTTGGGGATAGCCGCAAAAACTTCGGATACGCCGTGGAATACCTCAATTACAATTCCAACGGATTCAAAAACCTTGAAAATGGGGACAACACCGGTTTTGATAAGAATGACCTCGTCGCCAAATTTAAAGTCAACACCAATCCCGAGGCCGCTTTGGGGCAGGAATTCGAGGTTAAGTTCCAGTATTCTGATGAAACCTCCAACGAAACCTACCTAGGGCTTACCCAAGAGGATTTTAATGCAGACCCCTTCCGTAGGTATGCAGGTTCTCAAAACGACCAAATGAACACCGAGCATTTTCAGGTCATGGGAACACATGCCTTAAAGTTCAACGATCAATTCAGAATCACCACCATTGGCTATTACAATGATTTTAGCAGAAATTGGTATAAGGTCGACTTCGTTACCGTTGATGGAGAACGCGAAGGAATTGGAAACATATTCAGCGACCCTACCACGTTTAATGCTTACATTGATTTGGTAACAGGAGCTACCGACAGTGATGGTGACGATTTCCTAAATGCACGCAACAACAACAGGGATTATTTATCAACGGGGGTACAGACCAAATTGGACTACCACTGGAGCGGTGAGAACACCTATCACGACCTAGAAATAGGACTGCGTTACCATTATGATGAAGAGGACCGTTTTCAATGGATAGATGATTATGCCATGGTGAACGGAAACATGCTATTGATAAACGAAGGTATCCCTGGAACAAATGCCAACCGCATTAGCAGTGCAAAGGCCTTTGCCTCTTATGCGATGTACAAGTTAAAGATCAACCAATTGACCTTGACCCCCGGCTTTCGCTATGAGAACATGACTTTGGAAAGGTTGGACTATGGCACAAATGATGTAGATCGGATAGGCACAGATACTTCGGAGCGAAAGAACAAAGTGGATGTGTTTATCCCTGGAATAGGGTTCAACTATAATTTCAATGCGTTTTCTATTTTCGGAGGGGTTCACAAAGGGTTTTCGCCCCCCAGCAACCAACCTGGGGAAAATCCGGAAGAGAGTGTCAACTACGAACTGGGAAGCCGCTTCTCGTTCGCTGGGATTTCCGGGGAGTTTGTTGGTTTTTACAACGATTACAGCAACCTATTGGGCAGCGATCTTGCTGCAACCGGGGGAACCGGCTCTTTAGATCAGTTCAATGCTGGTGAAGTGCGCGTGCAAGGCATAGAATTATTGCTCAACTATAACTTTTTGGAAAACAACCAAAACCTTCAATTGCCCTTTACTTTTGGTTACACCTTGACCGACACGGAATTTTTGAGCAGTTTTGGAAGTGGCAATGATATCTGGGGCGAAGTTAATTCAGGCGATGAGATGCCCTACATCGCCAAGCATCAGTTCAACGCCTCCCTATCCTTGGAGCATCAAAATTTTGAAGTAAACCTCAGCGGTAGATATAACGGAGCATTTAGGACCATGGCCGGGAGCGGTCCCATCCCCGCCAATGAAAAAGTGGACTCCAACTTTATCGTAGATCTAGGGGGCCGATACAGATTCAACAAGCATGTAGCGCTAACAACCAATATAATCAACTTGTTGGACCAAAAATATGCTGTCGCCAGGGTACCTGCCGGATTGCGACCTGGACATCCATTTGGCATCTATGCTGGAGTTGAGCTTCGCTACTGATCTTTGATTTGAAAGAAATTCCAAAAAGGCACGCTTCGGGGTGCCTTTTTTAATGGTACACCGAAAACAATTCGGTAGCCTTATTGTACGCTGCTTCAAAAACCATCCAGTTTACTCCGGTTTCCGCTTTTGTCGTGGTGAAGTAGGAAAGCATTTTCTCCGTGGGCATGTTCCCGGTAAGCTCATCCTTGGCCATGGGGCATCCGCCAAATCCTTGTACGGCCCCATCAAAACGCCTGCATCCTGCCTTGTAGGCGGCATCCACTTTTTCATGCCATTTGGTGGGCGTTGTATGTAGGTGGGCCCCGAATTCAATGTCTGGATATTTTGGGATGAGATTGGAAAACAAATAGTCGATAACTTCTGGTGTAGAAGTTCCAATGGTATCGGAGAGCGATAAAATCTTGGTGCCCATAGCCGCCAATTTTTCGGTCCACTCCCCTACTATTTCCACATCCCAAGGGTCTCCATATGGATTGCCGAACCCCATGGAGATATACGTGACCACTTCTTTATTGTGCTTGTTGGCCAATTCCAAAATTCCTTCCAAAGTTTCCACAGATTGGGCAATGGTCTTGTGCGTATTCCGCATTTGAAAGTTCTCGGAAATGGAAAAAGGAAATCCCAAATAATCGATGGCCTTGTGTTGACAAGCGTCTTCAGCCCCCCGAATATTGGCCACAATCGCCAGAAGTTTACTCTTGGTCTTGGAAAGGTCCAACAGATTCAAAACTGCTGCGGTGTCCTGCATTTGCGGAATGGCCTTGGGCGAGACAAAACTGCCAAAATCAATGGTATCAAAACCACAACCCAAAAGGGATTGAATGTACCTTGCCTTTTCCGCTGTGGGAATAAAGGTCTTTATGCCTTGCATGGCATCCCGTGGACATTCTATGAGTTTTATCTTTGACATAGGCCGACCGTAAAATTACCATTATTTATCCGATGGCAATAGATAAAATCATGCCCAGACCTGGAGTGATAAGGTTTATGATTTACGTTCCAATAGGGCTTTGTTGATTTTTTTGATGAGACCGGGCCCCTCATAAATAAAACCGGTGTACAGTTGGACCAAATCCGCTCCTGCTTCCAATTTCTCCAAAGCATCTTCAGCCGTGTGGATGCCTCCAACCCCGATAATGGGAAATGCCTTGTTGCTTTTTTCCGCCAAAAACCGAATGACCTCCGTGCTTCTTTGCGCCAAAGGTTTGCCACTTAAACCTCCTTTTTCCTCCGTAATAAAAAGTGGGGTCTTTAGATTGGTTCTGGAAATGGTGGTATTGGTTGCAATGACCCCATCAATTTCGGTTTCCTGCACAATACCAATGATGTCCATGAGTTGTGCATCGGTAAGATCCGGGGCAATTTTCAACAATATGGGTTTTTCCTTTCGCTTTAGTTTTTTGGCCTGCTTACTATTCTGACGCTTCAATTTTTTGAGCAAGTTGGTCAATGGTTTCTTGTCTTGGAGTTCCCGAAGTCCCGGTGTGTTGGGCGAACTCACGTTCACCACAAAATAGTCAACGTATTCAAAAAGGGCCTCAAAACAAATAAGATAGTCCTTGATGGCATCGGCGTTGGGTGTGGCCTTGTTTTTTCCAATGTTTCCCCCAACAATTACCCGGTGGTCCTTCTTCAACTGTTCCACAGCTTCAAAAACACCTTTATTGTTGAACCCCATTCGGTTGATGATGGCCTTGTCCTCACGCAATCGGAACAATCGCTTTTTGGGGTTTCCCGGTTGTGGTTTGGGCGTTAAAGTCCCTATTTCAACAAAACCAAAACCAAAATTGGAAAACTCGTTGTACAATCTGGCATCCTTATCAAAACCGGCGGCAAGACCCACCGGATTCTTGAATTTTATTCCAAAAACTTCCCGTTCCAAACTGGGGTCCTCCACTTCAAATGCCTTTCTGAACAAAGGGCCAAATCCCAGCTTTGAAAGTATCCCAATGGCCCAAAAAGAAAAATGATGTGCCGCTTCCGCATCTAGCAAAAAGAGGATTGGACGAATGAGAATTTTATACATTCAACAGATTTTGGACAAAAATAAAAACTCTTAAAACAGTTTGGTGGAAAAGATTCATTTTTCGTCAACCGACCTGTTTATGTGGATAGGACGCAGGGTAAGTGTATTACACAACTCCAAATAGAACTCATATTGCTTTGGATTAAAAATGGACAGCAATCTTTTGTCCATCATCCGCACGTTTTGCTTCATGCTATCTATAATTGCCCTGTATTCCGTTGAAACTTTCAGGAGAACTTCAGGGGAACTTTCTTCATGCTGTTTTAAAAGATATTCAGCCTGGTTCTGTAAAATCCCATTCCTAATTTTGAGTTCGGCACTCCAATTTCTCAGGTTTTCCAATTGTTCTTCGTTGAGTTGAAAAACCTCGGCGATGGTATCATCATCCTTTCCTCCAACTCCAAGCATACAATCCTGCTGGGCAAAAACAGAAAAACTCAACATCAAAAAAAGACTAAAAAAAGCTGCTTTCAATGGGTATGGGGTTTAAAAAAACAATGAAAGATAGTGGTAAAAGTGTTTTCTTGATCAAATTCACGATTGAATAAGCATTATTTTTGATGAAACGCATACACACAATATGGAGCAATTACTACCCCGATTTCTTGATTATGTAACCACCGACACCCAGAGCGACCCGTATTCCAAAACCACCCCCAGTACGGAAAAACAATGGGACCTTGCCAAAAAATTGGTGATGGAACTGCACCAGATCGGCATGCAGGAAGTATCCATTGATGAAAATGCCTACATCATGGCCACCTTGCCCAGCAATACGGACAAAAAGGTGCCCACGATCGGTTTTATTTCCCATATGGATACGTCCCCAGATTTCAGTGGAAGAAATGTGAAGCCCCAGATTGTAAAAAATTATGACGGCAAGGACATTGTGCTCAACAAAACCAAAAACATTGTGCTCTCCCCTGATTATTTTGAGGACTTGCTCCAATATGAGGGCCAGACCTTGATCACTACGGATGGGAATACCTTATTGGGTGCCGATGATAAGGCGGGGGTTGCCGAAATTGTCACGGCCATGGAATATTTGGTGCAACACCCCGAAATAAAACATGGTAAAATTCGGATTGCCTTTACCCCGGATGAGGAAATTGGCAGGGGTGCCCACAAGTTTGATGTAAAAAAGTTTGGAGCCGACTGGGCCTACACCATGGATGGCAGCCAAGTGGGGGAACTGGAGTTTGAGAATTTCAATGCGGCCAAGGCCAAAATTACCATTACCGGAAAGAGCGTACACCCCGGATATGCGAAAAACAAAATGGTAAATGCCATCGGGATTGCCAATGAGTTTCTAAGCCTGATGCCGCCCCGGGAAGTCCCGGAGCATACTTCGGGCATGGAAGGCTTTTTCCATGTGCACAAAATTAAGGGTGAAATTGAAAAAACAGAAATAGAGCTCATCATCCGCGACCATGATGCCATTCAATTTCAGGCCCGAAAAGAAATGCTGGAAGACATCACCGAAAAACTCATCAAAAAATATGGGGATTACGTAACCCTTCACATTGAAGATCAGTACAAAAACATGCGCGAAAAAGTGGAACCTGTATTCCACATTGTTGAAATTGCCGAAGAGGCCATGAAACGACTCGGGATAGAACCCATCATCAAGCCCATTCGTGGGGGAACGGATGGTTCCCAATTGAGTTTTATGGGACTGCCCTGCCCCAACATTTTTGCCGGGGGACACAATTTTCATGGAAAATATGAATATATTCCCTTGGAAAGTATGGAAAAGGCCGTAAAGGTCATTGTTAAAATCTGCGAACTCACAGCCTCACAAATTAAATAGGATGGAGAAACAGGAAAAACTAGAGAACTACTATCAAAAAGAACACACGTTTAAGGAGAGCATTGCACACCTCAGGGAAATTGCCCTAAAAACCGAGGCCGAAGAGGATTTTAAATGGGGTATTCCCGTGTACACCCTAAATGGCAAAAATGTATTTGGGATTTGTACGTTCAAACAGCATTTTGCGATTTGGTTTTTTAATGGGATGTTTTTGAAGGACCCAAAAAAGGTGCTGGAAAATGCGCAAGAAGGCAAAACCAAGGGCATGCGACACTGGAAGTTCCAAAGTTTGGATGAGGTGGAGGCCAAAACCGTTTTGGCTTATATGAACGAGGCTTTGGACAACCAAAAAAAGGGGCTGGAAGTGAAGGCTGAAAAAACCACGAAAGTTGCCATTCCCGAACTCCTGCAATCCAAATTGGCAATGAACGCTACACTACAAGCTGCTTTTGAAAAGTTTACGCCCTACAAACAAAAAGAATTCTGCGAATACATTGCTGAGGCCAAACAGGAAGCCACCAAACTGCGACGATTGGAAAAAATATTGCCCATGATCGAGAAAGGGGTTGGGTTGAATGATGGGTATCGGTAAGTTCTTGACTCTCCATCATCTATGGCAGTGTCCCATCAATTGTATCTGGATTCTTTAGCCGAAAAACGCTAACTTCACTCCTGTCTGCCGATAGACAGGTACCGGTTGATATAATTCATTAAAAACGAATCATTTCTTTAAACGTTGGCATGCATTAAAACTTTGAGAATGAAAAAAATCATTTTTCTAACAATTTTCTTACAATTATTTTCTTGTAAAGACACACAGGATAGATTGAACCTTACTCAAGGAGTATACATATCGAACATAACCATTATTTCTTCTGAAGATGGAAACTACAGCCCATATATAGGTCATTTGGTAATAGAAAAAGATAAAATCGTTTACATTGATAAAAACGAGCCAAGTGTTAGCGGGAAATTTGAAAAAATTGACGGAACAGGAAAATTCGTAATTCCGGGATTAATTGATAGCCATGTTCATATCACAGAAGTACAAGGAATGCTTCCCCATCATATGGAAAAATATCCTGAATTGACAGAAGAATTTAATAAACAGATGCCCCGAAGCTATCTGTACCATGGCTTTACAACTTTGATCAACCTGGGAGGCATATCAGAGGAACAGATTACTTCTTTTAATGCACAACCCATAAAACCGGATTTATTTCATACTGGCAGGTCTGGAGCATCAGTTGCAAATGGCTATCCTATGAATTTTGCTCCTGAGCAATTCCGATTCGAGGGAACTCCAAATTTCATATATCTGGAAAGTGAGGCTGACAATATCCCGGATAAATTTGAACCGGCGGACCATACTCCAAAAGCTGTTGTAAGTCGTATAAAAAATTCAGGGGGCATTGCCGTCAAATCATATTATGAATCTGGTTTTAGAGGTATGCCAAAATTACCCGTGCCCACAAAAAGTATTATGAACGATTTGTTAAGTGAAACCCATTCCAATGGACTTGTTCTTACCGTTCATGGTAATTCGCTTGAAGCCCACTCATTCTTGGCCGATGTTGGTGTAGATGTTATCGCCCACGGTTTATGGAACTGGGGGAAATACAAAGATGTACCAAAAGATTCATTGCCCACAGAGATAAGGAACGTCTTGGACTTGCAGATTCAAAAACAAATTGGTTATACACCCACTTTGACTGTTATAGCTGGGGAAGAAGCTTTAGCGGATGATACGTATCTTAGCAGCCCTGAACTAAACAAAATTGTGCCAAAAAAATTGCTGAATTGGTATAAGACAGAGGAAGGACAATGGTTTGCCAATGACCTTTTTGGGGACTATTCGGCTGAGGAAATCCATACAATTTATGGCAACATTCAAGCTCATGCAAAACTCGCTTTAAAATACCTAGCGAACAATGGAGGGTTAATTCTATTTGGTACGGACACTCCTTCAGCACCAACATATGGAAACCAACCTGGCCATAATGGATTTTGGGAATTAAAATTAATGAATGAAGCAGGAGTTCCGTTAAACCAAATTCTTGCCTCAGCAACAATTAACAACGCAAAGGCATTTAAATTGGACTCCGATGTAGGTTCAATAAAAGTTGGAAAAAAAGCAAATTTGATATTGATGACAAAGAATCCTCTTAAAGAAATAGAGGCCTACAACACTATTGAAAATATAGTACTAGGAGGTGAAGTATTAATTAGAGAAAATTTATCTGTAAAATAATAACAACATGCCAACTCCGTATAAAAATAATGCGTAGCTTATTACAAAACCGCACTATTCTTATACAATACCGAAAAGTGTAATTCCAAAACAACGCACCATTTTAAACTCAAAACTGCTTATCCAACCTGTGGCAACTCCCACCCATTATGGTAGGCTTTTGCTAAATGTGCATTGGCTTCGGTGTTCGTAAACTGTCCTTGGTAAGCATCCCAAAATAAGCGTTCCCCGGTTTTATAGGCAATGTTGCCCATGTGGCTTACCACGGCGGCATCGTACCCCACTTTTATGGGCGCATTGAGAATGGTCTTGTCCCGTGATTTAACCGCATCCAAAAAGTTGGTGGTATGCAAATCCAACCCATTCGCATCAACTTGCTGTAGGGGAACCGGCTCAATTTTGGGGCCATTGTCCTGGCTCCAATGCGGGCGGTCATTTTCCGGAATCACTTCCCATCCGCCGCGGTCCAATACCAAAGTACCGTTGTTCCCGATAAAGGCAATGCCGTGGTTTCGGCCATAGTTCCCCCCATCAATTCCGGTGGCGTGTTCCCACAATAGGGAAAAACCATCAAATTCGTAAACGGTTTGTAAGGTATCCGGGGTTTCTGCGGCATCATTAGGATAGGCAAATTTTCCGCCCATGGCCATTACGGACTTCGGCGTGGAGGCTTTCATGCCATACAGCGCATAATCGATAAGGTGCACGCCCCAATCGGTCATCAATCCGCCAGCATAGTCCCAGAACCATCTAAAATCAAAATGGAAGCGGTTTTTGTTGAAAGGGCGGTCTGGAGCCGGGCCCAACCACATTTTATAATCCACCCCTGCAGGGACGGGACTATCGGGAACTGGGGGAATAGATTTCATCCACCCTTGATAGGCCCACGTTTTAGCCAAACGAATTTGTCCCAACTTTCCGGAATGCACATAATTGATGGCATCCACAAAATGGGGCTGACTACGCTGCCATTGCCCGATTTGTACCATACGGTCACTGGTATTTACCTTGCCCAACATCACATCACACTCCGCAATGGAATTGGCAATGGGTTTTTCGCAATAGACATCCTTTCCGGCATCAATGGCGTCCACCAGCAACAAACAATGCCAATGGTCAGGAGTGCCAATAATGGCGATATCAATATCCTTGTCCTCCAACAATTTTCTGTAATCCGAATACCATTTGGGCTTCTTGATGCCTGCTTTTTCCAAATCGGCGGTTCGTTGTTGGAGCACATTTTCATCCACATCGCAAAGAGCGACTACCTCAACTTCACTGTTTTTGAGCATGGAAGACAAATCTGAAAATCCCATTCCTTTGCAGCCAATAAGTCCCACTTGGATTTTGTCGTTGGGACTGACATTTTTTCGAATGGAGGCCAATAGTTCCATGGGAAAAACCAGGGAAGCTCCCATTCCAGCCATCAAAAAGGATCCTTTTTTCACAAATTGTCTTCGAGTGCCCATATCTTTTTTAAATTTTGGATAAGATACAAAAAAAACGTCCCTCGCATTTCAATTTACGAGAGACGTCATCTTTAGAAAAATGATAAATCTATTTACTTTACTTTTTATCGGAAGGTGCGTTCAACTTTTTGCTCATTTCCATGGAAATGGCAGAACGGTCAAACTTTAAACGGCCGGCCATGGTTTCGATGACGCAGGAAAAATCGTTGTCGTTCAATTCCACAATTTTTCCGTGCAATCCGCTTTTGGTGATGATCTTATCACCTTTTTTTAATTCCGAAGTAAATTTTTTCTCATCCTTCTGACGCTTCATTTGCGGGCGAATCATAAAAAAATACGCCACGGCAAAAATCAATATCAGAGGTAAAAACTGTCCTATGTTTTCCATTCAGGTTATTATAAATCTATTTAACAGGACCAGCTGGAGCCGCCCCCGCAGGGTTGACAAAAGCCTTTATCCTTAACATTTCTGTTCCTTTTTCGGTATTGGCGGTAACGGTGATGGTCTTGGTCACCTGGTTTTGTCCAGAACCGTTGAACTTCACCAACAACTCACCAGATTCTCCGGGAGCGATGGGGGTGTTCTTTGGATATTCAGGAACGGTACATCCACAGCTACTTTTGGCATCGGTGATGATCAAAGGGGCATCTCCGGTATTGGTAAATTTAAAGGAAGTCTCTTGGGGAGTTCCTTGTGCAATCGTTCCAAAATCATGCTCTGCCTTTTCAAAGGACATCACCGGAATCTTCTTTTGTGCTTCGTCCCTACTGGTAGCACTTTCAACGTTGTCAGCAACTATTTTTTTCGATGCTTTATCCTTGCAGGAAACACTTACCAAAGCAACTGCCAGGACCAAACTTAAAATTGTTGTTATTCTTTTCATGATAAAAATTTGTTTTTCCAAAATTAAACAAATATTGTTTACTGTAGCCCTCTTCCAATTTTTTGCAGTCTTCCGTTGGATTTATACTCCTTGGCCAACTTGTCCAAAACCCCATTTATAAAGATACTGCTCTTGGGCGTGGAGTATTCCTTGGCTATCTCCAAATACTCATTTAAGGTTACTTTTTCTGGGATGGAGGGGAAATTGAGCAATTCACAAATGGCCATTTTCAATATGATGGAATCAATCTCGGCAATACGGTCATTGTCCCAATTGGGCGTCTTCCCTTCTATCTCTTGTTCCCATTTGGCATCGTTGAGCAGGGTCTTGGTCAGCAGTTCATTGGCGTAGTCCATATCCTGTTGATCCTTGAGCAAAGCGGGAAGAAAAAACTTTTCATTGGAGTTTTCACTGGCCTTGCGCAAACGCTTCATCAAATAGGTGTTGACAATGGGAATATCGTCTACCCAAGTGAGTTTATCCTCCTCAAAATACTCATAAATCTTGTCATTGGGAGCTATGATGTTCTTGAAAAGTTGCAGAACCACATCACGATCATCCTCGTAGTCGTTCTTGCCGTTGGTCATGTATTGTTTGTAAATATCGCTGCCAACCACCTCTTTGTAAATGATCTTTACATACTCTTCATTCAAGTACCAATTGTTCAGCTTTCTTTTGGACAAGGCAGCCTTCAAGGATTCATTGTTGGCAATTTGCAACAGCAATCTGTTCTTTACAAATTTTTCGGGGTCGGGATAGGTGTCCTCTTCGGTGGCCACATACTTTTTTGAAGCACGGTTCACATGTCTGTTGGCCATTTGGTGCAGTTCGGCCAAAAGGCTCAAAACGAGCAAATAGAGCACATACATGTTCTCTATACTCACTTTTAGGAACTTCTCCTGTTTTTCCAAAGAATCGTCCTTGGATTGGATCAATGCGTAGATGCATTGCATCACTTTTACTCTGATATGCCTTCGGGTAAGCATTTTTAAAGAACTTTTAAAGTCATTGATTGGCTTTCACCCCGCAAAAGTAATCTTATATTTCAATCTTACCTACCAAAGTTGTTTTCTTATCAGTTTTATAACATTTACTTTGTGGTCAATGGCATATATTTGCTGGATTGTCATTAAAAAATGACGCTCAAAAACCATCTTTCCCTTTTATGAAGGAACTAAAACACCTAAATAAATACTTCAAAAAATACTGGTTTAAGCTGTTTTTGGGGATCTTGATCACCATTATTGCCCGTATTTTTTCCTTGATCATGCCTTCGTATGTGAACAAATCCATACAGGTTGTTGAGGA
This sequence comes from Allomuricauda sp. CP2A, assembly GCF_001683915.1. Lineage (GTDB taxonomy): Bacteria > Bacteroidota > Bacteroidia > Flavobacteriales > Flavobacteriaceae > Flagellimonas. The sequence continues at coordinate 12,025 of NZ_LXTT01000167.1, read as the reverse complement.
TTTTATGTCAAACGTCATCACCCTGACGGACGCCAAAGGGATGTTGCTCCAATATATTCTGATCATTGTCGGAGCCGCTATCCTTTCCGGACTTTTCACCTTTTTAATGCGGCAGACCATCATCAATGTCTCCCGCTACATAGAATACGATCTAAAAAACGAGGTCTTTGACCATTACCAATTGCTCAGCCTCAATTTTTACAAAAAAAACAGGATCGGTGACCTCATGAACCGAATCAGTGAAGATATTAACCAAGTGCGGCTGTATGCGGGGCCCGCCATTATGTATGGCATACAGACACTCACCCTTTTTGCTTGTTTAATCCCGTTGATGTTCATTAAGGCCCCTACCCTAGCTGCCTACACGCTGCTTCCCTTGCCTGTTTTATCGGTTTTGATCTATCAGATCAGTAAAATTATCCACAAGAGAAGTACCAAGGTCCAAGAGTTTTTATCCACCCTGTCCACCTTTACCCAAGAATCTTTTTCGGGGGTGGCCGTGATCAAAGCCTATAGCCTTGAGCCCAAAATCAATTCAGAATTAAAAGATTTGGCCCAAGAGGGAAAAGATACCAGCATGGCACTGGCCAAAGTAAATGCCTGGTTTTTTCCATTGATGATTCTCCTTATTGGAATCAGTAACATTTTTGTGATCTATATTGGAGGAAGACAATACATCAACGGTCAAATTGAGTCCATTGGGATCATTGCCGAGTTTATCCTCTACGTGAACATGCTTACCTGGCCCGTTGCCATTGTGGGATGGCTCACCTCCATCATTCAAAGGGCCGAAGCTTCCCAAAAACGCATCAATGAATTTTTAAAGGAGGAGCCTTCCATCAAAAATGAAGTGGCGCAAGAAACCCCCATCCATGGGGATATTGAGTTTAAAAACGTCACCTTTACGTATGAGGATACCAATATTACCGCCCTCAACAATGTTTCCTTTACCATTAAAGCCGGGGAAACCGTTGCCTTTTTGGGGAAAACCGGATCCGGTAAATCCACTATCCTGGATTTGGTGGCAAGACTATACGATGTAAGCTCGGGTGAAATATTGATTGATGGCGTACCCCTTCAAAAATTGAACCTGAACAGTTTACGGAGTTCCATTGGGGCCGTACCCCAGGATGCCTTCCTTTTTTCGGATACCATAGAGAACAATATCCGGTTTGGGAACGAAAATGCCTCCCATGATGAGATTGTTGAGGTGGCCAAAAAGGCGGTGGTCCACAAAAACATTCAAGGTTTTGCCAAAAAGTACAATACCATTTTGGGCGAACGGGGCATTACGCTGAGTGGCGGTCAAAAGCAGCGGGTTTCCATTGCCCGTGCGCTGCTCAAAGACCCAAAAATCTATCTTTTTGATGACTGTCTGTCCGCAGTGGATACAGAAACCGAAGAAGAAATTTTGAACAACCTAAAACGGGAATCCCAAGACAGGACCACCTTGATCGTAAGCCATAGGGTCTCTTCGGCCAAAAACGCAGATAAGATCATTGTATTGGAAAATGGGACCATACTCCAAGAGGGCACCCATGAGGAATTGAACAACGTTGATGGGTACTATAAAGAACTCTATCTCAACCAGCTCTCTGGGAAAGAATGATAAAAAAGTTGCTGGATTAGCTTTTTTTTTCCATTTTTGGGAGAACATACAACCAAAGTTTAAAACACTAGACCAAATGGGCGAGAAAGATATAATGGATCAGGAAGAGATTTATTCGAAAGTCTTACGAGCAGGAAGAAGAACTTATTTTTTTGACGTAAGAAGCACCAAGGCCGGTGATTACTACCTTACCATCACAGAAAGCAAGAAGTTTACCCACGATGATGGCTCCTTTCACTACAAAAAGCACAAAATCTATCTTTACAAGGAAGATTTCTCAGCTTTTAGGGAAATTATGGAAGAAATGATGGACTACATCATTGACGAAAAAGGCCATGAAGTAATCTCGGAACGGCACCAAAAGGATTTCAAAAAAGAAGAAAATGACGGCATCAGTGAGAATGGAACCGCATCTGGCAGTTTCACCGATGTTGATTTTGATGACATTTAGGTAATATTACCTTAAAAAATAGTGTAAAACGACCTGCGCTCTGCAGGTCGTTTTTTATTTTTATACCTACTAACTAACTCAATCTTCATCTCATGAAAAAACGCAGCCTTCTATTCGTTGCCCTATTGGTTGGTCTCAGCCTTACAGCACAACAAGTAACATTGGAGTATTATTTACCGGATGGTGTCCCTTATGACCCAAACATTCCAAAACCCGCGGATGTCATTGGACATGAGGTTGGTGAATGGCATGTTACCCATGACAAGCTGGTGTCCTACATGTACCAACTTGCTGAATCCAGTGATCGGATCACCATTGAAAACAGGGGAACCACCTTTGAAGGCCGTCCCATACTTCTACTTACGGTAACCACGCCAAAAAACCATCAAAATATTGAGACCATTCGGCAACAGCATATTGCGCTTTCCGAAGGAAGCCCAGATATGAACACTTCGGAAATGCCCGTTATTGTGTACCAAGGGTTTTCCATCCATGGAAATGAACCCAGTGGTGCCAATGCCGGACTGGCCTATGCCTATTATCTGGCCGCGGCCCAAGGTCCAAAAATTGAGTCCATGCTGGACAATATGGTCATTCTTATGGATCCCAGTTTTAATCCAGATGGTTTGCAGCGCTTCGCGTATTGGGCCAATGTGAATAGAAGTCAAAACCTGAACCCAGATAACAACGAACGTGAATACCACGAGGTTTGGCCCGGCGGACGAACCAACCACTACTGGTTTGACCTTAACCGCGACTGGTTACCTGCACAATTGCCGGCCAGTAGGGCCCGTGTTGAAACCTTCCATAAATGGTTGCCCAACATTTTAACGGACCATCATGAAATGGGTACCAATTCCACTTTCTTTTTTCAACCTGGAGAACCCAAACGGGTACATCCACTGACGCCCAAAATCAACCAAGAGCTCACCCAAGAGATTGGCACCTATCATGTGAAGGCCTTGGACAAAATTGGGTCATTGTATTTTTCGGAAGAAAATTATGATGACTATTATTATGGTAAGGGTTCCACCTTTCCAGATGTGAATGGAAGCATTGGAATTTTGTTTGAGCAGGCCAGTTCACGGGGGCATGTCCAAGAAAGTGATAACGGACTGTTGACTTTTCCCTTTACCATACGAAATCAGTTTACCACTGCTTTGTCCACCATTGAGGCGGCCCAAAACATGCGGACAAAACTGTTGGAGTATCAAAAAAACTATTACGCAGACTTACGCAGTGAAGGTTCACGGAGCAAAACCAAGGCCCTAATTTTTGGGGATAGCAAGGATGCTTCCAAAACTTGGCACTTGGCCGAAATTCTAAAACGACATAAAATAAAGTTCCACGAATTGGCTTCGGATGCCACGATTGGTGGAAAGAGTTATAAAAAAGGATATAGCTATGTGGTGCCGATGGACCAGAAAAACCCAAGGCTCATCAATGCCATGTTTGAGAAGCGGACCACTTTTGCCGACAGTCTGTTTTATGACATATCCGCTTGGACCTTTCCGTTGGCCTTTAATGTGGATTACGCAGAGCTCTCCTCCCTGTCCAATGCCGGACCGGAAGTTGTGGATTTTCAACGCCCAACAGGTGGAGTGGACCGAAAGAGCAACTATGCCTATGTTTTTGAATGGCACGAATACTACACCCCTAAAGTGTTGAATGCCATTTTGGAAAAAGGCCTTCGCGCCAAAACCGCAAGGACCCCATTTACCTTGGAAGGCACTCGGTATGACTATGGCAGTATCATGGTGCCCGTACAGAACCAAAAATTGGATTCCGATGAGCTGTACACCTTTTTAAATGGTATTGCGCAAGAAAGTGGCGTAACCCTCCATGGGGCATCCACCGGGCATACCGAAGGAATTGATTTGGGAAGTGGTGATTTTGAAGCCCTTAAAAAACAAAAAGTGGCCATTTTGGTGGGCGACGGCACCCGCTCCTACGACGCCGGGGAAATTTGGCATCTGTTCGATACCCGCTATGACATAAAGATCACCAAAATCGACACCAAGTATTTCAACAGTGTGGACCTGGATTCCTATACGGCTTTGCTACTGCCCGGTACGGGTTGGGGCGGCGGTACCATGCTCGATAAAAAAGGGGCTGAAAAAATCAAGGAATGGGTCAAGAATGGTGGTACGGTTATCGGGTACAGGACTACGGCCAATTGGTTCAAAAACCATGAGTTCATGGATCTAAAAATGCGAAATGATACCTTGATCGCCAAAAATATCGCCTTTGACCAAAAAGAGGATTTTCAAGGGGCCCAAGTGACCGGAGGTGCCATTTTTGAAGCCGACTTGGACAGGTCACATCCCATCAACTACGGCTATAAAAATGACAAATTGGCCCTTTTCCGAAACACCAATATTTATTTGGAACCTGAAAAAAATAGCTACGACAATCCCATTCAGTATACCAATGATCCGTTGCTGAGTGGCTATATTTCCGAAGAAAATGCGGAACTCATCAAAAACAGTGTACCCTTTAAGGTGCAACGGTTGGGCAAAGGAAGGGTGATTCTCTTTACCGATAACACCAACTTCAGGGCATTTTGGTACGGCACCAATAAACTGCTGATGAACGCTATTTTCTTTGGGCAGATGATGTAAGGGATGCATCCCGACATCCACTAATTTTGTAACGAATATAATAATCAAAAAAAAAGAACTATGGCCAGAACCCCAAGCAACATGCTTCCCCTGGGCACCAAGGCCCCGGATTTTGAACTATTGGACACCGTATCCGACGAAACCCTCTCACTACAAAAGATAAAGGGTGAAAAAGGAACGGTAGTTCTATTTATATGCAACCACTGCCCTTTTGTGATCCATGTGAATCCAGAGATTTCCAAATTGGGCAAGGAATACCAGGCCAAGGGCATCAACTTTGTGGCCATTTCCAGTAACGATGTGGAAAACTATCCGCAGGATGCCCCGCACTTGATGAAGGAAAAGGCCCAAGAAATGGACTACACCTTTCCATATTTGTACGATGAAACCCAAGAAGTGGCCAAGGCCTACGATGCCGCCTGCACGCCTGACTTTTATCTTTTTGATGGGGACTCAAAATTGGTCTACCGCGGTCAGTTGGACGATTCCAGACCCGGAAATGGACTGCCCCTCACGGGATCAGACCTTAGAAATGCCATGGATGCCCTTTTGGAAGGAAAGATCATTGACCCCAATCAAAAACCGAGTATTGGGTGCAACATCAAATGGATTGGGAACTAATGTAATACTAGGGCTATGAAAATAAGTCCAAAAGAAGCGCTGGGGAAACTTTCGGAAGTGGATTCCCCATTTTTGACCCTTTTTGGGCACGGTTCACTGTCGGTTGAAATCTATCAGCCCAAAAAAGTGGACCTGCAACAACCGCATTCCCGTGACGAAATCTATGTGGTGGTTTCAGGAAGCGGTGAATTTTTGAACGGCGGAAAACGCACTACTTTTTCCCAAGGTGATTTTCTGTTCGTTCCCGCGGGAGTGGAACATCGGTTTGAAAACTTTACGGACGATTTTGCTACTTGGGTGTTTTTCTACGGACCGGAAGGAGGTGAAAACAGCTGATGGAAAACCATATAATTTTGGAGCCGGTCAATGCCAAAACAATTGATGCCTACATCGACATCGGAAAAAAATCATATCAAGAACATTACCTGCATTTATGGGAAAATGAAGACCCGACACCTTATATCGCCAAGAGTTTTACCGCTGAAGTGGTCAATAGGGAATTGGCCGACCCCAATATGGAAAACCTATTGATAAAAATGGGAAAAACGCCGGTTGGCGTAGCCAAACTGGTGAAAGATTGTGACCTCGATGAGTTTTCTGCCGAAGAGGCACTTCTGGTGGAAAAAATCTATCTGCTCAAGGAACATACCGGCAAGGGGCATGGAAAAAAAGTGCTGCGACTCATTGAAGACCATGCCATTGGTTTGAAGAAGAAAGTGATTTGGCTAGATACCATGCAAAAAGGAGGTCCCATACATTTTTATCAGAAAAATGGCTTCAAAATCAAAAGGGAAAGTGAGCTCGGCTTAGCTGGAGCGATTCCTTCGGAAAAGGCCATGTGGATTTTGACCAAGCAGCTCTAGATCACCAACCTTCGCGTTGTATCAGATTTTCAATATGGGCAAAATGATGGCTTCCGTGCCAAGCGTATCGCCCCACATTTACTGCCAATGTGGTTTCAGTATTTCCTTCGGGATGGGTGAATTTACGCTGTAATTCTTTCCTGGAGAGCCCCCGCAACAGATAAACCAACTTGGCATGCACCACTTTTAAATGATCCAATGAGAGTTGAACAGGAGCTGTTTTGGCATCAAAAAGTGTAGCCCACCCTTCTTGATCATAGGGTTTTATGAGTGGGTTATCCTCCGTCAGGGCCCATTTGAACCGGATATAGCTGTGGTGATGGCTATCCGCAACGTGGTGCACCAATTGGCGCACCGTCCACCCACCGGGTCGGTAAGGGGTTTCCAGTTGTTTTGCAGAAAGTGGACGTACCATGGTCTCCAACCGTTGGGGCAATTTTTCCAAAACGGCGATCCATTCTTCCAACTGTTGGTCGGTGATTGTCTCCGGGATTTTGAAATGTCCTATGGGATATTTTAGTTGTACCAAAGTTTCTTTTTCCATGTTTTAAAGGTAATGAACTTCATGCTAAAATATGTTGAATCTTACAACCGAATCCCTAAAAAGGTATGTAATTTTAATACACTTTTAACTGTGTTAAAATTAAGGGGTTGATTTATCCACTAACTTTGTAGAGTACTAATTTATAATCCAAAAAAACAATACATATGGCTACACTTAGATTGGGTGATACCGCCCCGGATTTTACAGCGGTAACCTCAGAAGGAACACTGAATTTTTATGACTATTTGGGCGATGGATGGGGCATTCTGTTCTCCCACCCAGCCGATTTTACACCAGTTTGCACCACGGAACTGGGTACTGCGGCCAAATTCAAGGATGAATTTGACAAGCGAAATGTGAAAATGATGGCTTTGAGCGTGGATGGTGCCGAATCGCACAAGGAATGGATCAAGGACATCAACGAGACGCAGGCTACCAATGTCAACTTTCCCATTATTGCGGATGAGGACAGAAAGGTATCCGATCTTTATGACATGATCCATCCCAATGCGGATGATACGCTTACGGTTCGTTCGGTATTCATTGTTGGACCGGACAAAAAGGTAAAGCTGATCTTGACCTATCCTGCTTCCACCGGGCGTAATTTTTATGAACTATTGCGTGTTGTGGACTCCCTGCAATTGACGGCCAACCACAAAGTGGCCACACCTGCCAATTGGAAACATGGGGAAAAAGTGGTGGTAAGTCCGGCCATACCCACTGATGAGGCCAAGAAAATCTTTGTCAAGGGTGTTGAGGAGGTAAAACCGTATTTACGTTTGACCCCAGACCCAACGGCATAATTTTTTTTAAGAAAAAAGTAGAAAAATCCTAATTCCCAATAAATTAAGTGTAACTTTGCCCATTATTTAATTATTTTAATTTTTATTATGAGTAAAGGAACAGTAAAATTCTTCAACGATTCTAAGGGCTACGGCTTTATCACTGAAGAAGGTTCGCAAGCAGATCACTTTGTACACGTTTCAGGTTTAATCGATGAAATCAGGGAAGGTGATGCCGTAGAATTTGAACTACAGCAAGGTAAAAAAGGATTGAACGCCGTAAATGTACAAGTTATAGATTAAGGTTACAGTATACTTTTTTATAGATCAGGCCCGGGCATTGCCCGGGTTTTTTGTTTGTAATTTTTTTTAAAGGAGACGCAACCTCTTCTTTTTTTTATATCTATTTACAAAACAACCGTTCCCCATAACCATTAAATAACCGAAGCATGAACACATTCTTTGGAGTCCTTCTACTTCTTTTGGTCATTAACATATTGTTGCTCATTTTAAGCGTAAACGGTTCCAAAAAGAGCTTTTTGGGTGGTTTTTTTGGGAAAAATTGAGACCATCGCGTTAGGTTAGGGGCAATATGGTAGGGTATTTCTTCGTTGAAGTGTTATCAACAAAAAGACCTATACCCAATGAATACCTTTTTTAGCGTTTTACTGTTTTTGCTTGCCATTAATCTTTGCCTTCTTTTGGTAAGTGTGAATCGTACCAAATAAAAAGAGGCTGAATTCTAAAAAGTAGATATTCGTTAACCTGTCCCGATAGCCATCGGGATTGATTCAGGTTCCCATAGTGATTTGTGTATCAGCATGATGAGATTCTGAAATGCCTTGCCTGCCGGCAGGCAGGAATTCAGAATGACGCAATCCCATATTTTAGAAAGCCTCTTCTCTTTTTAAATCTAACCGATACTATTTCACATCCATCAATTCCACATCAAAAATTAAGGTGGCATTTGGCGGAATGACCCCTCCTGCCCCTGCACTGCCATAGGCCAAATGGGATGGAATCACAAATCTTGCCTTGTCCCCTACTTGCAGCAACCCAATGCCTTCGTCCCATCCGGGGATGACCTGCCCCACACCAATGGTAAAGTCAATGGGTTGGTTTCTTTTATAAGAGGAATCAAAAACCTGTCCGTTGGACAAACAGCCTTCATAGTGTACGGAAACGGTTTTCCCTTTTTTTGCTTTGGCCCCATTTCCTTTTTGGATGATTTTATAGCGCAATCCACTGTTGGTCTTTTCAAAACCGGCGGCGAGTTCCTCCATTTCGGCCTCTGCTTGGGCCTTGGCCTCGGCAATTCGCTTTTCGCGGGCGCCCTCAAACGTTCTGAAGGCTTCAATGGCGTTCCATTTTTCGGCTTCATCGCCTACACGTACAATCTCCAAACTTTCAATGGCATCGCCTTGGGCAATGGCATCCACCACTTCCTGGCCGTGTTCCACATACCCAAAAACAGTGTGTTTGTTGTCCAGCCAAGGTGTGGCCACGTGGGTGATAAAAAATTGGCTTCCGTTGGTTCCGGGTCCTGCATTGGCCATGGAGAGCACCCCTGGTCCCCCATGGGTAAGGTCTGGGTGGAACTCATCATCAAACTTATAGCCGGGATCTCCCGTTCCAGTTCCCAAAGGGCATCCTCCCTGGATCATAAAATCGGCAATGACCCTATGGAACCTGAGTCCATCGTAATAGGGTTTGCCTTGGGGTTTAATGGAGTTTTCCATATTGCCTTCGGCAAGTGCCACAAAGTTGCCCACGGTACCCGGGGTCTTGTCGTGCGTAAGTTTTACCAGAATTTCCCCTTTTGAGGTATTGAATTTGGCGTAGATTCCGTCTTGCATTTTTTTGATTGTTGGATTAATCGATTGCTCGATGTCTGGATTATTTTAAGGCTTCAAAGATACGGGTTTATGGCCAAGGGCAAAAGCTGGGACGGAACGTTTACAAATCATCCAAAGGGCTTCTTACTTTTCCGATTACATTATTGGAAACCTTGGTGTAGAGCAGTGTGGTGCTTATATTGTTATGTCCCAATAGTTTTTGAATAACCCGAATATCTGTTCCGTTGGGGAAAAATGCCTGCGGCCGCCCGGCCGGCACCGCAAGCGGCACCCCCTGTCCGAGCTATTTTCCCCCAACGGCCACGCAGTACACCGCTTATTCGCTATATTTATTCCACTGTTTAACCAAAAATGGCCCGCGCGCCGCAGCGGAAAAAAGTGCACTTTTCCCAACAAGCGGCTATAGCGAATCAGCGCCTAATGGCTCCAGTCAGCTTTTGCGGGCAAGCCCACAACGCTGCCCGCCATAGCCGCGTGGCCGTTAGCATACATATGAGCAAACTTTTAAAATTCTTCTTAATTATTTCGGCAATCTGCTTTTTGAACTGTGTGGGACTTAAAAGTGTAGATAAAATTGAACCTGTTTCACAAGAACAACTTAACGATTCCATAATCTCAATTGCTCGGATTTTACAAGGAGATTGGACTAACATTAATAAATCAAAAAGAGCGGACGGAAAACTAAAGTTACCAGAAATTGAAAAGTTGTCTATTGGAAACTGGGTGGAAATGGGGACGGAAAAACTAATCAACAAACTTGAAATACAAGGAGTTTCAGGTGAATGGACAGGAGATAAAAAATTATCAATGACTACTTATGAAATTGAAGCCAAAATCGAATATAAAAACCATGTCTATGGATTAACTATATGTTCTGATTCCATTCAGAATTTTTTGGGGCTAACTAAAATAAACAATAGTATTTTTATTCTTGATAATGGTCAAAAGTTCAGCCGTACAAAATAAATACGTATGCTAACAAAACCTAAACGTAATGCGGACTTTGGGTTATACCGAAAGGTCTGTGTATATTTATGATGTCGCTAAATCTTATGGATTTAGCTTTAGAGTAGAAAAAATAAAACTAAACAATAAGCTTTAGCTTAGTGCTAAGACGGAAACTAAAGGTTTCCTTACTACCGCACTACGCTTAGCTAAACCGTTGGGGAAAAATGCCTGCGGCCGCCCGGCCGGCACCGCAAGCGGCACCCCCTGTCCGAGCTATTTTCCCCCAACGGCCACGCAGTACACCGCTTATTCGCTATATTTATTCCACGTTTAACCAAAAATGGCCCGCGCGCCGCAGCGGAAAAAAGTGCACTTTTCCCAACAAGCGGCTATAGCGAATCAGCGCCTAATGGCTCCAGTCAGCTTTTGCGGGCAAGCCCACAACGCTGCCCGCCATAGCCGCGTGGCCGTTGGGCTTAATATGAATAAAACGACACAGACCATATTATTGACATTGGTTGTATCGATTGGAATCGGTGCAAGACTATCTATTTTGGGTTGGCTTTTCATTCTAGGAATAGGGAGTGCGTTGATTTTTGGAATAAGTCATTTAATAGTTCATTTCTATTCTATGAACTACTTGGCGAAAAGTGGGAACAAGAGTTTATTACTGATTATTTTATCCCATCTTTCATTTCTTGGAATCTTCTTGTTCCAATCTGACTTTGACGATTCAAGAAGTTATTCTGTTTTAGGTCACACTTTGGGTGTCAAAAGTGAAACCTTAGATAGCATTGGTTTTCCGATTGTTGGTGTTTCAATTATTTCTTTAATCGTTATTTCATTTCTCATTGTTAAAAAGGCAAAAAGGAACAAGACTTCGGGAAACAACGTGAAATATATCATTCCCTCAACCATTGCATCTTTGATACTGCCTATTATATTTATTAATGTCCTCTATGCAAATAAAGACCTTCAAAAAACTAAAGAATTGGAAACAACAGGAGAATTTAACTCAATCAGTAGAGCTTTAAGTAATCCTGAGTCAGTAGAGATAATTAAAATCAACCCATATCAGACTAGACTAACAAGTTTTCCATTGGAAATAATGGAATTACCAAACGTTAAGATAATTGACCTAAATGAACAGAGAATTTCAACAATTCCGGACGGCTTAAATAAATTGGAATATCTTGAAGTCCTTAATCTTTTGGATAATAACATATCAGAAATACCTGAATCAATTTGCGAGTGCAAAAACTTGAAAGAGCTTAGAGTTGGTGGACAAATAGAAGAATTTCCAGATTGCCTTAAAAAAATGAAGAACTTGAAACACCTTTCAATACAGAGCAATTCTGTAAATGAATTAATGGAAGAATTAAGAGATTTCGAATATTTGGAAACTTCTCATTTCTATTTAAAAGATGGAATATTAGACAAAGTAAAATTATCAGAAATTAGAAAAGTAACTGGAATAAAACATAAATACTAAGCCCAACAATGTATATACAAAATAGGCGAAATAGTAGTAAATTCAAGAGTTGCAGCCCGCTTCAATTTTGTAGCGGTTTGATAAGTTTGAAGCCCGCAATCGCCTACTTTGCATATACCAAACGTTGGGGAAAAATGCCTGCGGCCGCCCGGCCGGCACCGCAAGCGGCACCTCCTGTCCGAGCTATTTTCCCCCAACGGCCACGCAGTACACCGCTTATTCGCTATATTTATTCCAC
>NZ_LXTT01000163.1 GCF_001683915.1 Allomuricauda sp. CP2A | reverse complement strand
CGGGCTGTCATTCATTCCTGTCTTTTCGGGGATGTGGAAAGCTTGGCTACAGAAGTTTATGAGCGTATGCCTATGGATACCCATGCTATATCTGATCGACAATTTTATGCTCAAGATTCTCGATAATCTTATACAAACTTTGCTATACGACGGAGAAGCCAATTTGGGCCTGGTGCTGACAAGTGCCCTATTGATGTTAATGAACGTATTCGTATACCTCAAGGCACCGGTCTTGTCCAACTTTATTGTGCAGGGCATGAACGTAAGCGCAAGCCAACTAAAAGACAGGACAAAACATTATGCCAAAAAAGCCGCACAGACAGCGGTCGATGCAAAGACGGGCGGAGCTACAAAAGGCGTAAGAACTTTGATACAATAATCCTTTCAACGATCAAAGAAGAATTTAAACGAACACAGAAGAACAGATGGACGGTAAATACAGGATTTTCAACGATTTAAGTAGGATTCGTAGCAATAGCAACAAGGTACTATATGTATCTTTAATTCTTACGTTCGTCTCGACCATCCTCAATATCTACTATACCTACAGAACGAACGAGAGTGCCAGGAACAGTTTCTATCTGCTCGATAAAGGCCAGAAATTGGCCGTAGTCAGAATCAAGGACTACAAGCGGGCGGTAGATATTTTATGCGAAGGCCATATTGCAAATTTCCATGAACTCTTCTTTGCCTTGGAACCTGATTTGCGCCATATCAAAAGAAATATTGAAGGCAGGGCGCTTTATATGGGCGATCATTCGGTACAGCGATTGTACAATAGGTTGATCGATCAAAGTTATTATGAGGATATAGCCAAAAGTGGCTATTCCATCGAAGTGGAAAAGGATTCGATTTTAGTGGATTACTCACGCTATCCCTTTCCATTTCGGTTTGTCGGAAAACAACGAATCTTAAAAGATGGGAATGCGGAATATCGAACCTTGATCACAACGGGGTTTATCGAGGAGACCAAATCGACACCGAACAATTTGAACGGTTTAAAGATCCTCAGGTTCGATGTTTTGAACAATACGGATCTGTAACCACCAACCTATGAACAGTATGATTGAAAAGTTTAACCATTGGATACGGCAGCATAAGCTGTTCGCTATTTCTGCACCCATAATCGTGTTGCTTACGGTATTTTTTATCACGACCAGTATAAGTTCTGTGCGGAACCATGGGAAAAACGATTTGGATAAGGATGGTTACAACAATTTCCTGCCGGACCAAAAGAAGGAACTTAAGGTCGAGGAACCAAACGATATCTATAAAAATGCTCAACAAGATTCTTTGGACGCCCAGAAGAATAATGGACTTTTCAAAAGCATTCTCCACTCAAAAAAAGAAAACGATTCACTGGAACGCCTCTTGGAAGAACTGAACAATTTTTCATTGGACGAAACGGCTTCGCAAGATATCGATGATGAAAACACCCTCGACCAAAACACTACAACCCCCGAATATGTTACAAAAAAGAGCGTAGCCAAAGAAAAACTGGAATACAGGAAGTTACTGATGGAAGCTCGTGACGAACGTCTCTCGCGAAGTCAGGACTATTCCGCACCTTATATGGAATCACCATCTACAGTTACCGTGGAATCAATAAAATTTGATGCGTCAATATATCGCGATCAGTTCATACTGCCCGGTAATCGTGTAGTGCTTATTTTAAGGGAAGATGTGCACTATAATAACAAGCGATTCCCCAAGAACACCTTTGTGTATGCCAAATCGAACTTGCAAGGATCTCGGGTTCTGTTGGAAGTAACCAATATCGACAACGTAAAGATACCGCTAACGGCTATCGACCAAGAAGATGGAATGGTCGGATTACACAACGAAAGGGCAGGTGAACTGCTGAATGAATTTAACGCAGAGATCCGACAACAAGGAGTCAATGAACTTTCCGAAGCGGCAGGAGAAGTTTCTGAAACACCACTCGGTCGAAACCTTGTCCGCTCCTTCGGCAACTTTTTCCAGAAGAAAAAATACAAACAACAGGATAAAATCTTATTGGTCAATGGAGACCGTGTTTTTTTGGTGCCCAAAACCTAAATGAATGGCTAAGAAAATACTACTCATATCAACATTTATTTTCGCTTCGGCATGTGCCGCACAGCGTTATAGCGACACTTTGGAAGTGGCTAGAAACTACAAGACCATTTTGATATTTCCTGAAAATATTTCTGAAAGTATTATCGGGAACGATTTTGGGTTTATAGCAGACCTGCCAAAAGCTGAGGGAAGTAAATTTCATGGAAGGATCTTAAAGCTATATTACGATGAACTTGCCACGGAGGAAAAAAACTTTACGAACCATACCGTAATTACAGAATCGGGCCAAGTCTATGATTTCATTCTTGAACTGACCGAGCGACCAAAACAGTTCACTTGGTACATCAAGCCCGAAATGGCCATTACCAATATTGATGGAACAACAAGAAATGTGCAAAATAACAATAACGCTTCTGAGGGTACTACATCAGAAAACAAAGAGAATGAGGCGGTAGCCATATCAACGGCTAAACCTGCAAAAACTTCCGACAATTCCATAGACAGGGCAACCAAAGAGCTTTACGAAAAAGATCCAATGGAATACTATCGTCTTCGGTGCTATTATATGCAGTTTGACAGGGCCAGAATCAGTCGCTATTTTGCACGGTTGGATAATGTTTTTCTTTGGCTCAAGGGGGTCTATTACAACGAGGACGAACTCTATTTTCAGTTTCGGATCGAGAATAAGGAAGGGCTTGATCTGGACATCAATTTCATCAAGCACCAAATCGCCACAAATTACAGGAACAGTAGCAGCAACCAGCGAATGGAACTAAAGCCCCTTTTTACCTACAAACAGCCCAAAACGGTGGCCGGAAAGAGCGAGAACCATTTCGTGGTGGTCTTTAAAAAATTCGCATTGGACGAAAAAAAAGAGGTGGTCGTGGAATTGGACGAAGAATCGGGCAACCGAAACCTGTCCCTGAAAATCGGGCATGAAATAATCAACAACCCAATACACTTTTGAACATGAAAAATTTATTATTCATAACCGCAATAATAGCTTGCAGTTCAATTCATTCCCAGGAAGGCAATTATGCTTCATCAATCGGGGTCAGCAGCGGATATGCCGAAGACGGTTTTGGCATTATGGCAACCTATAATTACCACTTGAATCGAAATCGGTATGCCCAGTTGAGCGTATTCGCCGCCATAGCGGAAGACCGAGGTACGTTCACGATTCCCTACAACATATTCACGGTACAACCTGGCTATTTCTTTAAAATTCTGGAACAAAGAAACTTTAAACGTTATGCGCTCAATATCGGGGGTGGTGCCATTATCGGTTACGAGGTCATCAACAATGGCAATAGCCTCTTGGAAACGGGTGCGGTCATCGATGCCAAGAGCCAGTTTATCTACGGAGCCTATGTAGGGCTTGAGGGCGAGCTTACCCTGAGCAATGATTTTTCCCTCTTGGTCAAGGCCAACGAGTATTATCATGTAAATAGCGATGTGGGCAATTTCTATCCCTATGCAGGTATCGGCCTTCGTTATTTTCTGTTTTAAAACCAGTCGAAAATGAAAAAGTTAAAAACTACTACAAAAGTGACAATAGGGGTTTTGACCCTCATTTCTATCCTAGTTATTGCCTGTAGCAAGGATTTTGAGGATGTCATTTTGGAAGATTTCGATTTCAGCTTCTCGGTGGAACATCCCGAGGAAAGCTTTGTATTCGAACGTACGAGAACCTCATTTTCCCTGGTTCCGGAAAAGGAAATCTCTACAGTAGATTATTTTCTAAAATACTCGGCAGCCAATGCAAAAGGCTATTTTTTAAACATGGAGGGGGATACGATACGTGAGAACGACACATTGCGCATAACCGATAAAAATTGGGCCTATAATTACGTGGCTATTGATACCGGTATGCATAAGATCAATTTTTTAGCATGGGATTCCAACATGCGAGAGAAGAGATTGGAGCTGTTTCATCGTGCCAAATATGCCAGTTTCAGTTTCTTGCTCAACAAGGGACTTAATGAATTTATCATCAATTCAAAAAACCCGGTCAATCTTACACTTATTCGTGATAAGGAAACTGAAAGTCCAAGTGCAATAGGGAATTTTGAAATAACGTATCAAATCGAGAACGGCTCGGGCAAATTATATTTGGGCGATAAGGTCTTTGATGCGGGGAATCCATTTTTCCTGCCAAAAGGCATTTCCGAACTATCCTACCTACCCGAGAATTTGGGTGAACATAAACTGATCGTTACTGCCAAAGCCCCTGATGGCGCTACCTTGACCCAAGAACTATTATTGACTGTATTAAATCTTGGTTTTACACTCAATACAACGGCTTCCTCTTCACAGGTGGAGCTCGATACGAATCTGGCCATTGCCATAGACCTTGCAACACAGGATGAAAATTCGAATGTGACCTATGAGATAACCCATTCCTTTTCCAGTTCAAGTGAGGGTGGTGGAACCGTAAGGGACCAGAACGGCGGGGTTATGGAACCGGGGCAATTTAGGGCCATTGACCCTGACACTTATAATTTTTCATTTACGAGTACGAATCTGGGAAAGCGTAAAATATATTTTGACGTACGGGACAGTAATGGTCAGCAAAAACGGGACAGCGTCGAAATCGAGGTCGCCAATATTCCGTTCACATTCTCCGGCAACTCGGAAAGTAATTCGGTGTTCATCAATGAAAGGACCCAATTCAACTTCAATATAAAATCCAATGGAAACACGAACAATATAGAATACAGCATCTCCTATGAAATTCTGGAGGGAAATGGTATTGTACGCAACGTGAACGGTACAGAACTCATAAATTCAACGGATTATCCAGTCGCTTTCGGTAATTTTTCACTGTTCTATATCCCAGAGACGGCTGATACCCATAGAGTTTCCTTTGTGGTAACGGATAATTTTGGACAATCCTCTGAACCGGTTATCATCGATCTGGAAATCAAGCAAAATGAATTCGAGGCGACTTTCACCCCATCAAAAACATCTGAATTTACCAATATTCCCGTTTCTGCTATTGTGAATATCGATGAAGAACCTGAAGGCACCAATGACACCTATGAGGCATTTTTTACCTCTGGAAAAAGTGGTGGGGTAAGTATTAACGGAAATTCTTATGGACCTGGGGAGAAATTTAACTTGACCGCAGACATAAACAACATATTTTATACCGGTTTTGAGCCTGGTGAGCATAATTTGGTCTTTAGTGTCGAGTCGGGATCAGGCGTAACCCATGCGACGGAACCTATAACCATAGCATATCAACAAGTTGATTTTTCTTTCACTGGCGGCATCCAAAAATCGGATATTTCTGTTGGGGAGGTGACCTCGGTAAACTTCAATATTTCAGAAAGCGTAGGGTCTTCGGACTATACCATGCGGTTTGCAATGAACGGCAATGCATTGTTGAAGGATACCAATGGAAACGCCGTAAGCCCAGGCAATAGTTACGATGTTCCCAAGGGGAATTTCAATTGGAGTTTGGAGGGCATCAGCGAGGGAACGGTTACTATAACTTTTTATGCCAAAAATGAGACAGGGCTGGAAAAACCTGTTCCCATTACGGTCAATGTCAGCCCGAAAGACTATGTTCTCACTGTAAATGCTACGGGGCCTGGCGCATTTATTGGAGAGGCCATACCCATTAACTTTAATATTACTGAAATCGG
Source organism: Allomuricauda sp. CP2A (assembly GCF_001683915.1). Classification (GTDB taxonomy): domain Bacteria; phylum Bacteroidota; class Bacteroidia; order Flavobacteriales; family Flavobacteriaceae; genus Flagellimonas. Next base: position 5,385 of record NZ_LXTT01000163.1, on the reverse strand, counting down.
CCTGGGGGGAGATACGTATACCATGTACTATTCTACCGGCAATGCTAATAGTACTTTTGAATTTGACGGAAACTCTTATGGCCCAGGAGAGGCATTCCCAGTGCCCGTTGGTTCATTTTCGGGTAACTACACCGGCCTTTCGGAGGGTTTGCACAACATAGTATTCAACACCATATCTTCTTCCAATGTCACCAAAAACGAAAGTGTGGATATTGATTATGAGCGATATGTTGAGCCATTCGATTTAACCATAAGTCAGGCTCCTGGTGAACGCCTTGAGGGAGAGGCATTCAATATAACTGTCATCACCAATGCCATAGGCACCCATGATAATACGGTTTCCTATACGATGACCTTTTCCTTTGAGGGTAATCGAGCGGGTTATTTTCTTCTTTCAGGATCAAGATATGATGAGGGCGAAACCGTTCCATTGAACTATGGGAGCACCAATCTCACATTCTATCCCGACAGTCAGGATACGTTCACCATTGATTTTGAGGTGGAGAACTCAACGGGGGAAACGCAAACCGGAAGCACATTTGTGGATACCTTGAGAAGGCCTGTAGCTTTTGTAAAAGGAGAAAAGTACAATGTCAGTTGTGGCGGTTTGAATGGATGCGATTATCAGGTAAGGATATACACTTGTTATGATATCGGATGTTCCGAGGCCTATGGGGGTGCCACCTTGGACCGAGTAGAGATCAGGATTTACAACAGAAGGGATAATCGATGGGATACCCGGGTATTCAACTATAATGAGGCTGTGGGGAATGGTGTGGACCGATACTTTTTGTTAGAGGAGGAGGCCAGAGAAAGCAGACTACGTTATTTAGACCAAGACTTTGAGGTCAGGGTCAGGGATACCAATGGACAGTGGAGTGAAGTGGCTTTTGGTAAAGTAATAAGGGTATAAGACAAATATCTCTTCGTTTAAAGATTCCTTTTTGAGGCTGTTAACTACGTCTAAATACATAGGTAACAATCACATTGCGGTCATCTAAAAAGTCCTCTTCTTCAACAACTAGTCGGTTTTGGGTAAATTCTATGATCGTCCAATCGCTACGGGTATCAAATCGGATAATCTCGTTATTTATTAATTCATAGGTATCACTTTCCACGTTTTGAAATGCCGGAACATCACCGCAAGAAAGTCCATTTTCATTGATGGTGAAAACATCCTTTTCCCCAGGTCCCCTATCATTGAAAAACGTCAAATTGTCCTTTAGGCACTGCCGAATTTCGTTTGTATTATAAAAGTCATCATTCACTGTGCCATCCCCATTAATATCGACTGCGATGTTGGAACCAATGGCCTCATACTCCCATTGACCAAGCAAGGCTTCTGCCCTATCTGCTTCAGAAACACCATTGTCGTCATTATTACAAGAGTAAATTAATAGCACCAATAAAACTAAAAAGACTTTAGTGTAGATTTTCATTTCGAAATATTTAGACGCCTTTATAAAGATAAAATTTTTATCCCTAACCTTTTTAACCCTTCCAGTCGATTAAGAAACTATCAATGAGATTAAAACAAGAAATGGAAGATTAAATTGCGTAATTTGACAAGATAAATGCAGGGAGCGCACTTTTACGCCTCCACGTGTTCAGGTGCGGCTCCGAGGAGGTTGATAAATCTGGAACGGAAAGATCTCGATTGTGTCGCGGCGAATTACGTCTGCTCTGGAAATCTTGATGTAGATGATTTGTTAAAATTCAACAGTGGTTGAGTACATATTAAAATAAGGTATCTGTCAAACTCCTTTTAAGCAAAGAGAAACTTATTTTCATGTCTCTTACCCATAAATAACTGTTTTTCATGAAAAGTAACCATTTTTCATATTATATTTGTACTTATATTTCATGAAATGTAACTATGAGTAATCAATTTGCACGAAAAATAAGCACTTTTCACGATAGGGTCTTGCCAGAGGAAGGAATTTTGGTTGGGTATGGTTGGCTTCTACAATTTATCGAGGATACAAGAAATAGACGATTACCTTTACCAGAGCTACTTGCCATTGTAACAGAGAAACAACAGCGGTACAATACCCCACAATGGCAGGTATTTGCAAAACGGTATATCCCCGAGGATAATGCAAGTGGCCATCTCACTTTTGCACTGAAGTACGAAGGTATTGATTTGCTCATTTTAAAAGAGTTTTTTCTGGCAGTGGGTGATGCGCCGGTAATGAGCATGGTGCAGAACGAGCCCACTGGTCAATATTCCAGAAGGATTTGGTTCCTATATGAATGGCTCTTTGGTAAAAAACTGGATATCCCCGATTTAAAAACCGGTAATTATGTTGAAGTTGTAAACCCCAAGCATCAATATGTAGGACCGGTTGAAAATAGTACCAGGCATCGCGTAAAGAATAATCTACCGGGTACCAGAGAATTCTGTCCCATGATACGCAAGACCAAAAAATTAGAGTCTTACGCCGCAACAAAATTTCCTGAAATCATGGAAAAAGGATTAATGGGAAGAAATAAGGACTTGATACGTAGGACGGCCGCATTCCTTTTGCTGAAAGATTCAAAAGCATCCTTTGCCATCGAGGGGGAATATCCTCCGAACATGAGGGCCAGAAATTGGGGCAAGGCCATTGGCCAGGCAGGTAAAAAACCATTGACGATTGAAGAGATTGAGCGACTTCAGGATATTGTAATAGGCACCAAGAAATTGAAGCACATGGGAATTCGCAAAGGCGAAGGATTTATTGGTGAACATGACCGCGAAAGCTTACTTCCAATGCCTGATCATATCTCGGCCAAGGCAAAAGATTTGGAATCATTGCTACGTGGATTGATTGACACTAACAACCTCTTGAAAAACAGTGGCTATAACCCAGTTTTGGCGGCAGCCAGTATCGCTTTTGGTTTTGTGTTCATCCACCCTCTTTCAGACGGAAACGGCAGGATACATCGATATATCATACATCATATTTTGGTTCGCATGGGCTATACCCAGAGGGATATGATCTTTCCGATTTCGGCAGCTATACTGAATCGGATAGGAGAGTATCAAGATATTCTGGAGCACTTCTCATCGCCCAGACTTAATCTAATCGAATGGAAGCCGACCCTTGACCACAACGTTGAAATCTTGAACGACACCATTGACCTCTATCGCTATTTTGACGCCACATTGCAGACAGAGTTTCTTTATGAATGTGTCGAAGAGACCATTGAAAAGATAATACCCGAAGAGTTGGATTTTCTGGAAAAATATGACCAAATGACCCATCAAATCAATGCGTTGGTTAATTTGCCCGATAACAAAGTAGATCTATTAATCAAGCTTCTCAATCAAAACAAGGGAAAGCTGTCAAAAACTAAAAAGGCAAAAGAATTCGAGGAATTATCCCAAGAGGAAATTGAAAATGTCGAAAAAATGTATGCTTCAATCTTTTAACATCCATCAGGTATAACATTAAAAATGGTTCGTAAGGTTCTTCTAGTAATACCAACACCTAAATAAGGAATTACGTTGTGGTGCTTTACTACCCAAAACTAAAAAATCGGTTTCTTGAAACGTTACTTTTCTAAAACTCCTGGTTCCTGCCTAAAGCATTCTACCAGCATTTTGTAGAGTTCTGGATGTTTTCTCTTAAATAAATCGGGACGTTCAAAAAAGTACTCGGCAGCTACGGCAAAAAACTCCGCTTCGTTGGTACCGCCATAGTTTCTTATATCGGATTTATTGGCATTGATAACTTCCATTTCCGCATGGATCAACTTTAACCACGGGATGGTATATTGATGCTCCAACAACCTTTCCGGAATTCCATCCGTGAAATCGTCCAATTTATCAATAAGATGCACAAACTCGTGTATGCCAGTATTGCTTTTGTCGGTTGTGTTTTTGAACCCGTGATGCAATGCTTTTTTCGATAAAATCATTTGCTTTTCAAAACGTCCATTCCCCACAATTCCGCCGATATTACGCGATTTATCTTTGCTGCTAAATTGCATATCCTCATTGAAGTTATCAGGATACAATAGGATTCCGCTTAAATTGGTATAGTGCCATTCGTCAAAACCAAAAACGGGAATTACAGCACTCGCCGCAATTAAAATCTTGTCGAGCTCTTGCAATTCCAGTTGTACCCCATCAATATAGACTTCACTTAAAAATTGCATCATTCGTTGTTGAAAAACTACCTGTTTTGCTTTGGGAAGGTTGCGGTAGAAGAGCACATTTTCCATCAGTAACGGATGCCAATATTTTGGGAACGGTTTTACTTTTTTGCTTCCTATTTTTGAAACAAAATAAACGGCAAGGACAAGCATCAATCCGAATATAATCGTATAAATCATAGTTGATGTAGCGGATAAGGGAATATCATCTGATTTTAGTTTTTCCAAGAATGACCACCATATAATAAATTATCCGGTTTGATTATTTGGAATAGTCCTTCAACAGAAAATTCCAATGGTATCTTTTTAACAATCCTATGTACAAATAGAGTTTCAACTTTTGGGCATTCAATTTTTCATTGACTTTTATTGATGACGTATTGAAGTAGGAGACAATACTGTAAAGTTCTTCTACGCTATAGTTTTCAAGAAGTTCAAAGCAATGATAACGTAAGTAGGTAGCCAAGTTCTTACCTCTATACGCCTGAAACGTGTAAACATTCAAAAGGTAACCTTCCTTATCTTTTATTTTGAAGGAGCGGCCTTTAAACACAAAATCCTGCAAATCAACGAATAATAGGGCGGCAATCTCTTTCCCTCGCTTGAGACCGATACATATCTGCCCCATACTTAAATTCTGCTCTAATTCCTTGGTTGTAAGCCCCATGATGTTATTCATTATCCCAATCTCGTCCAAACCTATATAACATAATTCATAGTCTTTGAAGCTATCTCGAATCTCAGGTTTTTCGGCTCCATTTTTTATTTCCCTATACCAATAGTAGGGTGCGATGTCCAATCCTATCCGGGTCAGAGCATTCCTAAGGGTGAATAAAAATAATCCATGGCGTATTCGGTGCCACAATAACTTCGTTTTATAGAATTTGCTTTTTTCCGCTACCTTCATTTTCTTTTCATTTGACTTAAGTCAGTACTGACAGAACGATATCTTTTAGATTGGATATAAATTTATTATAGGCGTTTGGTGATTAACGAACATCAACACTTTCCGCGCTAAACCCTATTTTCTGCAAAGTAGCTTTTACATCTTCTTCCGAAGCACCATGACTTTCTATAGTCAAGATTTTATCAGGATTAGCGGTATCCACTTCCCAACTTTCAACGCCTTCTTGTTTGTTTAAAAATGGGGTTACTTTAGAGACACAACCACCACAATTGATATTTGTTTTAAATTTTAAAGTTTTCATCGTATTTGAATTTATAATTAATTATTAAAGTTTTGCT
>NZ_LXTT01000157.1 GCF_001683915.1 Allomuricauda sp. CP2A | reverse complement strand
GGTTAATATTGTAAAATTATGTGCAATTACTTAAACGATTAAGTAATCAAAAAAACCAACAAGCTGAATTAACCAAAAAACTATTTAGTATGAATGAAATTAAGTTGAACAAAACGGTATTCATTGGGTTTTTCCTATTTCTATTTTGTGTTCCGATTTTTGCTCAAAATACCGTAACCGGGAAAGTTACTTCCAATGGGGAGGTTTTGCCTGGCGTGTCGATAGTAGTTAAAGGCACAAGTAATGGCACAACTACGGATTTTGATGGAAACTACGCAATTCGAGTTGATTTGCCAGATGATATTTTAGTGTACTCTTATATTGGTTTCCAAACCAAAGAGGTTACCGTTGGCAACCAGTCTGTAATGGATGTGGAGCTGCAAGAGGATGTCAAGGCATTGGATGAAGTCGTTGTTATTGGTTATGGGTCTGTGAAGAAAAGTGATTTAACCGGAGCGGTATCTTCGTTACGTTCCGATGATTTAAACCAAGGAATTGTAACATCAGTCGATCAAGCCATTCAGGGTAGGGCGGCCGGTGTACAGATCAATCAGGCTAGTGCTGAACCCGGAGGTGGTGTCTCAGTCAGGATCCGTGGTGTTAACTCTATAACCGGAGGAGATCAACCACTTTATGTGATAGACGGAGTCCCCATTAACAATGAGGAAATGTTTACTGGGGGGAATGCAGCCAATATTCCATTGAATGGCAACCCTAGAAACCCTCTTAACTCATTAAATCCTAATGACATAGCTTCAATTGAAATTTTAAAGGATGCCTCTTCTACCGCAATTTATGGATCGCGGGGCGCAAATGGGGTGGTTATCATCACCACTAAAAAAGGTAGTTCAGGGCTGAATGTGAGTATTGACTCCTATTTGGGAGTGCAAACCATTTATAGGCATTTGGACGTTTTGTCTACCAGTGAGTACATTGAAGCGATGAACAGCCTTGAGTTGGCCCGTGGAAATGACATTTTGTTTACGGATGCTGATATTGCGGAAATAGGTGAAGGTACAAGATGGCTTGATGAAGTGACAAGGGACGCTGTTGTATCCAACCACAATTTCTCATTTAGTGGAGGCAATGAAAAATCCAAGTTCTTTGTCTCGGGCAATCATATGAATCAAGAAGGGGTTATTAAGAATTCAGGATTCAAAAGATACTCGTTCAGGGTTAACCTAGATCATAAATTTAATGACAAGTTGACGTTTGATTTGAGCTTGACCAATAGCGTTCTGTCAAACGATCATGCAACTGAGGGAGCAGCTGTTGGGATTTTCCAAGGACCCTATTATGCCGCTGCAATATACGAGCCAACAACACCTGTCCGAGATGAAGAGGGCAATTTGACTGATTCACCTTTTTTGACCATTTCAAACCCGGTTTATTATGCTGAAGGACAATTGGCCAGAACAGAAACAAATAGGCTTCTCGCCAGTGCAGGCCTATCATATCAGGTATTGCCCGAGCTATCGGCAGCTTTTAGGCTTGGAGTTGATAGGAATACAGGACGACAAGATTTATATTCTACCCGAGAATCGATTACAGGTGGTGCAATACGGGGTTCGGCGAATGTATCTAATTTGGAGCGCAACAATTACTTGTTGCAATACACAATGACTTACAATAAAGATTTTAGCCCAAACGTCAAATTAAATGCCGTGGCCGGTACTACCTATGAGGAGTTTAACAACCGTTCCTTTTTTGTTGGGATAGATGATTTCCCAACTGATATTCTCCTAACCAACAATTTGGGATTGGGGAATGTGGAAACGGTTACCTTGGGAAGTAACAAAAATAAAAACACACTGTTATCATACTTGGTTAGGGCCAACCTGACCCTTTTTGATAAATTTTTGTTTACCTCCTCGTTCCGCGCTGATGGTTCCTCACGCTTTGGAGAGAATAATAAATATGGTTATTTTCCATCAGCTGCATTGGCTTATCAGCTAGGTAAGGAAAACTTCATTCCTGACTTCATATCCAACCTTAAGATTAGGACAAGCTATGGGGTCACTGGTAACCAAGAGATCGGCAATTTTGCATCTCTATCCACTTTTGCTTTGGGTTCACAAGCAATTTTGGGGGGATCTCCATTTCAAGGGACGGCGGCCACACGTATTGCAAACCCCGATTTAAAATGGGAATCAACCACGCAAGCCGATTTAGGACTTGATTTGGGACTCTTTAAAGAAAGAATTCAGGTTAGTATGGATTACTTTTTTAAGAAAACAGATGATTTATTGCTGAATTTGCCTATCCCAACCTCTTCAGGGTTTAATTCAATCTTAAGGAATGTGGGCTCGTTGGAGAATAAAGGATTTGAGTTTATGATAGATTCAAAAAATATTGTGAGCGAAAATTTTTCATGGAATACTTCTTTTCAATTTTCAACAATACAGAATGAGGTAACGGACATTGGTGACCTTGATGCTATTATTACAGGTAACCTGTTTAGCTCAAATTATGGGTTGATTCGACCTGGAGAGGAACTCAATTCGTATTATACGTATAAGGTGACCGGCATATTTCAAACCCAAGAGGAGGTGGACAATTCCGCACAGCCTGATTCAAGGCCAGGAAATCCAATCCTCTTGGATGCCAACGAAGATGGTGTTATAACTCCGGACGACCGTGTAATAGTGGGAAGTCCTTGGCCAGACTTTACATTCGGATTACGAAATAAGTTTAGTTTTAAAAACATTGACTTAGATTTCTTTATCGATGGTCAACTGGGAGCAGAACTTCTAAACGGAAATATAATCCGTTCATACAATCCACAAGCACCTTTGCAAAATGGACTTCGACACGTAATCTTGAACAGGTGGACACCAGAAAATCCTGATACGCAATGGCCATCGGGTATTGCCCCATCGACTTATGGCGGTAGTATAATCAATTCTTTGGCTATAGAGGATGCCTCTTTTATAAGGTTGCAGACAGTTACTTTAGGGTATAATCTGCCTACAGAAAGCCTCGGATTTTTAGATCGGGCAAGATTGTATTTGACAGGTCAAAACTTACTTATATTGACAGATTACACAGGGTTGAACCCCGAGGGTAATATAAATAACCAAGGTAATGGTGCTGCCGAGAACAAGGCGTATCCAATTGCGCGAACGATAACTTTGGGATTGAATTTAGGGTTTTAAAAAATTGTTATTATGAAAAATATTATACGAGTATTGACGATTTATAGTGTGGTACTAACCTCCTTGATAGGATGCGAAGAGCCACTGGAAGAAGAACTATTTTCTCAATTGGCCACTGAAAACTTTCTTTCAACCGAGACAGGGTTGGAAAGTGTATTGTTTCAGGCGTATGCCAGAGAACAACGAACAGGACATGACTGGACAGGCATGTTACAGACAGACATAGTCATGACCGGAAGAGGTGATGGACATTTAGGAGCTTGGGAAGGTACCACGACATCTATCTTTGAATTATGGTCTTGGAACGAAACCCACTGGTTGTTAAATGTACATTGGAGCCGTAATTATGACGTTATCTATAGTTGTAATACCATTTTGGAAAGTCTAGAAGAGTTTGAATTTGGAAGTGATTTTGAAAAACGCCTCAAAGGTGAAGCTTTGGCCTTAAGAGCGCATGCTTACTATTGGCTGTATGACTTTTTTGGCCCTGTGGTACTAAGAACCACAACTGCTCCAGAGGAATTGGAGAAGGCCAGGGCGAGTGATGAGGAAACAAGGAATCAAATAGAAGCGGACTTTTTGGCGGCTATTGAACTTTTGCCAGTTGATCAAGATGCCTATGGAAAAATCACTAAGGGTGCGGCATATGGAATGCTGTCAAAATTCTACTTGAACACAAAACAGTGGCAAAAGGCCGCCGATGCAGCAAAAGCGGTAATTGATTTAGGAAAGTATGAATTATTTCCAGATTTTACCACCTTATTCCACATAGCCAATGAAGGGAATTCAGAAGCGCTTTGGGTTCAGCCAGGAGATCCGGCACCAAATTTAAATAACTCCCTTGCAGGATTGACCTATCCTGCGGATTATCCATTTACTGGAACACAGTCAACATTTCCTGCAAGGTTGTATGTTTATGATTCTTTTGTGCTTTCGTATCCAGAAGGGGATGATAGAGCAAAGGTTATTACCACTGAGTATATCAATCGCTTTGGTGAACTTGTAGTAGGACTGGGCAATGACCGGTCTTACCCATTTAAATATGGTCTGGACCCTAATGCAAGTGGAGGTTTTGGGGGCAATGACTGGATATTGCTACGTTATGCCGATATCCTTCTAACCCGTGCAGAGGCATTGAATGAATTGAATGGACCAAACCCTGAAAGTTTGGATCTCATAAACCAAGTAAGAAACAGAGCGAAAATACCTGAACTGACCCTTGCTGAGGTTGGAACCAAAGAACAGTTTCGAGACATCATATTTCAGGAAAGGCAATGGGAATTTCATTATGAAGGTATGACACGTCAAGATATGATACGCCAAGGTACCTTGGTGTCAGATGCTATTTCACGTGGTGTGGTAAATGCCAATGAAAACCGTGCTTTATTTCCAATCCCCCAATCTGAGATGGATACCAATAGAAACATGGTGCAAAACCCTGGTTATTGATTGGATAAGTTTTGGTTAATTTTGGCACTGTTGATGAAAAAGTCACACATGTACCAATACCAAAACCCATAAACTATTTGATATACCAAGATATTTGGGGTTTTAGAACCTCTTTTCTGTGAGTTAGTTGAAAAGGGCTGTGTCTTAATTAAGATACAGCCCTTTAATCTTTACTTTAGGGAAATGGTGGAATATAAAATATGTAACCAATACTTTTGATGTTTATCTCACGTTCTAAAATAGCCAGATAATTCAACTTTATATGGTATTATCTGTCTCCTTACTTTACTTCCTTACTGCTTCTAAATGCCAAGGCCCTGGATTGACGGTTAGACCAGTAACGGTTTTTTTAGGAGTCAGTTCAAACCTGATGACATCCTTTGCGGGTGTTTCTATTATAAACTGCCCGTCCGAGGCTGGAATAAGCCTGTAAATTTGGTCCTTATTAAAATAGATGCCCGCGTTTTTGTTGCATTTCGCCTTCAACTGGTTTGAGTCTAAAAAGACATCTAGGCTAAATCCGCCATAAAATTCATAAATGCCAACAAAGGGTTCAAGGACTTGTCGACTTGTCGACGTTTTAAGTGGCTTTGGCGGTTCCGGTACATTTGGCACACTATTGAGCACGGCATCCCATGCCAATTCAGAAGCTGCAACCGTTAATGCCATAGGACTTAAATCAGGGTCTTCCACTTCTGCTGTAGTAACAGCATACAAAACATCGCCATCATACTGGGTAGAGAACGGTTGAATTGCCCTTCCCATGGAGGTATGAACTTGTACGGCCATTCGTTGAAGGGCCCAATACGGCATTTTTTTGTTGGTGACCACCAACGTAAGGGTAGTATTGTTGGTTGGACCATTGTTGTTGGATTTTGTTAGGTCTTTCATGAGTCCTGTGTCATTTATCAATTGTGATATGGATATACAGTTGGTATCACTTTTGTTTCTAGAGCATCTTACCAATTGGCCATTTCGATCAACAATGGCTCCCAATGCGTTCACAACCGTGAAAACGGCAATCTTGGTTTCCCCGATTTGAGCAAAGGCGGCACCTTGACCTGAATGCGGCCATGAGGCAAACTGATTCTCTCTATCTTTTGCACCGGAAAAAAAGTAGGAACCCTGCATGGCGAATCTTCCGGCACCGTAAGCCCCAAGAGGAAACGAATTGGGCTTTGCCGATAGGAAAGCTTCCCTTCCCAGATGGTCATCAGGGGTGGCACGGCTTAGCCTTCGTCCACCGACGTCATAGATGATACCTCCCAGTACACCTGCAATTTTGTTGACGTTTCCCTGCTTTGCATTTTCGTCCTTAATGGCATTGGCAACTCCAGTAGCTGCCGACAAACCATACCAAGAGCCACCAGAAAAAACAACGGCATCTATCATTTTGCTCTCATAGCTACGTGTCACAACATGTGCATTTACGGTACCCGTTGCACCTCCTCTAATGTCAGCTGCTCCCATTACTCCATCTGGAAAATAGAATACCGTAGTACCTGTGGGGCCTTGCTCGTTTTCTGCGGTGCCAATATGCATTCCTTTAAAATCAAATGTCAATATTGATTCGGTTGAAGGCTCTGCCGTGGTTTGGGCTTTAGCAAAAGTAATACCCAGAAAAGCAAAGATTACAATAATGGTTAACCTAGTATGTTTCGTGTTTCCTGTTGCTTTCATAATAATGTACTTGATGATCTTTATTTAGATTATTCTTTACAACACCCTAAAAGATGTAATTAGGTATTTATATTAC
>NZ_LXTT01000141.1 GCF_001683915.1 Allomuricauda sp. CP2A | reverse complement strand
TTTATTGTCTATATTTTTTTAATTTCGTTTTTTTAAGATTATATTTTTGTAATTATTATTTTCAATTAATTTTAATTTGAACCATTGTATCATGTCACAAAATTGCATTTGGCCAAAGTCCAAAATTTTTGTCCTACTCCTATTACTTCCACTGATTTCAATTGCCCAAAAACCAACCCAACCAAACATTGTCTTGGTCATGGCCGATGATTTGGGCTATGGAGATTTGGAGTCTTATGGACATCCATTGAACCAGACAGAGAATTTAAGCCAGATGGCAGATGAGGGAATACGGTTTACGTCATTTTATTCCTCCGCTTCAACTTGCACACCGGCAAGGGCTTCACTGTTAACCGGTCGTTACCCTTTACGGGTTGGCTTACCAAGGGTAATCTACCCTGAATCGGAAAAAGGTCTGCCCGATAGTGAGGTGACCATCGCCGAGGTGTTGAAAGAAGTGGGATATACAACAAAATGTGTTGGAAAGTGGCACTTAGGTCAAACAAAAAAAGAGTTTTTTCCAACATCACAAGGATTTGATGAGTACTATGGCCTGATAACCAGCAATGATATGATGGCCCCATGGGTCCAGACCGAAGTTCCCTTACAATTATATAGGGATGAAAATGCCCTTGACAAAAAATGGGAACAAAGCGACCTAACCAAGGACTATACCATGGAAGCGGTAGATTTCATAAACAAAAGCTCAAAGAAAAATGCACCATTTTTCCTCTATCTACCATATAATATGCCGCATGTACCTATAGAGGCTTCTGCCGATTTCAGGGGCAAGTCCAAATCTGGAAGGTATGGGGATGTTTTGAAAGAAATTGATTGGAGCATGGGACAAATTGCCAGTGCCTTGAAGAAAAATGGTGTTGAAGAAAATACAATTGTTCTGTTTTTGAGTGATAACGGACCTTGGAATTTTATGTCCAGCAGAATGTTTTCGGAGGACATTGTAAAACCATGGGATGCTGGAACAACTGGTTTGTTGAGAGGTGGTAAAATTAACAGTTACGAAGGCGGTTTTAGGGTACCTTTTATCGTTAAATGGCCTGCAAAAATCAAACCTGGAACCGTAAGTTCAGAAATGGTTACCATTATGGATGTACTGCCAACTTTAGCCAAAGCAGCAGGTGCAAAACCCCCAACGGACAGAGTCATAGACGGTACGGATATTTCTCCTTTATTCACTGGCAACCAAGAGTTTGATGGGCAAAGAGATTTCTACTATTTTGAAAAGGAACGCTTGGAGGCCGTGCGCTCCGGCCCATGGAAATTGCGAATTGCTCCTTTTCAAGGACCTGACCGGCCCATGAACTACTATCTGAAACCGGAATTGTACAACTTGAACGTAGACCCATCAGAACGGATAAACCAAGCCAAAGACCATCCAGAAATTGTGGCTGAACTCAAGGAGAAGATGCGCAACTTTTCTATTGACGGAGCGCTCTATTGGTTTTATTGAATCCGTAGAGAACAATAACCCTAGATTGACCTACAAATTTCAGTCATTAAAATCATCGCAACATGTTCCTACCTCTTAATTTAACTCAACACCAACTCTGCATGATATGCAAAAGACCACTAAAATTAGTGTTTGTGGTCTTAATTGCCATATTCGGGACCAATGTTTGGTCACAAGAAACCGACAAACCAAATATTATCATTATTCTGGCCGATGATTTGGGATGGGGTGACGTTGGCTACCATGGGAGTGAAATAAGAACTCCGAATATCGACAAGCTTGCTCAGGAAGGCATTGAACTGGACCGCTATTATGTGGCCCCAATATGTTCCCCTACCAGAGCCGGTTTGCTTACGGGGCAATATCCGGATAGGTTTGGTTTGCGAAAGGTTGTGGTAAGGCCTTGGTTTGATTTTGGATTGGATAGCTCACAGAAGATTTTACCTGAAATGCTGGCCGAGGCAGGTTATGAACACCGCGCGATCATAGGAAAATGGCATTTAGGACATTCCAAGCCAGAGTATCACCCCTTGCGAAGAGGGTTCACCCATTTTTATGGACATTTTAATGGTGCAATTGATTATTTCAGCCATAAAAGAGAGGGTGAACCGGATTGGCACCGGGATTATGAGGTTTCCCATGACAAAGGTTACACCACCGATTTAATCACCGAAGAAGCCGTTAAAAGCCTTAAACAGTATGCCAAGTACGACAACCCTTTTTTCCTATATGTCGCCTATAATGCACCACACACTCCCTTCCAAGCCCAAAAGAAGTATTTAAAAATGTATGGAGCTAAAGATAATATCCTTAAAGATGTAAAAAACCGAAAGGAAAAGGCACGAAAAATCTTCTCAGCTATGGTCACCAATATGGATGACGGCATTGGGGAAATTTTGAAAACCCTTGATGAACTGGGGATTTCAGAAAACACTTTGGTTTTGTTTCATAGTGATAATGGAGGTCTGATCGATGGGGAATGGGGTGCAGCATCCAATGGTTCACTTCGGGGTGAGAAGCTTCAGGAATGGGAAGGTGGTGTAAGGGTTCCCGCTATTGTAAAATGGCCAATAGGTTTTAAAGGGGAGAGAAAAATAAATCAGCTCATGGGATATGTTGATATTGTTCCCACCCTACGTAGCATTGTTGGGTTGCCGCCCTTCAGCAAGGACGAAACAGATGGTCTCAATCTTTACCCATTTCTAAGTGGCAAAGACAAACCAATAAACGACAGAAACATCTATCTGGGCAGGGGAGCCATTGTAAATCAGGATTGGAAGCTTATCAGTACTGGGGAACAGACACCACACACGCTGCCACGCATGGAACTAAAAGAGGATGTACTGTTCCAAATTTCACAAGACCCCAACGAAAAGAACAATATCCTTAAAGAAAATCAACAGACCTATCAGTATCTACTGGATATTGTTACCGAAATGGATCAAATTGAACCCATTGCGTTGCCACCACATGATAAAAAACCAGAAGGTTTTAAGCCACCCAAAAATTGGAAAATTCAAGGGCTTTCAGAAAAGTAATCCATCATAATTTTCCCAAAGCTTGTTGGATATCTTTTATGAGATACTCCGCATCCTCCAAACCGGTATAAAAGCGAATCATTCGGTGTTCCCTATTCTGCCGATCAAACTCATTGGATTCCATTGAGGCACATTTAGGGAATACCAAACTCTCATGACCTCCCCAACTTACCGCAATGAGAAAGTGCTTCAATGACTCACAAAATTTGACAATTTGATCTCTTGAATCGGTCTTAAGTATGACCGTGAACAATCCACAAGCCCCTTTCATTTGTTTTTTGGCCAATTCATATTGGGAAAAACTCGGGTCCATGGGAAAAATCACTTCTTCCACAAGGCTATGGCCCTTTAAAAAATCAATGACTGTACGGGTGGTCTTACTGATACGTTCCAAACGAACCGGCAGGGTTCTCAATCCCCGTAGCAATAGCCATGCATTGAAAGGACTCGTGGCATTTCCCATATTGAGAAGCTCGCTTTCAAAAATTCTTTTTATCATCGCCTGCTTCCCGCTCAATACCCCGCCCAACACATCACTATGACCTCCTATGTATTTGGTCGCGGATTGAAGCACCAAATCGATTCCATGCAGAATTGGCTTTTGGTACAATGGTGTACAGTAACTATTATCGCAAATGGTGATGATATTGTTACGCTTGGCCAACTCGGCCACACCGGATAAGTCCTGAAGGGTAAATTCCCATGAATTGGGCGATTCCAGATAGATAACTTTTGTATTCGGTTTGATGGCCTCTTCAAATTGATTCAGATCAGAACCATGAACATAAGTGGTGCTGACATTAAATCGCTGAAGAATGACATCGAACATCTTTTGGGCCCAAGTATAGGGCTTTTCTACTGAAATAATGTGGTCTCCGCTGGCTACATTGGCAAGAATTGCTGCAAATATGGCCGAGGCACCACTATTAAAAACCAGACAATCCTCTGCCTTGTCAAGGGCCGCCAATTTCTTCCTGAGGATATCACTGGTCGGGTTTAGCCCGCGGCTATATAAATGTGCCGAATACTCTTCACCTAAAGCCTGTTTTAAGTCTTCTACCTTAGTAAAGGCAAAATTACTGGTCTGTACAATGGGAGGTGCAACGGCACCAAAGTAGTCCTCCCTATTTTCAGCCAATTCATTGAATATAAATGAGTCGTCCATCTTTTTTCTTTTATCCCAATATAATACTTGAAGCTTACTTAGCTTTTCGGAGCTTTTTCAGTATGAAATATAAAATAAAAAACACCGCAAATACTATAGAGCTTACAATAGCTGCCTTTGGATTTGTAAAGGCGATGCTTGTACCTGCCAAAACATAACTTGCTATGAAGAACAAGGGCACCCAAGGGTACAATCGTATACTATAAATGTCTTTCTTGTCCAAATGGGCCGTTTGCTTCCGTAATTTAAAAATAGCAGCTGCAGAAAAGACCATACCTATACTATCCAGAAAGATAATATAGTTTAGAATGGTGTCAAATGTTTTAGCAAAGACCAAGGTTAAAATGCATAACGCCGTAAACGTAGTCAATGAGATGACCATCACATTTGAACGTGGATTGGTCCTTTTAAAAATTGCCGGGAGTATTTCTTCATCGCTCATGGCGTACATGACCCGAGGGTTGCTCATCAACATAACATTCACATAGGCCAGAACGGAAAGAAACAATAAAATTGAAAAGATTAAGAACCCTTTTTCTCCGAACAGCGCCCCGGCCAAGATAGCCGCAACTGAATCGGCCTCTTTGAGCCCTTCGTAACCAATGACTTTATAGTAAGTATAGTTAATCCCCAAATAGAGAATAAGGATAAAGGCAATACCAATAAAAATACCTTTTGGGAGGGTTTTTGGCGCATCTTTTACCTCACCCCCAAAATTAATGACTTGCTGGTATCCGCCATAGGTGAAACTCACAGCCACAAGACATATACCGAGTGCTTTTAAAAAGGAGATAGGGTCACCACTCCCTACACTTTCCATGGGCGTGCCAATACTTGGGTGACCTGTGGTAAATACCGCTCCTATCAGCAAAACCACCATTCCAATTTTGATGAACGTCAACACGTTCAATGTTTTGGCACTGGCCTTTAACCCCAACAAGTTGATGCTATAAAACAAAATAATGATGCTCGTTGCCAATATCAGGTTAATAAATTTTGAATCAGCACTTTCTGGGAACACTGCATAAGACAAGTATTCCGATCCAATGAGTGCAACACCGGCAAGGGAAGAAGCATTACCCACAAGTATGATACAATTGATGGCAAAAGCGATTGACGGGTGATAGCAGTGCGAAAAGATTTTATAATACCCTCCAGTAACCGGATAACGGGACCCGATTTCGGCATAAGTAAGGGCACCACAGAATGCGGCCACTCCCCCTATGGCCCAAATCCAAAAAAACATTTCAATGGAGGTGGATTCCCTCGCCACGTTGACCGGGGTTCGGAAGATTCCCATTCCTATAACGAGGCTAACAACAATCATGCTTACCTCAAGAAGGTTAAGTTTTGAAGATTTCATATTGGACAATCCTTTATTCGCGTGTTTGTATTGAGTTTTTTATCAACCGTAAGGCATTTTCCATCTCCTTTACCACTTCTGGTTGCTCTTTATATAAATTTTTCGATTGAGGTAAGTCTTCAGATAGATTATAGAGTTGCGCTGGTGGGGCATCTTCTATAATTTTGCCGTTTTCAATATCACTGTTCTCCTGTCCAACAAATTGGAGTGCCTTAGGACCACCAAAAGCACTTTTACCTTCTTCCCTTGGTCCAAAACCACCACCGCCTTGACCGCTTATATATGTCCAATCTCCTTTTCGGAGGGAAACATTTTCCAATTTGGATGAATTTATCAGCAGATGACCCCTGATAGCAGTTTTAGGCTCACCAACAATGGCCTGTAGCATATTAAAGCTATCTGGTGCTTGACCTTGCTTAAGTTTATAGTTTACAAGAGCAGCCATAGTGGCCAATAAATCCACATTTCCCATCAATTGGGTTGATATTGTTCCCGGGGTTATTTTTTGGGGCCATCTAACTATGAAAGGAACACGATGGCCACCTTCCCATGACTCAAATTTGAATCCTAACAAATCCCCATTTATTTTGTGTCCATCTTTGTAAGCTTCCTGACCTCCAAGGTTTAGCATCCCACCATTGTCACTGGTAAAAACCAATATGGTCTTTTCGGTCAATCCATTATTTTCAAGTTCTTGCATTATCTCCCCCACTATCCAGTCCAACTCGTGCATATAATCACCATAACGACCAGCCTTACTGGTTCCAATAAACCTTGGCGCGGGTGTAAATGGATGATGTATATTGGTAGGTGCAAAGTATAGAAAGAATGGTTTGGCCTTATTCCCTGCAATATAATCCAGCACCTTATTCTTCAAGGTGGTGCCCACCATCCTATCATCATATAGTTGATGTGCTTCTCTTGCTCCCCCAATATCATGGTATTTCCATTTCTCAGGAAACCAACGGGTTTCTGCCGTTTTGCTATATTCAAAGGGGTCGTTACTGTCATACCCAACCACATCATGATTCTCAACGTACACAAATGGGGGATGGCTGTTCAGTACGGGAATACCAAAATAATAGTCAAATCCAACTTCTAGCGGCCCTGGTTTAAGCTTCTTGTTCCAATCAACAGGGTACTCCTTACCAAACCCCAAGTGCCACTTACCAATTATTGCAGTGCTATAGCCCGCTTTCTTCATGACATCTGCGATTGTTGTCAGAGAAGTGTCAATCACTAAGGAGTCCCTCAAGAACAATGGTCTGGTAAATTGATTACGAAATGGATATTCTCCGGTAATTAAGGCATATCGGGAAGGCGAGCAGACCGCGGAAACTGAATGGAAATCAGTAAATTTTCGTCCCTCATAAGCTAAACGGTCAATGTTCGGTGTTTGGATATTTTTAGCTCCATAACAGCCCACATCCCCATATCCCACATCATCTGCACTTATAATAATGACATTGGGTTGATTCATATCTTGTGAAAAAACCATGGTATGGTTCAACATAACAATAAGGATCAGAACCCCCATCATTTGACTCAACCTATTTCGCAGGCTCTTCGGAAATAAAGTTTTTTGAATAATCATAATCCTTGCCGTTCTTCCACGTCATCATTGGCATTATAGGAATCAGGCTCTGGATTCGGCGGGGTACGCAGCACCTTTACAAACAAGTAAATAGTAACTCCAGCAACCGTGCCCACGGTCACCACCATTAAAATCAAAGCAGATACATTCATGACTGATTGTTTTTTATTCTTCTTTTGTAAGCGATATATACCAATAGGGCAAAACTTATAAATACGGACAACAGCAACAATCTGGAAGCATTTACATAGAACAATTGATCTTCTAAAAACGCAATAGTATCCGGGTCCGTGGCATTGGCCAGTTTATCCTTTATTTTGGAATTCATCAATGTTTTAATGATAGAGCTGTCATCCAGCGTCCAATCTCCCTGAAAGGCCGCTTCCCAATTGCCGTCCTTTGGTGTTACCAGAGAACCTATAAAAACCCACAATAGCAAAACAGGGGTTACAAATTTGATGATGTATTTATAGATGTTGGGGACTTTAATTTCTGCATTGGCCGTAATTTCCTGCCACCCTCTGGTGATGCCAAAGCCCCATGCAAACAATATGGATTCCAACAGTGCAAAAACCACCAAGGATACCGTTCCTGCCCAATAATCATATTCATCAAAAACGCCATATTTGAAGAAGAAAATAGTCGGTAGGGCTAAAAGCAAAATAATCAATCCAAAGGACCATGCCGCTGGTTTATGTTTCCAATTGAACTCATCCTTGAGAAATCCAATCCATGGGGTTCCCATGGCCAATGATGATGTGATTCCCGCAAAAAACAACAGACTGAAGAAAAGGAAGGATGAAATCGCTCCAAAAATATCACCCCATTGCATGAATAAATAGGGAAGTGTTTTGAACCCTAAGCTAAGCGCTCCCAGGTTCACCATTTCCTTTAAACCATCCAAGCCCAAATAGGCCACTCCAATGGGAATCAAAATAAAACTACCAATTACCACTTCCACAAACTCATTCATCCAACCTGACGACATGGCGCTCAAAGCGATATCGTCCTTGGCCTTAACATAGGATGCATAACAATGCACCGTTCCCATACCAATTGATAGGGTAAAGAACACCTGTCCTGCTGCGGCAAGCCAAACTGAAGGGGACCAAATACTGCTGAAATCCGGGGTCCAAAGAAAATTGAGTCCGTCAACACTATCGTATATGGCTCCATTATCACCTGCGCTTATGGTTGACCCCTTAATGGCCAAGAAAATTCCAAAGACTATGAGCAAGGGCACCCCTATCTTGGCCACCTTTTCAACACCTTTTTCCAAACCTTTGGAAAGGATATACGTATTCAAAAACAGGCAAACCAGAAAAAATAGAACAGGTTCCCATGGAATTCCAAAGGTTGAGGTACCCAAATTGATATAGTTATCAAAAAATGAGGCGACCCCGTTTTGGTCCAACCCTTCAAAACTGCCCGAAATGGAGTGGAACATATACGAAAGCGTCCAAGACTCCATATAACAGTAGTAAGCTGCAATGGCAATATTTGTCCAGATACCAAAAACCCCTATATATTTCCATAGTCGGTTTTTGTGCATGGTATCCATGATAAAAGGAGTGGAATGGTGTCCAAACTTTCCACCAAACCTTCCCATACTCCATTCCACCCATAAAAGTGGTATTCCAATAACCAAAAAACAGACCAAATATGGTATGATAAATGCCCCACCTCCATTTTGTACCGCCTGTACGGGGAATCGAAGGAAGTTTGACATTCCCACAGCATTTCCTGCCATTGCCAAAATAAGGCCTACCCGGGTCCCCCATCCATCTTTTCGCACCCCCATACTATCTGCAATCGGTTTTACCCATTGAAGGCGAAAGTGCCCTTACCCTAACGGCTTTGAAAGTTTGAAAAACGTCCTCCTTTCCAAAATCATGAATCCCAATTGGGTTAAACAGAACAAAAAAGGTGTTTTCTAAAATTTGTTGAATCCCAATATACGAACCTAATAAACAACGTAAAGGAAAAAAGGAATTGGTGGTTTTCATAAAAGGTTGGTTTTGGTTATTGGTTACTGAACTTTGTAGCGGTTGTACCTCTTCAATAGTTCAATGAGCTTATCATGGGGAAGGCCATAGATGATATTATCATTAATGCCCTCCATAGTTTTTCCTGCAACTATTGCGTTGATTATGGCCTCTTCCGTTGCTTGCGCAGTTGCCTTGAACAAAGGGCTCATCCAATCATTGGGAATGGTATTGATTATTTTGCCCTCTGAACGGTTTGCTGCATCCTCATTGGCCGTTGAAAAGGCAATAAAAATGTCTCCTGACCCATTGCCTCCATAACCACCTACTCTACCAATTCCAACGGGCACGCGTCTTGCCAAGCGTTTAAGCTGATGGGGCATCAAAGGTGCATCTGTGGCCACTACAACTATAATTGAACCAGTATCGCCTAGAGGTTGACTTCCCAGTCTTATTTTATTATTTGGAACATCTATCTCTTGTCCTACAGGGACCCCAGCTACAGTAAGATCCCTTCTGACACCATAATTCGCTTGGACAAGAACCCCCACTGTATATTTTTTACCGTCAACTCCTACAATTCGTGAAGAAGTTCCGGTACCGCCTTTAAAACCGTGACAAACCATGCCGGTACCTCCGCCAACTCCCCCTTCTTTAATAGATCCGCCGGAGGCGTTTTGCAATGCTTGAAATGCATGTTCCTTCTTTACATGAAATCCATTGATATCATTAAGAAGGCCATCGTAGGTCTCAGCTACCACGGGGAGCGCCCAAAAAACATCCGTTGTTCCGTTCAATGGCTTGAAAAATTTATTTTGGTATTGCCATTCAATAACAGCATCCCTCACAATACCGACACTATGAGTATTGGTTATCATGATGGGACCCTCAAGAAAACCAGATTCTTCCACCCAGGTCGTACCTGTCATTTCCCCATTACCATTAAAAGAGTACCAGCCTGCAAATACAGGATCATATTTTTTACCTCTTGGCAGAATAGCAGTAACCCCTGTACGAATAGGACCCTCACCTGTTTTTAAAGTACCTTTGCCCTCTATAATTGTAGTCAAACCTACCTCAACTCCAGAAACATCCGTAACCGCATTTAATTTTCCGGGCTCCCCTTCAAAAGGTATTCCCAGATTCCGGGCTCGTACATCCTCCTGTGCACAAGTAAATTGAACCAAAAACAGAAATACAAGTCGTGGAATCCAATTCTTAATCAATGTCATATTAATTTAATGTTTATTAAGATTAATCTACTGCTCTATCTGCAATCTTTAATGCCTCAGAGATGATATTCAAGCCCTCATCGATTTCTTTCTTAGTTATGCAAAGGGGAGGTGCTATAAAAATGTAACCCCACCTCACAAAGGTATACATGCCCAATTCCTTTATTTTTGACGCAACTTCGCTCATCACCTTCATTTCCTCCGGCTTGGCATTGAAGGGTGCCATTGACACCTTGCTGCTCCTGTTTTTCACAAGTTCCAGAGCACCCAGTAATCCAGTATTTCGGAAATCTCCGATGGAAGGGTGCTTCCCTTTCAAAACCTCTATTTGTGTTTCAAGGTAGTGGCCCATAGCCCGCGCATTTTCAATCAGGTTTTCGTCTTCATATATCTTGATGACTTCCAATGCCGCGGCACAAGATGTGGCATGTGCGGAATAGGTAAGACCCAAAGCCAACATTTCATCGTCAAATTTTGCAGCAATTTTATCGCTTACCATCAAACATCCCAATGGGAGATATCCACTGGTAAGGCCTTTGGCCATGGCCATTAGATCGGGTGCCACATTATGATTGTCCACACCAAACCATTGGCCGGTGCGGCCAAAACCACTCATTACCTCGTCGGCTATGAGCAATATTCCGTGCCGGTCACAGATTTCCCTTAATTTTTTCCAATATCCTGGAGGCAGTTTCAAACAACCTGAAGACCCTGACTCTCCTTCGATGAGAATGGCAGCAATGTTATCCGGTCCCTCGTAGGCTACAATCCGCTCCAACTGTTCTTCACATTCCTTCACCCAATTTTCACCGGAAGACCTGTATTGGTATGGAATTTCAAAATGGACAAAATTAGCACCCTGATGTATATCCACCTTATGTCTTCGTGGATCTCCTCCTGCACTCATAGCGCCCATTGTTGCCCCATGGTATGAGCGATATCGGGTCAATACTTTATGTCGACCCGTATATAATCTTGCCAATTTAATGGCATTCTCAATTGCGGTGGCTCCACAGACCGTAAAGAATGCTTTGTTCAGGTCCCCTGGGCATATTTCCGCCAACTTTTTCCCCAATTGACCCCGAACTTCCGTTGCACAAGCAGGGGTAACATAGCTTACCTTTTCCATCTGGGCCACTACAGCGCGTGTTACTCTGGGATGTCCATGCCCAATGTTCACATTCATAAGGCCAGAGGAAAAATCTATGACTTTTCGCCCGTCACACGTATGAAGATATACACCTTTGGCACTTTCTATGCACAAGGGAGCGATTCCTTTTTGTTTTGACCATGAGAACAGGGTATGGTTAAGATTGTCCTCTATGATTGTGTCGATATCTGCCTGTAAAATTGACATAATTTTAATGTATTAGTATGAATTAACTCATCCAATTGACCCCGTGCTCGGCATTCCACTTAACGGTCACCTTTTTTAACTGCGTCCAGAACTCTATGGAACTTTTTCCGGTAATGTCAAGTGCACCAAACTTGGATTCATTCCATCCTCCAAATGAGAAGGGTTCCCTAGGCACAGGTACCCCTATATTGACTCCCACCATTCCAGCGGAGGCCCTCTCTATTACCTGACGGGCAGCCCCCCCACTCTGTGTGAACACTGCCGCGGCATTACCATAGGGATTTGCATTTTCAATGGCCATGGCCTCAGTAACATCATTGGTGCGCAAAATGGATAAAACGGGACCAAAAACCTCCTCTTTGGCAATTGCCATATCCGGGGTAACATTATCAATCACCGTAGCTCCTACGTAATATCCGCCCTCCGAACCTTTTACTTTAGCATTCCTACCATCCACAAGTATTTTGGCTCCTTGTTTCTCAGCTTCGGTGATGTAACCCTCAATCCTATCTTTGGCTTCCTGACTAATAACCGCTCCCAGATTTTCCCCTGGAATCAATTTTTTGGCTGCTTCGCAAATTTTATCTATAATAGGATTTGTCTCGCCAACTGCCAGCATTGCCGCCGCTGCCATGCAACGTTGTCCGGCACAGCCTGTAACTGATGCAATGACATTGTTCGCAGTCATTTCTATTTGGGCATCTGGAAGTACGACCAAATGATTTTTAGCCCCACCAAGTGCCAAGGCTCGTTTAAGATTTGAAGTAGCCCTTTTGTATACCAATTTGGCTACTTTTGTTGAACCCACAAAGGAAACTGCTTTGATTCCTGGGTGGTCGCAAATGGCCTCAACAATTTCCTTGCCCCCATTGACAATGTTAAATACACCATCTGGCAGACCTGCTTCCTTCAATAATTCTGCAATTCTTACCATACTCAAGGGAACTTTTTCCGAGGGCTTGATCACCATAGTATTTCCCAACATCAAAGCATTGGGCATGGTCCAGTGGGGAACCATACTGGGGAAATTGAACGGTACAATACTGGCAACGACCCCCAATGGGTTCCTTTCCATTTTACACTCTACCCCACGGCTTACTTCCAAGACCTCATCGCCAACCAATTGTGGAATTGAACATGCAAATTCGGTTAGCTCAATACTTTTCTCGATTTCCGCTTTGGCTTCACTGTAGGTCTTTCCATTCTCTTCCCTGACCAACTTGGCCAGTTCATCTAGATTTTCCAAAAGTAAAGAATGGTACTTATAGAAAATTTGTGACCTTTCCTTTACGGTTGTTCTTTTCCAACTTGGAAACGCATTTTCCGCACTTTTTACTGCTTCATCCAACGTATCCCTTGTTGACATTGGAACGAAAGTCAATAACTTACCATCCAAAGGCGACCTGACTTCTAATA
>NZ_LXTT01000131.1 GCF_001683915.1 Allomuricauda sp. CP2A | reverse complement strand
CCTTAGTGATGCCAGCATCAGCTGCCATAGCATCGATTAATTCTGTTTTGTTCATAATGGAATTAAATTAATTGTTGTTAAAATAATTTTAATGCTGAACAAATTTATATGGATTTGCTATTAACGCAAGTAAAACCTAGGGAAATAGGGGTTTTTGTTAATAACTTGAAACGTTTGTTGATAAAGTCGGAAAAAACAACAACTTTTTGCTAGCCCAATCATAGCAAGGCTTTAGCGAAGATGGGCATTTTTGTCTAGATCAAGACCATTTAAGACAGCCGAAGTTTCCATTTTTCGTTTGCCCGGCATCTGTATTTCCAACAGCTGAAGATACCCCCCCGTGACGGCTACTTTGAGTGTTTTTTTATCGGCAATCAGTTTGCCAATTTCGTCATTGTGTATACAAGGTTCTTTTTTGGTTTTATAGATTTTTATGGTTTCCTCCTTGCCATGGTTCACAAAATAACTCCAAGCCGCAGGGTAGGGACTCAATCCCCTGATACGATTATGGATGGTGTCCAAAGATGAACTCCAATCAATTTGGCAAGTGTCTTTATGAATTTTGGGTGCGGGTTTTAAGTTCTCAAAATGTTGCTGTGGGGTGCTCGTTACCGCGCCAGATGCTATTTGCTGACAGGTTTCCACTACGAGTTCACCACCAAGCTCCATCAACCGATCATGCAAACTGCCTACATTGTCCTCTTCGGTTATTTTTTCGGTCTTTTGGAGAATAATGCTTCCTGTGTCAATTTTGTCATCAATGAAAAAGGTGGTCACACCCGTTTCCGTTTCCCCGTTGATGATGGCCCAGTTGATGGGAGCCGCACCACGATATTGCGGAAGGAGGGAAGCATGCAGGTTAAACGTGCCATATTCTGGCATTTCCCATACGGCCTTGGGCAACATTCTAAAGGCCACCACCACTTGTAGATTGGCCTTAAGGCTTCTGAGTTCCTCCAAAAAAGCTTCGTCCTTGAGATTGGTGGGTTGCAACACCTTTAAATTATGTGCTACGGCAAATTGCTTCACGGCGGATTCCTGCACCTTACGGCCTCTGCCCGCAGGTCTGTCCGGTGCCGTGATGACTCCCACAACATCAAAACCGGCTTCCACGATGGCTTTAAGGTTGGCCACCGCAAAATCTGGGGTGCCCATAAACACAATGCGCAAAGGATTATTTTTTAAGGGTGTACTCATTGATTTCGTTTAGGTCAACCACTTCATCCTCAAGTAGCCGTTGCAAAACTTTTAAAAGGGTCTTTTCTTCAGCTCCGGTCGCTTTTTCCAATTGTCTGGATGTGCTCGGTGCAATCTTTAAAAGCGCTATGACCCGTTCTTCCAGCTTTATTGGAGGTGCTTGCTTGTCCTTTTTGGTGCAAATATCGCATGTGCCACACTTTTCTGCAGCGTTTTCGCCAAAATATTTCAACAAATAGACACTTCTACAAACATCCTTGTTTTTGATGTACCCCAACATGGCCGCCATATTGTTTTGCTTCACCTGATTAAAATCCTTTAGTTTTTTGGCAAACGGATTTATCGTATGGTCATCCTCGCGAGGAACCAAAAAGGTGATTTCCAAATCGCTGGTGGTGTTTTTATATTCCGCAATACCATCTTTTTGGAGTTGCTTCAATATTTTTTTGAGGGACTTTTCACTTTCCCCGGTTTTCTTTGAAAGAAGATGAAGATTGATTTTGGTCTCGTACTCCGTAATACCGCCATAGGTTCGCAATATGGTCTGAATGATGGGCGCCGTTTTCCGGTTTTTGTCAAAATACGCAAAAATGGCCGCCTTTGAAGCTACAAATTGCAGGCTGGTCTTCTCCTGAAAATTCTCGGATAGGGCAATGACTGAATTCTGGTCCAAAATGCGAAGGGCATTAAAGGCCATATTAGGATTGAATTCATAGCGTTTGCAGAACGCATTGAACTTGAAGGCCAAGGGCTCCAATACGGATTCGCCATAGGAAATCTGAAAAAAATTGTTCAGCTTGGAATATACTTTTTTCACGAAGTCAATATCTGGCAAGTTTGACAAAAACTGCTGTTTGGCGCGTTCTTCGTCATCTTTGGTGGTGACAATAATGGCGGTGGACGGCTTGCCATCCCTTCCAGCCCTTCCCGCTTCTTGAAAATAGCTTTCCAGACTATCTGGAATTTGATAGTGTACCACCAACCGCACATCAGGTTTGTCCACGCCCATTCCAAAAGCATTGGTGGCCACCATTACATGTACATTTCCTTCCAACCAATGCTTGAGCTTGTTCTCCTTTTCCTTTTTTGAAATACCTCCGTGGAAAAACGAGGCCTTAAAGCCGTTTTTGTTCAAAAACTCGGAAAGGGAGACCGACATCTTCCGGGAACGCACATACACAATGGAGCTTCCAGGAATCTTTCCCATGTATTTTTTGAGTTGATAGAGCTTGTCCTCTGTACGTTTTACCTTAAATATGATATTAGACCGGGAAAATGAATCTTTATAAATATTGACATCTTCCAACTTTAGGTTCTCTACGATGTCATCCACCACCCTTGGGGTTGCCGTGGCCGTTAGGGCTATCATGGGGGTGTTGGGAATAAGTTCCTTCAGAATGGCACACTCCAAATAGGCAGGCCTAAAATCGTTTCCCCATTGCGAAATACAATGGGCTTCATCAATGGCGATAAGGTTCACATCCATTTCCTGAATGCGTTCCTGGATCAACGGTTGTTGCAATCGTTCTGGTGAAAGGTACAGAAACTTGTAATTCCCGTAAAGGCAGTTGTCCAAAAGGTCGTTGAGTTCCGTAAAAGGGATTCCTCCCGTAAGGGCAATGGCCTTTATGCCCCGTGCTTTTAATTGGTTTACTTGGTCCTGTATCAACGCCACCAATGGGGAAACGACAATACAAAGCCCTTCCATGGAAAGCGCCGGAACCTGGTAGCAAATGGATTTTCCACCTCCTGTGGGCATCAAAGCCAGCACATCTTTTCCTGCAAGTACTGTATCGATAATAGTTTTCTGGGAGCCCCTAAAATCCTCATGCCCCCAGAACTCCTTTAAAATAACCTTGGTTTCTTTGCGCACTAAAGTTGATTAAGGGTTTCCAAAATAAAGTCAATCCGTTTTTGGATCATATCTTTTGGCACTGGGATGGGGTTATAGCCAAATTGGGTATAGGTGTTCATCAAGGCATGGTGAATGCTTTCAGCCTCCTTGTAGGTTTCCAGGCGCTCACCATCGGAAACATAGATTTCTTCCCAAGGGGGTACCATGAAAACGGCATCATACTGGTGGTTAATGCAAGTATTTATGAATTCTCTTCCGTAAGTCTGTCCAAAAAAATCCATATAGGCAAGGACATCCGGAATGCCACGATCAAAAAAACTTACCGGAACCTGTATATCTTCTGATTCCTTATAATGTTGGGCCCTTCCAAAAAGCAAATCCTTGTTGAACTGCATGGCATCATCCACAAAGACCAAGGGATTGGAAACAAAAACGCTGGAATCCCCTTCCTGTTTGGCCTTTGAGGTCATGTCCCGGATAATTTCGTGGAAGCAATGAAAGCCCATGCTCTCCAACCCCTTTATAATGGAGGTCTTCCCGGTTCCCGGAGCTCCTGTAATGACTATTTTGTTCCTGCCCAAGCATAATAATTTAACACTACAAAGTAATGAAATAGGCCCAAAGAAAAAAAATTGCACCTTAAGCCATATATTTGTAAAAAAATAGGAATGGAGAAGGAGAACACAGATGAGTTTTATGAAAGGCTCAAAGAACAGCTGTTGGAAAACACCAATTGGCCTTCGACCTATCTGTACAAATTTATTGTTCCAACGGATAAGGGGCGAATAGAACAGATCCATGATATTTTTGACAATACCGGTGCGGTGATCGAATCCAAAAAATCCAAAAAGGGCACCTATACCAGCCTTTCCATTACCGTACACCTAAAAAATCCTGACGAGGTGATCATGAAATACAAGGAAGTTGCCGTTGTGGAAGGGGTAATTTCTCTTTAAACCTGTAGATTGCCATAATTTTATTATTTTGCAGACGTTATCGGATAGACTTCCCATTAATTTAATTTCACTAAATATTTTAATTTGAACACAGTAGAGAACTTAGAATATAATACAGAACGTTCACAGCTCATTATTCCCGAATATGGTCGTCATTTTCAAAAAATGGTAGATCATGCCGTTTCCATTGCGGACAGGGATGAGCGCAATAGGGTGGCGCAGGCCATCATCAGTGTAATGGGAAATCTTCAACCGCACTTGAGGGACGTCCCCGATTTTCAACATAAGCTATGGGATCAATTGTTCATTATGTCCGATTTTAAACTGGATGTGGACTCTCCGTTTCCCATTACTTCAAAAGAAGTGCTGCAACAACGTCCCGAGCCATTGGAATATCCGCAGAATCACCCCAAATACCGTTTTTATGGGAACAACATCAAGCGTATGATCGATGTGGCCGTAAAATGGGAAAAAGGCGATATGCGTTCCGGTTTGGAATATGCCATTGCCAACCACATGAAAAAATGCTACTTGAATTGGAACAAAGACTCCGTTGAAGATTCAGCAATTTTTGCACATTTAAAGGAGTTGAGCGATGGAGAAATTGATTTGGCCAGCAATGGGGAAAACCTGACAGAAAGTGGACAGTTCCTCAAAAACAAACCAGCCAAGTCCAACCGGAGCAACAATGGCCAAAAGGGAAAACGCGGCAGAAAAAAAAGGTACTAAATTCCAGAGCGATCCATGGGAACATTTCGAATAGAGGGTGGGCACCAACTTCATGGTGAAATTACCCCCCAAGGAGCAAAGAACGAGGCACTTCAGATTCTTTGTGCCGTACTGCTGTCCGAAGAAAAAATTACCATAAACAACATTCCAGACATCCTGGATGTCAACAAACTCATTTCTCTTCTGGAGGATTTGGGGGTCAAAATCCAAAAAAAGGGTAGGGGTTCCTATACCTTTAAGTCGGATGACATCAATTTGGAATATTTACAATCTCCAAAGTTCAAGGAAGATGGTCGCGGTTTAAGAGGTTCCATTATGTTGGTAGGTCCTCTTTTGGCCCGATTTGGAAAAGGGTATATCCCCAAACCAGGCGGTGATAAAATTGGTAGACGCCGACTTGACACCCATTTTGAAGGCTTCATTAAGCTTGGCGCTAAGTTTCGATACAATAGGGAGGAATATTTTTATGGCGTTGAGGCCAATAAACTCAAAGGCACCTATATGCTTTTGGATGAAGCATCGGTGACCGGTACGGCCAATATTGTAATGGCTGCTGTGTTGGCCGAAGGTACAACCACCATATACAATGCGGCATGTGAGCCCTATCTGCAACAATTGTGCAAGATGTTGAACCGAATGGGCGCAAAAATCACCGGTATTGGTTCCAATTTGTTGACCATTGAGGGTGTTGAACGATTGGGAGGCACGGAACACACCATGTTGCCCGATATGATCGAGATCGGCAGCTGGATCGGTTTGGCAGCCATGACCCGTAGTGAACTGACCATCAAAAATGTGAGCTGGGATGATCTGGGGATGATTCCGGGAGTCTTTAGAAAGTTGGGCATTACAGTGGAACGAAAAGATGACGACATCTTTATTCCGAAACATGAAAAAGGCTACCAAATCCAGAACTTTATTGATGGTTCCATTCTTACCATTGCCGATGCGCCATGGCCAGGCCTTACACCCGACTTGTTGAGTATCATCCTAGTTGTGGCCACCCAGGCGAGGGGAGAGGTCCTAATCCACCAAAAAATGTTTGAAAGCCGTTTGTTCTTCGTGGATAAATTGCTTGACATGGGAGCGAAGGTCATTTTGTGCGATCCCCACCGCGCCACGGTAATCGGCCACGATTTTAAATCGACCTTAAAGGCCACAACCATGGTATCACCGGATATTAGGGCTGGAGTCTCCCTATTGATAGCGGCACTTTCGGCCAAAGGCACATCAACGATCCATAATATTGAACAGATTGATCGTGGTTACGAAAACATTGATGAACGGTTGAGAGCCATTGGAGCCAAAATTGTTAGGGTTTAGTCAAGGGGAGTTCTAAGGCTTACAGTTCCTTTGGGATGAAAATGGTCACTTTGGTGCCTGTTTTTTTTCCATTGTTCAAGTTCTCAACTGTAACCAATTCCTCATTGGATATTTTTTTTAAGGCTTCAATTCTTTTGGCGGTAATGGACATTCCGCGTGATTGTTTTTCTGATTTTTTCTGATTTTTTTGGTGGTCAAAGCCAACACCGTTGTCCTCAATGATGCATACTACATGATCCTTTTTATCCTTGAAAGAAACAGATAATTTCTTTGGCCCCTCCTTGGGTAGGAGTCCGTGTAAAATGGCATTTTCTATATAGGGCTGTACCAAGAGCATGG
Source organism: Allomuricauda sp. CP2A (assembly GCF_001683915.1). GTDB lineage: Bacteria > Bacteroidota > Bacteroidia > Flavobacteriales > Flavobacteriaceae > Flagellimonas. Next base: position 24,506 of record NZ_LXTT01000131.1, on the reverse strand, counting down.
GCACTTCATGTTGGTGAAGATCCAGATTTTCATCAATGTTGAAGGAATAGCTAAAAGAATTGTCGAACCGTAGTGCCTCCAATTCCACGTAGATTTTGAGCAGCTCAATTTCTTCATGGAGCACCAAGCTTACGTTGACCGAGGTTTCCAAAATCTGTCTCAACAACTTGGAAAATTTGTTCAAATAGGTCAGAGCGGCTTCCTTGTCCCCAGAACTGACCAGGTATCGGATGGAGCTCAGTGAATTGAAGATGAAATGGGGATTCATCTGTGCACGCAGCATTCGTTGTTCCAGCTGGGTATTCATGTCTTCTATGACTTCTTTTTGCTGGGATATTAAGTCGTTTTTTTCTTGAAGAACAATGTTGGATTTTTTCTTGCCTCGATATCGGAAATAGAGCAAAGCGGCCGAAAACAACAGCAACCCCATGATTATGGACAAGTAGATCATACGCTTGTTGTTTAAGGATACTTGGGTATTCAGCAGTGCAAGTTGCAGCTCATTTTCATTAATTTCCTTATCCTTGAGATATACATCGTGCTGTATTTGTAGGTTTTGAATCTCCTTGATCTTGGTTTCGTTCAGCAGACTGTCCTTATATTCCATGGATTGGTTGAGGTGGTGGATGGCCTTGGCAAACTGACCCCGGGCTTCATATATCTTATAGGCTATTTCATGCGCATCTTTTTTTTGTTCATACCCTCCCGTACTTTCTAAGCTTTCAAGACTCTTATTGGAATAGTCAATAGCTTCCAGAAATCTTTTCTGCCGAAACATCAAATCTGCAAGGCCAAAGTATACCGAGGATATTTGCTGCTCAATGGAAAGTTGTTGGGCAATATCCAATGACTTTTGAAGATATTCCTCGGCCAATTTCCATTCTTCCAATTCCTTATAGCAATTTCCAATATTGGAATAATCAACGCTTAATTCAATATTGTTGTTTTGTTGACCATGGTAAGCACTTACCTTAAGCCATTTTTCCAATGCCGACTCATAATTTCCGTCATCAAAGTTTATCCTTGCCGTGTTGGATAAAATATCATTTTCCAAGGACTCACGACCATCTTTGCCACCTTCATATACATCCAATGCTGTATTATAGCTCTCAACGGCCTTGTCCTGTTCACCCATTAAACTATAAAGTACCCCTAAGTTAAAATAGGGAGTGGATGTATCCTGATCCAATTGTAATGAATCTATCAGTTTGATACGCTTGAGATAGTAGCTTTGACTGGTTGGATAGTCCCCGATATTTTTATAGACGATGCCCATGGAATTATAGACATAATTGACTCTTTTATAATCTTTATGCTCAACGGCCAAGTCCAAACACCTGTTCAAATACTCGAGTGATTCAGCATAATTTCCGGTCATACCATGAGTGACCGCTATGGAATAGAGTCCCTGAATTTCGCCTTGCGCAAATCCAATTTGTTTGGACTTTTCCACACTTAGGTGGAGATACTCAAGGGCTTTTTCCTTATCATGGGAGCGTATGCGAACCCCAAGGGTTCTCATTGTATGGATTTCTACAGTATCCTTGGCGGTTTTCAATACGTTTTGGAGGCTGTCGATCTCTTGTGTTTGCGCAAAGCATATATTTAAGCTGAACCAGTAAATAAGTATCGGACAGAAGGATGATTGGAGGAACTTCATACCTAAATTTTGTCCTATAAGTTAAGATAAAGCTAATGAAATCACCCATAGGCATTTGTAATATTGCCTTATTGCGCAAAAAACAAGCGAATTGTCTTTATTTTGATGTCTTAACTACTTACAAATATTTTTTGGGCAAACAGAAATTTTCAGACACCAAAATTGTCTAGCAATGGGTTGATTATCCTTTTTCCACCAAATTTCCATCAGGATAGAGGGCAAATCGTCCCTTTTCCTTGTCATGCACATTGTCTGGATAGGGCCAGGGCCACCCTCCAAACTGGGTGAGACGGTACTCTTCCATGGCCTTTTGGATTTCTTCCTCGGTGTTCATGACAAAGGGGCCATATTTGGCTACAGGTTCTTCAATGGGCTTACCTTGCAAGAGTAAAAAATGGGCTTTTTCATCGCCGATTTTTATGGTTACTTCTTGGGAAGGGTCCAAATCAACCCCAAAATTGGAAATGATCTTGCCGTCTTCAAAGAAAATTTCGGAACCTTCATAAAAATAAAGGGTGCGGTTTGCTTTGGAATTGGCCTTTGGCAAGGTGTATTCAGAATTGGCTTCAACTTGGATGTTCCAAATGGCCACTTCATTGTCGTCATTCGCTGCCCAAGAGTCTGGGGCAGGGGCAATGGCCTGTGTACTTTTATAATTTCCCGCAATGACCTTGATTTTGGCATTTTCCTCTTCAATTATAGGAATTTCTTCATGCCAGAGCATTTTAAAATGGGGCTCTACAAATTTATTGGCTTTAGGCAGGTTCAACCAGATTTGAAATAATTCCAACGGATTATCCGAATCATCGTGGAGTAGGGGGAACATCTCGGAATGTTGCACTCCCCGTCCAGCGGTCATCCATTGCACGTCGCCTTCGCCAAATCTACCTGCTGCGCCCAAGGAATCGGAATGGTCGCAGTAGCCTTTATTGACAATGGTGATGGTCTCAAAACCTCTATGCGGGTGATAGGGAAACCCCGGAATGGTCTGTCCGTGGTACATCCGCCATTTAGCCCCGGGATTAAAATCATTTCCAAGACTACGTTCCTCCAGCAAAGATGCATCGGGGCCCATTTTCCCATTTCCTTGGGGATAATGATCTAAATGGTACACACAAAATAAAAATGGGTCTTGGGTCTGCCAAGGAAAACCCAGTGGAAAAGTCTGTAAAATGGGATTGCTCATAATAAATGTATTGCTGTGTTAATTTCAATCCAAGGCCCTCCTGATCTTGGATATGGATTTAGGGTTCACTAATCGATAGGTTGAAAAAGCCTGCAAGGAGCAGGCTTTTTGATAGTATTTTTCATTGAAATTTTATTTCCCTCCAATGCCTTCGATGGGTGGTGGCCCGTCAATCATGGGTTCATATTTTTCATCCCCTTTTCGGGTCTTGAATTCTTCCTTGACCTTTTCAACCAATTTAGGGTCTTCAAAAAGATCTAACATGGTCATTCCCATGGCTTTTGAGGCATAGACCAGTCCTTTGTGACCAATGCTCATGCTTCCACAGGCCACAACGGCCCAAGAATGCCAAGGCGTATCCTTTGGTGCCACGGTTACGCTTAGGTTGATGTTGGGTACATTCCAGCTTACATCACCCACATCCGTGGAACCACCTCCGGGCAGTTCTTCAGTTTCTTTTAGTGGCTTGATTTCACTATCCATGCCCACTTCAGGTTTTCCAGTGGCTTTTTGGATGGATTTTCCAAAGGCGATTTCTTCATCGGTATAGGTGATGGGCCCCAACAGCTCCAAATTTTCCTGCATGATTTCTCCCCCGGCACGATTCACCAATACTTCATAAATGCCGGATACCAACGAAATTTTGTAGTCCACATTGGCCATGATGGCAGCACCTTCGGCCATTTCTTTCACGCGTTCATACGTTGGAAGCATAACCTTGCGTTTGGGATCGCGAACGCGTACCCACAATCTTGCGTAGTCGGGCACAACATTCACCACTTGGCCACCATCTTGAATGTGATAGTGGATGCGGGAAGTGGGCTTTATATGCTCCCGATAATAGTTGATTCCAGTGGTGTACAATTCCAAGGCATCGGAAGCACTGCGTCCATTCCAAGGATCACCGGATGCGTGCGCCGCTTGTCCGTAGAATTCCACGATAAAGTCCACCAAGGAAAGTCCACTTTGTACATCGGCCTCGATATTGGCTCCGGGGTGCCAGCTTACGTTTACATCCACATCGTCCCAAAGCCCGGCCTTTACCATCCATACTTTGGCAAAGTATTTTTCTTCAGCAGGGGTACCCAAAAACTTTACGGTTCCTTTGATGTTTCCAGCTTCAATTTGCTCTTTTATGGCTATTGCCGCCCCCAAACTTGCCGCTCCGAACATATTGTGCCCACAGCCATGTCCGGGTGCACCTTCAATCCTGGGGTCTTTGGAGGGAACAGCTTTTTGGGAAAGCCCGGGAAGTGCATCAAATTCACCCAAAACACTGATAACGGGTTTTCCTGAACCATACGTAGCGGTAAATGCTGTGGGAATATCAGCTACCCCACGGGTGACGGTCATTCCATTTTTTTCGGCATAATCGGCCAAAAGTTCTGCTGATTTGGATTCTTCAAAAGCGGTTTCGGCCAATGTCCAAATAGAGTCACTGATCATGATCAGATTGTCCTTGTGTTTTTCAACAGAAGCGATTATTGCCTTTTTGTCCTTGGTCAATTTTTGTGCGGTCAGGTTCAATGAAATTAAACCCAATAGCATTAAGGTTGCAACTTGTTTCATTTTAAAATATTTGAGTTAGTTATTCAGTACTTCAACCTTCCACGTTTTATGGAACAAAACCCGAAAAGGTCAAACGGATACTAAAAATACTGAAAATGCATTAACCAACAGCCTGTTTATAGACTTTTAAGCAACGTTCCCGGGCCATTTTGTGGTCAACTATTTTTTGGGGATAGTTAAGTTCTTGTAATTCAGGGATCCATTGGTTGATGTACTCCTTGTCCTTATCAAATTTATCCACTTGGGTCATGGGATTGAAAATCCTAAAATACGGAGCGGCATCCACGCCGCTACCGGCTGCCCACTGCCAGTTGCCCACATTGCTGGCCATTTCGTAATCCAGCAACTTTTCAGCAAAATAGGCTTCGCCCCAACGCCAGTCGATCAAGAGGTGCTTGCAAAGAAAACTCGCCACGAGCATCCGAACACGGTTGTGCATATATCCGGTGGCGTTGAGTTCACGCATGCCGGCATCTACAAGGGCATACCCTGTTTTTCCCGATTTCCAAAGTTCAAATTCCTTTTCATTGTTGCGCCATTCAATCCGGTCATATTTGGGTTTGAAGGCCTTGTGGACGGTTTCTGGAAAGTGCCATAAAATCTGCATGAAAAATTCGCGCCAAATGAGTTCGTTCCAAAAGGTTTCACTTTCCTCCTCAATAGCTTTTCTGACCATCTTCCGGATAGAAACCGTGCCAAATCGCAGATGGGGACCAAGTCTTGAGGTACCATGTTCCTTTGCAGGGTAGTTTCTTGTTCCTTCGTAATTTTTGATGAGATCGGAAGTTAGGGTGTAATCCGGCACTTTTATTTCGGATGGTTTAAAACCGATATCTTTCAAAGAAAGTTGTGGAAAACCTGCATTTTTCACCAAATTATCGAAGTGGACAGTGGTTTCATACTCATTAAGATGTTTGCCGGCATCAAAGTTTTCTTTCCACCGCTTCATATAGGGGGTATACACCACATAGGGGTCGCCATCGCCTTTGACCACTTCGCTCTTCTCAAAAATTACTTGGTCTTTGAAGGTTTTAAATGAGATGTTGTGTTCTTTTAAAAAATCGTGGACCAACGAATCCCGTTTGATGGCATAGGGCTCATAGTCGTGATTTGTGTAGACCGCGTGAATATCATACTGCTGCTGTAGCTTTTTGAAAACCGAAACGGGGTCGTCGAAAAATTGGGCCACACCACTCTGAAATTCCTTTTGGAGCTGGTCATGCATTTTTTGAACCTGACCATGAATAAAGGACACGCGTGCATCATCTTTGGGGAGTTTGTCCAAAATTTCGGGGTCAAAAATAAAAATGGGCAGTACTGGACATTCAGCTTGAAGGACATGTGAAAGGCCAACGTTGTCATCCAACCGCAAATCCCTACGAAACCAGAAAACAGAAACTTTTTTGTTCACGAATTTGTATTTAGAGTGGACATCCCGCCATCAACTCCAATTATCTGCCCTGTAATCCAAGAGTTTTCTGAATGTAATAAAAATGTGGCCATGTTGGCAATATCTTTGGCGTTTCCAACCCTTTTTAGTGGATGACGTTCGCCCATTTGTTCCTTCTTTTTATCATTGCTCAACAAGCGCAAAGCCAAGGGGGTGTCCACCAATGATGGTGCAATCACGTTGACCCTGAGTTTTGGGGCGTATTCCGCTGCCAATGCTTTTGCAAAACCCTCAATGGCCCCTTTGGCCGCTGCAATACTGGTATGGTAAGCCATGCCCGAATCCACGGCAACCGTGCTGAAGAACACCAAACTGGAACCTTCGGTCATGCGGCCAACGATTGATTTGACCACCTTTACCAGGGCAAAAAAGTTTATTTCCATATCTTTTTCAAAATCCTTGACGTCCAGCATTTTAAAAGGCTTAAGGTTGATGCTCCCAGGGCAAAACACAAAACCATGGATTTGATTTGGTATGTTTTTATCCTCGATTTTCTCTGTCAATACGTCAAATGGGATATGGTTTACGTTTACATCGGATAAGTTTTCCGCAGTTCTTGAAGCTACATATACATTGTGTGTTGCTGAGAGTTGATTGGCAATCTCACGTCCAATGCCATGTGACCCACCAATGAGTAAAATATTTTCCAATTTAGATGGTTTTTAGTTCGAATGTGGTTTCCTTCCCGGGAACGGACCCAAAAAGTTTTTCCAATTTTATTTTTCGATATTCAAATATCTTTTTAAGCTGGGGCTTCACCACCATGGGATGCATCAAGGTTCCAAAAACCCCAAAGGGTAGTTTGTAATCGATGATGTCTTCCATCAAGACTCCTTCTTCCGCCTCTTTCAAAAAGTGCTTGTGGTGCCAGAGGGAATAGGGACCAAACCGTTGTTCATCCACAAAGTACTCATCCTGTACCACGTGAGTGATTTCAGTAACCCATTTTGTGGATATCAACGGGAATGGCTTAACCACATATTGAATGATTTGCCCAGCATGCATGGACCTATCGGCACCGGACAAAATGTGAAATCCCATATGGGGAGGGGTGATGGTCTTTAAATTTTTTGGATTGGACAAAAACTGCCATGCTTCTTTCTTTGATATTGGCAGTAGTTGTTTGGCATGAAGCTGATACAATCTCATTTAGTATAGTTTGTTCAAAAATACAAAATGTTTAACAATAATATTAAAAAGTTAAACAAAATAACATACCTTTAATGTGTATTAGAATAGATTGTATAGCGATTCAATTTCTTGTTTTAAGAATTTATTAACGTTTGTGATCTGCATTCTGGTTAGCTTTGTTTCACTAACATCTTAAACACTATTCCTATGAAAAAATTTGTATTATTTATGTTTGTTGCGCTGCTTTCCATCTCATTGGAAGCACAGATTCAGACACCTGCACCCAGTCCTTTTTCAGTATTGAAGCAAACCGTTGGCTTAACAGAAGTTACCATTGAATATTCCAGACCTTCCATGAAGGGAAGAACTATTTTTGGTGATTTGGTTCCTTATGATGCCATTTGGCGAACAGGGGCCAATATGAACACGACCGTCAGCTTCAGTGATGATGTGAAGATTGAAGGCAAAGACTTAAAAGCCGGAAAGTATGCCCTCTATACCCGTCCCAACGAGGCGGTTTGGGAAGTTATTTTCTACACCGATACAGATAATGGTGGATTGCCACAAGAGTGGGATGCCTCAAAAGTGGCGGCCACGGTAAAGGTAGAGGTATATCCAATGCCCATGCCCATTGAAACCTTTACCATTACCATTGATGACATGCACAACAATGGGGCTACTTTGGGATTGCTTTGGGAAAAAGTATATGTAGGGGTAAAATTTGTTGTTCCTACAGTTGCCAAAGCCACTGCAAGCATTGAGGCCGCAATGGCAGGGTCGGATATTTCCGGTAATGATTATTTTGCCGCCGCCCAATATTATTTTCAAGAGGGTATGAACATGGGACAGGCCAAGGAATGGATAGACAAAGCGGTTTCCATGAACGACCAAGCCTTTTGGATGACCCGCCTACAATCATTGATCTACGCAAAATTGGGCGATACCAAAGGCGCCATTGAAGCGGCCAAAAAATCTATGGTGGTGGCACAGGCCGCCGGTAACATGGATTACGTGAAAATGAACAAAGAATCCTTGAAGGAATGGGAGGGGCAATAAAAATCCCTTATACCAGCCAGAATAAGAACCCACTTTTTAAGTGGGTTTTTTTTATGACTCTATTTCAGGATGGGAGTTGCCCAAGAAATTATCAAATGCTTGGGTGATTATGGCCAGAAGAATGACCAGCACACATCCAAAGGCATTTAGCCACAGATAGGACATCCAGTCCAAATACCATCCAATCACTACAATTATCTGGGTGACGATTGCCGCAACAAACACAGCATTTCCTCTAACAAACTTAAGGAAGAAGGCCAAAAGGAAGATTCCCAGTACGTTCCCATAAAAAATGGAACCGATAATGTTCACCAATTGAATAAGGTTATCAAAAAGGTCAGCCACACACGCTATAATTATGGCTATGGTTCCCCACAATAAGGTGAATCCCTTTGTTGCCCAAAGGTAATGTTTATCGTCGTGGGCTTTTTTATTGTTCCTTTTGTACAGATCAAGTGCTGTGATGGTTCCGAGTGCATTCAATTCTGAAGCTGTGGAAGACATGGCAGCGGATAGAATTACGGCCAATAGCAATCCAATAAGCCCTGTGGGCAGGTTGTTCAGGATAAAATGAATAAATACATAATCCTTATCATTGGTCTCCACAACGGAATCAGCTTGGGCAATCAGCTCTCTAGCCGCTTCCCTGCTTGCACTTTCCTTTTGGTTTATTTTTATGATGTCTTGTTTTGCCTGTTGTATAGCATTGTACTCTTTAAGTTTTAAAGCGGCTGAAAAGGCATTTTGGGCGATTCTTTTTTCCATTTCCAACTCCAGATGGTCTTTTTCCAAAGCTTTAAAATCATCAGCATATTCAGACTCCATGACCGCTTGGGTGGCTGCAGGATTAAAATTAAGGGGCGAGGCATTGTATTGATAAAAAACAAATACCATGACTCCCACCAATAAGATGAAGAATTGCATTGGGATTTTAAGGATTCCATTAAAAATGAGTCCCAATTGGCTTTCCCGAACAGATTTTCCGGAAAGATATCGTTGCACCTGGCTTTGATCTGTGCCAAAATAGGCCAATGCCAAAAAGAAACCACCAGTGATTCCACTCCAGAACGTATAGCGGTTGTCGGTGTCCATCGTAAAATCCAGAATCTGTAATTTATTGTTGGCACCAGCTATTTTTAGGGCTTCCCCAAAATTGACTCCCGTAGGGAGAGATCCCAAAATAAAGAAGAAAGCAAAGAACATTCCCGTCATAATAATGAACATCTGCTGTTTTTGGGTCACGCTAACCGCTTTGGTTCCTCCAGATACGGTGTAAATGATGACCAAAATTCCGATGATGATGTTCAAAGTGCGCAAATCCCATCCCAACACAGCAGATAGAATAATGGAAGGTGCAAAAATGGTGATTCCGGCGGCCAGCCCTCGCTGTACCAAAAAGAGGATAGCGGTGAGACTACGGGTTTTTAGGTCGAAACGGTCCTCCAGCATTTCATAAGCCGTAAAGACCTTGAGTTTTTTATAAATGGGAATAAAAACCAAGCAGATAACAATCATGGCGAGGGGCAATCCAAAATAGAATTGCACAAAACCCATCCCGTCATGAAAAGCCTGCCCTGGTGTGGACAAAAAGGTAATGGCACTGGCTTGTGTGGCCATCACGGAAAGTCCAATGGTCCACCACTTGGCATCGTTTCCACTGAGGACATAGTCGTCAACGTTTTTGCTCCCACGGGTTCTCCAAACGCCAAATACAACAATGAACAGCAGGGTGCTACCAAGAATGATCCAATCTAATAAGCCCATTAAGGTTTTAGTTATTTAATATCATGATGAGGTAAAAGACCAAAATATAAATGGCATTCAAAAGAATGACAACGGTGTATTCCTTTTTCCATTCTACTTTGGTAATCATGTTATCCTTTGACATTACTTTCTTTTTTTACGTCATCTTTTCCTATGGAAAGCATATTTGCAAAAAGCTTATAGGCTCCGGAAACCCCAGCAGGGAGTTCCCTGAAAAAACTCAGCCCTGTGTAAATATAATGACCTTCTCCATAGGGTGCCACCAAAAGACTACCTTTTGTTGGTTCATCATCTTCATCGTGCATGGAAAGTACAGGGGTAAACTCGGCACTCCATTCACTCGGATAGTACAACCCTCTTTCTTGGACCCATCCATCAAAATCACTTTGCTTTATGGCATTCGGATAGCTGACCAAAGGGTTATTGGGCGCAATGATATCCACTTCAGCGGTTTCATCGGTAACACGGTCTCGGGAAATCGTCAAATCAAAGGGAGCAATGTTTTTAAACTGGTCTGCCCATCTTCCGGCCGTGTTGTACTGCACAATCATATTTCCGCCCTTTTTCACATAATTGAAAAGAATGGGTTGTTTAAATTTCAGGTCATCCACCACATTGTAAGCACGTATGCCCACCACAATGGCATCATATTTATCCAATTCACCTTCTTGGATGTCACTGGGATCAATAATATGCACTTGATAGCCTATTTGTTCCAAACTTTCGGGGACTTCATCGCCAGCTCCCATGATGTAACCGATGTGCTCTCCGGATTTTTGAATATCCATACGAACCACTTTGGCCTCCGAAGGCAACAAAATGGATTGTTTGGGAATATGGTCGTAATTTATTTCCACAAGTTCCTTGCCATAGGTCTTGTTGTCCACAGTGATTATGGGAGAAATTTTGCCTTCACTTTCCACGGATGGTGGAGTAACCTTAAATGTAACCGTTTGTTCCTGTCCTTTCTGGGAAATAAAAAATGAAAAATTTGGGGGAGTTACGGTCCAGCCCGCTGGGTGTTCCAACCTAACCGTACCGGACACATTGTTTTTACCCGCTCTGACTTTCACTTGGATATCCTTGGTGGCTGCATCAGAAAAAATCAAGACTTTCCCATCAATTTTTGAGGTGGCCACCGGAAGTACGGCAAAAGGTTCATACAATTCTCCCTTGTCCGGTTTGGAAAAGCGATGGATCACAGGTTTTTCAAATTCTATTTCCATACCATCAAACTCCAAAACAAATTTGGCCTGAAAGACACTTGGAGTCTCGGGTTTGCCAATCAATTTTTGATTATCAACAGCGTACATTCCCAAAGTCCCGGGTTCATCCAACCAATACGGACTTGAATATCCGATGTCATTTGGAACCGTAAATTCTATTTCAAATTCTTTTTTCTCATTATTGACCAATACTTGGTTTGGCGCTATGGCGGCATCCGCACCAATGAGCTGGATTTTTTTGAGGGTGATATTTTCAGCACTTCGGTTCAATACTTCGATATTGACCTTGGCATCACTTCCCGGTGTTGTGGAGGCCGATGCAGCATTGGCTTCCAAATAAAGCCCGGCACAGGCTTGAATGATGTCTTTGAGCTCTTCCGATTTTAAGGTTTTCCAATGTTCATCTTCAATCTGTTGCAAGAGCTGATAGGCCTTTACCAACTGTGGAATGTGTTTTGCCGGATTTCTGAAATCAAAATTCTTCTCCACCTCATATAAAATCTCACCTACGGCATTACCGCCTTTGACCCGAGACCAAGAGGTATCGATACCATCAAAAAGGTTGTTGCCGTTGGGAAGGTCCCCTTTGAGCAATTCCACATATTCTTCTTCGGAACCGCGTTGTGTCAACCTACCAAAGCCTTGGCATAAATGCTGACTGCTGGCGATGGAGGCTATTTCGTTGTTGGAGAGTCCCAATAAAGGGTAATACGAGCCGATATCCATCTTGATCATGTTGGATTTATCCGCCTTTTCAAAATTCTCGGGACTTCCGTAGAACCACCATGACGTGTTGAAAAATATTCGTTTGGGCTGCCAAGTGGAAGTGAGTTGTAATTGATTTTGATAAGCGCTGGGGTCATTGGCCAAATCAAAAGCTTCCATGCTCAACATGGCGGAAGAGGTGTGGTGCCCATGGGTGGATCCCGGAGATCTATGGTCAAAACGGTTGATAATGACATCCGGTTTTATGGTGCGGATGGCCCAAATGACATCGCCCAATACTTTATCTTTATCCCAAATTTTTAGCGTTTCCTTGGGATGTTTGGAATACCCAAAATCATTGGCCCGTGTGAACCGTTGTTCGCCACCATCAATCCTACGGGCTGCCAACAATTCCTGGGTGCGCAATACGCCCAAAAGCTCCCGTAATTCAGAACCAATTAGGTTTTGTCCTCCATCACCTCGTGTTAATGAAAGATAAACCGTATGGGCCTTCTCATGATTGGATAAATAGGAAATCAGTCGCGTGTTTTCGTCATCCGGGTGTGCGGCAACATAGAGAGCCGTACCCAAAAAATTCAGTTTTTGGAGATTGTGATAAATTTCGGCGGACGACGTTTTTTTGGGTTTTTGGGCGGAAAGATTGGAGACAATGCTTAAAAAGGCCAGAGTACAAACCCAAAAGTATCTCATAGTTGGTTGTTTTAGTGGTTGTGCCAAATATAGAAAGATAAAAATCAGCGAATATTCAATTTAGAACATCTTTAACAGGGTTCCTTACTTTTAAATAGGATAGTTTATAACCCCAAACTATCCCTTAGCATTAAATCATCATTGTCGTGCTGTCCCCAATAAGCCGTCTTTATGGACTTGATTTTGTAAGCGGTTGTGGTCAACGTTTTTGCATTGGCACCAAACCCGCTTTTGGATTCTTCCGACCAACTTTCTATGGTATACGGAAAATTCGACGTGAAATTGATGCTCAAAGTTCGTTCCAAACTAGGATAGGTTAAGGTGTACGTAGTAATTCCATTTTCTGAGGAGAGCGAAGCAGTTGCCTCATAGGCTTTCAGCGCTTTGTGGGCAAGACGCAAATATTCCAATGAAGGAATTACGCGAAGGTCTCCAATAGGCAAATCTTCAGGGTGAATCCGAATCTTGGTCCAGATTTCATTCTCTAGAATTTCTTTATCCAACGAAAAATTTTGGTCGGCTTCACCTTCAAAATAGGAATGGGAGGCGATCTCAAATTGATTTCTATTGTTGATTTGGGCATAGACATGCCCACACCATTCCTGAACGGACAAACTGGTCTTTATGGCATGTTGGTTGTCATGAACGGGATAAAAGGTACTGCCCATAATGGAGTAGGGGTAGATGCCGGTCAAGAATTTTTTGGTGGCATTGAGTTTCAAAACGGAAACATTTTCCGGATTGTCTTGGTCAGCTTTTACCTGTTCTTTTGGTAAAAACGGCTCAGTAACATAAATCAAAACAGCGTGTCCATTGTGTATTTCACCGTATCTGGCCTGATTCAATTTGTACGAAGTAATTTCAGCATCTCCAGCGTACCAATAGGTTTTAAAGTCTTCAGAAAGTGGTTTTTTGGGATTGGGTTTCGTTACCTCCGCTTCTGGATTGTCCGCGGCCATTTCAGCATTGGACGATTTGCTTTTTTCGCCACAGGACAACAACATCAGAAATAGTAGTGGCACTAAAGGAGCCGAAAAATTGTACGGGTACATCTTTTTCATAAAACTGGGTTTTCGTAAAGTTACGGATCGCAGCTCAGGAAACCATGTCCATTAACGTTTTGTATACCAGATGGGTAGGCAATCCCACAACATTGGTGTAGGAGCCTTTAATTTGAGAAATCCCGATTATCCCGATCCATTCTTGTATGCCATAAGCTCCCGCTTTGTCGAATGGTTGGCATTTTTCAATATAATGGTTGATTTCAGCATCTGTGAATTCCATAAACTTTACCCATGTGCTACAGCTTACGGTTTTTTGCATGTCCAAAGTGGTAAAACAGACCGATGTAATAACCTCGTGCCAGTCCCCGCTGAGGGTACGAAGCATATCAAAAGCCTCTTTGCTGTTCGCAGCTTTGGCCAAGGAAACCCCTTTGTGCCAGACCACGGTATCTGATGTAATCACAATTTCTTTGGGTTGTAGTTCTGTTTTGAATGGGGAAGCCTTCAACTCGGCCAGATAATCGGAAATTTCTTTACCCTGTAAATGGGAGGGGTAGACTTCTTCAACGGATTTGGGCCGAACCTCAAAATCCAGACCCATTTCTTCCAAGAACATTTTTCGTCTTGGGGAGCCAGAACCCAAAATAAGTTTGTATCCTTTAAGTTTTTCGTGAAGTGGATTAGTCATTTTTGGCACTGAAATTATCGTTCCAATCGCCACGCACTTTCAATACCTGTTCCACAATGTCGCGCACACACCCATCGCCACCATTTTTATGGGAAACATAATCCGAAATGGCCTTTACCTCTTGTACGGCATTTTGCGGGGAAGCGGCCACGGCAACCATTTTCATTGGGGGAATATCGGGTACGTCATCCCCCATATACAATACGGTGTTCGGGTCAATGTTGTAGATGTCCAGATACTCTTCCAAAGGCTCTTGTTTGTGGTGGGCGCCCATATAAAAATCGGTTACACCAAGCCCTTTCAATCGCTCTTTTACCCCCTCATTGGTTCCCCCGGTGATGATGCACACCTTATATCCTTTTTTTATGGCGGTTTTTATGGCATACCCATCTTTTACGCTCATGCTTCGGAGCAGCTCTCCCTTAGAGGTCACCAATACGGTACCATCCGTGAATACCCCATCCACATCAAAGATAAAGGTGGTAATGTTGCTCAAGAGTTCTTTATAATTTTTCTTCATAGACCTTTTTTATGGCTTCACTGAACAGTTTATACAGTTCTATATGTTTTTCATCTTCTAAAAGTGCCAAATGGGCTTGCATGGTTTTCTCATCCCCTCTACGTGCCGGGCCCGTCTGTGCTTCCTTGGGCGATATGGTCTGGACCTTTTCTGCCGTTTCCAAAATGAGAGGCTTTAATAGGTCAAAGGTCAGGCCTTCTTCCACACATATTTTTTCGCCAACGCCGTACAGATAATTGGAAAAGTTGTTCACAAACATGGCTGCAAGATGCAACTTTTTACGTTGGTGTGAATCAATATCATATACACTATCGGATAGATGGCGGGCCAATAGTTTCAAAGTTTTTGCTGAACCTTCCCAATGGGCCTCAATACAAAAAGGAATGGATTTGAAATCCAACGGCCTACCTTCGGTAAAACTCTGCAACGGATAAAACACCCCTCTGTTTTCCATGGGAAGACTGTCCATTTCAGTGGCACCAGAGGTATGGGCCACGATGCCTTTTTTATCGGATAAATATTCCGAAACTTCAACAATGGCATCATCTTTCACCGCTATCAGGTACACATCGGCATCCACTATCGCGTTGAAATCATTAGTGGTGGGGGCAAGGCTGGAAAACCAATGCAACTGCTCCTGATTCCTGCCCACAACTTGGGCCAATGTAACCGCTTCAGCTTTGGAGAGGGCTCCAGCCAAATGCTTTGCAATATTTCCGGTTCCGAGAATTACAATGGAAAGCATGCCGCAAAACTACAAAATTGGTGGATGATGTATTCCAGAAAGAATTAACAAATCTGTTGGATTTTTATAGGTTTGAAAAACAAGGAAGTTGTAAAAAGGCCGTATTTTTGCAAGCTGAAAAGCAGATTGGATTTCAATGATCGACATTCTCAAAAAGACCCTATTTTCCACGAGACTTATGGCTGTTCTTTTTTTGGTTTTTGCCGCAGCAATGGCCATTGGAACTTTTGTGGAAAGTTGGTACAGCACCGAAACAGCCCGAATTTATATTTACAACGCCACTTGGTTTGAGGCCATTATGGTCTTTTTTGTGATCAATTTCATCGGAAATATTTTTCGCTACCAATTGCTCAGCTGGAAAAAATGGCCCGTGCTCATTCTCCATTTATCTTGGATCTTGATTATACTTGGTGCTTTTGTTACCCGATACATCAGCTATGAAGGGATGATGCCCATTCGCGAAGGGGCCACGGAAAACCAATTTTTTTCTGATAAGACCTATCTGACCGCCTTCATTGATGGTGAAATCAAAGGTGAGACCAAGCGCAGGATATTGGAGGACGACATCATAGTTACGCCAGAAGGTCTGCGTTCCAGTCTCCCTTGGAAATCTGACTTCAACGGACAGCCTTTTAACATTGCTTATGTTGACTTTATTGATGGAGCTGAGGAAGGATTGATTCCTGATGAAAATGGAAAAGAATACCTGCAGATTGTCGAGGCCGGAAATGGTCAACGGCATGAGCATTACCTTGAAAATGGTCAGGTTGCCAGCATTCACAATGTGCTTTTTGCACTGAACAAAGAGACCGATGGCGCTGTCAATATCTTTTATGCCGATAGCAGCGGATATCAAATACAATCTCCTTTTGAAGGCAATTTTATGCGGATGGCGGACCAGTTTCAGGGAGAAGTGGTTCAGGATAGTATTCAACCTTTGCAATTACGGTCCCTCTATAACATGGCCGGAATGCAATTTGTGATTCCAGAACCTCTGGTCAAAGGAAGCTATGGTGTGGTCAAGGTTCCCGAGGAAGAAGTCACAGAAGCCACCCAGGACGCTTTGGTCGTTTCGGTTTCTGCCAATGGTGAGACCAAAGAAGTAAAATTGTTGGGCGGTAAGGGGACTTCCAATTTTTCGGACAAAATCGATGTGGGCGGATTGGATTTCTCCCTGAGCTACGGCTCCAAAGTGTACGAACTGCCATTTTCCATCAAGTTGAACGATTTCATTGCTGAAAAATACCCGGGAACGGAAACGGGATATGCCTCATTTATGAGTAGGATAACCGTTCAAGATGAACGTTTGTTCGACTATGATATTTACATGAACCATGTGTTGGACCACAAAGGATACCGATTTTTCCAATCCAGTTTTCACCCCGATGAAAAAGGAACCGTTCTTTCCGTAAATCATGATATGTGGGGTACCTGGATCACTTACATTGGGTATTTTCTACTGTACATTGGGTTGATGGGCATTATGTTCTTTGGTGATACCCGTTTTAGAAGCTTGCAGCAAATGTTGGAAAAAATCAAGGCCAAAAGAGCAGCTTTGACCGCAGTGGCCCTCTTTTTCGCTACTTCGTTTTTGAGCGCTCAAGAAACTGCGACAGACCATGCACATTCAGGGATGCCCACACAGCAACAAGTGGATTCCATAATCCAGTCCACTGTGGTAGCGAAGGAGCATGCAGAAAAATTCGGGGCACTGGTCATTCAGGATGAAGGGGGACGGATGAAACCCATTAATACCTTTGCATCGGAACTTTTGCGAAAGCTAAGCGGAACGGATAGCTATAAAGACCTATCGGAGAATCAAGTATTCCTCTCCATGATGATGAACCCCGGGGTTTGGTACAACACGGAGTTTATCGCATTGGGCAAAAAGGAAAACGACAGTATCCGAAAAATCATTGGGGTTCCAGAAGGAACCGAATTTGTAAAGGCCACCGATTTTTTTGACCAAAAAGGCACCTACAAGCTTCAACCGTATTTGGAAAAGGCCACATCGACCACCAATCCCTCAAATTTTGAAAAGGATTTCAAGAAAGTAGGAGAAAGGCTCAGCCTGTTGAACATTGCCCTGAGTGGTCAAATTGTAAAGATATTTCCACTACTCAACAATGAGAATAACAAATGGGTTTCGGCAGTGGAATATCGCTCTGGACAATACCAGATTCAGGATTCACTGTACTCCAATTTTGTACGGAATGCCATGCCCTATTATTTAGGCTCCTTGAAGAGTTCCATAGCCACAGGGGATTATTCCGAACCTGATAGATTATTGGATGCCTTCAAACAAAATCAGCTAAATCATGGAGCTGAGGTGTTGCCTTCCGAAAACAAGATAAAAACGGAGATCATCTATAACAAGTTGGATTTGTTCAACCGTTTGTACAAGTATTATGCCCTAGTTGGGGTGTTGTTGTTCATCATTTTGATCATACGCATCTTCAAGGACAGGGAAATTCTCAAAGCTGGGGCTTATCTTTTGAAAGGCACCATTATTTTGTTTTTTATCTGGCATACCATCGGGTTGATCCTGCGATGGTACATTTCTGGCCATGCGCCATGGAGTGATGCCTATGAAAGTATCCTTTATGTGTCTTGGGCCACGATGGGGATAGGTTTGGCACTTGGAAGAAAAAGTGAATTGACCATAGCGGCCAGTGCCTTTGTAACCTCAATGTTATTGTGGATTGCCCATCAAAGTTGGGTGGATCCTGCCATTGCCAATTTGGTCCCTGTTTTGGACAGTTATTGGTTAATGATCCATGTGGCGGTGATCGTGGGGAGCTATGGCCCTTTAACTGTTGGAATGATTCTTGGCGTGGTTTCCCTTTTACTGATGATTCTTACCACAGACTCCAACAGACAACGCATGGACTTGGCCATTAAGGAATTGACGGTCATTAACGAATTGGCACTTACCGCTGGTTTGGTGATGCTTACCATAGGTAACTTTTTGGGTGGACAATGGGCCAATGAGAGTTGGGGACGTTATTGGGGCTGGGACCCCAAAGAGACTTGGGCTTTGATTTCCATTATGGTTTATGCGTTTGTACTGCACATGCGTTTGGTTCCCGGCCTAAGGGGCAGGTGGAGCTATAATTTTGCCAGTATTATTGCATTTGCCAGTATTATGATGACCTATTTTGGGGTGAATTTTTATTTGGTTGGACTGCACAGTTATGCCAGCGGAGATCAAGTGATAACCCCTAATTTTATTTGGTATACCGTGCTAGGTGTGTTCATTTTGGGTGGTATAAGTTTTTGGAGATATAAAATTCACTACGCCAAATAATTTATTTTATTGGTTTTGAACTTCAAAAAAAAGTCGCATATTTGCCCCATCATGAAGTTATAAGAATTATGTACGCTATAGATGTCACCATTGGCTTTACGCCAAAAAAGTAACCTGAATCTTCCTTCAGGTGGTTGACACTACCTCTTTGTTTTACACATAATTCTTTTAAAATGACACACTCAAACAATACACTCTCATTCAAAAAACTGATTAATTATTTCTGGATTGCCGTATCCGGCAAGGAAACAGAATTTACATCCGGAAGTATTCGCAAGGCCATCTTTATGCTTTCCATTCCCATGATTTTGGAAATGCTGATGGAATCCATTTTTGCACTGGTGGATATCGCCTACGTATCCAAAGTAAGTGTCAATGCCGTGGCAACCATTGGTCTTACGGAATCAGTAATCACACTTATTTATGCCCTCGCCATTGGGTTGAGTATGGCCGCCACAGCAGTTGTGGCCAGAAGAATAGGCGAGAAGGATGTTGATGGAGCCCGCATTGCAGCGGTACAGGCCATAGGTTTGGGCGTACTGGTTTCCATTGTTTTTGGTATTGTTGGCATCGTATATGCCAAGGAAATATTGTTCTTGATGGGGGGCGAACCCGATTTGGTGGCCGAAGGATTTGGCTATACCCAATTCTTGATCGGTGGAAACATCACCATCATGCTTTTGTTCCTTATCAATGCTATTTTTCGGGGTGCCGGAAATGCCTCCATAGCCATGTGGACCCTGGTGCTATCCAACGGACTCAATATTATTCTGGACCCCATTTTCATCTTTGGACTGGGCCCAATTCCCGAATACGGCGTCACAGGAGCTGCCATCGCCACCAATATAGGTAGGGGTACAGCCGTTTTGTTCCAGTTGGGAATATTGTTCTTCGGTTGGGGTAAGATCAGGCTGGTACTAAAGGATTTGGTATTGAACCTGAAGGTAATGGTCAATCTCATTCGGGTATCCATAGGTGGTATCGCCCAGTTTCTTATAGGAACCTCTAGCTGGGTTTTCCTGATGCGAATCATGTCTGAATTCGGTAGTGAGGTATTGGCGGGCTATACCATTGCCATTCGGGTAATAATGTTCACCTTGATGCCATCTTGGGGCATGAGCAATGCCGCAGCCACGTTGGTGGGGCAGAACTTGGGGGCCAAACAACCCGAGCGAGCTGAAATATCCGTTTGGAAAACCGGAAAGTACAATGCCATTTTTATGGGTACGGTTTCCTTGGTCTATCTCATTTTTGCGAAGCAGATTATATCGTGGTTCAATGCTACCCCAAGTGTGGTGGAAAATGGTGCGTTGTGCCTACAGGTCATAGCTTTGGGATATGTATTCTATGCCTACGGCATGGTTGTCAGTCAAGCTTTTAATGGTGCCGGGGACACCAAAACCCCGACAAAGATAAATTTGATTTCCTTCTGGTTGTTCCAATTGCCTTTGGCCTACTTGGCCGCTATGGTGCTTGGTTGGGGCGCCAAAGGTGTTTTTATTGCCATTACTTTGGCCGAAGTATTGTTGGCCATAATCGCTATGGTATGGTTTAAAAAAGGAAATTGGAAACAGGTGCAAGTATGACGGGTTTCGTATCTTTAGCTTTCTAAAGCAAAGAACATGAAATCCAACAAAAAAGGGTTGAATACCCTCTGTACCCATGAAGGCGATTTGGAGGATAAGGAGTTTAAAGGCGTTGTATCCCCTTTATACATGTCCACGGCGTATGCCTTTGATGATGTTGACATAAAGCGATATCCGAGATATTTCAATACACCCAACCAAGAGGCACTGTGCAAAAAACTGGCAGCCTTGGAACATGCCGAGGCTGCTTTGATTTTTGGTAGTGGAATGGCCGCCATCAGTACCGCACTCATGGCTTTTTTGCAAGCCGGTGACCATATCGTACTCCAACAAACCATGTATGGAGGGACCTATCATTTTGCGGTCACACAGCTGAACAGGTATGGTATTGAGTACTCCTTTACAAATGGATGGCAGGTGGAGGATTTTGAAAAGGAAATCCAACCCAACACCAAGGTAATTTACATGGAGACCCCGTCAAACCCGTTGTTGACCATAACCGATATTGCAGGAGTGGCCCAATTGGCCCAAAAGAAAGGGATTGTTTCCATGATTGATAACACCTTCGCCAGTCCCATCAATCAAAATCCCATAGATAATGGGGTAGATGTAGTATTGCACAGTGCCACCAAATATATGGGCGGGCATTCCGATATTAGTGCTGGGGTGGTAGCTGCTTCCCAAGAGCATATCGATATTGTATTTCAATCCGCCATTTGCTTTGGTGGAAATTTGAGCGAGTATACCGTTTGGCTTTTGGAGCGAAGCATCAAGACCATGGGCATTAGGGTGAAGGCCCAAAGTGACAATGCCCTTAAAATGGCGGAATATCTTTTGGGCAACAAAGATGTTGAACGGGTTTACTATCCTGGGTTGGAAACCCACCCCGATCATGAACTGGCCAAATCCCAAATGAAGGGATTTGGGGGAATGTTATCCTTTGAATTGCCCAATGTGGACATTCCTATGTTTTTTAAACACCTTAAATTGATTAAGCCGGTGATGAGTCTTGCTGGGGTGGAAAGCACCATGTTGTTGCCGGTAGCCACATCACATTCCCTGATGAGTCCGGAGGATCGTGAAAAGCAAGGCATAAAAGATTACCTGATTCGCTTTTCCTTGGGCATTGAAGAGGTTGAGGATTTAATTGAAGATATAGAACAGGCCATTGCAAAGGTCAAATCAATGTCAGTACCAGCATAACAAAACATATGAAATTAGACATTTTAGTGTTTGGGGCCCATCCGGATGATGCCGAACTTGGAGCGGGAGCCACCATAGCCAAAGAGGTTTCCAGAGGAAAAAAAGTGGGCATTGTGGATTTGACCCGAGGTGAATTGGGTACCCGGGGTACTGCCGAAATAAGAGATGTTGAGGCAGCAAAAGCAGCCAAAATACTGGGAGTGGCCGTTCGGGAGAATATGGAATTTGCCGATGGCTTTTTTGTCAATGATAAATGGCACCAACTGGAGATTATCAAAATAATCAGAAAATACAGACCTGAAGTTGTCCTATGCAATGCTGTGGAGGATAGGCATATCGACCACGGAAAGGGAAGTAAACTAGTGAGTGATGCCTGTTTTTTGAGCGGTTTGGTAAAAATCGATACCCAAATGGATGGGGATGATCGGTGGCAAGACCCGTGGCGTCCAAAACGGGTGTACCATTTCATCCAATGGAAAAATCTGGAACCGGACTTTGTGGTGGATGTATCGGGCTTTATTGGAAAGAAGACTGAAGCCATCTTGGCTTATGAATCACAGTTTTACGACCCCAAGAGTGAGGAGCCTGAAACACCCATCAGCAGTAAAAATTTTACGGATAGTGTTATTTATCGGGCTAGGGATTTGGGGCGACTCATTGGTGTGGAACACGCTGAAGGATTTACCGTGGAACGCTATGTGGCTGTTGACAACCTTGACCAATTGATTTGATCAACTTGCTTTTTGGTATTTGCTTTCAGCTTTTGGCAGCGTGAAAAAGAAGGAGGTGCCTTTGCGTTGAACACTTTCAACCCAAATTTCACCTTTGTTCTTCAAGATCATTTCCTTGCATAGGGAAAGGCCCAGACCAGTACCTTTTTCGTTATTGGTACCGTAGGTGGTGATATTGGTGGAATCTTCAAAGATTTTTTTCTGAATTTCCTTGTTCATCCCTATTCCAGTGTCACGGACCATGACCTGCCACATGCCCTCTTTTTCTTTTGCTTCAATGGTGATCAATCCGTTGTCCGGTGTAAATTTTATGGCATTGCTCAACAAGTTTCTTACAACAATGTCAATTTGGTTTTGATCGGCCCAGATTTGTGGATTTTCGGGTAATTGGTTTATGATTTTTATGGACTTGCTATTGGCCAACTCAAACAGCAATTGAATATTGTTTTTCACAATTTTGTCCAGGGATATTCTTTTGGGCTTGGTTACAACACCGTTCAGTTGGTTTTGTCCCCATGTCAACAAATTGTTGAGCGTAAATGCAATGTTTTCCACATCGGATTTGAGTTTGGGAATAAATGAAATAAATTCATTTTTGGTAATCTCCCCGTCAGTGAACAGCTTTAACAGCCCTTGCAGCCCACCAATGGGGCCCCGAAGGTCATGACCTATTATGGAAAACAATTTGGTCTTGGTTTTATTGATCTCGTTGAGTTGGGTTTCTCGTTCACTAATGGCTTTCGATTTTTCCTTAAGCTCCTTGTTCAGTTCTTTTTGGGTTTTTGCATTATTGCGTATAACGAATATAATGATGCTTAGAATGAACAAGATGATCAGGGAAAAATAAATGTAATTCCGTTGTTTGGCCAGAGCGGCTTCATTGGATTCAATGAGCTCTTGTTTTTCCTGTTCGTAATGCAATTTAGTCTCCAATAGGGACAAGCTTTGCTTGTTCTTGTCCTTGAACAAGGAATCTGACAGTTTCTTGAAAATTTCTAGATAGGATAGGGCGGCAACGTGGTCTTCTTTCTTTTTGTGGAGCTTATATAAAGTTTCTGAACAGTCTATTTGTCCTTGTAGTGATTTTATTCTTTTGGACAATTGAAGTCCCTCTTCCGCATGGACCATGGAAAGGCTGTCCCTTTCCAATCCCAAATATACCTTGGCCATTCCGTTCAACAATTGGATCCGTATCCTGTCGTCCTCAATTTCATTTTTGAAGAGCATGTTGCTTTGGTCAAACCAGTACAGGGCCCATTGGTATTTCTGTTGCTCCAAATAAATGTCCCCCTTTACTTCATAGGCATAGGCCAACCAATCGTATATTTTGTTCTTTTCAAAGGTGTTGATGCTCTGGTTGACATTGAACATGGCAAGCTTAAAGTTCTTGGCATCCTTGTAGAGTGAAGCCATGTTGCTCTGGGTTTCGGCATCTATGATCTCATCACCTATTCTGCGGTTTATTTTTTGCACCGTATCATAAAAAATAAGTGCATTTTTAAAATCTTTTTGCTCTGCATACAGACCGGCGATGTTCTCATTGAGGATGGAGAGCATTTTATTGCAGTTTGTTTGCTTGGCAATATCTATTCCTTTTAGGTTAAGATTGAGTGCCTCTGCATAATTGCCCTCATAACTATAGTTTTGGGCCAAAGCATTGATAATGTCAAGCTCGGACATTTTATCATCAATCTCCATGGCCAATGCCAAGGCTTTTTCAAAGATGGGCATTGATTTTTTTCGGTCACCGGCATTGTAATAATAATTGCCAAGGGCACTCATGGCCTTAACTTCTCCTTTCGTATAATCTATGGCATCACTGAATTCGAGTACCCGTTCGGCTATGGAGCGTAAACTATCATTGTCTATATATTGGTAGGCAAAGGCAAGGTCCACCAATAGGTTTATGTGTGTGGTATCTTTTGGATTAAAGCGGTTGGTGGATTCCAAACGCTTTAACTTATAGCTGAGACTGTCTTTTTTGGTAAGCTGTGCTTGTATTGGGTTGAAAATAGAGAATATGCAAAGGAACAGGGCTATCTTCCCAAGCAAGAATTTAAAGGGCAAAGGACATGCTTTTTGTTGAGGCATTTTTCTCTAAATCTACGGGGATAAAAGTAATTTGATGTAGGTGTTCGTGGAATTAAATGTTGTGAAAAGCTAAAAATTGTGTGTTTTGTCTGACAAAGTGTGCATTTTATCGATATTTTATACGAAAGTGATGATTTGGCTGCATGACTGATTTTGTAATTGGAAACCATAAA
>NZ_LXTT01000119.1 GCF_001683915.1 Allomuricauda sp. CP2A | reverse complement strand
GCCAGTAACCACAGTTACATGACTGAATTCATGGACAACATGCAAGGCAACGACCATGCCATGCAGATGATGCAGGGCAATCAAAAGATGATGGGTACTATGATACAGGGCCAGGGAATACAGATGATGATGAAAGATAGTATGATGATGAAAAACATGATGCAATCCATGATGCAAGATGGAAAAATGATAGGCAATATGATGCAAATGATGCACGAAAAGGGCATGATGAGCGAAGATTGTATGGAGTCTTGTAAGAAGATGATGGGCGACAAGGGAATGGATATGAAAGGAATGGGCATGATGGACGGTTCAAATAAAATGGAACCATCTGAGCAAGACCATTCTGAACACCATTAAGGATTAACTTTTAAATTTTCGATTATGAAAAATCATTGGATATGGATGATACTAGGTTGCGGACTTCCGCTTCTTTTCATCTTTTTTGCACCAGCATTCGGCATTAAAGGCAACCTCACACTGTTTACGTTCATAGTAATCATGTTCGCGGTGCATCTCTTGATGCCTATGAGACATGGTGGCCATACCCATGGGCTAACGGAGGATAACCTTAAAAGAAAAAAGGAAGAAAAGGAAAAGCACGACCAAAAACAGCATCAACACTGAAATCCGCAAAAAAAATGAAAAGAAAATATCAAATAGACGGAATCAGTTGTGGCGGTTGCATAACAAAGGTCAAAAAAGTATTGGAGTCTCATGAAGACATTGAGGAGGCAAAGATTTTTTTAAGTCCGAAAGGAGTCGCCAAGATCAGTATGAAATCGAACCTTTCGGTCGATGATCTGCAGAAACAGTTGAATCGACTTGAAGGTTATACAATTTCAGAATTGAATTAATTACTAACATTTAAAACTTTTAGCTATGCACTATTTCGAAGGACATTGGGGCGGCATGCACATTATATGGTGGATTATCTGGCTCGTACTACTGGTGTGGATTTTCTTTATCCCGTATGACGTACCCTACCAAAAATCGAGCAATGAAGATCCCATGCAAATTCTAAAAAAACGATTTGCAAAAGGAGAAATTACCAAGGAAGAATATGAAGATTCAAAAAAAACCTTGGAAACGGACAAATAACTAAAAACAGAAATCATGAACCGTATAAACATTAAAAAATTCGGATTTGCATTCGGTCTCACTGCCGCCATCCTCTACATTGGCTGTATGGTCGTCATGTTTACGGCCGGCAGGGAAGGTACCATAGATTTTTTCAACAGCCTGCTCCATGGGCTTGACACAACCAGTATTATTCGCATGGATGTTCCTTTTTGGGAAGCTATAATTGGGATGATCCAAACATTCATTATCGGATGGCTGACAGGAGCGCTGATCGCAGCTTTTTACAATGCACAGCTAAAACGATAAATGCAGTACGTCTGGTTCATATGGTCCCTTATTATTCTAGCCCTCTGGGGCGTGGTCTATCTAATGAAGAAAGATTCTCGAAGAGAAATGCTGAAGATGAGTTGGATAACCATGCCCTTTGGGCTTACCGAACCCCTTTTTGTTCCCCAATATTGGCATCCGCCATCGCTTTTCGATTTGGCAATAAAGACAGGGTTCGATATTGAAAGCCTAATCTTCTCTTTTGCCATAGGGGGCATAGGCACGGTAATCTACAATCTTATTTTTAAGCGAAAGTATGTTGAAATACCGCATACCGAACGGAAACATGAAAGGCACCGGTTGCACCTATATATCCTTTTCGTACCGGCAGTAGTGTTTTTGGTATTGGCCCTGTTCACGCCTTTGAATCATATCTACTGTGGAATATTGGCCATGTTTTTGGGTGGAATGGCCACGCTATACTGCCGTCCGGATTTAAAGACCAAAATCTGGATAAGTGGATTTCTGTTCACGGCATTGTACTTTGTTTATTTTGGAAGTATACTCCCGTTCTATCCCAACTATGTAGAACTTTTCTGGAATCTGGAAAACCTTAGTGATATTCTAGTGGCCGGCATTCCAATTGAAGAGCTTTTGTTCGCTTTTACTTTCGGAATGTACTGGTCAGGGCTATACGAGCATTTGTATTGGAAAAAATTGATGAAACCCTTGGCCATAAGTTGATTTGGCAATATGGGAATTAACATAATTAATCATGAACAAATAAATCTACAAAGATGAAAATACTATTGGCAATAGATGGTTCTGACTTTAGTAAAGTCGCCATAGATGAACTTGCGACGCTGCCGTTCCCTGCGGGTACCGAAGTATGTATTTTGAATGTGTTCGAAAATCCCATGTTGGCCGCTCCTGGTGCCCTACCCTTGGGCGGCACGCTTGGAAATTATTATGAAGAAACCGTCTCCAGTGCGAAAAAATCGGCAGAAGATCTTGTTAATGAAGCTTCAAAATCATTAAGGGACAAGAATGACGTATTGTCGATAACAACAGCCGTGGTAGAGGGGCTTCCCAAAAGTGCAATTTTAGAAAAGACCGAAGCCTTTGATACCGATTTGATCATAGTCGGGTCGCAGGGCCATGGCGCATTCTCTAGATTTTTGCTCGGCTCGGTTTCCCAGTCCTTGGCAACACATGCCGACTGTTCCGTCATGATAGTCCGAAAACGCGGTTCAAAAGAGAAAAACAACTATTGAAAAGTTAACAGGCAAGAACCAAATGTTAGACGATAGCAAAAACAATACACGCAAAGTGACGGATGCAATCTGCTTGCCGCATTCCAGGTTCCCAAGAATAGTCATTGTAGGTGGTGGCTTTGCGGGTCTGGCATTGGTGGAAGGGTTGAAAAATAAAGATGTTCAGGTGGTACTTATTGACCGCCATAACTTTCATCAGTTTCAGCCCTTATTTTATCAGGTAGCCACCAGTGGGCTTGAACCCGATAGCATTGTATTCCCTTTTAGAAAACAATTCAAGGGATATAAGAATGTGAGCTTCAGGCTGGCCGAGGTAAAGGAAATTCAAAACTCCATCAATACCGTCATAACGGACAAAGGAAAACTTACCTATGATTATCTGGTCTTGGCAACGGGAACAAAGACCAACTTCTTCGGTATGGAAGAAGTGGAAAGAAATAGTTTGGGGATGAAGGATATCCGGGATTCTCTAAATATCCGCCACATGATGCTGCAAAATTTGGAACAGGCCGCGATCACGTGCGATGATGAGGAACGCGATGCCCTCACGAATTTTGTGATCGTGGGTGGCGGTCCCGCCGGAGTAGAAATGGCAGGTGCTTTGGCGGAGTTTTGCAAGTACATCCTTCCTAAAGACTATCCCGAGTATCCTTCCTCCATCATGAACATCTATTTGGTGGAAGCTATGGACGAAGTGCTCTCTGCCATGTCGGACAAAGCTTCTTCAAAAACGCTGACCTATTTAGAGAATCTGAACGTTAAGGTGATGTTGAAAGAATCCGTTAGTAACTATGATGGCAGGGTGGTCAAAACCAAAAGCGGCAAGACCATTTTAGCCAAGAACTTGATTTGGACAGCAGGGGTAACTGGAGATTTTCCAAAAGGATTCGATGAGACGTCTATTGTCAAGGGCAATCGTCTTAAAACGGACCACCACCTAAAAGTTTATGGAATGGACAATGTCTTTGCCATTGGGGATATCGCCGGGGTAATCACAGATGAGACCCCGAAAGGGTATCCCCAAGTAGCCCAAACCGCCATACAACAAGGCAGACATTTGGCCAAAGTACTGCTCAACACCTTGCTTTCAAAGCCTTCAAAACCCTTTACATATAAAGATAAAGGTTCATTGGCCACTGTCGGCAAGAGAAAAGCGGTCGCTGATTTGGGGAAGTTTCATTTCGGTGGCTATGCCGCTTGGCTTTTATGGTCTGTTGTTCACTTGGTCTCCATCAGTGGGTTTAGGAACAAACTATTGGTGGGCTTCAATTGGGCCATCAGCTATTTTACTTACGAAAAAAGTAATAGGGTAATCATAAGAAGTTTCAAAAGAACAAAGAAAGTTGATGCGCAATACACATCAACCCAAGAATAAATATTGAATCACTAAAAACAATTGAAAATGAAAAATATTGCAGTAGTAGGATACGGGGTCATCGGCAAAAGAGTTGCCGATGCCATAAAGGTACAGGATGACATGAAACTAGTCGGGGTTTGCGACATTATCAGCGATTGGCGCATACAGAACGCTGTAAGAAAGGATTATGATATCTATGCGACAACCACCGAAGCGGAAAAACAAATGAAGGCTTCGGGCATTTCGGTAATGGGCAATATGCAGGACTTATTGGATAAAGTGGAACTTGTGG
This sequence comes from Allomuricauda sp. CP2A, assembly GCF_001683915.1. GTDB lineage: Bacteria > Bacteroidota > Bacteroidia > Flavobacteriales > Flavobacteriaceae > Flagellimonas. Next base: position 17,474 of record NZ_LXTT01000119.1, on the reverse strand, counting down.
TGGATTGCACCCCAAAAATGATTGCGGCGAAAAACGTGGAAACCTATAAAACACACAATATCAAATTCATTCTGCACGGTGGGGAAAAGCACGAGACAACAGGCCACTCCTTTAGTGCTGAAAACAATTATAACACGGCGTTGAATATCAATGCAACCCGAGTGGTTTCCTGTAATACCACATCAATCCTGAGAACATTGACCGCTTTAAAAAGGGCCGATTTACTGGATTATGCACGTGGCACACTTTTAAGAAGGGCGACCGACCCTTGGGAAAGTCATTTAGGAGGGATTATGAACACCATGGTACCGGAAAAAGAAATCCCGAGCCACCAAGGTCCCGACGCACAGAGCGTGGATCCTGATTTGGATGTCATTACTTCAGCGGTCAAAGTTCCCCAAACCTTGAGCCATATGCATTACTGGAACGTGAAACTAAAGAAAGAAACATCAAAGGAAGAGGTGTTGAACGCCCTCAAAACCTCAAGTAGAATCAAGTTTATTCACTATGATCAAGGCTTGGTCTCCAACAACACCATCAAGGAAATGTTTTTGGATATGGGCAGGCCTTGGGGCGACATGTACGAGGTAGCCCTATGGGAAGATATGCTAAAAGTGGTGGGCGATGAACTCTTTTATGCCTACGTGGTGGACAATCAAGCGATTGTAATTCCCGAGACCATCGACGCCATTCGGGCACTTACCGGAATCGAGATGGATGGTAATAAATCCATCGCTAAGACCAATAAAAGTCTAGGTATTAATCAATAGTTAAAACAATGAACTCTCACGAAAAAATAATAGAGCAGTTGGGGGACAAAGCGTCCTTCTATTTAGATCATGTTAGCGAAAAGATTACCAAGGATGAACTGCAATTGCCCGATAAAAATTTTGTCTCTAAAGTTTTTGTCAACAGCAATCGTAATCCACAAACGCTTCGAAGTCTTGCCCAATTATACGGGCATGGCAACCTGAAGGATACAGGGTATTTAAGCATACTTCCCGTAGATCAGGGAATCGAACATAGTGCCGCTTTTTCCTTCTATAAAAACCCCGATTATTTTGACCCTGAGAATATTATAAAACTTGCCATTGGCGCAGGTTGTAACGGGGTGGCCTCGACTTTTGGTGTATTAGGTCTGTACGCTCGGAAATACGCGCATAAAATACCGTTCATCGTGAAGATAAACCACAATGAACTACTGTCATATCCCAATGCCTACGACCAAACCTTGTTCGGAAAGGTCAAGGACGCTTGGGATATGGGCGCAGTTGCTATTGGGGCGACCATATATTTTGGATCTAAGGAAAGTAATCGACAGATAGTGGAGATTGCGGAAGCCTTCGCCGAGGCCCATAATCTGGGCATGGCCACGATTTTGTGGTGTTACACCCGTAACGATGCTTTCAAAACGGATAAAGAGGACTATCACACCGCTGCAGATTTAACGGGACAAGCCAACCACCTTGGGGTAACAATACAGGGGGATATCATCAAACAAAAATTACCCACTACAAATTACGGTTTTAAAGACCTTCAATTTGGGAAATATGACGATGCCATGTATGAAACCCTGACCACCGAACACCCCATCGATTTGTGTCGTTTACAGGTTGCCAATTGCTATATGGGCAAAGTAGGACTGATCAGTTCCGGTGGGGGTTCCAGAGGAGCATCCGATTTGACCGAGGCCATTACAACCGCAATCATAAACAAACGGGCAGGAGGCTCGGGTCTGATACTTGGAAGAAAAGCTTTTCAACGACCCATTAAGGAAGGGGTAGAATTATTGCATGCAGTCCAAAGTGTTTATTTGGAGGAGAAAATAACGATAGCCTAAGTGATAAAATACCATGTTCGAAACTGAAATAAAATCTTTAAAATCACTCAACCATTACTTGCAGAGACTGGTAGAGAGCAGGCTATGGCTAAAAGTGATTATCGCTTTGTTTTTGGGTGTAGGTTTCGGGTTGTTATTAAGTCCTCAAAACGGTTGGGTCAGTAAGGCGACTGCCGATATGTTGGGAAATTGGTTGGCCCTACCGGGAATGCTCTTCCTTAAATTGGTGCAGATGATAATGATTCCCTTGATTGTGGCTTCCATCATTACGGGCATAGCCAGTAACGACAAGGAAAATCTAAAAAAGTTGGGGGGTGGTGTGCTCTTATATTTTATATCAACAACAATTATATCAGTAACCATAGGAACGTTGCTAGCCGCACTGTTCAGACCTGGAAAGTATCTGCACCAACAGGCGGAAATGGATCATGCAAATGCATTGGCCGATACTGCCGAAAGTTCGGAACTATCCTTTGGAATAAATGATATTCCGAATGCCATAACGGATCTACTGCCCGAAAACCCATTGGCCTCCATGGTAAGTGGCGAAATGTTGAGCATTGTCATTTTTACCATTATAATAGGGGTAGCCGTTCTGTCGTTACCCAATGATTTGCTCAAACCAGTAAAATTACTTTTGAGTGCCGTACAGGAAATCTGTATGACCGTAGTAAAATGGGCCATGTTGTTGGTGCCGGTGGCAGTATTCGGATTGATGGCCCAGCTTACATCCAGTGTCGGGTTAAGCTCCCTTTCAGGATTGGGTTTTTATGTGCTCGTTGTACTGTTGGGCCTATTTATGTTGATTGTTATCTACCTCTTATTGGTAAGCACACTTGGCCGGACTAATCCTCTTAAATTTTTGAGAAAGATTACGGATGTCCAACTTTTAGCATTCTCGACTACAAGTTCTGCCGCGGTCATGCCCTTATCGCTGAAAACAGCAGAGGAAGAACTGAAAGTAGATAGCTCTATCAGTAATTTCATAATTCCGATCGGGGCTACTGTAAATATGGATGGGACGGCCCTCTATCAGACCATAACCACTTTATTCATAGCACAGGCTTACGGATTAGAAATGGACCTTTTAAATATTATTGTCGTCGTCGTTACGATAGTTGCGGCCTCAATCGGAACCCCGGCCATACCTGGAGGTGGCGTTGTCATACTGGCTTCGGTACTATCGGGGGCCGGAATACCTTCTGAGGGAATTATCATAATAATCGGGGTGGAGCGCTTGCTCGGCATGTTCCGAACTGCAGTGAATGTTACCGGAGACTTAACGGCTTGTATGGTTTTCAATCGGTTTTACGGAAAAATACCCGATCTGATTACCGCTAATCTTAAAACCACTAAATCATGAACACGAATATGAAACATATTGGGGTATTTACCTCGGGAGGGGATTCCCCAGGCATGAATGCAGCTTTATTTGCCATTGCAAAAACTGCCGAAGTGAACAGCATAAAATTAAGTGGTTTTCGTAAAGGTTATGAAGGCCTAATCGATGGGGATTTAGTCGAATTGGATACCCAGGAACTTCAAAAATTAGTGCATCGGGGCGGTACTTTTCTTAAGACCGCACGAAGCGCAAGATTCCTAACTAAAGAGGGAAGACAGCAGGCCCTGGAGAACCTTCGGAAAAATAACATCGATGCACTTATCGCCGTGGGCGGGGATGGTACTTTTAAAGGGCTGCTCGCCTTTTCGGAGATTTGCGAACTACCATTTATCGGTATTCCAGGTACCATAGACAATGACATGGCCGGAACCGACTTCACCTTGGGCTTTGATTCCGCAGTGAATACGGCAATCGAAAACATTGATAAGATCAGGGACACAGCAGAATCACATAACCGAATATTTCTAATTGAGGTAATGGGAAGGGACTGCGGATATATAGCAATGCATTCTGGGTTGGGCGTAGGTGCCGATGCCATTTTAGTGCCGGAAAGTGGACAAGATTTTGTCCGTTTGCTCGAAAAGGCAAGTGTTTATGATAGCGAAGAAGCCTTCATAGCCGTTGTTGCCGAAGGCGATGAACTTGGTGCCGAAATAGCGGCATCAAAGATTAAAGAATTAAATCCGAAGCTAGACCTCCGTATCACAAAACTGGGGCATGTGCAACGCGGTGGAAACCCTTCCGCTGCCGATCGTATGTTGGGGATAAGACTTGGGGCAGCTTCGGTAAAGGCCCTTTTACAAGAAAAAAAGAGCGTTATGGTCGGTATTCTCAACAACGAACTTAGCCTCACGCCTTTTGACCAAGTGGTAAAACAACACCAGGTACAAGACGAGTTGTACGAACTCGTAAAGATTTTTGGTAAATAAAATTAAAACGCAAATGAAAACAACGGTATTCAGCACCCATAAGTTTGAAGAATCCTATTTAACATCCGCCAATGACGGCAAACATGAATTGAGGCTACTAGAGGAACGATTATCCGAGCATACCGTTCCCTTGGCAAAAGGCTCGGAGGCCATCAGTCTATTTACAGGGGATGATGCATCCGCCAACGTACTGGAAAAATTAGGTGCGTTCGGAGTCAAATACATAGCTCTTCGTTCGGCAGGCTACAATCATGTGGATATGGAAAAGGCGGATGAAATGAACATCAAGGTGGCTCGTGTTCCCGCATATTCGCCTTACGCCATCGCAGAACACACGGTCGCACTCATATTGGCTTTGAACAGAAAACTAATTAGGGCCAATAATAGAGTGCGTGAACAAAACTTTTCCTTAAACGGACTCACTGGTTTTGACTTGAACGGCAAAACGGTTGGGGTATTGGGCACCGGAAAGATTGGCGCAGTCTTGGTCAAAATCCTTCATGGGTTTGGCTGTAAAATTCTAGCCTATGATGTCAACAAGGATGAAGACCTAGTAGAAAAATTTGGTGCCCGCTATACCGATTGTAGAACATTATGTGCCGAATCGGATATTATCAGTCTTCACGTGCCTTTGGCTACCGACACGAAACATTTAATAGATGCCGAGCAAATTGGGGTCATGAAAAAAGGTGTTATGCTCATCAATACGAGCAGGGGCGGTCTGGTAGATACCAAAGCGGTCATCGATGGACTAAAAACCGGAAAGGTCGGGTTCTTTGGTATGGATGTCTATGAAGAAGAGGAAGGACTGTTTTTCGAAGACCATTCTGACGAGATTTTACAGGACGATGTAATCGCTCGTTTGATGACCTTCAATAATGTTCTGATAACGAGCCATCAGGCCTTCTTGACCGATACGGCACTGACGAATATTGCCGAAACCACCATACATAATCTGGATTGTTTTGAAAAACAAATCGACTCGGGAAACGAAGTAGCCAGCAAATAAAACGACAAGCTTCCATAGGAAGTACTTAAATCTATATAAACCTAAAAACAATAGCACTATGAAAAATATACTCGTACCCACGGATTTCTCAGAAAACTGCAACAAAGCCGCCGATTTGGGCATTGAAATGGCCAAACTTTATAATGCGGAAATTCATTTTTTCCATTTGTTAAAGACTCCTGTCGATTGGGTCAAATTGGATAAGCAAAAGGAAAAACGGTATCCAGAAACCCTCAAAAAAATTGGAAAAGCGAAAGCCTCGTTACGTGAACTGGAAAAAAAGGCCGAAAAAGAACATCTAAAATGCCAAACCTTTTTACAATTTCATGTAGATCAAGACAACATTCTGAAACATTCGGGTCATTATGACCATGATTTCATCGTTACAGGAAGCAGTGGCACCAAAGGCATAGTTCGTGAACTTCTTGGTAGCAACGTAGAGCGTTTGGTAAGAAAATCCGATGTGCCGGTCGTTGTGGTAAAAGAAGATGATGTAAGGTTTCCTTTCAAGGATATCGTTTTCGTTTCAGATTTTATGGAAGATGTGGGCAGTGCTTTTAGGGCAGTACTCTCCATCGCAGAAAAATGTAATGCGAAAATTCATCTATTACGCATCAACACGGCATCGGACCATAATAGTATCGCCCTTGGCCTAGATCCCATACGAAAGTTTTTGGAGGGTTTTCCAGAACTCAAGAATTTCTCCATGAACGTGTATAACGAAAACCAAGTTGAAACGGGCATCAATACATATTTGAAACACAACAAAGCGGACCTGATCGCCATGTGTACACATGGGAATACAGGATTTTTAAGTTTGTTCTCAAAAAGCATTACAGAAGGGGTCGCCAACCATTCTTCGCTACCAGTGATGACCATTAAAATATAGAGAATGACCCAGCAGGTACAGATAAGAAAATATTCCGGTGAACTTGAGGAATTCGATATCAAAAAGCTCATCAAATCATTGCGCCGTTCAAAGGCTGACGAAACGCTTGTTCAAGAAATTGCCAATGAAATTAGGGACAGGGTATCCCATGGCATGACCACCAAAGAAATATACCGAAGTGCCTTTAGGATGCTAAAGAGCAAGGCCCGTGTGAGCGCTTCGCGGTATAAACTAAAAAAAGCCCTTATGGAACTCGGGCCTTCGGGTTATCCCTTTGAAAAATTTGTTGGGGCCCTATTGAGTCAAGAAGGTTTTGATACAAAAGTCGGGGTAATCGTTCAAGGCAATTGTGTACAGCATGAAGTGGATGTGATAGCTGAAAAAGACAACAAGCATTATATGATTGAATGTAAATACCATAGTGATCAGGGCCGGTTTTGCAATGTGAAAATCCCGCTCTATATCCATTCAAGATTTTTGGATGTGGAAAAACAATGGGAAAAACAGCAAGGCCATAAAACCAAGTTTCATCAAGGGGGTGTTTATACCAATACCCGCTTTACCACCGATGCCATACAATATGGTACCTGTGTTGGGCTGATGCTTACAAGTTGGGATTATCCGAAAGGGAACGGTCTGAAAGAACGCATAGACAGATCCGGCCTACATCCCTTAACCTCTTTAACAACATTGACAAAGGCCGAGAAATCCAAATTATTGGATAAGGGCATTGTGCTCTGCAAGGACATTAGCGAAAACCCATCATTTTTGGGGCAAATAGGTATCGCCAAGCAACGACAAAAAAAAATTCTCGAAGATTCAGAAGAATTATGCACAGCACATTAAACCAATAAACATTGATCAATCCTAAAAAGAAAACAGATGAGAACAGAAACATTACAAAAACAGAACAGTATAGACCTAGAGCCATTTTACCAAGCAATGGAAGATGATCCAAGCTTACTTGAAGAGGCCTTCGAAACATTACTGGAGATGGTAAACTCCGAACCCAAATCCACCAAGAAACTAGCCCTTCTCATCAAAGAGGATTTTCATGATCTCTACAAAGAAATAGCGGAGTTATGCCAACCGGACCAAGATAAAGGGAACACACCTTCCTGCTGTGGGGGACACTAAACGGGTACTATAAATGAAAAACAACAAAATAAACATTCACTTTTTAGGAGCTGCTGGAACCGTTACCGGTTCAAAATATCTCTTGGATACCGGCGAACGCAAAATCTTGATTGATTGTGGTCTTTTTCAAGGGCTAAAAGAACTACGTCTAAAAAACTGGGAGTATCCACCCGTTGAAGTCTCGGAAATTGATGCGGTCTTGCTTACGCATGGGCACATGGACCATACAGGCTATCTGCCCAGATTGGTCAAACAGGGTTTTAAGGGGCCCATTTATGGAACGTACCCCACCCTGGACATTGCCAAAATCATATTGAACGATAGTGCCAAGATTCAAGAACAGGAAGCCGAACGGGCCAATAAGGAAGGTTATTCCAAACACAGCCCCGCCGAACCACTTTATGACTTAAAGGATGTTGAAAAAACCGTTCCCTTTTTTAAGGGAGTACCCCCCGGCCAATGGCTGCCCTTAATGAAAAACATAAAGGCTAGATTTCAGTACAACGGCCATATCCTAGGTGCTACCTACATTGAATTGGATGTTCTCGGAAAACGTTTTGTTTTTTCAGGGGATATCGGCAGAACCAACGATTTATTGCTATATCCACCGCTAAAACCAAAAAAGGCGGATGTTCTTTTTATAGAATCGACCTATGGCGGCAGGTTTCATCCCGAAGAGGCGGAGGCACTTCCCGAAATTGAAAAATTGGTCAACAAAACCATTGAAAGGGGCGGAAGCCTTTTCATACCAAGTTTTTCCGTAGAGCGTGCCCAATTGATGATGCTGATATTTTGGAGGTTGTTAAAACAAAATAAAATTCCCAAAGTACAGATGATTATGGACAGCCCGATGGGGGCCAACGTACTGGAACTGTTCCATCGAACTAGAGACTGGCATAGGTTGGAAGATGCTGAGTGTGACGAAATATGTTCGCACTTTACGGTCGTAAGCAGTTATCGGGAAACAATGGAATTGAGAAGCGATGATACACCTAAAATCGTCATCGCTGGAAGCGGAATGCTCACGGGAGGTAGAATGCTTAATTACTTGGAAACCCAGGCGCAAAAACCAAAAAACACCTTGCTTTTTGTTGGGTATCAAGCAGAAGGTACTCGGGGACGGAAATTGTTGGACGGCGACAGGGAATTGAGAGTGTACGGAAAAACAGTATCCTTTCAAATGGAGGTGGCAGAAATAGAAGGGCTTTCGGCGCATGCCGACCATGCCGAACTATTGGATTGGCTAAGCAAGGTCGAACAGAAACCGGAAAGGATATTTATTGTTCACGGAGAGAAGGAAGGTGCGGAGGCATTGCAAAAAGGCATTAAGGAAACTTATGATTGGGATTCTGAAATTCCCAAATTATATAGCATTGAATCCGTAGAAACTTTTCAAAACAGTTAATGGACTAGATTATAGGAATACTATTGGTGGCATCACCAACACTATTAAAAATAAAATAACGAAAAGGTTATGGAAGAAAAATCGAGTACTTTAAAATATAAACACTTGGGCATTTATACACAGAACGAACATGTGGTTTATATGCGGGAAGATTGCCATGTCTGTGTTTCCGAAGGTTTTGAAGCATTAACCAGAATCCGGGTATCCAATTTCAATACTTCCATCGTTGCCAGTCTTAATGTAATAACGTCGGATGTGCTGCTAGCCGGAGAGATAGGCTTATCGGAAGCGGCGGCGAAAAAATTAAAAGTGTCCGGAAATGAAACACTAAGGGTGTCGCACTTGGAACCTATAGATTCGTTAAGCCATGTAAGGGCCAAAATCTACAATCAAAAACTAGCTTATACGGCCTTCGAAGAAATCATTACAGATATTGTTGAAGGAGATTACTCCAACATTCATCTTTCGGCTTTTATTACGGCCTGTGCCGGAAATAGATTGGATGTCAATGAAATCTCGAATCTCACACAAGCCATGATAGCTTCTGGAAAACAATTGGATTGGAACAAAAAAATCGTAGTCGATAAACATTGTATCGGTGGCTTGCCAGGAAACCGAACAACACCCATCGTTGTAGCCATTGTTGCAGCCTACGGGCTTACCATGCCCAAAACATCATCGAGAGCCATTACTTCCCCGGCAGGAACAGCCGATACCATGGAGGTATTGACCAATGTTACCCTTTCTTTGGAAGAAATCAAAGCAGTTGTTGAAAAAGAAGGCGGATGTTTTGTTTGGGGGGGTACCGCCCAATTAAGTCCGGCAGATGATATGCTCATCAAAATTGAAAAAGCCTTGGATATTGATAGCGAAGGGCAGTTGATTGCATCGGTTCTTTCCAAAAAAGCGGCAGCAGGTTCTACCCATGTGGTCATTGATATTCCTGTCGGCGAAACGGCCAAGGTTCGTACCAATGACGCTGCCATGAAGCTTAAGGAACATCTCGAAGTCGTGGGCAAAGCTGTTGGCCTTACTACAAGAGTAGTTATTACAGATGGCACACAGCCTGTCGGCAGAGGTATTGGTCCAGCCCTTGAAGCAATGGACATCCTTAGTGTACTCAAGAATGAAGTTGATGCACCGAAAGACCTAAGAGAAAGGGCAGTTCTGTTGGCGGGCGAGCTGTTAGAGCTTTCTGGCGAAATCGAATCGGGAAAAGGAAAGCAAACCGCCAGAGGGCTATTGGAATCAGGTAAGGCATATAACAAATTTCTCGCTATCTGTAAAGCCCAAGGTAATTTTAAACAACCTCTCCTAAAACCTTATAAATTCGAAATAAAAGCCAAAAAAACAGGTGTTTTACGGCGTATTGACAATAGAAAGATTGCAAAACTCGCCAAACTTTCAGGTGCGCCCCAATCAAAATCTGCCGGTATTTTACTGAACGTTCATTTGAACGATGAAATAGAAAAAGGCCAGTTGCTGTATACGCTCTTTGCAGAATCGCAAGGTGAGTTGAATTATGCCTTGGAATATTATGAGAACCATGACGATATTATAACAATAGAATAAAAAAAGGACAAATGAAAACTATATTATTCAGTCTTCTGGGAAACCAAGAACTCACGGAATTATTGGCAGAGAAAATGAAAGCGGAAATCGGGGAATGTACCATACGCAAATTTCCGGATGGGGAATCCTACACGCGTATCCTTTCCGATGTAAAAGACAAATGTGTAATCATGGTCTGCACCTTGCACGAACCCGATGAAAAACTATTGCCATTGTATTTTTTAAGCCACACCGCAAAATCTTTGGGCGCGATGTGCACATGCTTGGTGGCTCCCTATTTGGCCTATATGCGGCAAGACAAGGTTTTTCATAAGGGCGAAGGGGTTACTTCTGGGTTTTTCGGAAAATTGATTTCTGGTTTTGCAGATAGCATCACGACCATTGACCCGCATCTACATAGAATACATTCGTTGGGCGAGGTATACAACATTCCGAACAGGGTCATTCATGCAGCGGACGAAATCTCCAAATACATCAAGGAGAACATTCATAATCCGGTACTTATCGGGCCCGATTCCGAAAGTGAGCAATGGGTTTCCGATGTGGCAAAAAAAGCGGGAGTACCCTTCACGGTGTTACAAAAGGTCCGCCATGGCGACCGTGATGTTGAAGTTTCCGTTCCCGATGTAGATAAATATAAGGAAGCGACGCCAGTTTTAGTAGACGACATCATTTCTACGGCCCGGACCATGATAGAAACTACGGAGCATTTGAAAAGTGCGGGAATGAAACCTGCAATATGCATTGGCATTCATGCCGTATTTTCAGGAAATGCCTATCAAGATTTGTGGGACGCTTATGTGGAGGACATCATTACCTGCAACACGATTCCACACCAGTCAAATAAAATTGATTTGAGCGATGTGATCGCCAAGGAAGTAAAAGAGTTGATGCACCACATATGAAAATAGGATTGCACTTAATAGTATACGTTTTTATGATTTTTTCCGCATACCCACAAGATAAAATGTTGATTGGACAATTGTCCGATAGATTGGTGGTACGGGAAAATTTTGATAAAAATGGAGACTTTCTGAACAAGCAAACTTTTAAAGCCGGAAAGCTAAAAGAAGCCAATGGTTACTATGAAATTGTTGTCACAACCGAGCTTTTTGATGAAAAAGGCACCCCGACCGATAAATATACCACCACTTACCGATGCAAACCGGATGAATCCAGTATTATAGTAATGGCCTTCCCTTTTTCAAAGCCAAAATCCAAGGAAACCGAAATCAATACAGTGTCCAAAAATTTCAAGGAACTCTATGACCTTGGGAACTTAGAGAATGTTGAACTCGAAATGAGCTTTGATTCGGGATTGTTGAACTTCTTTGGTTCCAACAGTAAGATTAAAATTTATGACCGCGTGTTGGAATCTAACGGAAATGGGAAAACAATCAAATCCAAAATCAATATTAAGGCCTATGCCATTGGTATACGAATTAAACAATTGGACTATGTTGCAAGTGAAAAACTTACAAGTGAGAACTTGTTATCATTCCAGAAATTTACCGAGAAAGACGGCAGCTATTTTACGATGACATACAAACAATAAATTATGAGAAACTATGACACCCTATCAGAAGCAATTAATGACTTACAGATCAGGGGATATACCTATGATTTCAATTTGGCCCCCGACTGTATAAAATGTGCTTCATTGGAATTGGAAATCCATCCCGAAGAATTTGATGTGGATGAAACCCATCGTTTTGAAGGTATGAGCAGTACGGACGATAACAGTGTTCTTTATGCCATTTCATCAAAAGATGGTATAAAGGGGCTTTTGGTAGATGCCTATGGGGTCTATGCTGAAAATATCTCGGAAGCAATGCGAAAAAAATTACGATAACCCTTAAATAGAATACTATGGACAATCACGAAGAGCAAAAGAACAAAAAAATGGACCATTCTAAAATGAATCACGACAAAGATGACCATTCAAAAATGGATCACTCGAAAATGGAAGACCCAAAATCGGACGACCATAGCAAGATGGATCATAGTAAAATGGATCACGGTTCTGGCGACCATTCAGGTCATAATCCAGGTCACGGTCAAATGGGTCACGACCATCACAAAATGATGATTGCCGATTTTCGAAAACGGTTTTGGGTAACGCTCGTGCTAACCATTCCCATATTGTTCTTCTCGCCAATGATACAGGAGTTTTTCGGATATGAATTTCTCTTACCAGGAAACCCATATATCCTATTTGCACTATCTACCATCGTCTATTTCTATGGAGGTTGGCCTTTCTTAAAAGGTTTTTGGTCAGAGGTCAAAAAGGGTGCACCTGGAATGATGACCCTAATTTCCATGGCCATAAGCGTTGCCTACTTTTATAGTACTGCCACAGTATTCGGACTAAGAGGTGAAGATTTTTTCTGGGAACTTTCAACACTGATCGCAATTATGCTTTTAGGCCATTGGATAGAAATGAAAAGTGTGCTAGGTGCATCAAAAGCCTTACAGCTATTAGTAAGTATGATGCCCGCCGAAGCCCACAGGGTAAAGGGTGATACTATAGAAGATATTCCCTTGGAAGATTTGTTAAAAGACGATGTGATTTTAGTAAAGCCAGGTGAAAAAGTTCCTGCTGATGGGATTATAGTAGATGGTTCGAGTTACTTAAATGAATCAATGCTTACAGGGGAATCCAAGCCAGTGAAAAAAGATGAGAACGACAAAGTAATTGGAGGCTCAGTAAACGGCAATAGCACCTTAAAGGTTAAGGTAGAACATACCGGAAAGGACAGTTATCTCAACAAAGTAATCACAATGGTTGAGGAAGCGCAAAAGACCAAATCTAAAATGCAGAACCTTTCCGATAGGGCGGCAAAATGGTTGACATACATAGCCCTGGCAATTGGTTTTGGCACATTGGCAGTTTGGTTGATTTTAGGCTTCCCTTTTGTATATGCCTTGGAGAGAATGGTAACGGTTATGGTTATCGCTTGCCCACACGCATTAGGACTTGCCATTCCGTTAGTTGTCGCTATATCTACCGCAGTATCCGCCCAAAATGGCTTACTGATAAGAAATCGAACGGCTTTTGAAGAATCCCGAAAAATATCAGCTTTGTTGTTTGATAAAACCGGAACATTGACCAAAGGTGATTTTGGTGTCACAAGAGTTGAATCGGTTAAACAAGAATATTCAACAGAAGAAATCTTAAGGCTTTCAAGTGCCTTGGAACAGAGCTCGGAACATCCTATTGCAGTTGGAATCATAAAAAAGGTCAAAGAAGATAATATTACAATCCCGAAACCAAAAAACTTTAATGCCATTACTGGTAAAGGTGTAGAGGCCAATGTGGAAGGTAAGCAAGTGAAAGTAGTAAGTCCGGGTTATTTAAGGGATGAAAAAATTGCAATTCCTGAAGATGCCTATAGCGATGCCGCTGAAACGGTGGTTTTTGTTCTAATCGATGGAAAATTGGTCGGTTATATTGCCTTAGCGGATGAGATTAGACCGGAATCCGCTGAAGCCATCAAAATTTTCAAAAAGAACAACATCAAAGTCTTGATGGCCACCGGGGACAATGAAAAAACCGCCAAGGCTGTTAGCGATAAATTAGGGTTGGATGGCTATTATGCCGAGGTACTACCCCATCAAAAAGTGGAAATCGTAAAAGAGTTGGAAAGCAAAGGAGAGTTTGTGGCCATGACGGGCGATGGGGTCAATGACGCACCTGCATTGGCACAAGCCAACGTTGGAATAGCTGTGGGCTCCGGCACCGATGTCGCTGCGGAGACTGCCGACATTATTCTAGTAAACAGTAACCCACAGGATATTGCCAATTTGATTTTGTTCGGCAAGGCCACCTACAACAAGATGATCCAGAACTTGATATGGGCCACCGGCTATAACGTGGTCGCCATCCCATTGGCAGCAGGTGTTTTGTACTCATCAGGCTTTGTACTGGGTCCCGCAGTTGGTGCCGTGTTTATGAGTTTGAGCACCATTATTGTAGCCATTAACGCCCAATTGTTGAAAAGAAAAATTGGGAAAAAGTAATGAATAGAAAGGACAAACTTAACAGGATATTTTTAGTGCTGTTAAGTTTATTTGTGGTAATGCTCGGGTACGGTATTTTATTGCCTACCCTGCCCTATTACACGGAAAGACTGGCTCTAAAAGACAATCTGGATACGGACCTTATCAACTTCCATATCGGAATGTTAACCAGTATTTATCCATTGTTCCAGCTCTTGTTCGTTATCGTCTGGGGCAAGCTTTCCGATAAATACGGCCGTAAACCTATAATACTATTGGGGCTTGTAGGTTTTGTCGTGATGAACTTGCTAACGGGTCTTGCCACTTCCCTGTCGATGCTATATATAGCCCGTATCATAGGGGGCATCTTTACGTCTGCGGTTATTCCTGTCAGTAATGCTTATTTAAGTGATATCACTTCAGAAAAGCGAAGGACCAAAATAATGGCCTGGTCTGGGGTCGCTATCAGTTCCGGTGTGATATTTGGCCCTGTTCTGGGGGGATTTCTGTCGCAAACGAACCTACACTATACATACTCTTTTGGAGTGTTCCACTTAGACCGTTTTTCGGTTCCCTTTATTTTGGCAGCTCTTTTGGGCTTTGTGGTATTGCTGATAATCATAAAATGGCTGAAGAATACCGAAATAAAAAATCGTATTGCTTCTGAGGCAGTCAAATTCAGTTTTTCCCTGAGTAACTATTTTATCATTTTGTTGCTCTTGTCCTTTGTGATGCAGTTCGTGGTTACCTTGTTTGAGACCGTGTTTTCAATTTATGGGAAGGATGAGTTGGCCTTTACAACCAATCAGGTGGGTATTGGTTTTATGCTTTGTGGTTCCGTTATGGCAGTTTTACAGCCTGTATTTGCGACCTATGGAGAAAAAATGCTGACCTCGAAACAGCAAATAACATTGGGGTTATTGATTTCCGGTGTTTCGCTAGTTGTCTTCCCTTTTGTGAGCGGTGAACTATACATTTATGTTACTATAATAATTTTCGCAGCAGGGGGAGCCATGGTAACACCAAACCTGCTTTCGGCAGTTTCTTTGATTTCCAAGGAAAACACGGGAAGGAATATATCCATTCAAAGTTCCACGAATAGTATCGGTCAAATTTTGGGTCCGGTATTGGGGACTTGGCTAATAGCGGGAGGGTTTTATTATCCTTTTATTATTGCCGGTACAACCATTTTGGGTGCTATGGGACTGGTTTATTTTTTGAATCGACCAAATAAAGGGATTGACAGGCCATTATTGGCCGACCAGCATAAAAAAGGGTAGCGATGGACCATCGATATGCACTTAGAAAACGTAGTAAAACAGCACTTCAAAATGCTGTTGACAATTCGAAATATGTTGAATTGGTCCGTTCGGGAGAAGACTATTTTTTAAGGCTGGAAATGTTAATCGATAGGGCAGAAAAAGAAATCCATTTACAGACCTACATTTTTGAAAACGATGACACGGGAAACCGTATAGCCTCCTGTTTAAAGAAAGCCGCTCAACGAAAAGTAAAGGTATATGTCTTATTGGATGCCTATGGTAGCGCTGCATTACCCGATAGTTTTGCCCAGGATTTGGTACAGCATGGTATTTTACTTCGTTTTTTTTCGCCTTTATTCTCCTTGAACAATTTTTATATCGGCAGGCGGATGCATCATAAAATTGCGGTCGCCGATGAAAAAATAGCGTTGATAGGCGGAATCAATATTGCCAATAAATACCACGGAACCACAGGTTCGGAACCTTGGTTGGACTATGCCGTTCAGTTGAATTGCCCGGCAGCTGAAAATCTTCAAAAACTGTGTAGCGACTATTTTTTCAAAAAAGGAAGCTCAAAAAAAATACCACCCGTGTTACATTCGGCAGGTAGGGCACTCGTGGGAATTTTACAGAACGACTGGCTACAGCAAAAAACGGAAGTCTGTGATGCCTACACGAACGCCTTCATTCATGCCGAAAAGGAAATAGTTATCATAGGCTCGTATTTTTTGCCTGGAAGCAGAATAGCAAAGGCATTGAAAAAGGCCTGTAAAAGAGGAATAAAAACAACGGTGATCTTAGCGGGCATTAGCGATGTGCCTTTGGTACGTAGGGCTACCGAACATTTGTACTCCTCTTTTCTAGACCACCATATGAGAATCTATGAGTGGAACAAATCCGTGGTACACGGTAAAGCTGCGGTAGTAGATAATAAATGGTCTACCATAGGCTCATTTAACTTGAACAGTCTTAGTTGTTATGGCAGTATTGAAATGAACGTAGAAGTTCACTCGGTCAATTTTGCCAAAATTCTTCGGGCCGACTTTGAAATGGTTATAAGCCAGTGTAGCGAAATTACAAAGGGGAGTCTAAGACAAAGAGCCGGTATATTCAATAAGTTGGGTAATTGGATTTCTTACCAAATGGTACGCACAGCCATGCTTTTTCTAACCTTTCTTCCGCATTTAAGGTTTTTGAAAAATTATAGGTTATAATATGTTGGCAAGTGGTTAAATGGTTTCGCCTCTTTATCTGTCTGTACGGACAAGGCGATAAATCATGAGGCACAACAACTTAAAAAAGGAAATATATAATCGATGATGGAATACAAGTGGAAACTACACTTTGAAAAACACATAAGCAATCAGTAATATTCAAAAACAATAGCAATGACAGATTTAACAACTAGTGCGATTGAGCGCGTCCTCAGAAACAATTACCTCGGCCACTTGGCCTATCTATGGCAAGGGAAGCCTTATTTGATTCCCATCACCTATTATTTTGATCCTGCCGACAATACGATCATTAGCTATACCTCGGATGGCCATAAAATCAATGCGATGCGAAATAACAACTCGGTTACCGTACAGGTAGAAGAAATACAATCGATGTTCAATTGGGAATCGGCCATGGTGCACGGCACATTCGAAGAACTTGAGGGCAATATTGCCAAACAAAAGTTACACCTTTTTACCGAAGGCGTGAAGAGCATTATCCGTAGAAAAGAACGGAGAGAGGTTGAGTTTATCAATGAATTTTCGAGCAAATTATACGAAAGGGGAAATCCGATTGTCTATCAGGTCAAAATACTTGAGATTTCAGGAAAACGACGGGAAACGTAAAGGCAACATCGCTAATTGGATAGACTTTTTTGGCCTTGACAACCCAATAGGTCTAAATTCCAATGCGAGAATCTTATTTGTATTTTGAAATTATATAGTGAATGGCCATTTAAAACAACTTGGAACCTATCTAACTATAGTTCTGTAAAATAGATGTACTAAATGTTAGGATAAGATGTAACTTTATAT
>NZ_LXTT01000111.1 GCF_001683915.1 Allomuricauda sp. CP2A | reverse complement strand
GGAGGAGCTGCCGGAGCGACGACCCTCGATTCCTTACAGGACAGGATAAATACCTTGGATATGCGGATCGATTATCTCCATCCTACCGTTGAAGGGGATATTTTGGCCAAGGCAAAGATCGTTAAAAGTGGTAAGGCGACCGCCGTAGTGGACGTGGAACTTTTCCAGAGTGAACAAAAGGATCCAGTGGCTTTGGCAAGATGTATCTATAGCATACATAGAAACGGCTCCTAGGCTTTAGGTGATAAAGAATTATGTATAAAATAAGAGGAATCTTAAAAAACATTATAGGACATCCTGAAATTTCTTCCCATTAAATATGTATCCGTTTATGATCAAAAAATTTTTAAGCATTTACCTTTTATGCCTTGTTTGCGTAGTCAATGCCCAAGAGATAAAACAGCTTAGCCTAAAGGAGGCTGTTACCTACGCACTTGAGAACAAGGCCGATGCACAAAAATCGAAGTTGGCCATTGAAAATAGTGAGTACCAAATCCAGGAAGTTCGTTCGCGGGCATTGCCTCAGATTACAGGAAATGGTAGTTTGGTCTATAACCCTATTCTACAGACCAATGTGATCGATGGAAGTTCATTTGGGCAACCGGGCACCATTATACAGGCAACTTTGGGCCAAAAATGGAATTCGATCTTCGGTGTTTCGTTGAGCCAGACCATATTTGACCAATCGGTTTTCACAGGTTTAAAAGCCGCAAAAACTACCCGTGAGTTTTATCAGATCAATAATCGCTTGACGCAAGAGCAGGTAATAGAAAAGGTAGCCAATAGTTACTATCAAGTATATCTACAACGTTTAAACCTTCAGGTACTCGATAGTACATTGGCAAACACGATCAAGGCAAAAAATATCATTGAAGGCCAGTTTCAAAATGGGCTGGCCAAGAAAATCGATCTGGACAGGATCATTGTAAAAATTTCAAATCTCGAGACCCAACGGCTCCAGATAATCAATGCACTGCAGCTTCAAGAAAATACCCTGAAATTTTTTATGGGTATGCCCATAACCGCCCAAATCGAGATTCCGGAAATCGAGTTCGAATTCACACCAAGCGAAGTATTTTCATCCCCTGATATCGAGAATCGAACGGAGTATCTGCTTCTCAAAAAACAAGAACAATTGTTGTCCTACCAAAAAATGGCTGTCAAGGCGGAATTTTATCCAACGCTTTCCCTGACAGGTGGGTACAATTATCTTGGCCAAGGCCCGGATCTTCCATGGTTCAAAAAGCCGGAGGACAATGTATATTGGTCCGATTTTTCATCGATAGGATTGAATTTGAAAATTCCCATTTTCTCGGGGTTTGGAACGCGTTCCAAAGTACAGCAGGCCGATATCGATCTACAGATTTTACAAGAGGATATAAAGGATACCGAATTGGCCTTGGATCTTGATTACGAAAATGCCCGAACCCAAATAAACAATAGTGTTGCGACCATCTACAATCAAAACGAAAATGTCAGGTTGGCACAGGCAGTTTTGGACAATACCAGAAACAATTACGTCCAAGGTTTGGCTCCGCTAACGGATCTATTGGATGCGGAAAACACCTTGACCGAGGCTAGGAACAACTTTAACACCGCGATTTTACAATACAAACTGGCAGAAATTCTGTTGTTGAAGGCCAAAGGGGAATTAAGGACATTAACAAATTAATAAGCACGATGAAAAAGAACATAATATACATACTTGTAATTGTAGTGGCATTGGCCCTGATCGCCTTTACCTTAATGAACAATAAACAGGAAAATCAAGCAAAGACGGATATCGTTGCACAAAAAAATGCTAGCGTCGCCGTAAAAGTAGATACGGTAAAGACGGAAGCCAGTTCCCTCAATTTTACCGCCAATGGCAACTTTGAGCCCTTTAAAGAACTGGATTTTTCTGCGGAAAAGCCAGGTAGGGTCGTTAGGGTATTGGTAGATGAGGGCGATCATATTAGGGTGGGCCAGACTTTGGCAATTGTGAGAAGTGAGCAGGTATCGGCAGAACTGCACGCGGCCGAAGCGGCCTATCAGAATGCGTCGACAAATTTCAAACGTTTTGAAAATGCCCTAAAAACCGGTGGAGTGACCGAACAACAAATGGATCAGGCCAAGTTGACCTTGGTTACTGCACAATCGAGACTGGAACAAGCGAAGGTAAATGCAGGGGATGTCAACATAAAAGCTACGATAAAAGGCGTTGTGAACAAACGTTATATCGAACCGGGTTCTGTTCTGGGAGCGGCAACACCAATGTTCGACATTGTCGATGTCTCGAAACTGAAACTTAGGGTTTCGGTCAACGAGTCCCAAGTGGCCAGTTTAAAAGTGGGCGACCCGGTAAATGTGAAAGCCAGTGTTTTACCTGACAGGACATTCTCGGGGAAAATCACGTTTATAGCACCGAAATCGGATAGTAGTTTGAATTTTCCGGTGGAAATCGAGATATCGAACAATCCGGACAACGCCTTGAAGGCGGGTATGTACGGAACGGCAACGTTTACTTCGTCGGACCGGGAAAGCGAAAAGATACTGGTAGCCCCTAGAAATGCTTTCTTGGGAAGTGTAAGCAGTAACCAGGTTTTTGTCGCTGAAGACGGAGTTGCAAAACTGACCGACGTAACGGCCGGAAGAATATTCGGTGATAAAGTCGAAATATTGGATGGTCTGGACAGCAATGAACTCGTAGTAGTTACCGGGCAGATCAATCTACAGAACGGCTCCAAGATAGACATCATCGACTAGAACCGGACAATAACCTCAAACATTTTATTCCATACTATGAAATTAGCTGAAATTTCCATAAAAAGGCCTTCATTGGTCATTGTGCTGTTTACCATACTTACCCTCGGGGGCCTGTTCAGTTATAACCAACTGGGATATGAATTGATACCCAAATTCGACCGAAATATTATAACCGTCGCCACTATTTATCCCGGTGCCTCGCCCAGCGAGATCGAAAATACCGTGACAAAAAAAATAGAGGATGCGGTTGCCTCTCTGGAGAACATAAAAAAAATAGAATCCCGTTCTTATGAAAGTCTTTCCACGGTTGCGATTACCTTGACGGATGGTGCCAATGTTGATTTTTCCCTGAACGATGCACAACGGAAAATCAACGCCATTATCAGTGATCTGCCCGAGGATGCCAAAACACCTTCCTTAAGCAAATTTTCATTGAGCGACCTTCCAATTATGACAATCGGTGCCAATGGCACGATGGATGAAATTAAGTTTTACGACCTGATCGATAAAAAAATTGCCCCTTTGCTCTCCCGGGTCAATGGTGTGGCACAGATAAATTTGATAGGGGGGCAAGAAAGGGAGATACAGATAAATTTAGACGCCGACCGACTACAGGGATATGACCTTTCCATACCCCAGGTCCAACAGACCATCCTGGCTTCGAATTTGGATTTCCCCACAGGAAATATTCAGACCCGGCAGCAAAAAATATTGATCCGGCTGGCCGGAAAATATAAAAGCGTTGAAGAGCTGCGTAATCTAGTGGTCACAGATCAAGATGGCGTCCAAGTGAGGCTCAGTGATATTGCGGATGTTCAGGACAGTCAAAAAACACCTGAAAAAATTGCAAGGGTAGATCAAAAAAGTGCCATCCTATTGCAGGTAATCAAGCAG
Source organism: Allomuricauda sp. CP2A (assembly GCF_001683915.1). GTDB lineage: Bacteria > Bacteroidota > Bacteroidia > Flavobacteriales > Flavobacteriaceae > Flagellimonas. The sequence goes on along the minus strand of NZ_LXTT01000111.1, from coordinate 28,147 downwards.
TCCGATGCCAATGCAGTGGCCGTAAGCGAAGATATTATAAAACGGATAGCACAACTCGAGACCGATTATAAAGCCATAAACCTCAAGCTCAATGTGGCCAATGACAGTAGTGTTTTTACCTTGGAGGCGGCCGATTCGGTAATCCATGACCTATTGATCGCTGTGTTATTGGTAGCGATTGTAATGCTCTTCTTCTTGCACAGTGTAAGAAACTCGCTAATTGTAATGGTGTCCATACCCGCCTCGTTGATTGCGACATTTATAGGATTTTTGTTGTTGGATTATACCTTGAACCTAATGAGTTTGTTGGGATTGTCTTTGGTCGTAGGCATCTTGGTGGACGATGCCATCGTTGTTCTCGAAAACATCTACCGACATATGGAAATGGGCAAAAACCGTGTCCGCGCGGCCTATGACGGTACCGCTGAAATAGGGGGCACGGTAACATCGATAACGTTGGTAATCGTGGTCGTCTTTTTTCCGATCGCCATGAGCAGCGGTCTGGTGTCCAAAATCATCACGCAATTTTGTGTGACCATCATAATTTCGACGCTGTTGTCCCTATTGGCATCGTTTACCATTATTCCATGGTTATCGTCCCGTTTTGGAAAATTGGAGCATATCACAGGTAAAAACCTGTTCGGTAGGCTTATCATTAAATTCGAAACACAATTAAAACGTTTCACGAATTGGATCTCCGGTTTATTGACCTGGTGCTTGGATTACTATAAAACAACTTTGTCTGTCGTTTTAGTTATATTCTTTGCTTCGATTGCCTTGGTAGGGGCTGGATTTATTGGGGGCGAATTCTTTGCCGCATCGGATAGGGGCGAGTTTTTGGTGCAGATAGAACTACCGAAAGATGCCTCATTGGAACAAAGTAATTTTATGGCCCAAAAAGCAGAGGCCTTTTTGAATACCCAAGAAGAGGTCAAGAGCCTTATCACTACCGTAGGCCAGACCAGCGAGGGCTTAGGTGCTTCACAGGCTACCGCTTACAAGGCGGAAATCAACGTTCAAATGGTAGATGAAAAGGAACGCGTTGACGATTCTTATGTGTTTGCGGCCAAAACAAAACGTCGTTTAGAGAAAATATTGGTAGGCGCCAAGGTGAAGACCGTACCTATAAGCCTTTTGGGAGTGGCGGAGGAAGCCCCGTTGGCCTTGGTCGTGACCGGGCCTAGTTTGGATAGTGCCATGGTCTTTGCCAGAAAGGCCGAGGCGGAACTATATAAAATTCCCGGGGCCACGGAAATCGAATTGTCCGTAGAAACGGGAAATCCTGAAATCAATGTTCAGGTAGATCGGGATAAGATGACCTCCCTAGGCTTATCGTTACAAACCGTAGGATTGACAATGCAGACCGCATTTAACGGGAATACCGATGGCAAATTCAGGGCAGGAGAATATGAATATGATATTAACATACGCTACAATAGTTTTGATAGAAAAAGTATTGCCGATGTGGGGGATTTAATCCTTACGAACAATCAGGGGCAAGAAGTAAAACTCTCACAATTCGCCGACATCACGGAAACGTTGGGTCCGAGCCAATTGGAACGCCGGGACAAGACCGCCTCGGTTACCGTAAAAGGGCAGTCCGTTGGCCGGCCGGCCGGTACGGTCGCGGATGAATGGGAGGCTGCCTTTCAAGATGTCGAACGGCCCACTGGGGTAAATTATGTATGGGGTGGGGATAAAGAAAGGCAGTCGGAAGGGTTTGGAACACTGGGAATTGCTATGTTGGCGGCGATCATATTGGTCTATTTGGTAATGGTTGCCCTGTACGACAGTTTTGTGCACCCCTTCGTAGTTCTTTTTTCCATTCCGTTATCGTTCATCGGAGCTTTGCTGGCATTGGCGTTAACGAACAATTCCCTGAACATCTTTACCATTCTTGGTATAATTATGCTGATGGGGCTGGTATGTAAAAACGCCATCATCCTAGTTGACTTTGCCAATGAACGCGTGCGGTCAGGGGAAACGGTCAGGAACGCTTTGATACAGGCCAACCACGCTCGTCTCCGCCCAATTCTGATGACCACCATTGCCATGGTTTTCGGCATGCTTCCCATTGCGTTGGCCTCAGGCCCGGGATCGGGATGGAAAAACGGTCTTGCATGGGTTATCATAGGGGGATTGATAAGTTCGCTTTTTCTGACCTTGATAATAGTACCGGTAATATATAATTTAATGGAAAAATTAGTGCACAAGTTTACCCAGGGAGCAAAAACTGATTATGAGGAGCTTATGGTGGCCGATTACGAGCATAAAAAATTGGTAGATGGCTTTAACCCGGACCACACACTCTGATATGCTGGCCGTGTCCGGCGGTTGAGCTTTATCGACATTTAAAATGCTATGCCATAGCGGTTCTTGGCAACCTGCTAGGCAGTTTTGTATCGAAGTTCGTGATTATAATTATTTCTTTTTTATTGCATCATAGCTGTTGTATCATCATTTGTTATGTGGTGGAATTATGGCATTAAATCTTTCCTAATAAATTGTTTACTTCCTCACCAACAATTAATGTCAAGGAATCATATTCAATTTCATTTATGGTCTTATTAATCTCGATTTTGGACGTCGAATTATTAAAGGGAGTCAAATAATACTGTTGAAGATTTTGCAGCAAGAAAAGACCATAGCCCCAAAAAGCAGAAAAAATAATAGACCAAAATCCTAAATATGGAGCAGTACTTAACGTTATGATTACTATAAAAAAACAGATGCCTATAGTGGCCATTTTATAATTAGTATTACGGAATCCTTTATTGACCATAAATTCACAATCACCAATACAATGGATAAACTTCATTCCTAGATTTTGGAGATTCACATAAGCTTGTTCAGGTACGTAAGCTTTTTTATTTAAGTTCTTTAGTTCTTCGGATTGAAGTTTCAAAATTTGAAATGGTACATTACTTGCCCGCTTTACAACATTAAACTCCTTCTTATCTAGATATCCTTCAAAATCTTTAGAAGTGTTTTGTATCGCGAATTCCTTCATTGAAATGAGGAAAGCCAGATGTCTGTAAATAATTCTTCTTTGGATTTCCAAAAGTTTTTCTGAAGCAAGTTGGTTGTTATCAAACGTGTTATTTGCAATTTGAAAGAAAAAGATCTTCGTTAATCCGATAATTTCCTTCCGTAAGCTTTGAGCTTCGTGCCATTCAAGAAATGCTTTTTTTAAGAAGATACCGAAATATAGGTAGAGCAATATTCCAAAAAAAATCGGAATAATTATTGGAAAAACCACAAATGTTTTGCTATAAAAACTTGTAAAAAATAATGGAATGGAAGCCACTGCAAAAGACCAAAATATATACCTCCAAGAAAGTCCGAATCGTTTAAAAAATTGATAATAACTTTTCATGACCTTTGATATGATTTTAGCCTCCCAATTTTTTTGTTGAACTTCAAATCCAGTTGTTCGGTAAACGGATTGGACACCTCATATTCCATTTCCCACTCCGTGCTGACAGGCATCAATTTTGATTTACACTCCTTTACTTATCTTTTAATAGATGTGGTTGAAGAATGCCCGTATTGGCAGGCGAGGACAGTATCTTGTTCTTCAGTTTCTCTATCTTCATGAAATAAAGATAATTATAATAGCTATTTTAAACCAGAACCAAGATGCATTACTTTATGCCGCATATTTTCGGAATAATACTGCATTTCGCTTTCTTATCGGTACTTTATTTTTTAGAAAGAACGGTTCTGTCCATTCTTTCAATAGTATTACTTACAATAAATGGCATGGTATTTTACACAAACTCAATTGGGATTTACAATGAGTGGTAACAGCTGTAAATTAATTTTACGAAATTGAAAACAAAGGTACCGATTTGCTGACTGGTGGAGAATATGGTCTTGAAGCCGGAATATTGGAGCTTATTGGGTTCGTTGTTATGTTTTTGCAATCACTGGCCTATTTGAAACTTATCAAAGGAAAGAAATTATAGCAATCACTGTCATGTTGATTTAATTTAACAGACATCTCTTGTCTTAGTGGAGACTATAAAGTCAATTTCAAGAAAGCACGCCAAAAGCACGCCGTCAAATAAAAAAGGTAGCTACATATTAATGTAACTACCTGATTTTGAAGCTCCCCCTCTTGGGCTCGAACCAAGGACCCTCTGATTAACAGTCGATACGATAAGATTAGGAACGTCATTGTTCAATTACCTTATTAGTTCTAGTGAACATGCCCATCAATTCACATTCAACAAATAAATGCAAAAAAAATCACTTCACATGATTGTGATTTTTACTATTCTTCCTCCAGATTATATAATTTCAGCATTTGTTGTACCTATGTCGTACCCAAAACAAAAAAAGCCGACTCCTAAAAGTCGGCTTTCCCTTTGTATGGGCGGAGAGACTCGAACTCTCACACCTTTCGGCACTAGATCCTAAGACTGTGATAAATATTGTTTGTTTTTAAAAATTAATTACAGCATCTAATGCGTCATCGGCTTCCTTGTGAATGAAGTTTGCCTGATATCCAATTGTGGTTTTGAGATCACTATGGCGATATAACTTTTGTAACATATGGGGGTTAATAGAATCCCCGGCGATATTCCCAAAACTGTGACGGGCAATATGGTTCGATAAGTTTTTTTCTATACTGCACTTCTTTGCAATTCGTTTTAGATATTTATCAAACAAACTACTTGCGTTTCTGATTTTTACGAACTTGTCATATTCACTTTTTGGATTTGCATTATCCAAAAACGGAAAGATATACTTTGAAGATTTACGCCTTTTTATATATAAATCAATAATGCTCTTCGCTTTCTCGGGTATCTTCAGACTAATGGGTTTTTCGTTCTTGTTCATTGTGTAGAACAAACGCCCATCCTTAAAATCCGACCATCTCATTTCTAAAACGTCCGATATTCTGATTCCAGCAAAGTAAAAAGAAAATAGCCAAACGTTGCGCGTATGCCATATACTTGTTTGCTCTTCCAATTTCAAATCTTCTACCTTTAATACTTCTTCTCTTGTCAATCCGATTTTATGACCAGATGTAATTTTAATTTTTTCCTTTTCTCCAGCAAACGGATAATGTTTTCTATTCACCTCGCCATTTATGATGACTTGATTGAAGAGAGTTCGAATAAAAATCAATTGGTTTGTAACCGTACGTGTTTTTTGACCTAGGTATGCTGCACAAAAAGATTTGTACTTATTTAAAAAAGCTGTGTCTATTTCCTCAAATGAAAGTGTTTTCTTCTTGGCAAAGGTTTTAATGTCATCAACCATAGAATGTTCAGGTTTGCGCCCTTTAACCATTCGTATTTTGCGACGTTCTTTTATCTGCTCAATTACAGTTTCCATTGGCGCATTAGCGTTTAAGTTCAAAAACTCCTCTATATTACATAAGATAGACAGTTCTGATTTAGCTACTGAAAATGTTCCTGCTTTATACTTTCGCTCAATGCGTTCCGCCGCAGCTTCAAAAAACGAAACCCTATTTCCTTTACGCTTTATCTTATTGGTTATTTGTTTTGTTGATAGACTTTCATCGCTTGTCTCCGCATCGAGTAGGCTTGCATGGGCTTCACTCAACTTTTTTTGAAGTAAATTATTTAATCTCTTAGAATTCGGATGCGACTTCCTTACACATCGTTCTGTAGCATTCCAATCTTTTTCAAGAATATAATTCCCGGTAAAAATATAGCTTGGTTTGCGATTTTTAATTACGCGAACGGCAACAGGAACTGTACCATCTTTTTTTTGTTTATGCTTGACAAGCACTATCTTTACTGATGCCATGGATTTTATCTATACTCAAAGATATGGGAAATTTGTCAAAAAAGGGTAAAACATAGGTAAAACATTTACTGCTTTTGAATGGATTTTTATGGTTTGACGTGAAATAAAAACCCCTATAAACACTAGGTTTTATCACATTTAAGACCATATTGAACCAATGCCCACAAGGCTCATAACCCGAAGGTCACTGGTTCGAGTCCAGTCCCCGCTACTAGAGCAGGCAAGGCCTCCGAGAAATCGGGGGCCTTTCTTTTTTAACATGGGTACAGAATAGGTACAGAATCCAAACTTTTTTATTTTGACACAAAAAATTTGATGTTTTTTGGTGCATTATGAATTTGAGGACAAGAAATCAAAGACAATAACCTTGGTGAAATTGGAAAAAAACGCAGTTCTATCTAGGGGAAGCCTACACCGCACAAGAACGAGAACTTACCAGGGTTTATAATGAAGTAACACGTTTTGACCATTAAAGTAAAAAGGTTATCAATTTTTGATAAATCGAATTTATGAATGTCGTCATATCATTACAAGTTGATTCGTACCCCTCTTTTTTCTCATAATAAAACATTTGGAGTATGAAGCTGATTACGGAATTAAATGATAAAAGAGGTCAAATAACAATGTATCGCAGTGAAAAGGACAACTTATTTTATGTTGTCCCCAATGGCTGTATAAGCAAACGGCTTTTACAGCAATTCTTAAAGGAATTGAAAATTGCTAATGAACAACAAATCATTGGGACTATGCACCACGTTGTTGATACAACAAAAGTTGTATTTGCAAATCCTTTAAACCCATTCTATCTGCAAGCCATTAAGAAATTACCTGATATAGGTTGGTACATTGTTATTGTTCCAAATCCACTATTACGAATTCTAGTTTATTTCACCAAGTGGATCAACAATCCTGATTTTGTTTTCAAATCAATGGACGAATGTAAAGCATTTCTCAAAAAACAGGATAGCGTAAAATAATATAAAACTCATTATTGCAGAATATCAATAATCGTAGAACTAGAAACAATTATTTGGACGTGGTATAATTATCAACTGTTGGTCGTAACCCGTTAGTAAAGTATGGTATAAGCGTGTTACCTCAACAACAGTATTCTCTGAAACGGCATATATCTTCCAATGAATCTAAACTGAAGTAATTATATTTTATAAATGTCATTTTTAGCAATAATGATTTGTGAAGTATTTAAGGATTTTTTTGCGTATTATTTGTTTAGTTTCAGCCCTTTCAACTTTCGATTGAAATGGATAACATATGTGGCGGTAAAGCCAAAATTGAGATTGGGGTTCTTGAAATTGAAGTTATACCCTGTATCCGTGATATAGGCATCCTCTACTATATGTGATGCGTTTGTGAGCATAAACTGGAGCATAACATCCCCCAATTCCCAATTTATCCCGATGCTAAAGGGTCCATAAGTATCTCTTGATGTAATGGGATTGAATACCGCATAATACTCCGAGACAAAGGAAATATGTCCCCCCAATTTATACCTTCCCCCAAAGCCAAGTGCAAAATGATTTTGTGGGTCTTCTCCTGAGAACCGTAACCCTTTGTGCACAAATGTTGGGGCTATTTGAAACGAAAAATCGGAGGTAAACTTTCTTGCAATAAGTGCCTGTGTGGTGAACGACAGCCTATTGGAAAAATCATCATCAAAGTAGGGTCCAAGGGCTTCGCTGTAATAGCTCGCATTCTGAAAAAGAGTGATACTGAACGGGGAACCGCTTTTATCACTTCGTTGTCTTATCAGTTTATATTTTACATACCCATCAAAAAGTCCATCCCAGGTACTTCCTCCCCATCCTGTTGAAAGTCTGTCGCTGATAGCATATTCCAACGCAATACGTGCATTCATTTTATCTGCCCCAAAACTTTGGGAATAGAGACTTGGGGTATTCCAGAACCTGTTGGCCACCGATACTTCCAAAATTCCTTTTTTACGGGTTTCAATAGAATGGCCAAAGGAGATTCTCGTGGCCTTAAAGGTAGCCATGGTATATTGGGGGGTGTCTTTTTGCTCCTTTTCCAAAATTTCCAACAGTTCCTTTTGGGCAAGCACACTATTGGCCACAAGGACTAAAATCAAAAAAAATATAATCTCTTTAATCTTCATACGGCAAACATTCAAATCTAAAATCCACGGAAACAGTTTTGGCTATATTACCAGCTAAAAGGGGCGGTATTTTTATCTCGTAATCCTTTACCACAGCTTCAAAAGTGCCAGATATTATGTAGTTTTCATTTACGTGTTCGATTCTGGCTTTGATTTCCAGTTCCTTGGTTACCCCATGCATGGAAAAATTGCCCTTTACTATCCTCGTCTGATCTTCTTGCTGATTGGCATCAAAGTCCTGTATGGTCCCTTCAAAAGTGGCCTTGGGAAATATATCGGATTCCACATAGCTTTCATTGAAATGTTCCCGCATCAGGGCCTTTTCAAAAATAAAGGCGTTCATCAGCATACTTACCGCTATATCCCCATGCTGTAAATCTACGATTCCCAGTACCTGATTGTTTTCAGCTTTTATATTCTCAACCGATGTATACGAAAAAAAAGCTACGTGCCCCTGTCTGGAAATCACCTTCTGCGCCCTTAATTCATGGCTGAAAATTAGAATACTAATCCAAAGAAAGGTATGCTTAATCATTCGCTTGGCTAAAAGTAACAATGCAGTCCAAAAATACGGCATCCTTGAGATATCCCTTGAAAACACCCTTTATTTTGACAGAATCATTTGGTTTGAATTGTGATACTGTAGTCTTTTGATGGGGCATCATATCACATATAATATAAGGAGGGCTATCATTATTTCCTTTCAACAGCACGGTTATCCTTCCATTCATCAAATTGGTTTCTTTTACCAGTCCCGTTACCTCAACAATTTGTTCGGTTTTTAAGCCATTCATTAATTTTTGGTTTCCATCATTAAAAACAGACAATAAATTTTGTGCTGTGATCTCCACTTCCGCGCTGGTATTCATCACGTTTGTCTTTTTCGTGCCCATTATCCCCCATCCAAATAGCAATGCAACACCAAGTAGTACTGCAAAAACCAGGAATTTTATTTTATTGGGCATCTTGAAATGTTCTATACCAATAAATAAAGATAAAACTAGAAATTAATTAAAAACCAAGACCCCTATATCAGAAGTCTTGGTTTCTTTAGCAAAAGAATTCTCTTTTTCAATCAATTATATTGATAGTTCCTGTCATGGGACTATGAAACTCACAAACATAAAACAAGGTGTCCGGAGCGTCTTCGGGAACTGTAAATACCACTGTGCCGGAGGATGCTCCATTATTTGTCACACCATCATCATAGGTGTCCGAAGTGCCAGTACTTTGTACTGTTTTTATCCAAAATGGATGTCCAGGGGCACTCACATTAAATTCGTATGTATTGCCCCTTTTCAGTGTTAAATCGGGGTTAACGGTATTGCTGAACCCATCTCCATTAAAAGTATATGCGGTCGCCTCCTGATTGGCTACATCATACGAGATTGTGCTTGACTGGGGTTGTGGTGCAGTTTCGGTATCGGAATTGGCAATGGGCCAAATTCCAGCAGATGGGAAACCTACGCCATAGTTATCGCCACGTTCCTCATCCTGTCCAAAATAGTACAGGGGCCAACCCTTATAGGTCAATTGTTGCCTACCAAAAACATCTATTGAGCCAAAATCCCCGGATGCAAAAGCACTTGGTACTTCTGAAAGGGTCTCCTCAAAAATGGGCCATACACCGTTGTTGGAAAAATCTTCGGCCGTAAAATTATTTACTCCGTTTTCATCGTTGGAGAAAAGATATAGGGTATTGCCATAAGCATCGGTCATATAAAACGTCTGTTCATCCCCTGGTTCATAATTGCTGGTCAAATTGGTTTCGACCCCACCGGAATCCCTACCGACCAATTGGGCCCTGACCTTCATTACGGAATAGTCCGGTTTGGCCACATACCAAATTTCGCTGATACCATCGCCATTTACATCGCCTTCCGCACTGTCGCTTGCATAATAATACAGAGGCCATCCCTTATAGGTTGTTTGCATGGCACCATCCGCACGTGTAATTGTACCAAAATCGCTGCTGTCCAAGCCTTCATCCAGCGTTGGACCGGTAACGTGGAATACCGGCCAAGCACTTAGGCAATCCTCTGTACAATTGGACTCACCTTTGCTGTCCAGAGAGAAAAAATACAATGTTCTCCCATCAGCATCCGTGAGAATACTTCCAAACGTTCCGTTATTGACCAACCTTACCATATCGGAATCTCCCGAAGGCGGTGGCGTATCGTCACCTGGTGGTGAATAATCATCCGTTGGATTTCCTCCTGTCGGACCGTCACCGTTGATCCCCTCGTTATCAGAACTTGAGGAACATCCCAAAAAAAGTAACATGACTAGAAAAAAAGTGATTTGCTTTCCCATTTTTATTTTTATTAAGTTGATTAAAATTCAAATAAAACATTAATTAAAACCTTGTCCCAAAAAACCTTGGTGAGGACGAATAATGAAGCATAAAAAGGAATTTTAGCCTTTGAATTTTTTAGCTTTTTAAAAAATCCGAAGCAGGTTAAATCCAAAATAAATATCGGCCTTGCCCCAATCTCCCGTGGCTTGGTTTAAAAATGTATTGATGTTCATTGGTTGTGCATTGGTAAAATGCAATTGAAAAACGTGCCCCCCTGTTTCTATATCCACCCCCACGGACAATGGATTTTTGAACGGTGAGTTTGAAGCCCTGTTCATGTGAACTCCGTAGTCCGCATTCAACGAAACCCGATTGGAGATTTTATACCTTCCTCCAAATCCAATGGCATATTGTGAGTTGTCCTGCTCGTCCAAGGACACCAAATTGTCATGGAAAAAGGTGGGGACGACCTCGAGTGAAAGTTTTTGACTCATTTTTCTAGAGATCAGGGCTTGTACCGCATAGGACAATCTGTGTTCAAACCCAAGCCCTCGTAAATTATCCTTGTCCAAGGCCCCATTTAGTAGAACAGTGTTGAACGACACAATGTTGAAAGGCGACCCGTTTTCACTTTGTCTCACCAATCTGAGTTTTAGGGAACTTTCATAGGTCTTTTCAAATGAACTTCGGGATATCCCTAAATTGATGCCGTCCGTAATTCCGTAGATAAAATTCAACCTGGTCACGGCTTGGTCAAGCCCAAAAAAATCTTCGATGCCTGTTTTAATACTCCCAAATCTATGCGACACCACAAAGTACAACCTGCTTTTAGGCACCATTTTGGTGGTCTCAAAATTGACGATTTTTAGCCCCTTGAAGGCGGCAATTTCATAATCGTTCTGGACCGTGACCGTATCTATTTCCTCCAATAGGTCATCTTGGGCCAAAGCCAAACAGGGTGCAAAGAACAATGCGAGCAGTATTTTTTTCATTTTAAAGAATTGTGGTTTCAGTGGTTTATTTATTCTTGAATTATGGATGCTTGATCCAATTTTACTTCTTCCAATAAGTCGTCATAGCCAATACATCTTCCTTTTATGGCGATGCTGTCCCCTATTTCAAGTACGTGGCCAGAAATATCCAAAAGGTTTACAACCACACCATCTTCGAGCGTAATAATGTTACCGGTAATGGCAGATATTCTTCCATAAGTATGGATTACTTTATCCCCATATTTCTTGGCCATTTCTGACTGGGACATCTCCTGGGTCAATTCGTTGGCGGAAAGGATGAAGTCTACACTTTGCGCAGCAATATTTCTATGTTCAGGGTATAACGTTTTGTAAACAATGACTATTAAAACGCCTAGCAGTAAACCTATTACAAGCAACCGTGTTTTCCTATTTCCCATAATCACCAATGAGTTTAAAATCAAGCTTCACCAATACCTTTTTGGCAATTTTGTTCTCAACTATTTTGGGGATTTCAATATTGAAATCCACTGGAAGCACTATAAAGCTGCCCTTTATTGCCATAACATTATCTATTCTTTGGATTTGGACCGTAGTTTCAATCTTTTTGGCTATTCTCCTAATTTCAAGAGTACCCTTTACAACATACTCCTGTGTGGTGCTACTGGCATGGTCAATATCAAAGTCCACGATCTCTCCCTTGAACAGAGCCTTAGGGTATTGGTCCGATTCAATGTAATTTTCGTTGAAGTGTTCCTGCATCAAGGAATTCTTGAAATGGAACCCTCGCATAAGGGCCAATGATGCTATCTTATTGTTCGATGCATCAAATAGTACCGAAACAGATTCGTTTTTTGCCTTTACCGGTTCAAACAGCTTTTCGGAAGCCTCAAAAACCACCACGCCCTTTCTATCAACATACCTCTGCTGCGCATAGGTGAATCCAAGGCACAACATTCCAATTAACACACTTATTTTGATTCCGATTCTTCCCGAAAATTCCATACGTTGTTATGTTTATTTTTAATCCTCCAAAAGGCCATCCGCTATCCATTGTTCCACTAGGTCAATGGTAGCTTGGGGCATCCTTCCCGTAGGCGGCATTGCTCCTGCCTCCCCGGTCTGTTTGCTAATGGCCGCAAGCAACGAACCATTTTCTGCCCTATTTTTTACTTGGGTGTAGGTGGTAAGGGAAAAGGGTGCTCCGTTTGTCGGGGGGCTGGAATGGCAACTCAGGCAATTGTTACTTATTACAGCCTTAATATTATCGTTATAGGTTACAAATTCATTTCCATCACCATTCTGCGGACCGGTCAGATCACTTTCACTGTCATTGGAGCAGCTTAACAAAAACAAAAAGGTGAAAACAAAAACAGTTAATATATTTTTCATGGGTAATCTTTTTCTATTTCAAAGCAATCAAATCGTTGAAAGCCTCGCAATTAAACTTTGGTGAAGCGGAATTATGAGGGGTGAAAAGGAAAAATTGGGATTGAAGATTTACGGTAATCTTTAACGGGAAACTCAATCTATATTAAGAATTTTGGAACTGTTTCGCCATCGGAACTTATTGTTATCTTGTGACGGAATTGAATTGTCAAAGCCCAATGAGAAAAGACAAACTATACTTATTTACTTTTTTGTCTGTCGCCATTATTTATTTAATCGTGACCATGGTGGCCATTACCTATTTTTTGGAAGCTGCCACATACGAACTTATTGATTCGCAATTGGAATTTGGCAAAAAAGAAACCAAAACGTTTGCCACATTGGTGAGCAATGAGTTGCTGAACGGCACCCCAAAGGATACCGTTGTGGCACAGGTTCAGGAAGGTCTGCACGACACCGATCAGAACAATGTTTTTTTGAGTATCATTGATTGGTCCGGCAAAATTGTTTGCCATCCAGAGATACAAAATGTAGGGCAAAGTGCACGTTCTGAAGAATCTTTTGTTTCCTCTGTTGCCGATAATTTGACCACCACAGAGTTCTACAACTTTTTCAAGGAAGTGAATGTCTCCGAAAACCCTTCCGAAGTTACTTTTATGTATCCGATTGAAAATTCCGATTGGATTGTGGTTTCCCACATCAACCTTAAAAAACTAAGCTCCAAAACAGAACGGCTCAAGTACCAGTTTTATACTATTTTTTCCATCATTGGGCTCATTATCATCCCCACTTTTGTAATGACCACCCGCTACATTGGGGCTATTTATGAAAAGCGTCTGGAACTGCAAAAACAAAAATTGGAGGATGAGGTTTTAAATCTTTCAAAGTTGAATCGGGCCGTTGGGGATTATCAGCAAAAAGTTACGGAGCATTCGAACTCCAATGTGACCAAGAAAAGAATCTTGACACAATTGAAAAACGAACTTCTTTCCATCCCAATAGAAGAAATAGCTTATATCTATACCGAGAACTCAATAACGTATGTTGCTGGTATTGATGGGAAAAAATCGACGAGTAATTCCAGCCTTGATGAGCTGTTCTCCTATTTGGACGAAACCACATTCTTTAGAGCCAATCGTCAGTTTATCATTGCTATTTCAAGCATCAATAAGATTGTTAAGTACGGTAATAGTCAATTAAAGATATTGGTCAATCCAGGAACCAATGTTGATATTTTGATCAGCAAGAACAAAGCGGCCGAGTTTAAAAATTGGCTGAACTTGTAATGTTTTAAACACCTTGGGAAGGATAATTGTTTGCTCTCAAATTTAGCAAATAATATTTTGGAGTCTTTGGAAATAATGGAGTTATCCTTTATTTGAACTTTTATGGAAACTAAAGTTCTCAATTTAACTTTAATAATTTGATAATTATTCCAAGTTGCCCTAAATGGTAAATATCATGATGGAGCATTCCGTTTAGTACAAATCGATATTCATACATTCCATTGAAATCATTGTCATAATATTTCTCTGCCAAAAAATGGTCTTCTTTGTTCTCTAATATTGTTATAAGTTCTAATAGAGTGTCTTTATACTGTTTTAGGATTTCGCTCCATCCCACCTCAATCAAAATATCGTTGGTAAGCCAGTTTTCTTTGCTGTTGTCAGTCAAACTACCTTTACCGGTCTTAATTTTAAGTATCGTCTCCTTTCTCCATGTTGTAAGATGGGAGATAATTTCGGCTATACTATGAAGTTCTGGTAGTGGTCTTGTGAACACTTCGGTTTCATCAACCATGTCCAGCTTTTTCGAGAAGCTTTCACCAATCCAAATTTTTGCTTCCTGTATCTCTTGAAGTTGACGGATGATTTCTTGGTTTAAAACTCTCAAATTGTTATCGTTTAATTAAACTGTGACTTCTTTTATCTTATTACACCCTTATTTTTTATCATTGAGCACCAGTAGGTCACAAAATTACCATAAAGGTCTTGAAATACCGCCATAATTCCACAAGACTCCTTTTTTGGTGGTCTTACAAAGGTCACTCCACCAGTTTGTCATAATCTCTCTTGAAATCATCTGTGAAAAGGAAAAATCCGACCCGCCCTCCTGTTTGGTTCCCAACACAGACCAACTGTTTTTCGTTGGCAGCCTTGGCGAGCAACAAACCAGATTCTTTCGCTCCTGTTGGGGCAATGACCACCCATCTCTTGGATTCATTAACTTTAGTGTCTTCAAGAAGAACGAAATCCAATTTTTGGGTGAAGAAATGGATTGCCTCATCATAGCCTTTAACAACCAAAGTGATATGGGAATTGCTATTATACATTGAAATACTTTATTTGAAATTTTTGGTAATACGCAGGTATTTGGTTACATGCATAGTAGCAAGCTTTGGCTATCCCTCTGGTTTGTCTCCTGTTCATTATAAATCAACATCAAATTTATCCCTCAACCCATTTTGTCCTACCGAAGTTATCACAATGGCCCGTGAATTTTTTGTCCTTCGTAACCAATCCAATTGCAACATTTTATCAAGAAGGGCCGCTCCCAGCGAACCGGAAATATGGTATTTCCTTTCACTCCAATCCAAACAAGCTTTGGCAAAATGGCGTCTTTGCTTTTGTAGTTCGGTGAGCTCCAAACCAAAATCTTTGAAAAATTTACGGCCATTTTTGGTGACAACAAAGGTTTTGTCTTTCAACAGGATCATTTCTTGCGAAAGAAGTTTGTCAGTTATCTGCACGCCCGCTTTGCCCGCTAAATGGTCATAGCAGGTCCTGCAATATTTGATTTCATTTTTGGACGACGGTTTGTTGGATTTGGGAGGTGGTTTTTTATTTGCAAGGCTCGCCAAAGACTCCACTACATAAGCAACTTCAGGGTTTGCAAATGAATAATACCGGTGCCTGCCCTGAACATCAACTTTCACGATTTCGCCTTTGAGAAGTTTAGACAGATGGTTGCTGACGGAAGTGGCGGATAGGTTGGAAACCATTGCCAGTTCACTGGCGGTATAAGCCCTGCCATCCAACAAGTTCCACACAATTTTTGCCCTTGAAGGTTCACAAAGTAACGAAGCGGTCGAAATAAACTTGTCTTCTTCCATTGTTCAGTATCAAATGAAGTGTAAATGTAATATTTCTATTTTCTTTGTGGCACTTAAATTTTGAACTATGAAAGACATAAAGATCTTATTTGAAAACAAACCCGGTCAATTGGCGCTAATGGGTGAAATATTGGGAGACAACAAAATAAGCCTCGAGGGAGGAGGGGTTTTTAACAACGGGGAATATGCAATAGCCCATTTCTTGGTAAAAGAGGCGGATAGGGCCAAAATGGAACTTGAGAAAGTCGGTATTGAGATCAAAGAAATCAAGGATGTCATCATTCAAAAACTTAGGCAAGACATTCCCGGCCAGTTAGGGGGTTTTTGCAGAAAGTTGACAGATGCCCAGGTCAACATTTTAACGCAATACAGCGACCATTCCAATCAGTTGATCATAATTCCGGATGATTACGAAAGGGCAAAAACAGTTTCCGCAGAATGGATGAAGACTTGGTGGGACAATCAGGATTATGTGATATGAAAAGCGAGCACAAATATTCGACCAACATGAGATGGACCGGAAACAAAGGGGTGGGTACGGCAAACTATGGAGCGTATGAAAGAAGCTACGTGATTTCAATTGAAAACAAACCTGACATTTTAGGTTCGTCAGACCCGGCGTTCCTCGGGGACAATGCGAAATACAATCCAGAGGAATTACTGGTTGCCTCCTTATGCTCTTGCCATATGCTTTGGTATCTGCATTTATGCTCTCAAGCAGGGGTAATCGTTATGGATTATAGTGACAAGGCCAACGGAACAATGGTTAAATCCCCTAAGGGCAGTGGGTTTTTCACCGAAGTTATTCTAAATCCCATTGTAACGGTCAAGGAAAATTCAATGATCGAAAAAGCGAATAAATTACACAAAAAAGCAAACGAACGCTGTTTTATTGCCAATTCGGTAAATTTTAAAGTAGATCATCAACCAACTTGTTTATGCAAATAGTATGGCGACCAAACAACATACGATAGCAGTAATATTTGAAGCCGCACCGGACAATGGAAAGAAACAGGAGTATTTGGATATGGCGGCAAAACTTGGAGCAGAATTGGAAAAAATCAAGGGATTTATCTCCATTGAAAGATTTCAAAGCATTTACAATCCCGAAAAGATTTTATCCCTGTCCTTTTGGGAAAATGAGAAAGCAGTAAAACAATGGCGAAATCTAGATGCTCACCGAAAGGCACAAGCCATGGGCAGGGAATCAATTTTCCAGGATTACCACATCAGAATTGCACAGGTAATCAGGGATTACGGGATACATAAGCGAGAAGAAGCTCCGTCCGACAGCAAATCCTTCCATTCAGGGTGGCCAGATCGGTAAAAATGATGGTTTACTTCAACCTACAACAATTTAGACCGGAGTGAAAACAACAAGCAAACGTAGAAACCAAAAAAATGAATTCAATCGAAACTATCATATTGAACTTTTCCGAAATCAGAAGAAGGAGTATCAAGTTGTGGAGTGGAATCCCAGATCAATATCTGAATTGGAAGCCTGATGAAGAAGCGTTTTCAATAATCGAAATGATACGACATGTTTTGGAGGGCGAGCACCTTTACCATAAAATAATTGAAAATCGGGGAAATTTAGGAGATTATCAATCTCCATGGAATGGATTGGAATATTCCGACCTAAAAAAAGAACTGGACTTTGCCGAAAAATATCGAGGTGATTTTCTCAACATGATTCAAGGCTTGAAAGCATCTGACTTAAATCATGTCAGAATTGAAAGAAAGGAAGTTGGACAAAGCAAAACCCTCGGGGATTACCTGAACCGCATTGCCTACCACGAATCCGTACATGCCGGACAAATGTTGGACTATTTAAGAACGGCCAAAATTGAAAGAGCTAATATATGGGACTGAATTCTTGATGTTTTTCGTGGTATGATGCATCATCGTTTATTTGAACTTATCTGAATTATTTCAATTAATTTTTTGAATCCCTAGTACACTAATTGTAAATGCTGAATTGCTATATTCTCTCACCCCACAATAGGTGACGTATTGGTGACCACATCCTTTACAGGTAACTTTATCAAAAACTGGAAACCCACCATCATGCGCTTTTTCAGAAAGTCCGATTCCATAGTGCGTTTTTAACTTAGTCACTTCAACTTTTGAAATTTTGTCTGATTCTCCATTCCAATTATATTTTATTTGGCGCTGAAAATCAATTTTGAGAACTACTCCACAACTAGAACAATCAAAGTCATAGGTTTTAATCTCATCCGTTCTCCCACTAATAAAATCAGGTTCGGATTGATAACTCGGTTCCTTAATTTCTTCAAGCAGTTTCATAGTTTTTTTGAACTTTTATTTAATCCTCAGAATCCTCAACATTATTTTCCTTAGCGGTAAACAAGCTCGAAATCCTTTTATAGTTGGTTAATATTATAAGTCCTATTAAAACATTTAAACCAGAAATCACCCACCA
Organism: Allomuricauda sp. CP2A; assembly: GCF_001683915.1. Lineage (GTDB taxonomy): Bacteria > Bacteroidota > Bacteroidia > Flavobacteriales > Flavobacteriaceae > Flagellimonas. The sequence goes on along the minus strand of NZ_LXTT01000111.1, from coordinate 10,018 downwards.
ATTATAGTCTAATTGTTGGTCGAGCATCAGGCTATCAGTTTCATCAAGTCCGTTTGCCGAAATCTGCTTTTTGAATAGCAAATAACAGTAGTTTAAAAATTGGGCAATGTTATCTGCAATCATTAACAGTCCGATTAAAATCAACCCAAGTTTTAAAAGCCCCTCTTCGTTTAAATTGGAGGCATCAATACTGTCGGTATCAAAACCTTTTTCAAGGCGAAACAATTTTATTATCCTGTCCGTTCCAAACAATAAGAGGAAAGCAATAACTCCAGTAATTAACAAGTAAACCAAACTTACGATCAAACTGAAGGAATAAAAACCACCTGAAAATGAAATATTTGGAATCAAACGAAAGAGAGCTTCAATAAAACAATAAATCCCAAAAGTTTTAATGATGGCCCTGAATAGGTCAGTTTTGGTCATTGGTTGGTTATATGATTAGTTTAAATGTAGGAAATTTCTATTAATCAAAAATTGGGTTTTCGGTGAAAGGGAAGTAAAACAGTCAATCGGGTTTGATTTTCTTCTTGTGCTTTTTGCAATAAGCTTTACCCAAAGCTTGCTTCTTGTCCCAAAACAGATTTCCACATTCCATACACTTTCTTCTGCCTTGGTATGCCAAATATTTATAGAGGGTCTTTTTAGAACCAACATCAATGAGTTTCATGATCTCCTCAATGCTCAGTTTGTTGTCCCTATAGTACCGTTCCGCCAACATTGCTTTGTTTAATGCCTGTTTACTGAGACCAGGCTTCCTACCGATTTTCAAACCACGTCTTCTTGAGCTTTCCAATCCTGCCCGTGTACGTTCAATGATAATATCTCGTTCCAATTGTGCAACGGAAGCGAAAAGGTTGAAGATGAACCTTCCGTGAGGGGAAGTGGTATCAATGAAATTTTCCTGAATGCTTTTGAATTGGATTCCCTTTTTCTCGAAGTCCTCGATTAATTTGGTCAAGTGTGAAAGGCTTCTGGCGATTCGGTCCAGTTTCCAGACCACAAGGGTATCACCTTCACGTAAAATGGATAAAAGTTCATCGAGTCCCTTTCGTTCAGCTTTTGCTCCTGATGAAATATCGGCATAGATGTTCTTGGGTTTGATTCCTTCCTTTAGAAAGGCATCCACCTGCAAATCGTGTTTCTGTGATTTTGTGCTCACTCTTGCATAACCGAACTACATCTTAGGGGTAAAAAAGGGTCTAAATGGTAAACCAATTAAGTGTACGGAAAAAGTAAACTCCTTAGAATCAGTAGACTCGATTTCTAATGAAAGTTCAATAAAACGGTACCTTAAAAAAAACCTGACTTAAAATGGAAAACGATATAAAAGCAAACGCAACGAAGTGAAGTGCTGCAAGCCCCAAATCTTGCCAAACTAACCTTACTGAGCGAGGCAATTCTATCTGTCAATGGAAAACCTTTGAGAAAATCCAAAGGCTTGTTTGAATCACGTTTATATCGCTCCAACCTCCCCTCCGTTTATTTAAAGCTTAAGATTGCTTTTCCATAGGTCCAATTTTGTTTTTTCGTCAAATTGCGTCAATTTTTTCGTCAAAAATTCGCAGTGTTTCTAGGGCTTCCCAAAGGATTTACTGTAGATTTCGGAAAAGTCTACTGTAGACCTAGATTTTGCACAGTATTCCAAAATCATTTTAATTAACTGGTTTTCAACATGTTGAAAGCCCGAAAACAACCGTGATGGCGCAATTTGCGCATCACCCTCTTGCTATTCGTTTTTTCACGCGAGCGTGAAAACCCAAATACCTTTCTTTGGTGTATAGAGTATCAATTAACCAAGTGGTGGTTGTTTCCTTGGAGCTGTTAATTGAACTTGTCTTTCCGAACACCACAAAAAGCCGATAAGAACCAAGCGCAAAAGTTGAAGGTAAGGACTTGGAACAAAATATATAATGTACGGTTATGAATAATTCTTTTAGACCAAATGATTTTTAAAACTCCAAAGTGATTAGACTTTAATTTGAAAATTAAAAATTTATTACACTATCCAATGCCTCATCAGCTTCCTTATGGATAAAATTCGCTTGATAGTTCAAAGTAGTTTTTAAATCGCTGTGGCGATAGAGTTTTTGAAGCATTAAGGGATGAATCTTGTCTCCGGCAATATTCCCAAAAGTGTGACGTGCAATATGATTTGAAAGAGGTTTGTCTATTTCGCAAAGTCTAGCGATTCTTCGAAGGTATTTATTGAAAAGCTTTGTAGCATTTCTTGTTTTTACAAAAACCGCTTTGGTGTCTTTGGGAATGACATCCTTTAGAAAGGGAAACACATAGCCATTATTCAATTCTTTGTCATTCGTATATAAATGCAAAAAACGGGCATAGTATACCACCTTCGGCGGGTCAAACTGAGCCACCCGCGGCGGACCAAAGTGAGCATAGTGGGGCGGATGAAAGTGAGCCACTAAAAAGATCGATTCTATTTGAGTGTTGCGATGGTTTCTTTTGTAAAAAAGACCATGGCGAACAAACAGATAGATATGCGCAAGGCAAAAAGGATTTACAAATTGTACGGCGAGGGGGCCAGCAAGCGACGCATCAGCAAGGAACTTGGCATCTCCCGCAACACGGTGGCCAAGTACATCGAGTTCTTCAAGTGCTACAGGCTGACGCCCTACGAGGTCTCGGAGATGACCCTGGAGGAGATCCACAGGCTCTTCAAGGCGGACCAAAAGCCCAAGAGCGAACAGCTGAGGACCTTAGAGCGGTACTTCCCTTATTTTGACAAGGAACTCCGCAAAACGGGTGTCACGCGACAGTTGCTCTGGGAAGAGTATCATGCGAAGCACCCGGACGGGTTCAAGCTCTCCCAGTTCAGGTACTGGTACCGTGAATGGACAAAAGAGACATCGCCAGTGATGCACTTCACCCATAAGGCGGGCGACAAGCTCTTCATCGATTTTACGGGTAAAAAGCTCCATATAACGGACAAATATACGGGAGAGATCCAGGAACTCGAGGTATACCTGTGCGTGTTGGGCAGCAGCCATTATACCTACGTGGAGGCCTGTCGGAGCCAGAAACTTGAGGACTTCATGCGATGTACCGAGAACGCACTGTGGTTCTATGGCGGGGTCCCCCGTGCCCTGGTGACCGACAACCTGAAGTCCGCAGTTACCAAGAGCAGCAGTTACGAGCCGAAGGTCAACGAGGCCTTTGCCGATTTTGCGGAGCATTACGATACCGCCGTGCTGCCGACAAGGGCCTACAGGCCAAGGGACAAGGCCATCGTGGAGAACGCGGTGCGCATTGTCTATACCAGGGTGTTCGCCCCTTTGCGCAACACCACCTTCCACAGTGTGGACGAGATCAACAGGGCCATCCTGGAACTGCTAAAGACCCATAACAATATTTCCTTCAGGGGAAGGGAATACTCCAGGTGTTCCCTCTTCCGGGAAGTGGAGGTGCCGGAGCTCGGTCCCCTTCCCTTGAAACGTTATGAGATAAGATCTTATGCAAAGGGCACGGTCCACAAGAACAGCCATATCTACCTTGGCAGGGACAAGCACTACTACAGTGTTCCCTACAGGCACATCGGCAAACAGGTGAAGATCGTCTACACGGACAGCTTCGTGGAGATATACCACAGGCACGAACGTTTGGCCGTCCATGAAAGGAAGCGGCAACGCTACGGCTATACCACCGCGGCGGAACATATGCCCTCCCACCACAGGTTCGTCAGCGAATGGAGCAGTGAGAAGTTCATCTCCTGGGCCGCCCACATCGGCGAGAACTGCAAGGGGTACATCATCGGGATACTCGACAAGAAACAACATCCGGAACAATCCTATAAGTCCTGCATGGGCATACTGCACCTGGCCAAGAAGGTCGGCGACCAACGGCTGGACAATGCCTGCAGGCGGGCATCTGACTATGGGGCCTATAATTACAGCATGGTGGAGCGGATACTGAAAAAAGGGTGGGACACCCTGGAGGACGACCCGGAGGATACCTCCGAGGTCCCGGACCACGATAACATCAGGGGAGGAAACTATTATAAATGACAAACATTAAAACAGACAACATGAACACAAAGACATTGGAACAGATGAAACAGCTCAGGCTCCACGGGATGCTCAGGGCCTTTGGAACCAGCCTCTCGCCCGAGAGCATGGACTATACCAACGATGAACTGGTGGCCTATCTGGTACAGTCCGAATGGGACGATAGGCACAACCGCAAGATCGAGCGCCTGACAAAGGCCGCAAGGTTCAGGTACGGCGCCGTTATGGAGGCCATCGATTACGGCCCTGGAAGGAACATCGACAGGAACAGGATACAACGCTACGCCTCCTGTGGATTTATACACAAGGGTGAAAATATGCTCATTACCGGGAGCACCGGGGTGGGCAAGAGCTATCTGGCCTCGGCCATTGGGCACCAGGCCTGCTCAATGGGGTACAGGACCATGTACTTCAACACGGCCAAGCTCTTTACCCTGCTCAAAACCTCAAAGGCGGACGGGTCCTTTCTAAAATTCATTGGAAAACTTGAAAAACAGGACCTGCTCATACTGGATGACTTTGGCCTAAAACCATTGGACAACATCAACAGGCACTCTTTGATGGAGATCATAGAGGACAGGCACGGCAAAAAGTCCACTATTATAGCCTCACAACTGCCCGTGGAGGCATGGCACGATGTCATCGGTGAAAAAACAATCGCTGACGCCATCCTTGACCGTCTGGTGCACTCAGCGCACAGGGTGGACATTAAAGGGGAATCTATGAGGAAAAAAATTAAAAATAAACATTAACTTCACCACCAAAATGAGTCGATCTCGTGCACTTGATTTGCACTGCTCACTTTCATCCGCCGCAGGTGGTATACATTGACCGCCCTATCCAGCTAGGGCCGCAACCAATGTTCAAATGGATGGCTATTTTCCTTCTGGCCGCACTGAACTCCAACTGTAACAATGGTGATGGTGGTATTCCACCTGAACCAACCCTACAGGAACTGGTGACCACAACAGGAAGATGGTATATTGATTTCATTGAAAATGAAGTGATGGACGATTGCTATAAAACCTCCTATTTTGAATTTGACGGGGATATCATCACCGAACAGTGGTTTTATACCGATGATACTGATGACTGCGCTCCCGGGTTCTCCGAAACGAATGCCATCGAATGGACGAACGACACCACTTTTAGGGTGCTTGATGATGACTACCCCTATGATATCAGCATCAAAACGATAACCGAGACCCAGATTGAAGCGGATTTGTACTCCGTGGTCAATGAAGAGATTTCGGAAATTATCCTTGATAAAAACCCTGGTGAAGATTAAAGGGAAAGACCCATATGTCTGATATCCAATGGTAAGGGCCGAATGGCCATACAGGACGATCTTATACAAACAGTATTGAACCTAAAATGAACAGTTAATAAATTAACCATTAAAGTATTAAGTATCCTTGGTATTTCTTTGACAGTGATGCTAATGGAGGCCTGTGGAAATTCGGTAAAGAAGGAAAAGGAAAGTTCCAAAAACCCAGAAACGCAGCTGCAAATGGAAAAGGACAAAAATATGGACCTTGACCAAAAGGGGGATTAAACACACTAATATGCCCCGAGTGAAGATTGCAAACTGAGCATGGACCAATTGGCGGAGGCTTTGGGCTATGAGCAAGGCCATGTGAAAGAACAGAGCAATTTCCAAGGCAATTGTTGGTACAAGGTGACCCACCCTGATGGCTTCACGGTCAACTATGGGATAAGTTTGGAAAAATGGGGCGACAAAGAAATTGTGTCGGATCAAATAAAAAGTGGGTAGAATAATGAGTTGATTGAAGTCCGGATAAGTGAATCTAGGGACACCTATTTAAAAAAACTGTCCGCCTTTTTATTGCAAATCCATAAGAGTTGGACAAAGATAATGGTACTGACCCAAAATTTACTGAAAGATAGGGTTTGTTTTTTTAGCAATCCTTCCTTACGCACAGTGACCTGTATCTTCACCAATGGTCAAGGTGATGTAGCCGCATTTTCCTTTTGATAATGCTCCACAGCAAAGAATACGAGCTTGTCCATTCCAGCCCCAATATCAAGTCCTATTCAGCCTAGGGGTAGATAGATTGTTTATTTCGATTATAAAGTGAGCCAATTTTGGTTTCGGGAGATCCCTATAGTCATTTACGAATAAGTTGATGCGCCAGTTCTTTCCAAAGCTGATTTTGTCTAGAAGAATACTATGGGCCGGACTTCCCCGTTAGTTTAATATGGCGTTGAAAAATAGATCACTATTGCGAGGGATCGGCTTACCCCTGATATTATCGATCCTTGTCATTGGATGTTCCACTGATGGGGAATCTGGGTCAATGGAAGATAATCTTCCCGACGGAACAGATGTTTTCACAAAACCGAAAGGCCGTCGGGGAGTCGGCCTCGGATTTGTTGGACGGCACAAATTTCACCGAGCTTTTCATAGAAATATTCTTTTGGTTCCATCCCTTTGGACTTTTATAAGTTGTTTTGCTGTTCATCACAAAGAGTCGTATGGGAAGACCAATTTGGAATCCGACCGATCCGTAACCACTTGAGCTTTCCATGGTTTCCACATAACTGATATCAAGTTTTCCAAACTGGGATACCCCATGTCCATTGTCACTTCATTTTTGTTGTAACATCTTGTTTCTGTAAGCTTAAATCGTTCGATACATTCTAAAGATTTTGAACAAAACCCAGCAGAACAAATGGAGTGATTAAATAACCTATGTTAAGAAATCTGTCTTCGTATGCAACTTAAACCTTAAGGGGTGATTAGTTAAATACAGTACCGGATTTTTCCTTTGGCTCTTCAAATTTGCGAAGATAGATGTATCTAGACCCTTTGTGCCATTCCCTAAGTAAGTCTTCCTTGGTCATTTTTGGGTCTATTTGGCTCTTATGGCATTTAAAGGATTGATAGGCTTTCTCCATATCTTCCTCCGAAAAGGCTATCTTGGTTTTCAAGTACTTTTCAGCAACTCCATAGTAAATCCTTTCTTCTGGATGTTCAATGTCATTGAACTGAATTCCGCAATAATATAGGGACATTGGTTTTTTCCAATCCTTTGACAAGAATACTTGTGTTACAGAGGCTCCAACAAGACGGTGGTCCATGTGGTTGGTCCAGCCATCGGGTCCCCAAGTAATCAAAACATCTGGTTCCACTTTTTCAAAAATGGCATTGAGGTCCTCTATGATTCCACGGGCTTGGGATAAATGTCCGTCGAATCCCTCTGCGGCCTTTAATTGATCATGGTATTTTAGATGGATCAACTCGGCACCTAAAGTAGCGGCGGAACATTTCAATTCTTCCCTTCTGACAGCCGCTAATTCTTCATCCTCGATAAAATTGTTGAATTCATTGGAGCCATATCTCCCGTCAGTTACCGTCAATAAATGAACTTGGGCACCTTCCCTTGAATATTTGGCAAGTATGGGAGCAATGGTCCCTTCATCATCAGGATGGGAAAAGACAGCTAGTAATACTTTGCCTTCCAAAGTTTTTTGACTATGTACATTGAATTGCAACAACATCGCAATTAGTGGCAATGCCATTCTGAAGGCTCGGTCGAATAAAATCAAGAAATTACTTTTTTTCATTCCAGTAGTATTTGAATCATAATTACTTCATTCACTCTCAACAAGAGAATTTTTTATATCAAGTGACTAAATATAATGAATTGATATCCGGCCTTACCAATTCGTTGTCGACAATAATAAGTTATAATAAGTATTAAGTGAGAAACGAAAAGTTGAATCGATGAATAGGTGCTAGAATTGTGTTGTCATATGTATAGACCCATAGTTTTATAAGGAATTTTTTTAATAAAGAAGGTACTATGATGCTCAAATTAATATTTTTATTCTCAGCCCTTTTTTTTGGATCGAAGGATACTAGCTCAATTGAGTTGAAAACCCGTGATGCCATTGTTTGGCATCCAAAACAAGAATTTAAGGGCCAAGTGCATGGGATATATCTTAATGAAATCATTGTACATCAGAACAACAAATATTTCTTGGCTGGTGTGGATGACAAGGGTGGATTCAAGTTTGAACTTTGTTTGACCGATAAGGAAACCAAAATTTGGGCCGAAGTACCAGGGCATCCACCAGTTGTTTCAGATACGGTTCAATATACGTTGGGATATGACCCGATACCCATAGTCAAACCTTATCCTGTTCGGGATGGGGAGAAAATTACTTTGCATGCCGATATTGTGGAAAACCCTTACGGTGAACCGATAAAATTTCATTGGGCGCCCGATTCTTCCAATCCTGCTCTGACTGACTTTTCTTTTGATAAGGATTCGTTGCCTGTGGTTGAAATACCCGCAGAAGTCGGAATGTACCGCTTTAACTTGATCGGCACCACGGAAAATGACTCCATTTTTCTACAGACCTATGTAAAACGTGACAATCAAGGTGTCCATGCATTCAATATGGATGAGGATAGCCCCCAATGGATGGATGATGCCATCCTGTACCAAATCACACCTTATTCCTTTGTTAAGGATGGAACTTTTAATGACATAAGAAAGAAATTACATGAATTAAAGGAGTTTGGAGTGAATACCATTATGATTCAACCCATCTACAGGACATTTAAGGGGTATCAAGGGTATGACGTAATTGACTATATGCAGCTCAACCCAAATTTTGGGACAAGGGAAGAATTGCATTCATTGATAAAAAAGGCAAAAAAATTAAAAATCAGGATACTATTTGATCTGGTCATTAACCATAGTTCCATCCACCACCCATATGCCAAGGATTTAGTCAAAAATGGGGATAAATCCCATTATCATGATTTTTATCAGCATGAGGTGAACGATGGAAAACCGTACTCATCCTTATATAATAAGGATGAATTTGGATTTGTCAATTATTTTTGGAAGGATCTGGTGAATTTAAATTATGGCAATGAAGAGGTTCAACGATGGATGCTTGAGGTTTGCAAGTATTGGCTCAATGAATTTGATATCGATGGGTATCGTTTCGATGCCATTTGGGGGGTCAATGCACGAAACCCTTCGTTTGGAAAGAGGTTGAGGACCGAATTGAAGAGCATTAAACCCGACTTTCTTTTTTTGGCTGAAGATAAAGGTTCGTCCCCAGCGGTATATGAACTTGGGTTTGATGCAGCTTATGATTGGACAAAGGACAAGGAATGGGTTTCCCAGTGGTCCTGGGAGTATGAATACGATGAAAGATCAAGTAAAACTATTTTTAACCACCCTAAGGTCCATAAACGGGCAGGGTTGTTGGGAAAGGCCCTTTTCAAATCCGGGGGGAACCCATATCGGAAATTGCATTATCTGGAAAATAACGATTTGCCAAGATTCATTGTCGGCCATGGCCTGGAGCGTACTAAAATGGCCGCAACCCTACTTTTTTCCTTACCGGGAATACCAATGATTTACAACGGGCAAGAAATTGGATTTGAAAACCACCCATATTCAGACAAAGCTATTTTCGCAAAAGAAAAAAGTATTCAAGAGCAATCTAAGCATGGCCTATTTGAGCATTATAAAAAACTGATAAGGCTGCACAAGGCATATCCCGCCCTACGAGGTAATTTGATGGATGAGGTAAGGGTTTTTCCAAAAAGTAAAATCACTGCGTTTGTTCGCAAAGAGGGCGGACAAATAATCCTTGTTCTTGTAAATTTGGATGGTCTTTCCCAAACCGCTGCGCTGGATCCGATGAAATCCATTTCCCCGGAAGCCCCGATGGATTCATTGCATTTTAGGGATTTGCTGTCCAATGAAGTTTTTTCTATGGAACCACATTCCCCTAAAGATGACCTGTCAATTCCAATGCAAGGGTATTCTGTTCGCTTACTTTTAATGGAACGCGGTGTGAATTGATCACAGAAACCATTGGCACTCCTATTTTACAAGGCGTTTCAACCTGAATTCCACAATGTCATAACCCTGGGACAAGATTTAATTACTATTAGACAAGAAAAGAAATATGAATCTATAAAAAAGACCCTAGTTTCGATT
>NZ_LXTT01000102.1 GCF_001683915.1 Allomuricauda sp. CP2A | reverse complement strand
TTGGCCGCAACCCCGGCACTGTCGTCAAGGTCGCTCAGGTCAACGGTAACGTCCGTGGTGCCCTCGCTTATGGTCAGTACGTTGCTCGGCGCATCCAGTGAAGCGCCCGTGATGTCGTCGTCAGTGGCCGCCAAAAGTTCCGCGTCGGTGGCAAAGACAGCATCTAGGTCGTCGCTCAACGTTCCACCCCCGTCAACAAGCTCCAGTACAGTGCCATTGAGGCCCAAAGAGGTGTTGTACTCGTTCCCGGCGTCCGTGTCCCCATCGGCGGCGATATGGTTCGCAATGTCCGTGGCATTTGTCGCAATGTCAGATGTGTTCGTGGCAATGTCGGATGTGTTCGTTGCGATGTCGCTTGCGTTGGTGGCGATGCCACTTGTGTTTGTCGCTATATCAGTCGTGTTCGCAGCAATGTCAGTTGTATTGGTTGCGATATTGGTCGTGTTGGTAGCAATGTCACTTGTGTTGGTCGCAATATCAGCAGTATTTGTTGCTATGTCTGCTGTGTTCGTAGCAATATCTGATGCGTTCGTTGCAATGTCACTTGCGTTCGTAGCTATATCAGATGTATTGGTCGCAATGTCACTGGTGTTCGTGGCAATGTCCGAAGTGTTTGCCGCGATGTCCGTTGTGTTGGTCGCAATATCGGATGTGTTCGTTGCGATGTCGCTTGTGTTAGTGGCTATATCGGCTGTATTCGTCGCAATATTGGTCGTGTTAGTAGCGATGCCGGCCGTGTTCGTGGCAATATTGGTCGTGTTAGTAGCGATGTCGGATGTGTTCGTAGCAATATCTGATGTGTTTGTTGCGATGTCAGATGTGTTCGTGGCAATGTCCGAAGTGTTTGCCGCGATGTCAGTTGTGTTGGTGGCAATATCAGCAGTGTTTGTGGCAATGTCACTTGTATTGGTCGCAATATCAGCAGTATTTGTTGCTATGTCTGCTGTGTTCGTAGCAATGTCAGTTGTATTGGTTGCAATATCCGAAGTGTTGGTGGCGATATTGGATGTGTTCGTTGCGATGTCGCTTGTGTTAGTGGCTATATCAGCCGTGTTCGTAGCGATGTCGCTTGCATTGGCCGCAACCCCGGCACTGTCATCAAGGTCGCTCAGGTCAACGGTAACGTCCGTGGTGCCCTCGCTGATCGTCAGTACATTGCTCGGTGCATCCAGCGAAGCGCCCGTGATGTTAGTGTCAATCAATGCAGCAATATCAGCTAAAGCCACTGCATAGGTATTGGTATCCGAATCTGTTATTACAAGATTGGTATTTGTTGCATCAATTCCAAAAGATGTAATTATAGTATTGGTGTCTGTAAGGCTATCGCTTAAACTACTTAAATCAACATTTACACTACCCCCATTTTCCAATGTCAATGTCAAAGTATTTGTAGCTCCGTCAAAATTAAACCCCGTCAATTGTTGATCATCTGCAGAAGTCAGTTCCCAAGAATCCCCATCCCAAAAGTAGATGGTCCCAGTATTGGTGTTGACATAGATATCTCCCATATCTACACCATTTGGGGTTATGGCTCCGGGACTGGAAACAGCAGTTCCTTTTAATACCTCACAATTGCATTGGTCTTGTAAAGTAACTGTGGTTTGAGAAAAGGCAATTCCTGTTGAGAAAAATAGGATTAGGGCTATTATGCTCTTTTTCATGGGGTTAATATTTGTTGAGGATCGTATTTTGATGTGTTTTTTGTAGTCTTTATAGTTTAGTTTTTCTGTGCGATCTTCTTTTATTGCACACTTCGAATTCTATAACACCATACAAAATTACCTTTACTTATAGGGGTAAGAAATATTTGTTGTGTATGCCCCAAATCCTACTGTATATCTTCCATATTATGAGGTGTTGCCCTTGAATTTTTATCATTTTCTTAAGACCATTGGTCGATAAGGCCAGTAATAACAATAGTTGTAAGAAGTTTATTTTATGCGAAAAAGACTACAATATCCTCTGAAAAAAATGGAGCTTTTGCCCAATCAAAAACTAAGGGTTTTTTGATGCAAAATTTTAACCAAAAAATTGTAAATGGATATAACCAATTGGTAGACAGAAGCTTTTTTGTGCCATCTTACCTCTTGTATAGAAAATATATAAAATGCGGAAATAAATAGGACAAGACCCATTAAGGCCAAAAGTTACTTGACCCTAAAAGCCTCATTTTTAGATTTATGTGCCAAGCAGAAAAGTATTCTATTCAAATATGATAAACTCCGATCTTCGGTTTAATTGGTGTTCTTCTTCTGAGCAGCGTACTCCATTGAAACACTCGTTGACCAATCTGGTCTCCCCAAAACCTTCACCTTGGAGCCTATCCGGAGAAATCCCTTTGGAAATCATATAATTGACCGTGGATTCTGCCCGCATTTGGGACAACCAAAGGTTGTAGGCATCAATACCACGGCTATCCGTATGGGAATTTACCTTAATTTTTAGGCTAGGGTATTTTTCCATAGCCACAATAACCTTTTGAATCTCTATTTCGGCATCTGGGCGTATGTTGTACTTGTTTAAATCGAAGTAGATGGTACTAAGCTGGAGCAATTTGGCCAAATCGTCCCCAAATCCGCCGGTAACCACATCCCTTTCCAGATAAAAATCAATGATTCTTGGCTTCCCATAGGATTTGTTCAAATACTCCTCTGCCGGGACATAGCCATCCCTGGATGCCCTAACGAAATTGCCCTTGGAACAATCCAACTGTAGGGTGTAATTCCCTTTGGAATCTGTAATAGTGGAAGAAACCTCCTTATTTTCTTCATCAATGACCATAACGGTTGCTCCTGGCAAAACCTCATTGGATATACGATCTCTCACCGTACCGGTTACATCTTGAATACAATCCAGGACCAAAGGTTCATTCTCCACAAATTCATAAATATCGTCTTCGCCCATGCCTCCTTCCCTGTTGGATGAAAAATAGCCCTTCTTGGTTTCAGGATCAAAAATATAGGCGAAGTCATCCAGAGGGCCATTTACCGGCCTTCCCACATTTACTATGGGTTGATCATAGTCGTCAAATGCTATTTTGGTGGCAAAGACATCCAATCCTCCCAAACCTTGATGCCCATCGGAAGAAAAATACAGTACCCCATCTTTTGTAATGGACGGGAAGGTCTCCCTAGCCATGGTATTGATATTCCCACCCAAATTGACGATGGGTCCATAGGTGCCATCCCCAATAATTTCGGTCATAAAAATATCGGACTCCCCATAACTTCCCGGCATATCCGAAACAAAATACAGTCGTTTTCCATCTGGACTCAGCACAGGGTGGGCCACTGAATATGAATCATTGTTGAATGGGAGCTCAGTTACATTGGTCCATTCCCCATCAATGTATTCTGCGCTATAAATTTTCAGGCGGATAATTCCACTTTCATCTTTATATTTTTTCCCATCCAAAAAATTGTTTCGGGTAAAATATAGGGTCGTACCATCCTTGTTCACGGCAGTTGTGGACTCATGGAGCCTGGTATTTACATCACCTTCCAATTTTACCACACGATCATTGGAGCTGCTATCCGCATTGACTTTATACAGGTCCAAAAAATCCTTTGAGTTCCAGGTGTGTCGATAGCGGGCCAAATTTCCCGTATCTCGATCAGAGGCAAAAATGAGCCCCTTTTCATAAAATGAAGCAGCAAAATCTGAGTATTTGCTGTTGTATGCAAAAGGCTTTACTGTATATCGACCTGAGTTGGCCTCAATCTTGGCCAAATAGTCCTCATCAAATTCACCTTCAGTAGAGGTTACTTCCCTGAATTTTTCCATCATCCGGGTTGCCTCATCATAATTTCCCAGTGATTTTAAGCTTTGCGCATATCGGAAAATATAGTCGGGACTTATTTTATCTGGATAGTTTTCTTCCAACCTTTTGTAGATATTGGCGGCTTCTTCATATTGGGCATTGAAATAATAGGAATTTCCAAGGCGTTTCAACAAATCGGAAGACACATACCCCTTATCCAAAACCTTTTTATAGATATCGATGGCCGGTCTAAAAGAATACTGGTCATATCGCTCATCCGCCTTTGCTTTTACCTTGGCCTGTTGACGATCTGGAATACTATCCTGTGCAAGCATGTTTGCTGCACAACCTGAAAACACAATAAGAAATATGAGTATTCTTCTTAACATCCTAAACTATATTAAAAGAATCTGGGTGATACCGTTCTTTGAAATGATTTTAACAACTCCAACCTCAGAAATATCTCAAAGGAACCATCATTGAATTGGGTCCCGCCCAGTTCGGTGGTCTCCCTGTCATACGCCAAACCTATCATCAGCTGATCCGTTATCTGAAAGCCTGCCAAGGCACTTACAGCCGCATCCCATCTGTACGCTGCGCCAAAACTGAACTTGTCCGCAAACAGAAAATTGGCAGAAAGATCCACTTGCAAAGGTGCCCCCCCCACTGCTTTGGTAAGCAATGCAGGCTTAAATTTCAAATCTGCTCCTATATCAAAGACATATCCCGTTATTAAATACAGATTGATTTGCTGTGCGGACAAAAAATTCACTGAATTGGCATCGCCTCCACTATTGTCAAAATATTCCGTTTCCAAAATGTTCGGTGCCGAGACTCCTACATAAAACTTATCGGTGTGATAATATAGGCCCAACCCGAAATTTGGAGTAAACCGGTTATCGATGTTGTCTTGTTGCACCACTTCTTGGTCAAAGTTTCGAAGCTTGTTAAAATCCAAACTTATCATGTTACCTCCCATTTTCAATCCGAAAGAAAGTTTAGCCTCCCTAGCAAATTCCAAGGTGTACGAGACCACGGCATCCAAATAGGTCTGTTGTACCACTCCGTCACCAATGTTGTCATTGACAATGGAAACCCCATAGCCCAATCTGCTGTTTCGTATGGGGGAGTGAAGGTTAAGGGTGAAGGTTTCCGGAGCTCCATCAAGGCCTACCCATTGTGATCGATACAGCCCCGCAAAGCTTAATTGTCCCCTGGACCCTGCATAGGCAGGATTAACGGTCAATGTATTGAACATATATTGGGTGTACTGTGCATCTTGTTGGGCCACAAGCCCCTGAAATACAAATCCTATGAATAAAATTGGAATTAAAATGTGCTTTTTGATCATCTTAAATCAATGTGTTACCTGCTTATATATATGTATTCGGAATCTGTGAACCTGCCTTTATCCGTAACGTATTCAAAAATATAAAAATATACTCCTGCCGGAAGGTAATTGTCATTTCCCACCGCTGATTTAGCCCTTGAACGGCCATCAAATACATTGTTGATATTGTTATAGTCCTTGCCTTCATACACCGCTGTACCCCATCGGTTAAAAATCTTGAGGGTACTGGATTTTATTTTCTCAATCCCCCTAATGAACAGGAAGTCGTTCTTTAAATCTCCATTTGGCGTTACCAATTGGTTCACTGCAATATCTTCTATGGAAACGGTCACAATAGCCGTATCGCAATTGTCTGGATTGGCTGCTTCGCAAATGGTATATTCAATGGTATAATCCCCTTCTTGCAACCCTGGTGCCACGCTAACGCTTCCGTCCTCATTTACGGTCAACTCACCGGTAGGGGTCGAGGTTAATATTACATCTATAAGGGATATCGGTTCCCCATTAAGGGTATCGTTCCCCAAAATATCACTGCCCGCAATCACCCCACCTGAACTGTCCGAAGTATATCCATCATCCACGGCATCAATTACATTGACCATGCCAGGCCCCACTTCAACGGTGACCGTGGCGGTATCACAGTTGTCCACATCCGTAATATCGCAAATGGTATAGTCAATCGTGTAGGTGCCCTCCGGTGTTCCGGGGGCCACGCTCACACTACCATCCTCGTTCACCGTCAGTTCCTCCGTGGCTGTGGAGGTAAGAAGCACATCCTCCAAAGTAATGGACTCGCCGTTCAGGGTGTCGTTGGACAGTACGTTGCTCTCCGCAATTGTTCCACCATCACTGCCTTCCACGCTGTACGAATCGTCCACAGCATCGATGACATTCCCCATGCCGGGCCCCACTTCAACGGTGACCGTGGCGGTATCGCAGTTGTCCACATCCGTAATATCGCAAATGGTATAGTCGATAGTGTAGGTGCCCTCCGATGTTCCGGGGGCCACGCTCACACTTCCATCTTCGTTCACCGTTAGTTCCTCCGTAGCTGTGGAGGTAAGAAGTATATCTTCCAAGGTAACCGATTCTCCGTTCAGGGTATCGTTGGACAGTACATTGCTGTCCGCAATCACCCCTCCTTCTGAACCTTCGACCAAATATGAATCGTCAATTGCATCAATTGCATTGGGTCCAACCTGTATGGTCACCGTTGCCGAAGCACAAACAGCAGGGTCTGGCAAGACATTGCACACTTGATAAACCACAGTAACCGTAGAATTGGATTCTGATTCAGTTGGCGTATAGGTCATTACACCCGTTTCAGCATCAAAAGCAACATTTCCTACTGCGTCCCCACCTATTCTTGATAAACTTGTAATACCGATGTTGTTCTCATCATTGTTTGATAAATAGTCGTCATTTTCAAGAATATTTATGGCTACTTCTGTAAGTGCGGGGGTTGATCCTGAATCATCGATTGCTGTCGCCACCAATGGGTTGGGGTCAGTGCCATTTGGGTTTCCATCACCATCACAGTCCAAAGCGTCCCAATCTGCAGAAGGTGTCAATGTAACGCTGTCCGGATTATAGTCACAGGGATCCAATGGGTCTGTTCCATCATCAACTTCGTCCTCGTTGGTGACACCGTCACCATCACAGTCGGTATTGTTCCATTCTTCGGAAGGTTCCACAGTTTGGCTACTCAATATAAAATCGCATGGATCTTGTGGATCGGTACCATCTTCTTCTTCATCCTCATCGGTAACACCATCACCATCAGTGTCTTTATCCTTTGGGTCTAAATAATCCGGCGTGCCATCTTCATCGGTATCATCGTTGGTGGGATCTCCGTTGTCATCAGCATCCTCATCTGGGGTATCAATTCCATCACCGTCATCATCAATGTCACGGTAGTTGACATCTTCGGTTCCATCCCTGTCTGGGAGGTCTGTGGCGGGATTATCGATTTCATCATTCACATCAAAACCATCGTTTACATCACTTCCCTCATAGCCATCATCAAGACCGTCACCATCTGTATCCGTTCCGGTAAATTGCTGATCTGGAATTCCGTCAAAATTAAAGTCGTTGCCCTCATTGTTATCAGGCACCCAATCATTATCGGTATCATCATCAAGGTAATCCGGTGTACCATCATCATCGGTATCTTCAAGACTAAGGCCTGCATCTCCATCTCCTTCGTAGGCGTCATCCAAACCATCATTGTCTGTATCATTTCCGGTAGGCGGAACATAATCAAAAGTTGGTTGCGCCTCTACGTTGTCCGGAATACCGTCATTGTCACTGTCAATATCCAATCTATCGGGATAACCATCATCATCGCTGTCAATATCGACACTAAAGTTAATGGTCTGTGGATCGATAAAGTTATCCAAACATCCAAACTCAATACCAGCTTGTCTAGCAACCGTTGTTGTAAAATTGTCCGCAACATCTGCCTTAATCCCGAAGCGAAAAACGAAAGAATCGATATTAATAAACTCAACGGCAACATTTACAGAAGGATTTTGATTGGAAATACCGTCATATTCTTGGCTTCCACCATGAATCAACAACCCTCCTGAAGTGTTCTGTACTGTTATTTCATTGTTCTGATCAATGGCATAGTTTGCCGGTGTATTGAATCGGTTGTACTCTTGGTAGCGATCATTTCCATCCACATCGATGAAATTTGCTATTAATTCTTCCTGAATTACTGGATTATCGGTACCTGAATCAACCAATGTAATTCGAAAATCCACATAAGGTCTATTTTCCTCCGATGTTGTAGTAAAGACTATTTCAGGTTTAAAAAATTGGGGGTCTGTGGCATTCTGGTCCAAAATCTCAATTTGCCCATTAACCACTTTTTCAATCACCACAAGTGCATCCAGTTCAGTAGTTACATTCTGATAACGGTACATTGCACCTTCAGAAAGTGCATCACCTGATTCCAAAACAGGTGTTGTCCCAAAATTAAGATTAGGGACAGTACTACAGTCAAAATCAGTACTTAGGACACTGGACTCATTTTGGTCTAGAATCCCATCATTGTCTGAATCAATATCCAAATAATCCTGTACTTGATCTTTGTCTGTATCAATTGGGATGATGCCCTCACCAGCCCCGGGAAAAGATTCATAAATATCATCTAGGCCATTGCCATCCACATCTTCACCTGATGGCAAATTGAACGAAAATGGGCCTTGAGCCTCATAATTATCAAACAACCCATCGTTATCCGAATCAATATCCAAGTGGTTTGGTATACCATCGCCATCAGCGTCATCAAGCCCTTCAACCGTGTCTAGTATACCGTCATTGTCATCATCAATATCAATGACATCGGGCACACCATCACCATCGGTATCAACCTCTGTAAAATCCAAAAGTGTGTATGCGGTGGTAATGGCACTACTAGGTGTTTCTACTGGTAGCGCCAAGGCAGAGTATATAGGCAATCCCAAAATTGAAAGGAACCATACCAATAGGCTCTTTCTAAAATTTAAGAAAGTAATTTTTTCCATAAATGATAAGTTTTGGTCAACTAATCACCATGGCCAGTAGTTCTCGTAAGTGTAAGAAAATTGGGGATTTTCTTGTTAAAATAGCGTCAAACTATGCATTATGACACCTTTGAATAATAATGGTCACATAATTACTGCTTTTATGGCTAATCGCCTATTTTAATCGACAAAAAGCGCATTCCTCATCATTAGTTACCACATTATTTGCAGTGCTGGGTTTTTATAAGAAGTCCACTTTTTGTGATATCCCTAAAAAACCGCAACAAAGGGGAAAAATACTTTACTTTTTTGTTTTACAACCCCATGCCCACCTCGTTTTTTTCCAATAATATCAACAATCATCTATCTTTTAATAAAAGAGCGCCATAAGTTATATTTCCCCTATTTTTGCCGAAATTTTTGTCGATGGATTTTGAAAGGGAAATAGCAAGACGCAGGACTTTTGGGATTATCTCACACCCTGATGCGGGTAAAACCACCTTGACCGAAAAACTCCTTTTATTTGGAGGGGCCATACAGGAAGCCGGAGCTGTAAAAAGCAATAAAATAAAAAAGTCCGCCACCAGTGACTTCATGGAAATAGAGCGGCAAAGGGGAATTTCTGTTGCCACCTCTGTTTTGGCGTTTATCTATAAGGATAAGAAAATCAACATTTTGGATACGCCGGGCCACAAGGATTTTGCTGAAGACACCTTTAGAACATTGACCGCCGTGGACAGTGTTATTGTTGTTATTGATGTAGCGAAAGGTGTGGAGGAACAGACCGAAAAATTGGTAGAGGTATGCCGTATGCGCAACATCCCCATGATTGTCTTTATCAACAAATTGGACCGTGAAGGAAAGGATGCATTTGACCTTTTGGACGAGGTGGAACAAAAATTGGGTTTGACCGTAACCCCTTTGAGCTTCCCCATAGGCATGGGCTATGATTTTAAAGGCATCTACAATATTTATGAGAAAAACATCAATCTGTTTAGTGGCAACAGTAAAAAAAACATAGAGGAAACCATTGCTTTTGATGATATTGATAGCCCTGAACTTGAAAAAATCATTGGAACCGATGCAGCTGAAAACCTCCGGGACAATTTAGAATTGGTCAATGGGGTGTATCCTGATTTTGACAAAGAAGCCTATTTAAAAAGCGAGCTACAACCTGTTTTCTTTGGTTCTGCCCTGAACAATTTTGGAGTACGGGAGCTATTGGACTGCTTTGTGGAGATTGCCCCGACCCCAAGGTCTAAAATGGCCGAGGAACGCTTGGTTAAAGCCAATGAAAAGGATTTTTCGGGATTTGTTTTTAAAATCCATGCCAATATGGACCCCAAACACCGCGACCGGTTGGCCTTTGTAAAAGTGGTTTCGGGCACTTTTGAACGAAACACACCTTATTTGCATGTAAGACAAGGGAAAAAGCTTAAGTTCTCCAGTCCCAATGCCTTTTTTGCCGAGAAAAAGGAAATTGTGGATATATCCTATCCCGGCGATATTGTGGGACTTCACGATACTGGAAATTTTAAGATCGGGGACACCCTAACCAGTGGAGAAGAATTGCATTATAAAGGTATTCCGAGTTTTTCACCAGAACATTTTAGGTATATCAACAATGCAGACCCCATGAAGGCCAAGCAATTGTACAAAGGTATTGACCAACTCATGGACGAAGGTGTGGCACAGTTGTTCACCTTGGAAATGAACGGAAGAAAGGTAATCGGTACCGTAGGCGCCCTGCAATATGAAGTGATTCAATATCGACTTGAACATGAATACGGGGCCAAATGCACCTATGAAAACTTCCCCGTGCACAAAGCCTGCTGGGTGGAACCTGAAAATGAAAAAAGTGACGAGTTCCAAGAGTTCAAAAGGGTAAAACAAAAGTTTTTGGCAACAGACAAAAAGGGCCAGTTGGTGTTTTTGGCGGACTCACCCTTCTCCTTGCAAATGACCCAACAAAAGTATCCCTCCGTAAAACTGCACTACACTTCGGAGTTTGAATAAAAGTTGGTTCTGAAGTATTTTGATAATAGTTCCGGCCTTTGTTTAAAAGCCAATTAGAACCCTTATCCATTTGAAAATGAATTCTTTGGAAAAGCCATCTGTTATTTTTTTGTAATTTGTTGGTCATAACCAATAAAAACAAACTACTATGACAACTACTGTAAAACCGCCTACTTGGTTTTGGGTGGTGAGCGTAATCGCTCTTCTATGGAATTTGATGGGGGTTGGCAACTATCTCAACCAAGCCTTTAACCAAGTGGCCATTTTAGAAAGTTTGGATCAAGCCCAACGCGAGGTCTTTGAAGGTGTCCCGGCTTGGGCAACAGCTGCCTTTGCCCTTGCTGTTTTTACCGGAGCCATTGGGTCAATTGGCCTTTTGCTGCGTAAAAAATGGGCTAGGCCCCTATTTATCATTTCATTGCTAACGGCAGTGGCGCAGTTCATCCATTGGCTTTTTATGTCAGGTGCTGTAGAGGCTTTTGGACCTTCTACCTACACCATGCCCATTATCGTGGTAATTATTGGGCTTTACCTGATTCTTTTTTCAAAACAGGGTATTCAAAAAGGGTGGTTGAAATAAAATCCATAAAAAAAGCCTTGATTTAAAATCAAGGCTTTTTTTATTTATTATGCTTCTCCCGTAGGTCCAAAATTTAATGGAATGGAAGGTTGCTCGTAATCTTGAATTGGGCCATGCGCCTTTTCAAAACGGGCCACATTATCGTTCAATGCCTTCAAGAATTTTTTGGCATGCTGTGGGGTCAACACAATTCTGCTCTTCACCTTTGCCTTGGGAGCACCGGGCATCATACTAATGAAATCAACCACAAACTCTGATGCGGAATGATTTATAATCGCCAAATTGGAATAGATTCCCTCTGCGGTCTTCTCATCCAACTCTATATTGATTTGCTTTTGTTTCTGCTGGTCTTCTTTATCAGCCATTATACTTACATTTCAAAATGAAAAAAGAAAACCCTGACGGTTGGGCCAGGGTTTTGCTTAATTTATAATTAGAACTTGAACTCCTCTTTTCGGGCCATGATCTCATCGTACTCCTCTTTGGAGCCTACAATGATACTATCATAATCCCTCATACCGGTACCGGCAGGAATCTTATGTCCAACAATTACATTTTCCTTCAATCCTTCCAAGGTATCCACTTTACCGCTCACCGCAGCTTCGTTCAATACTTTGGTGGTCTCTTGGAACGATGCAGCAGAGATAAACGACTTGGTCTGCAACGACGCCCTTGTAATTCCTTGTAGAATTGGAGTAGCGGTTGCTGCAACAGCATCTCTTGCCGTTACCAAGGTCTTGTCCTCTCTTCTTAGAATAGAGTTCTCGTCCCTTAACTCACGGGCAGTAATAATCTGACCAGGTTTCAATCTTTCTGAATCTCCGGCTTCCTCAACAACTTTCTTACCATAGATCTCATCATTCTCATTGATAAAGTCGTCTTTGTGCACCAGTTGGTTTTCCAAGAAAGTGGTATCACCAGAATCCTCGATCTTAACCTTACGCATCATTTGTCGTACCACAACCTCAAAGTGCTTATCATTGATCTTCACACCTTGCAATCGGTACACCTCTTGGACCTCGTTCACCAAGTACTGCTGAACTGCTGATGGTCCTTTGATGGCCAAAATATCCTCTGGCGTGATGGAACCATCCGACAATGGCATACCAGCACGTACATAATCGTTCTCCTGAACCAAAATCTGGTTAGAAAGTTTAACCAAGTACTTCTTCACCTCACCGGTTTTGGATTCGATGATAATTTCTCGGTTACCACGCTTGATCTTTCCAAAGGAAACAACCCCGTCAATTTCAGAAACTACCGCTGGGTTGGATGGGTTACGGGCCTCAAACAGCTCGGTCACCCTTGGAAGACCTCCAGTAATATCCCCTGCCTTAGCGGATTTACGTGGAATCTTTACCAAAATCTTACCTTCCTTGATCTTCTCGCCATCGTCCACCATTAAGTGTGAACCAACCGGCAAGTTGTAGGAACGCAAGGTTTCTCCCTTACCATCCTTGATCAATAGGGTTGGAATCAGTTTTTTGTTTCTTGATTCAGAAATCACCTTTTCTTGGAAACCGGTCTGTTCGTCAATCTCCACTTGGAAGGTAACGCCCTGTTCCACATTTTCATAGGCTATTTGACCTGTAAACTCAGAAACAATGACACCGTTATATGGATCCCATTGACAAATCAATGTTCCTTTACTGATCTTAGCGCCATTCTTGATGAATAACTGGGAACCATAAGGAATGTTATTGGTGCTCAACGTTATTCCTGTTTTGGCATCCACTATCTTGATTTCTGAGGTTCTGGAAATCACAATGTTGGTTTTTCCACCTTCACTGTTTTCCCCTTCAACAACTCGTAGATCCTCTATTTCGGCAATACCATCAAACTTGGACTCCAATTTGTTGTCTTCGGAAATGTTTCCGGCAATACCACCAACGTGGAAAGTACGCAAGGTCAACTGGGTACCAGGCTCACCAATGGACTGTGCAGCAACAACACCGACCGCTTCGCCTCGCTGTACCATTTTATTGGTGGCAAGGTTTCTACCGTAGCATTTTGCACAAATTCCCTGAGGTGCTTCACAAGTCAGGGCCGATCTTACTTCAACTTTTTCAATTGGAGCGGCCTCAACTCTTCTCACATCTGCTTCAGAGATTTCCTGGCCTGCTGTAAGTACCAATTCCTCCGTTAACGGATTGTAGACATCATGTAATGAAACCCTTCCTAAGATTCGCTCTCCAAGGGATTCCACGATTTCCTCATTTTTCTTCAAAGGCTCAACTTCAATTCCTCTTAATGTGCCACAATCCTCAATATTGATGATCACATCTTGGGAAACATCCACCAAACGACGGGTCAAGTATCCAGCATCCGCCGTTTTCAAAGCGGTATCGGCAAGACCTTTACGGGCACCGTGGGTAGAGATAAAGTATTCCAAAATGGACAATCCTTCCTTAAAGTTGGAAAGAATTGGGTTTTCAATGATCTCTCCACCGCCTGCAGTGGATTTCTTCGGCTTGGCCATCAATCCACGCATACCGGTCAACTGACGAATCTGCTCTTTTGATCCCCTCGCACCGGAATCCAACATCATGTACACAGAGTTGAATCCTTGTTTGTCCTCACGGATTCGCTTCATGGCCAATTCGGTCAGCATGGCATTGGTGGAGGTCCAAACATCAATAACCTGGTTATATCGCTCATTATTGGTGATAAGTCCCATGTTATAGTTCATCATAATGCCATCAACCTGCTCGTTGGCATCGTTGATCATATCTTGTTTTTCCGCTGGAATGATGATATCCCCCAAACTAAAGGACAAGCCTCCTTTGAAAGCGAAATCATATCCCATGGATTTTATCTTATCCAAGAATTCGGCCGTGGTAGGAACATCGGTTACCGCAAGAATATCACCAATGATATTTCTTAGGGCTTTCTTGTTCAATACCTGATTGATAAATCCAGCTTGTTCTGGCACAACGGTGTTGAACAGCACACGACCAACAGTGGTTTCAATAATCTTGTTGACCAATTCACCCGCTTCATTGAAGTCTTTGGTTCTTACCTTAATACCAGCGTTCAATGCTACTTTCTTCTCATTAAAGGCAATCTCCACTTCTTCGGATGAATAGAAGGTAAGTCCTTCACCCAATACAGGCTCTTCTTTTGTGGACTTTTTCTCCTTGGTCATATAGTACAATCCCAAAACCATATCCTGGGAAGGTACGGTAATCGGTGAACCGTTGGCTGGGTTAAGGATGTTCTGTGAAGCCAACATCAATAACTGGGCTTCCAAAATGGCCTCTGGCCCCAATGGCAAGTGAACTGCCATCTGGTCCCCATCAAAATCCGCGTTAAATGCGGTACAGGCCAATGGGTGCAAACGAATCGCCTTACCTTCAATCAGTTTTGGCTGGAACGCTTGGATACCCAATCGGTGCAATGTGGGGGCCCGGTTCAACAATACAGGGTGTCCTTTAAGGACGTTTTCAAGGATATCCCAAACTACGGGTTCCTTCTTGTCTATAATCTTTTTGGCTGACTTTACGGTTTTTACAATACCTCTCTCGATCAATTTACGGATGATGAAAGGCTTGTAAAGCTCGGCCGCCATATCTTTAGGAAGACCACATTCGTACAATTTCATTTCCGGTCCAACCACAATCACGGAACGGGCGGAGTAATCCACACGTTTACCCAAAAGGTTCTGACGGAAACGACCTTGTTTACCTTTCAAGGAATCTGAAAGGGATTTCAATGGTCTGTTTGATTCTGTTTTTACCGCAGATGCTTTTCTGGTGTTATCGAAAAGGGAATCCACAGCTTCCTGAAGCATACGTTTTTCGTTCCTCAAGATCACCTCAGGTGCCTTGATTTCCATCAAACGCTTCAAACGGTTGTTTCGGATGATGACCCTACGGTACAGATCGTTCAAATCCGAAGTCGCAAAACGACCACCATCCAAAGGCACCAACGGACGCAATTCAGGCGGAATCACAGGAATCACCTTCATGATCATCCATTCCGGATTGTTCTCCCTGTTTCCTTGGGATTCACGCAAGGCCTCAACCACTTGAAGACGTTTCAATGCTTCGGTCTTACGTTGCTTGGACGTCTCGGTATTGGCTTTGTGACGAAGTTCGTATGACAATTGCTCCAAATCGATACGGGACAATAGGTCGATCAAACACTCGGCACCCATTTTTGCGATGAACTTGTTGGGATCGTTATCTTCCAAATACTGGTTATCTGTTGGAAGGGTCTCCAAAATGTTCAAATATTCCTCCTCGGTCAAGAAATCCATTTTTTGGATCTCCTCACCTTCAGGACCTTTGGCATTACCGGGCTGAATGACCACATACCTTTCGTAGTAAATGATCATATCCAACTTTTTGGAAGGCAATCCCAAAAGGTATCCTATTTTGTTTGGCAGTGAACGGAAGTACCAGATATGTGCCACGGGAACCACCAAATTGATGTGTCCCACACGATCTCTACGTACTTTTTTCTCCGTTACTTCAACACCACAACGGTCACAAACAATTCCACGGTAACGGATACGCTTGTACTTTCCACAGGCACATTCGTAATCCTTTACAGGACCGAAGATACGCTCGCAGAACAATCCATCACGCTCTGGTTTGTGCGTTCTATAGTTAATGGTTTCAGGCTTCAATACCTCGCCACGGGACTCGGCCAAAATTGACTCTGGTGAGGCCAATCCTATGGAAATTTTATTGAACCTTTTTGGTGCGTTATTATCTTTTATTCTAGCCATAACAATATGGTGATGATATAATTAATGTATATAGTGTTCTATTCTTCCAATCTGATATCCAAGCCCAAACCTTTAAGTTCGTGCATCAATACGTTGAAAGATTCTGGTAATCCAGGTTCAGGCATGGTTTCGCCCTTCACAATGGATTCATAGGTCTTGGCCCTACCGATTACGTCATCGGATTTAACGGTCAATATTTCACGTAGGGTGGATGAAGCACCGTAGGCTTCCAATGCCCAAACCTCCATCTCACCAAAACGCTGACCACCAAACTGGGCTTTACCACCCAATGGTTGTTGTGTGATCAAAGAATATGGTCCAATGGAACGTGCGTGCATCTTGTCGTCCACCATGTGACCCAACTTCAACATGTAGATTACACCTACCGTAGCAGCTTGGTCAAAACGCTGACCGGTTCCACCATCGTAAAGGTGGGTATGTCCAAATCTTGGCACACCTGCCTTATCGGTAAGCTCGTTGATCTCGTCCAGAGTGGCACCATCAAAAATTGGGGTAGCGTATTTCTGACCCAATTTCTGTCCGGCCCAACCCAAAACGGTTTCGTAAATCTGACCAATGTTCATCCTTGAAGGTACACCCAGTGGGTTCAATACAATGTCCACAGGGGTTCCATCTTCCAAGAATGGCATATCCTCTTGACGAACGATACGCGCTACGATACCTTTGTTACCGTGACGACCTGCCATCTTATCACCGACTTTAAGCTTACGCTTTTTGGCGATGTACACTTTGGCCAACTTCATGATACCAGCAGGAAGTTCGTCTCCAACAGAGATAGTGAACTTGTCCCTTCTTAGGTTACCCTGAATGTCGTTCAACTTGATTTTATAGTTGTGCAACAAGTCGGCAACCAGTGCATTGGTGGCATCATCCGTTGTCCAACTTCCGCCGACCAAGTGGGCAAAATCATCAACAGCGTTCAACATTTTAATGGTGTATTTCTTTCCTTTTGGAAGTACTTCTTCACCCAAATCGTTGATAACGCCTTGCGATGTTTTACCATTGATCAAGCCAAACAATTTCTCGATCAAGACATCCTTCAGTTGTTGGAACTTTACTTCGTAGTCCATCTCCAATCTTGAGATGGCCTCTTTATCTTCGGAACGTTTACGCTTGTCCTTGATGGAGCGTGAGAACAATTTCTTATCAATAACAACCCCACTCAATGATGGAGAAGCTTTCAAGGAAGCATCTTTTACGTCACCGGCCTTGTCACCAAAGATAGCACGCAATAGTTTTTCTTCCGGAGTTGGGTCTGATTCCCCTTTAGGTGTGATCTTACCGATCAAAATATCCCCGGGCTTCACTTCGGCACCGATACGGATCATACCGTACTCGTCCAAATCCTTGGTAGCTTCTTCGGAAACGTTTGGAATATCATTGGTCAACTCTTCAGCACCCAACTTGGTATCCCTAACTTCAAGGGCGTACTCATCAATGTGGATGGAGGTAAAGATATCCTCACGAACCACTTTTTCAGAGATTACGATTGCATCCTCAAAGTTGTATCCTTTCCAAGGCATAAAGGCAACTTTCATGTTTCTACCCAAAGCCAATTCGCCTTTTTCGGTAGCATATCCTTCACAAAGCACCTGACCTCTTTTCACCTTGTCACCTTTTTTGACGATAGGCTTCAGGTTGATGCTGGTACCTTGGTTGGTCTTTCTGAATTTCACCAAATCATAGGTCTTGGAATCTTCCTCGAAACTTACCAAGCGCTCTTCCTCACTTCGGTCATACCTTATGGTGATTTTTTGTGCATCCACATATTCCACGACACCATCGCCTTCGGCATTGATCAATACTCGGGAATCTGTAGCCACTTGTCTTTCCAAACCAGTACCCACGATTGGCGAATCTGGACGCAACAATGGTACGGCCTGGCGCATCATGTTGGAGCCCATCAACGCACGGTTCGCATCATCGTGCTCCAAGAAGGGAATCAAGGAAGCTGAGATGGATGCAATCTGGTTGGGTGCCACATCGGTATACTGGATTTCAGCAGGATCCACTACAGGGAAATCACCTTCTTCACGGGCAATTACTTTTTCCCTCTCAATGGTTCCATCTTTGGCCAATGGAATGTTGGCTTGGGCAATCTTCATTCCCTCTTCTTCCTCTGCACTCAAGTAGATATGGTTTTTCGTATCCACTTTTCCATCGGCAACCTTACGGTAAGGGGTTTCCAAGAAGCCCATATTGTTCACCTTCGCAAAAACGGAAAGTGAAGAAATCAAACCAATGTTTGGTCCTTCAGGGGTCTCAATGGGACACAATCTTCCGTAGTGGGTATAGTGAACGTCACGCACCTCAAAACCAGCTCTTTCACGGGAAAGACCACCTGGTCCAAGGGCGGATAATCTTCTTTTGTGCGTAATCTCGGCCAACGGGTTGGTCTGGTCCATGAACTGGGACAACTGGTTGGTTCCGAAGAAGGAATTGATCACGGAAGACAAGGTCTTCGCATTGATCAAGTCAATCGGGGTAAACACCTCGTTGTCACGAACGTTCATACGCTCACGGATGGTACGGGCCATACGGGCCAAACCTACGCCGAACTGTTGGGACAATTGCTCGCCCACAGTACGTACACGACGGTTGGACAAGTGGTCGATATCATCGATCTCGGCTTTGGAGTTGATCAACTCGATCAAATACTTGATGATGGTGATGATATCTTCTTTGGTAAGCACTTCTTTGTCCATACCAATGTCCAATCCCAATTTCTTGTTCATTCTGTAACGACCCACCTCACCCAAAGAGTAACGCTGATCGGAGAAGAACAATTTCTCGATAATGCCACGAGCGGTCTCTTCATCCGGTGGCTCGGCATTACGCAATTGTCTGTAGATATGCTCTACCGCTTCTTTTTCAGAGTTGGTAGGGTCTTTTTGCAAGGTATTGTGGATAATGGCATAGTCTGACTGTGCATTGTTCTCCTTGTGAAGCAAAATGGTCTTCACATCGGCGTCAATGATTTCATCGATATGCTCTTTTTCCAAAACGGTATCACGATCTAGGATGATCTCGTTACGCTCAATGGAAACCACTTCTCCGGTATCCTCGTCCACGAAATCCTCATGCCATGTGTTCAACACCCTGGCGGCCAATTTACGGCCCAATACTTTTTTAAGTCCGGCTTTGGAAACCTTTACTTCTTCCGAAAGGTCGAAGATTTCCAAAATGTCCTTATCCCTCTCAAAGCCAATGGCACGGAAAAGGGTGGTTACCGGCAACTTTTTCTTTCGATCAATGTAAGCGTACATCACGCCATTGATGTCTGTAGCAAATTCAATCCAAGATCCTTTGAAAGGAATTACCCGGGCTGAATACAATTTTGTACCGTTCGCGTGGAACGACTGTCCAAAGAAAACCCCTGGAGATCTGTGCAACTGGGAAACCACTACTCTTTCGGCGCCGTTGATCACAAAGGTTCCACTGGGAGTCATATACGGAATGGTACCCAAGTACACATCCTGCACGATGGTTTCAAAATCTTCGTGCTCTGGATCGGTACAATACAATTTTAAACGTGCCTTTAAGGGAACGCTATAGGTAAGTCCACGCTCTATACATTCCTGGATGGAATATCTGGGTGGATCTATAAAGTAATCCAAAAACTCAAGTACAAACTGGTTTCTGGTATCGGTGATTGGAAAATTCTCCATGAAGGTGTTGTAGAGACCTTCGTTTCCTCTTTCATCAGATTTTGTTTCAAGCTGAAAAAAGTCTTGAAAGGATTTTATCTGAATGTCCAAGAAATCCGGATAATCCGGTATGTTCTTAGCAGATGCGAAATTTACTCTTTCAGTAGTGTTTGTGAACATCAATGGACAAATTTTGATCGTGAATATTATGTGGGTTGTGTACGACTTTATACACTCCTATTAAAATAGGCTAAGGTCTAACCAAAAAATGGAAAGACCTTAACCAAACTTCTATGGTAAAAGCGATTATTTAAGCTCAACTTCTGCTCCTGCTTCTTCCAATGATTTTTTGATGCCTTCTGCTTCGTCTTTAGAAACACCTTCTTTAACAGCTTTAGGTGCACTATCAACGATATCTTTAGCGTCTTTCAGTCCAAGACCGGTCAATTCCTTAACCAATTTTACGACTGCCAATTTAGAACCTCCAGCAGCTGTAAGGATTACATCAAATTCTGATTTCTCCTCAGCAGCTTCACCTTCACCACCACCAGCGGCAGCACCGCCAGCAACAGCTACAGCAGCAGCTGCAGGCTCAATACCGTATTCTTCTTTTAGGATGTCAGCCAATTCATTTACCTCTTTTACGGTAAGGTTAACCAACTGTTCTGCAAAATCTTTTAAATCTGCCATTTTTCTATCGTTTAATAAAAATTTTAAAAATATACTTAGTTTATTGTGCGCGAATTATTCTTTCTCAGATAATGTTTTCAGGATACCGGCCAATTTACCACCACCAGATTTAAGTCCAGAAATAACATTCTTGGCTGGTGATTGCAACAATCCGATGATATCACCGATGACTTCTTCTTTGGACTTGATATTTACAAGTGTCTCCAAGTTTTCGTCACCGATATAGATGGCCTCTGCAATAAAGGCCCCTTTCAACAAAGGTCTATCTGATTTCCTTCTAAAGTCTTTGATAAGTTTCGCAGGTGCATTTCCTGTTTCGGAAAACATCATGGATGTATTTCCTTTCAATACGTCAGGAAGTTCACCAAATTCCTTATCAGAAGCTTCCATTGCTTTTGCAAGCAAGGTGTTCTTAACAACCGCAAGTTTAATATTGGCCTTAAAACATGCCCTTCTTAAGTTAGAAGTGGCAACGGCATCCAATCCTGAAATATCAGCCAAGTAAATATTGGCGTTTTCAGCTAACTGTGCAGTCAAATCTTCTATTACTGTTGCTTTTTCTTCTCTTGTCATAGTTAAAATATTGAACTACCAGTTACTTAAACTGCTTTTGGATCTAATTGAACACTGGGACTCATAGTGCTGGACATGTAAATACTCTTCATGTACACACCTTTTGCTGCAGCTGGCTTGAGCTTGTTCAAGGTATCAATCAATTCCTTGGCATTTCCTGCAATCTTATCTGCAGAAAATGAAGCTTTACCGATAGCGGCATGTACAATTCCCGTCTTGTCCACTTTAAAGTCGATCTTACCGGCCTTAACATCGGATACAGCTTTGGCCACATCCATGGTTACGGTTCCGGTCTTTGGATTGGGCATTAATCCCCGAGGTCCCAAAACGCGACCCAGCGGACCCAATTTACCCATAACGCTTGGCATGGTGATAATCACATCAACATCGGTCCAACCGCCTTTGATTTTATCCAAATATTCATCCAACCCAACATAATCAGCACCGGCTTCTTTGGCCTCCGCTTCTTTATCTGGGGTCACCAATGCCAAAACCTTTACGTCCTTACCTGTTCCGTGAGGAAGGGTAACCACGCCACGCACCATTTGGTTTGCTTTTCTTGGGTCTACACCCAAACGAACCGCAATATCAATGGAAGCGTCAAATTTTACATTGGTAATTTCTTTTACTAAAGCCGAAGCCTCATCCAAGGAATAGAGTTTGTTCTTCTCTATTTTGGCCTGGGCCTCCTTTTGCTTTTTTGTCAATCTTGCCATTTATAAATTGCTTTAAGATTTTAAAAAGGTCTCTGTCCGGCTATTTTCAAACCCATTGATCTTGCAGTACCCGCAACCATACTCATTGCAGATTCTACAGTAAAGGCATTAAGGTCCGCCATTTTGTCTTCGGCGATTGCTTTTACTTGATCCCAGGTTACTGAACCGTTTTTAACCCTGTTAGGTTCGCCAGATCCTTTTTTAATCTTAGCTGCTTCCATCAATTGAACTGCCGCAGGTGGTGTTTTTACAACAAAGTCGAAAGACTTATCCTTGTAAACGGTGATAACAACGGGCAATACCTTGCCTGGTTTGTCCTGTGTACGCGCATTGAACTGCTTACAGAACTCCATGATGTTAACGCCAGCAGCACCTAAGGCGGGTCCAACCGGTGGCGATGGATTCGCAGCACCTCCCCTAACTTGTAATTTAACTACCTTATCTACTTCTTTTGCCATTGTTTCTAATTAAATTTAAAGTGTGTCAATTGGAAGCAACACAGCTTTATATATGTAACAGCTCTATTTTTCTTCGAGAATCAAGACTTTTAGAGAAAAGATTCAAGACTGCTCACGGTCTTGTTTCTTTGTTTTCTCATCTTGAGTCTATACTTTTTCTACCTGCATATAGCTGAGCTCCAACGGTGTTTTTCTTCCGAAAATTTTCACCATTACCTCCAGCTTACGCTTTTCTTCATTGATTTTCTCAACAGTTCCATTGAATCCGTTGAAAGGACCATCAATAACCTTTACCGTCTCACCCAGCACAAATGGAATGGCCACGTTGTCTGTATTTACAGCCAACTCGTCCACTTTCCCCAGCATACGGTTCACCTCCGATTTTCGCAAAGGCACGGGGTCACCTCCTTTAACTTCACCCAAAAAGCCAATGACATTGGTAATGGAACGGATAATGTGTACCATTTCCCCTCCCAAATTGGCTTTTATCATGATATATCCCGGAAAGTAAACCCTTTCTTTGTTGATTTTCTTTCCATTCCTGATTTGTACAACTTTTTCGGTAGGCACAAGAACTTCTTCAAGGTAGTCGCCAAAACCTGCACGCTCCACTTCACTCTCAATGTAGCCTTTGATTTTGTTCTCTTGGCCACTTACAGCCCTTACCACATACCATTTTTTCTCCAGAACCTCAGACATACCTATCTACCCTATTAATTTATCAAAATACAAAGCGATCAATTTACTGAAAAGAGAATCGACACCCCATGTTGCCAAAGCAAACAGAATGGAGAAAACAGCCACAATGACCATTAGGTTAGAGGCCTTTTCCCTGTCCAACCAGGTAACATTGTTCTTTAATTCCTCAAATGATTCCTTTACGTAAGTGAGCATAGTATTTGTATTTTC
Source organism: Allomuricauda sp. CP2A (assembly GCF_001683915.1). Taxonomy (GTDB): domain Bacteria; phylum Bacteroidota; class Bacteroidia; order Flavobacteriales; family Flavobacteriaceae; genus Flagellimonas. The sequence goes on along the minus strand of NZ_LXTT01000102.1, from coordinate 2,104 downwards.
TTGCATGCTTCGGCTGTGCTCGGCACAAGCTTCAGAGAGACTTTTCTATCTCACAACATGCCTTTTGTCTTTTCTGTTGCACGGGAGGAGAGACTTCCCTCGACTACGCTCGGGATAAACTTCTCGTCTCACAGTGCTTTTATCTTTTCTGTTGCACGGGAGGAGAGACTTCCCTCGACTACGCTCGGGATAAACTTCTCGTCTCACAGTGCTTTTATCTTTTCTGTTGCACGGGAGGAGAGACTCGAACTCCCGACACCTGGTTTTGGAGACCAGTGCTCTACCAACTGAGCTACACCCGTTTATAATTACACCGAAAGGTATCCCGAGAAAATCGGGACACCCTTTAGTGTACTATTTATTGTAAATGATTAATCTAGAATCTCAGTAACCTGACCTGCACCTACTGTTCTACCACCTTCACGGATAGCAAAACGAAGACCCACGCTCAACGCAATAGGTTGAATCAAATCTACAGTGATTGTCAAGTTGTCACCAGGCATAACCATTTCTACTCCATCAGGAAGGTTGATATTTCCTGTCACGTCAGTTGTACGAACGTAGAACTGAGGACGGTAATTATTATGGAATGGAGTGTGACGTCCACCTTCTTCTTTTTTAAGGATATAGACCTCAGCTTTGAATTTAGCGTGTGGCTTAACAGAACCTGGCTTACAGATTACCATACCTCTTTTGATATCGGATTTTTCAATACCTCTCAAAAGGATACCTACGTTATCTCCAGCTTCACCTCTATCCAAAATCTTACGGAACATCTCTACCCCTGTGATAGTGGAAGAAAGTTTCTCGGCACCCATACCAATGATATCAACAGCATCACCCGTATTGGCGATTCCAGTTTCGATACGTCCTGTTGCAACAGTACCACGACCTGTAATGGTGAATACATCTTCGATAGGCATCAAGAAATCTTTATCAACTTCACGTGTAGGCTCCTCGATCCATTCATCAACAGCTTTCATCAACTCCATTACTGTATCAACCCATTTTTGCTCACCATTCAATGCACCCAAGGCAGAACCGGCAATAACAGGTCCGTTGTCACCATCGTACTCGTAGAAAGAAAGTAATTCCCTTACTTCCATCTCAACAAGCTCCAAAAGCTCTTCATCATCCACCATGTCCACTTTGTTCAAGAAAACAACGATACGTGGAATACCTACCTGACGCCCCAAAAGGATGTGCTCACGCGTTTGTGGCATAGGCCCATCAGTTGCAGCAACAACCAAGATGGCACCGTCCATTTGAGCAGCACCGGTAACCATGTTCTTTACGTAATCCGCGTGACCAGGACAGTCAACGTGGGCGTAGTGACGGTTTTCAGTTTGGTACTCAACGTGTGAAGTGTTGATGGTAATACCTCTTTCCTTCTCCTCAGGGGCATTATCGATGGAATCAAAGCTTCTAAGCTCTGACAAACCAGCGTTTGCCAATACAGTGGTAATAGCAGCAGTCAATGTTGTTTTACCGTGATCCACGTGTCCAATGGTACCAATATTTAAGTGGGGTTTGGAACGATCAAAAGTTTCCTTTGCCATTTTAAAATAATTTAATTCTTAGTTTATATTAGTGTACAAATCGTTTTTGAGCCAATGAGGGGATTTGAACCCCTGACCTCTTCCTTACCAAGGAAACGCTCTACCCCTGAGCTACACCGGCGTAAAGTGTTGATCAACTATCTTTAAAATTTCCTCATTATAAGGAAGAGATTCCTGCCTTCGCAGGAATGACAATCTTGTCTTAGAGCGGGAGACCGGGTTTCCCTTACCTCGACTGCGCTCGGCACAGGCTTTTCCGCTCGGGATAAACTTCTCACCCTTATCCAAGGTTCAAAACTTATCGTTGGAGCGGGAGACCGGGTTTCCCTCGACTTCGCTCGGGATAAACTTCTCACCCTTATCCAAGGTTCAAAACTTATCGTTGGAGCGGGAGACCGGGTTCGAACCGGCGACATTCAGCTTGGAAGGCTGACGCTCTACCAACTGAGCTACTCCCGCATTTTTTTCTTGGGCCAAGCCCAAAAAAGTTATCAACATTTCAAAAAAACTCTTTTCCCGTTGTTCAACGAACAACTTTTGTGGGG
>NZ_LXTT01000090.1 GCF_001683915.1 Allomuricauda sp. CP2A | reverse complement strand
ATTTCACTTTCTAAATTTTTTTCTAACTCAAAGCCCGCTTTATAAAAATTTGTTCCATAGAATTTCCCAGAAAGTTTTTTATCTAAATCTTTCAAAAAAGTTCTTCTTAGGGCATCTCCTTCGTGTTTCCAAACATCGAAAATTATCAACGGTACATTATTTTTTTTTAGGTTAGTTTGTAGCGTTTCTGCAATAGAGCTTTTTCCTGAACCCCAACCTCCATAAATTCCAATGGTAAAGGATTCTGGGCTTCTTAAAACAATTCTCTCTAGTGTGCTGACAATCTTATCATGGCCAAAAAGAAGCCCTCCGTCTTTCGGCCGCTCAGAAATGAATTTAAAGAGATCCTCTCTTTTTTTGTTTTTCTTTTTGATCATATTATTTAAGCATATTATGAACCTTGCCTTTAATCCCATTGATGGACATAATGATGACTTCAATTTTATAAATGATTAAGAATGGGGAAGAATCTAAATATAAAAATTTTTAACAAGTAATCCATTACGGAAAACTGCAAAACCATTAAAAATTAAATAGTTATGGGTTTTACCCAATGGGCCACAAAAAAAAGGAAGACCCTTCGGCCTTCCCCTATCCTTTCCCTTAAACACTTAAATTTTTACCCAGTAACCCGACATTTTTGATCAGTGCGTTTATAGCGGCCACGGTTTTTGAAGGAATGCTTCGTCAGTTCGAGTACATTTTCGGAGCAAGGTGGAGAAAATGTGTATCGAGAACTTCCTTCAAGATCCACTACGGATACTAGCATATATTTTTTTAAGATTATTCTGTCACACGTCAATTCAAATACCCCATTCATCAACTTAAATGGGGTATTGGTCAATTCCCAACAAGACCTGTACCCCATTCATCTTACTTTTCCGGAAAGACACGGGAAAATGACTACGTTAGAAACCATAAATCTCTTACAGATGATTTGTTTGGGCCTTGTAGGGTTAATTCTTTATCTATTGGGTTTTCTTCACGGTGCCCATTGGGGAAAGAGAAACAGGTTGTAAGCAATATGAAGCTTCAATATTCGTTGAATAATTCCAAATCAACCTAAACCAAACCGCCATAGCCATTCCCCAAAACGACCCAGACCTACAGCAAATCTTGATCTTATGCCACAATGCCGACTATACGGTTCGTGTGGACGAACTTTGTGATGGACAAATTCGATATCAATGTTGGCACAAACCAAAGACCCTCTTGGAACCTCCGAACCTTGTATTGGACAACGGCTGCATTAGGCAAAGTCCCAAAAAGGACAAAACGGAATATGTTTTTGCTTGGGACGAATGGGTCTATACCGTTGAGCGCATTGTGTCCCGTGGAAAATTTGCATCGACCCATATATTTCTTGAGGTTTCCAATACGGAAAACCAACGCAGCACCTGGAAAATGGAGGATTTGACCCCTCCCAAGTACCTTCAATTCCTATAATGGCCGTTCTAAAATTTGGATAGGGATGCCTGGGCTATGATCAACCGCCATAGGTGACCCTGTAGATGGCATTGCCCTCATCATCGGAAATCAGCAACGAACCGTCTTCCAAAAAGAGCAAGTCCACCGGTCTTCCAAATTCTTCTTGGGTCTCATCGTCCAGCCACCCATCAATAAAGGGCTCGTAACTGACCGCCTCATTGCCGTTCAATTTCACCAACATGACCCTGTACCCTATTTTTTTGGAGCGGTTCCAAGAACCGTGCTCGGCAAGAAAGGCATGTCCCTTATACTCCGCAGGGAACATGGAACCGGTGTCAAACTTTACTCCCAGTGCGGCAACGTGGGCGCCCAACGGTTGTACCGGAGGTACAAAATCGGAGCAAGGACGTAGCTTGCCAAACTCGGGGTCAGCTACGGTTCCGCCATGGCAGAAGGGATATCCAAAGTGCTGGCCCACTTCAGCCAAACGATTGAGCTCGCCCGGAGGCAGGTCGTCCCCCATCATATCGCGGTTGTTGTCCGTGAACCACAACTCATCCGTTTCTGGGTGCCACGTAAAACCCACCGTATTCCGTACCCCGTGCGCCACGATCTCCCGATTGGTGCCGTCCGCATCCATGCGGGTGATGGTGCCAAAACGCTCGTCCTCGTCAGTTCGGTCACAAATATTGCAGGGTGCGCCCACGGGCACATAGAGTTTGTCGTCGGGGCCAAAGGCGATGTATTTCCAACCGTGGTGGAATTCGGTTGGGTAGTCGTCATAAATCAATTCAGGTGCCGGTGGGTTTTCCAATGATGCTTCAATATTGTCATATCTGAACAGTTTGCTTACCGCTGCCACGTACAATGCGCCATCTTTGAAGGCAACGCCGTTGGGCTGCTCCAAATCCTCGGCAATGGTATAGACATCGTCCACTTTATAATCCCCGTCCGTATCCTTGAGGGCATATACCTTGTTTTCATTCCGTGTGCCCACGAACAAAGTCCCGTCAGCGCCCATGGCCATAGATCTTGCTCCTTCAATGCCTTCGGCATAGGTGTCGATTTTAAATCCTTCGGGGAGGTTTAAACGATCTAAGGGCAAGCTGGATTCCGTGGTTTCGTCCACATTGCCATTATCTTGCTGGGCCTGTTCGTCCGCAGCTTCTCCCTCATTTCCCCCTTTCTTGCCATTGCAGGATAGAATGGCCAGGGAAAAAAGAATCATACAAATTGATTTCAAAGTGAATTGGGTGGTCCTCATTATAGAAAATTTAATGCTTTTGGTTTCTTGATGGATAAAGCTAAGGCAAAATGGTGGAAATGGGCAAGGATAGGGTCAATGTTTCACAAAAAACCTATTCTTCGTCCTTATTGTATTCTGAAAGCGTCCCGTCGTACCGAATTTGGGTCCTTTGTGAGCTGGTAATGCTTATGGAACTGGAGCGGGATGGAAACAATTGGGCGATTACTTGAAAGGATTCCGACCCATTGTTAATGTTGAAGCGCATGGTGTACCCCTTGGTTTTGGAATTGGGCTCTATTTGAAGGTCTTCGGGCACCCCCTCAAATTGAATCCCTGTATTCTGGGAATTGTAGGGACCGGACATTTGTCGCTCGCCAAAATAAGGCAGGTCCGCCTTGACCATGTCATCGACCAGTCGCAAATAACTTGCGTTTCCCGTGATATCCACTTGGCTGGCATTACTGCCATACGGAAGCAAACGGGCATTGGAGATACTGTTCAGTGCTTGACTTGCCATGGGTCTGGCCCACCGAGCATTGATTTCAAATGACCTTTTGGCCACCAAATTGTCCAACGCTTCCATTTCTTCCGGGGAAGTGACTGTCTTGGCTCCTCCACAAGCCATGGCCATCAAGACCAATACCCCTATACCATATCTGATCAGTGTCCTCATTTGTTTCAAAATCAAAAGCTTACTACAAAATAATGAATCCATTCAACATTTCTGATTTTAGAAGTATATTTAACAACTAACCAGACCTCATTTTATGAAAAATCCCCTTGTAAAATTGTCATCTCTTTTGGCATTGGTTTGTTTTGGTCAGGTGCAATCCCAACAAACTTCGCCACAAGCCCAAACAGGAAGCAAGCCCCTCTATTATGCCACCATGCTGGAAGAGGATCCCCTGGTGGATGGGGAGATCATCAACGATCCTGTATGGCAGCTGATTCCCACCTTAACGGACTTGGTCCAGATTCGCCCAAATTACGGAGCGCCCGTTTCAGAAAAAACAGAGGTGCGTATTGCGTATAGCAGCACCACCTTTTATGTGTCCGTGGTTTGTTATGACACCGACGCCAATAGCATTGTCGTTTCCGATTCTCGCCGGGATGCCGACTTAAATGATGAGGACAGTTTTCTTTTTATTATTGATACGTACCACGATAGACAAAATGGGTTTCTTTTTGGCACAAATGCCCAAGGAATGGAGTATGATGCGCAAATAGACAATGAGGGCAAGGGCAACAACAATGCCAACAGGCAGCAGGGCGGTGTCATAGGGGGCACCAATATCAACTGGGACGCCACATGGAAGGTGCGGTCACAATTGGGTGATTATGGCTGGAGTGCCGAATTTGCCATCCCGTTCCGTTCACTGCGGTACGCACCGGGAGAGAACAAGACCTGGGGGTTGAATTTTCAACGGAACATCAGCAAGAATACCGAAACGGCCTACTGGACCTCCCTCCCATTGGGTTTTGATATGAAACGTTTATCCCTGGCCGGAAACTTGGAGGGTTTGAACCTTAAAAATCCGGGCAACCTGAAGCTTATTCCTTATGTGTTGGGCCAACATGTGAATGATGACGCACTGGACGAGACCGAAACCAATTTTGATGCCGGGGCCGATATCAAATACAGTGTTACCCCAAGCTTGACGCTCGACCTCACGTATAACACCGACTTTGCCCAGGTTGAAGTGGATGACCAGCAGGTAAATCTGGACCGATTCAATCTTTTCTTTCCTGAAAAAAGGGCGTTTTTCTTGGAAAATGCAGGGCAATTTGGCGTGGGTAGCCCCGGAGAGGTAGATCTGTTCTTCAGCAGACGTATTGGGATTGGTGAAGGGGGCAGCCTTGTGCCCATTATTGGCGGTGCGCGGTTATCCGGGAAAGTGGGACAGACCAATGTGGGCTTTTTGAGCATGTTCACGGATGATGTGGAAGAAGCCGCCATTGAAAAGAACAATTTTACCGTGGCACGGGTGAACCATAATTTTGGTGGTACACGCTCTTCTTTGGGAGGGATTTTTATCAGCAGGGCCGGTTTGGGCGAAATGGAGGACGACTATAACCGTGTTTATGCCATGGATGGTAAATGGGGCATTGGCAACAAAGCTGAGATTACAGGTTTTGCCGCAAAAAGTGTTACCCCGGGAATAGAAGACAACGACCATGCCTTTAAAATTTTGGGAAATTACGATTGGAACGGTTGGCGTTTAAATGCGGGGTATACCGAAGTTGGGGAAGGTTTTAACCCAGAGGTAGGGTTCTTGCAGCGTACCGCCTTTCGGAAGCCTGAGTTTTTGGTGTTCAGGACACATCGATTCAAGGATGCCGGTAAGTTATTGGAAATACGACCCCATGTTTCCTACAGAGGGTATTGGAACTTTGACGACCAATTGATCACCAGTTTCCTGCATGTGGATAACCATTGGGTTTTTAAAAGTGGATTTGAGATCCATACCGGTATCAACTTTACCACGGAACAGGTGTTTGAAGATTTTACCATTTCCGATGTAACGGTCCCCGTGGGCTACTATAATAATCAGGAATTGCAATTGGTCATCACAACCAACCCCAATAACGCACTATTCTTTGATACCCGAACCATTATCGGGGGTTATTTTAACGGACACCAGATTACCAACAGTGGCACGGCAAAATACAGGATTGGGGATAAGTTCAATAGCTCATTGACCATGAGCCACAGTGATATTCAGTTGGACACAGGCAATTTAACTGCATTGGTTGGTGGGCTCAGGCTCGCCTATTCCTTTACGCCACGGATTTTCTTGCAAAGTTTGATCCAACGGAACAATGTTTCCAACATCACCTCGGTCAATGCCAGGTTTGGGTGGCTGCAAAATGCCAATACCGGGCTTTTTGTGGTATTCAATGTGGTGAAGGATGATGATATGGTCGATGCGTTGGACAATCAGACCTTTACCATAAAATATACCCACCGGTTTGATATTTTGAATTAGGAAGCGATCATCACCCCTTATCGTTTAAACCGTTCAAAAATGGCCAAGGTCTTTTTGGTGTTGATAAAATATACGCCCGTGAGCAAAACCACAGCGGCCACCAAAGATTGGACCGTAATCTGTTCATCCAAAAAATACCATCCCAACAAGAGGGCTACAATGGGGTTCACATAGGTTGATGTGGCCACTTTTTCTGGAGATACGGCCTTCAGTAAAAAATTGAAGGACGTAAACGCCAAGATGCTCCCAAAAATGACCAAAAGCACCATGGACCACTGCACTCTTGTACTCCAGTCCAAAGGTGAAGACCATTCCTCACCAAAAGTCAGACTCATCAAGGCCAGAATAATGCCTGCTGTCAACATTTGGTATCCGGTATTCACAAAATAATTGGTGGGCAGTTCGGCCCGGGCCACAAAAAGGCTTCCATAGGCCCAACTCAACATACAAAAGAATATCATGATCATACCCGTGATGGAATCTTCTTGGGTTATCACCTGCTTTTGGCTTACCAGTAGATAAATGCCAATAACTCCAAGAACCACCCCAACTACGGACATGGGCTGAATTTTTTTACCTTGCAACATACGCATCAACAACAAAATAATAAGAGGCTGTGCGGATATTTCGAGGGCGGCAAAACCACTGTCCACATACCGCAATGCCCACACCACTACCCCATTCCCAAAGCTCAGAAACAAAATCCCGGCGATAACGGCATTGATGAATTGTTTTTTGGTAATGCTGAGGGAAATCCCCATGATTTTGGCCAAAATGAATATAAGCAGACCGGCAGTGATGAATCGGCATGAGGCCAACAAAAAAGGAGGCAGTTCCGAGACCGCTATCTTGTTCAAGAGATACGTGGAACCCCAAAATACATAAATGGCAAAAAAGGCAAGGAATACCAGTGCTGAATTCGAGGATTTTCCCATGAAAAGATGTTTGGCTATTGCCCTGCAATATTACGCATGTTTGAAAGAGAAAAAAACAGATTGCCCGCTAACTTTTTCAATAAATTAGAGTGCGGTGCAAGGAGTAAAGGAAGGGGGGAGTTCAATAATGTTGTTGGGTCTCCAAGAGGTATCCCGCAATATCTTTTTCCAATTGTTTGAAGCGTTCCAGATGAAGCTCAATTTTTCTATCCAATTCCGGGGCTTCATCCTTTTTGGTCTTTAGAAGTTCTATGATGTGTGCCTGATGTTTTGCGAAAATCCTGAAACCATGTTTGATCTCGTACATTTTATCAAAACAGGATGGGTTGTTGGGCTCACAGATATACGAAGCCAATTTTTTGGAAAGACGTTGTATGATCTTGTTGTTCCGCTCCAAGCGGACCAACAGTTCCTGAACTTGATGTGTACTTTGTTCGGCAACAGGAATCATACTTTATACTTTGAATTGGGTCATTGCTAATTTCCCTTTAAGATAGTGATTTTCTTATATTTAATATAGCTTGCCTGTTTCAAATTTCTGTTAATTAACACAATGTGTTATCATAAAAAAAGCCCGATGCGAAAACATCGGGCCTTCTGGTTATCTTGAAATTGGTTATTAGCCTTTGGTCTGTTCGTAGGCTTCCTCTTTCAATTCCTCACTGGCCACAATGGCCAATTCCACACGACGGTTAGCTGCTTTTCCGGCAGCGGTGTCATTGCTTTCAATGGGTTGGACCTCTCCATACCATTTTGTGGTGAACCTTCCACTTGAGATTCCCTTGGCGACCAAATAATTGGTTACGGCCTGGGCCCTTCTCTGGGAAAGGGTCATGTTGTATTCCTCACTACCATCGCTATCGGTATGGCCTTCCACCAAAATGTTTGATTTTGGATATTCTTGGAAGATTCCGGCCAATTTATCCAAAGTAGTTGCAGAAGTTCCTTTGATATCAGCTTTATTGGTGTCAAAATAAACACCGTTTTCACCACTGAAGGTAACATTGATACCTTCCCCAACACGTTTTACGTCTGCCCCAGGGATTTCCTCTTCAATACGTTCAGCTTGGCGGTCCATACGGTTACCGATATATCCACCTGCAGCACCACCCACAACGGCACCAATGATGGCTCCAAGGGCCGTATTTCCTTTTCCAACATTGTTTCCTATAATCCCACCGATAACGGCTCCCCCACCGGCACCAATAGCGGCACCTTTTTGGGTATTATTGGCATTTTTTACGGCATCGCAGCTCAAAATAAGGCTCAGTGCCAAGAAAGCGGTTGTACTTCTTAATATGATTTTCTTCATCTGATTATTTTTTTGTGAATTCGTATACTATGGTTACAGGTTGTCCGTCAACCGATACGTTGGATTTCAAGGTCATGGCCTGCTCCGTTAAACTGACAATGTTCAAACGATAGCCGTAACCTCCGGAAATGTCCTTTCGGTTTTCGTCGATAAACTTGAACTGCAATTGGCTGCTGTAGTTTTGTGAAGGTTCCACCACGGACCATCTGAAAAAACGGTCGCCCCCTTGGCAAAGGGTACTTGGTGCAATGGTATACCTTCCGGTACTGTTGTTGTCCCGAAAGAACCAATCACTGCCCTCAAAGCAGATATCCTCAGCATCGTTAAAGATGACGGATTTAAAATTACCTGAATTGTTTTCGTAAGAAATGTTGTCCAAAGACCACGTACCACTAAAAAGGTTACGTTGGGTCCTTGCACTTTTGGAAACTGAGCACGACGTGAGTAAGATTCCCGCCAGCGCAACATAAAAGAATTGTTTTACCATAAGAATTTGGAGTTTTAGTTTATATATATACGAGTGAGACACCAGATTTAGCGTTTTGTCTTGTTAAAAAAACGTTAACGCTTTCTTCTAGTAGGCATAAAGGTTCAATAATGCTGATTCAAACCGTTGTTTGGGCAGGTAGTTTTCTTCCAACTCTTTTGCAAAGGGAACAGGGGTTTCCAAACTCCCTACCCTTTTGATGGGAGCGTCCAAATACCGAAAACATTCTTCCATGACCATTGCTGAAATATCGCTGGCAATACCGCCGAACAACGTATCTTCTTGTAAAATAATAAGCTTCCCTGTCTTTTTCACCGAAGTGTAGACAGTATCCATGTCAAGAGGTTGAAGAGTTCGTAAATCTACGAGATCTGCTTCAATATTTGGATGTTTTTCCAGCACTTCCGATGCCCAATGCACCCCAGCCCCATAAGTGACAATGGAAATGGAGGCCCCTTTTCTCAAAAGATTGGCCTTACCAAACGGTAGTGTGTAGTAATCTTTGGGGACATCGCCATAAATACTTCGGTACAAACCTTTGTGCTCAAAGAACAATACAGGATTGGGATCGTTGATGGCCGTGTTCAATAGGCCCTTTGCATCTGCCGGAAAAGCGGGGTACACCACTTTAAGTCCCGGGGTTTTGGTAAACCACGCCTCATTGGTCTGGGAATGGAACGGGCCTGCTCCCAACCCTCCACCACAGGGCATCCGGATGACCACATCGGCTTTTTCGTTCCAACGGTAGTGGACTTTTGCCAAATAATTGACGATGGGGTTGAATCCTGAACTGACAAAATCGGCAAATTGCATTTCAACCACGGACTTCATGCCGTTGATGGACAGTCCCATGGCAGTGGAAACAATTCCCGATTCACAAATTGGGGTGTTGCGCACCCTGCTCTTGCCAAACTTGGCGGTGAAGCCTTCCGTGATTTTGAAAACCCCTCCGTAATCGGCGATATCCTGACCCATGATGATCAATTCGTTGTGGCGGAACATGGATTGCTCCAGCCCTTGCGAAATAGCGTCCACAAAACGAATATTTTCAGAGTTTTCTTTAGGTTCAATATGTTGGTAATCAAATTCTTGATATACCTCTTTTAACTCTTTTGTTTCATTAAATGAAACTGGGGGTTCATCAAAGGCCATCTTCAAATTCTCATTGATCTCCTCGGAAATTTCGGCCTTGATGTTGTCAATTTCCTCTTGGGAAATGACACCCTCTTCCAGTAGAAAAGCTTCATAATTGGCAATAGGATCTTGCTTCGCCCATTTGCTCATCAGTTTTTCGGGAACGTATTTGGTGCCACTGGCCTCTTCGTGTCCCCGCATCCGAAAGGTCTTGAATTCCAATAGCATGGGTCGCGGGCGTTTTCGCATGGCCTTGCAAAGCTCATCTACTTTAGTGTACACCTCCAAAATGTTGTTCCCATCAATGATTCTAGATTCCATGCCGTATCCTTTGGCCCTATCCGCCAAGTTTTCGCAATTGTATTGTTCATTGGTGGGCGTGGACAAGCCGTATCCATTATTTTCAATACAAAACAGTACGGGAAGACTCCAAACAGATGCGATGTTCAGGGCTTCGTGAAAATCACCTTCGCTGGTGGCGCCTTCACCCGTAAAAACAGCAGTGACCCGTTTTTTTCTTCCCAGTAAATCCGCCAAGGCAATCCCGTCGGCCACGCCCAATTGGGGACCCAAGTGGGAAATCATCCCCACAATCCTGTATTCTTGGGTGCCAAAATGGAAACTTCGGTCACGCCCTTGGGTAAATCCGCTTTGCTTTCCTTGCCATTGGGCAAACAGTCGGTGCAAGGGGATATTTCGGGAGGTGAACACCCCCAGATTCCGGTGCATCGGCAGAATGTACTCCTCCTTTTTCAACGCTTGGGTCACTCCCACTGAAATGGCCTCCTGCCCAATGCCACTGAACCATTTGGAAATCTTGCCTTGCCGGAGCAAGATCAACATCTTTTCCTCGATCATTCTGGGCTTTAGCATTCCCGTGTAGAGGTCCCGTAATTTTTGGTGATCCAAATCGCCAATGTGATATCGCATACCCTAAAAATTCAACGGGATAAATGTAGTAAAAAAGCCATCCATCCAAATTGAAATTTCGAAACCTTCAGCATTATTCATTACTTTTGATCGTAATCAAAAATTGATGGCATGAGTGCAATTCCAAGTGTAGACCTAGAAGATTTTGTCTCTGGGGATCCCGTCAGAAAAGAAAAGTTTGTGAAAGAAATAGGTGCTGCTTTTGAGGATATCGGCTTTGTTGCCCTTAGTGGCCATTTTTTGTCCGATGAACTGGTGGACGACCTTTATTCAGAAATCAAAAAGTTCTTCCAGCTGCCCCAAAACGTCAAGGACAAATATGAAATTGAGGGTATTGGCGGACAGCGGGGCTATACTTCCTTCGGAAAAGAACACGCCAAAGGAAGAAAAGAAGGGGATTTAAAGGAGTTTTGGCATTTTGGCCAATATGTAGAGGACAATCCAAAGTTGGAAGCCGAATATCCGGATAACGTGACCGTCACAGAACTTCCCGAATTCAATGCCGTTGGCAAGGAAACCTATAAAATGTTGGAGAAAACGGCCCAATACGTACTTCGGGCCCTGGCACTCCATTTGGGATTGGAGGAAACTTATTTTGACGAGTACATTAAAAACGGGAACTCCATTTTACGGCCTATCCACTACCCGCCCATTACGGAAGAGCCCAAAAATGCGGTGAGAGCTGCGGCCCATGGAGACATCAACCTGATTACATTGCTTATGGGTGCCCATGGAAAAGGCTTGCAAGTAAAAAACCACAAAGGGGTATGGGTGGATGCCATTGCCAAACCCGATGAACTGATGATCAATGTTGGGGACATGCTTTCCCGGTTGACCAATAATAAATTAAAATCCACGATCCATCAGGTAGTGAACCCGCCCAAAGAACTTTGGGGCACATCGCGTTATTCCATTCCGTTTTTTATGCACCCCATTAGCGAAATGCCACTGAACTGCTTGGAGGATTGTATTGATGAGGAACACCCAAAAGCTTTTGAGGACATTACCGCTGGGGAATTTCTTCATGAACGACTTATTGAACTTGGATTGATAAAAAAATAATACATGGACCTAAAGGATCAACTCAAGAACTTGTTCCCAGAGCATGTTCCTGAGGAAGATACAGCAAAGAAACAGGAGAAGCCTAAGTATTGGCTCCAAGACGACCCTATTATCTGTAAATACGAGAAACGAAAAGGGAAACCCATAACCATTCTGGAAGGTTACAATGGCGCCGATTCTGATTTTAAGAAGTTGGCTAAAGACCTCAAGACCTTTTTGGGTGTGGGCGGTAGTTTTAAAAATGAATCCATCATCATTCAAGGGGATTATCGGGACAGAATCATGGAATTTTTAAAAGATCATGGATTTTCAGTGAAACGGGTCGGTGGATAATGGTTTTCAAGCCCATTCGTGTTAAATTTGAACATTGAAAACCAATGTTTTATGAAAAAATTTTTGTGTTCTTGCTATAAATCTTACTTTTATTCTTCCTAACCAACGAAAACTGAGCTGAAAATGAAATCACTGTTGCACATAACCAACGGGGACAGTTTCACGTCTAAATTACAATCGCTACAATTACAGGGAGATATTATTACATGGAGGGAGATGCTCTGCGAAGGCAAAACCCTATGTACGGTTGGTAGTGAATCTTTCTGGAAGACACGATTTGAATTTTTGAACAAAAACTACAAGATTTCCAAATCTTGGTTTGTTGAAAAAACACTGAAAGAGTATAGGTCGCTCTGTAACCACAAACAACAAGACCATATTGTGCTTTGGTTTGAATACGATCTATTCTGCCAAATAAACATGTTGGCCGTTCTCAGTTGGTTGAAAACCCATAGAAGACATGCCGAAATCTCATTGGTGTGCAGTGGAAAGGAAGATGACAGTGACAAATTTTATGGCCTAAGTGAATTGAGCGATGAAAAACTCATGGCGCTCTACAAAGATAGGACCATGCTTACCCAGGACGATATTGAATATGCCGATTATGTTTGGCAATTGTACTGCAGCGACAACCCCATTCGTCTTGAAAACCTGATCAATAATGATAATTTTCAGTTTGAGTACCTTTCCGATGCGCTAAAAACACATCTAAAGCGTTTCCCGACCATAAAGAATGGTTTGAATGAATTGGAAAACCACATTTTGGATGTTGCGGCCTCACAAAAGCCAAGATCAAAAAAAGAACTTTTGGGCAATTTATTGACCGACCAAGGTTTTTACGGATTTGGCGATTCGCAGTATGAACGCATCATTACTTCTTTAAAGCCTTTGTTCGGGTCCTTCAACCCTGTAAAGTTGACCAAAAAAGGCAAGGAAGTTCTGGAGAACAAGAACAATTACTACTCTCAAATACGTGACAATCAACTATATTTAGGGGGTTCTTTAAAGTATAACTTCCTGTATAATACTGACACCAACCGTATTTTAAAACTCTAAGGTAAATGTCCTTAGGCAGCTCAGAGTTGATTCTGAATCTTGATGGCAGTATTTACCATCTCAACCTTCTTCCAGAAGATATAGCGGACACCATCATCACCGTAGGTGATCCCGAACGTGTTTCCCATGTTTCCAAATATTTTGATTCCATTGAACTGAAAAAAGGAAAACGGGAATTCATTACCCACACCGGTAGTTTATCAGGCAAACGGATCACGGTCATTTCCACAGGTATCGGGACGGACAATATCGACATTGTTTTGAACGAATTGGACGCTTTGGCTAACATTGATTTTACATCGAGAACGATAAACCCAAAAAAAAGACAGCTCAGTTTTATACGGATTGGTACATCGGGAAGCATACAACCCACCGTCCCTATCGATTCATTTTTGCTGAGCACTTCAGCCATTGGATTTGATGGTCTACTGTATTTTTATGAGAGTGGACACGTAAGAAACAGCGACCTGGAAATCAAGCTCAATGAGTATTTAGGCTGGCATGTCCAAAACATTAGGCCCTATGCGGTTGATTTTGATGAAACCTTGGCCGCTCATTTTACTTCAAATCGTATACGATTTGGAATAACAGCAACAAATTCAGGGTTTTATGGGCCGCAAGGCAGGAACCTTCGTGCCGCACCAAAGATACCTGACTTTAATGAGCGACTTGCTGCATTTTCCTATCAAAATCAGCAGATCACCAACCTGGAAATGGAAACCTCTGGCATTTATGGATTGGCCAAATTGCATGGACACCGGGCCATTTCATTAAATGCCATCCTCGCCAATAGGGTCACAGGAGAGTTTTCAAAAAACAGCAAAAAGTCGATTGATGAGCTTATTCAATTCACGCTGGAGCAATTGACTTCAAGTGATTTTGTCTAGTCTTATGTATCGGTTTGTAAAAACATACCGGGTAGAATCTGTATTTTTAACCAACCTTAAAACAAACCCACGTGAAGACTGTTAAAATAATCGGAGTACCGGAACATTTCAACCTGCCCTGGCATCTGGCCATGGAAGATGGTGCCTTTGAGGATCGAGGCATTGCATTGGACTGGACTGATGTTCCTGAGGGAACGGGAAAAATGTGCCAAATGCTGGAGAACCATGAAGCTGATTTGGCCATCATTCTCACTGAGGGGATCATCAAAAGTATCTCACAAGGAAACCCGAGTAAAATTGTTCAAGTGTATATTTCCTCTCCTTTGCTTTGGGGCATTCATGTAGCGGCCAACAGTTCCAGAAATTCAATTCAAGAGTTGAAGGATGACAAAGTGGCCATAAGCCGTATGGGGAGCGGCAGCCACCTAATGGCTTATGTAAATGCCCAAAACCAAGGGTGGAACCCTAAAAAATTGCAGTTTGACATCATTGACAATCTGGATGGCGCCGTAAAAAGTTTGACCGAAGGTTCCAATGCCTATTTTATGTGGGAGCATTTCACTACCAAACCCTTGGTGGACAATGGTACCTTTAAATGGTTGGAGGACTGCCCCACTCCATGGCCCTGTTTTGTAATCGCAGCCACGGATGCTTTTTTGGAAACCAATTCCGGGGTGTTGAACCATATTTTGGAAGTCATCAACACCTACACGGAAGAATTCAAACAGATTCCAAGTATAGACCGCACCCTGGCCAACCGATACGAACAAAAACTCGATGATATTCAAGATTGGCTATCAAAAACCACATGGGGACAAGACCAGTTGTCACAAGAAACGCTTGAAGTCGTTCAAAAGCGGTTGTTCAGTCTAAATTTAATTGAAGAAGTCAAGGAAGCACCCAAATTTCTTTATCCTAGTCACTAAAGAAATGTTTGGTCACCAATGCCCGAAACTTGATATCTGACAGGGGTTTTTGTACCACCTCAACCACGCTGGGGTGGGTCATGGCCAATGTGTTCTCATCAATGTCCATCCCGGTCAGCACAATGATAACAACGTTCTCCTTCAATTCATCATCAAACTTTTCCGAATAGACATCCAAGAACTCCCAACCATTCATGATGGACATGTTTACGTCCAGCATCATCAGACAGGGCAAATCTTCGTTGGGGGAGACTTTCTGTAAAAACGCAATGGCTTCTTTGCCATTACGCACTTTGTGTACTTTTAAAGAGCTGTCTAGTTGTCTTATGAAAAAGCTGTTGACCAAATTGGTGGTATCGTCATCGTCTACCAATAAAATAGATTTCAATCTCTCCAAATTCGGGTATTTCAGCTAAAGGGTTAAACATACGGAATTCTAAACAATTACAAAATGGTATTTAGCTGAACATCACCAATCTATGGGTGTTTTTCCCATTTTAGCCAACAAACCGTTGGTTTTACTGAAATGTTGGTTGCCAAACCAGAGCCCCCTATTGGCACTTAAAGGTGAAGGGTGGCCCGAAGTGAGAATGTGATGCTTGGTCTTATCGATCAATGCCGATTTCTTTTTTGCGAAACCGCCCCAAAGCAAGAAAACAACCCCTTCCATTTTATTGGAAACGGTTTTGATCACCGCATCGGTAAACTGCTCCCATCCTTTATTTTGGTGACTACCGGCATTATGGGCCCGCACCGTTAAGGTGGCGTTCAGCAATAAGACCCCTTGGTCTGCCCATCGTTCCAAATTACCGCTCTTGGGATACGGTTTTTGCACATCGACCTTGATTTCCTTAAAAATATTGACCAGCGATGGCGGATGTGGAACCCCATCTTTTACCGAAAAACACAATCCGTTGGCTTGGTTGGGCCCATGATAGGGATCCTGACCAATAATGACCACTTTGGTCTCCTGAAACGGACAATGGCCAAAAGCAGCGAAAATATCCTTGCCCTTGGGGTAGCAAGTATGTTCTTGGTACTCTTGTTTTACAAATTGGGCCAATTGCTTAAAATAGGGTTTGTCAAATTCAGGTTGTAAATGCGCCTTCCAGCTTGGTTCAATGGAAACCTCCATATATTGTTTATTTCTTTTTGGTCAAATTGAATATTACATATCCGGGGCCCACCACAAAATGGAGCAAGATGATTCCCATGTTTGAGTAAAAAAGTGGGGCGATGCCCCAAATTTAGGAATTGAATGGGTTTTATGGGCACAACTCACATCAAAAAGCAGCTTTTCTTCCCATTCCAATAGTATATCTTTGCGCCCATATAGTATAGGAATGCAAAAGATTCACCCCAAAACACTTCAAGATTTGGAGTTTCCCACTGTGCTGCAACAGGTTTCAACCCGCTGCAATACCGAATTGGGAAAAGAAATGGCCTTGGCCATCACTCCCATCGCCAAGAAAGAGGAATTGTTGGAAGTTTTGGGGCAGACCTCGGAGTATTTGGCATCCTACTCCAATGACAACCGCATTCCCAACCATGGATTTGATGCAATCAATGCAGAACTCTCTTTGCTGAAAATTGAGAACAGCACCTTGGAAATTTCAGGATTTAGAAGGATTGGTGGAATTTGCAAAACCGTGGCCATTCATCAAAAATTCCTGAAAAAATTCAAGGAATACTATCCGTTGCTGTTCAAAAAATCGACTGAGTTGGAGGCCAACACTGAAATTCCCGAAGCCATTGATCAGGTCATCGACAAATTTGGCGAAATCAAGGATTCCGCTTCCGAAGATTTAAAACACATCCGTTCCCAAATCAATGAAGTACGTGGAAAAATCAACCAAAGCTTCGCAGCCGCTTTAACGCGCTATCAATCGTCTGAGTTTTTGGATGACATTCGCGAGTCGGTTGTGGAAAACCGAAGGGTATTGGCGGTAAAGGCCATGCACCGCCGTAAAGTAAAAGGGACCGTGATGGGCAGTTCCAAAACGGGCAGTATTGTGTACATCATCCCAGATACCACTGTGGGTTACACCCGGGAACTCAACAATTTGGAATTTGACGAAAAAGAGGAAATCCAGCGTATTCTCAACCAACTCACCAATACCATTCGCCCCTTTGCTCCTTTACTGAAGGAATATCAATCCTATCTTACGGATATCGACATTACCGCAGCCAAGGCCAAATATGCCTCGGAAATGAATGCCCTGTTGCCAGAGATCAGTGAAGAGCGGGAGTTATCCCTTCGGGATGCCTATCACCCCCTGCTCTATTTGACCAATAAACGAAAGAATGAAAAAACGTGGCCACAGAGCATTCAGTTGCATAGAGAAAACCGAATTATTGTCATTTCTGGGCCCAATGCGGGTGGAAAAAGTATCACTTTGAAGACCATCGGGCTATTGCAAGTGATGCTCCAAAGTGGGTTGTTGATTCCGGTCCATGAGCGAAGCACAGTATGTCTTTTTGATAAAATCTTAACGGATATTGGCGACAATCAATCCATTGAAAATCATTTAAGTACATACAGTTACCGTTTGAAGAACATGAACTATTTCTTAAAACGGTGCAATGCCAAAACGCTGTTCTTGATTGATGAATTTGGAACAGGAAGTGACCCTGAATTGGGCGGGGCCCTGGCGGAAGCTTTCCTCGAAGTATTTTATGAACGTGAGGCTTATGGCGTCATCACCACCCACTATGCCAATCTCAAGGCTTTGGCCAACGAATTGCCCCATGTTACCAATGCCAATATGCGTTTTAATTCCCAAACGTTGGAACCCACCTTTCAATTGGTGTTGGGCGAAGCCGGAAGTTCTTTCACCTTTGAGGTGGCGCAAAAGAATGGCATCCCCTACTCCTTGATCAACAAGGCCAAGAAAAAGATAGAGCGTAGTAAGGTGCGGTTTGATGCCACCATTGCCAAATTGCAGAAAGAGCGCAACAAAATGGTGGAGACCGGCTCCAAATTGAAGGAAGAAGAATCCAAGGCACGTGAAGAAGCCGATAAGCTGGAACAACTGAATTCCAAGATCAAATCCAAACTGGAGAGCTACCAAGAGCTGTACGACCATAATCAGCGGATGATCCAAATTGGGAACAAAGTCAACAAAGCAGCCGAACAATACTTTTTGGACAATAAAAAACGCCCCCTGATCTCTGAATTGCTTCGCATTGTGGAAACCGAAAACAGCAAGCGCAAAAAAACTACGGCCCGGAAGGCCAAGGAAAAACAAAAGCAGCAGCAACAGGTGGCCCAAGAACTGGAACAGAAGATCAAAAAAGTTCGGGTGGAGAAAAAGGTGGAAAAGAAAAGGGCCATTCAAAAAGAAAAAAACAAACCAAGACCTGTCTTTAAAATTGGGGACCGTGTCCGGCTAATGGATGGCAAGGCCGTGGGCAGCATTGACACCCTGGAAAAAGGCAAGGCCGTGGTCAATTACGGTATGTTCACCACCAATGTAAGTGTAGATCAATTGGAATTGGTGGAGGCGAAAAAGTGATCCATTCTCATTCCTGCGGAAGCACTATCCCCTATTCGCAGAATAAAAGCAGTTTCCATAGTACTCACTCGCCCATCTCCATTCGGTTATTAGGGTTGCCATAACCCGACCATTTGTTTCATTTAGCTCCTTCGATATTATAAACAAATTCATAAGAAACACTGGAGTAGCTTTCTTATAACATTGTTCTTGGATTTCGCTATATTTCCACAAAAATCCAGGAAGTCCGTTCAGCTAGCCTTTCTTTATCAAAGAACGACCTCAAAGATGTTTATAGCCAAGGCAAATCAAACATGGAAAAACTCCAGATTAAAATAGAGGCAGCCCAACATACTCCTAACAATAAGAGTATTGAGCAGACTTTAAGAAAAGAAACGGGGGTGCATCATGTTTCTATTTCGACGTCCGGATCGATACAAATTGAATGGAATGCGAATCAAACCAATCCATCCGAAATTATTAATTCAATCAAAAAATTGGGTCTGAAAATTGTTCGTGTGAAAATTGATGATGCGCCGTCACAAAAAGAGGAGTATCGTACCCCACATTCCTATCTCTACATTTTAGGGGAAAACACAGAACTATATTTTTCGATAATCAGCGGTATATTTTGGTTATTGGGCGTAGTTTTTTCATATACCCACGATGACACACCCCTTATAGCAACCACTCTTTTTGTTTTTGGAGTTGCCTTTGGCGGCATATTTACACTCATAACCGTAGTTGAAGATTTGTTTAGGAAAAGGTTTGAAATAGATTTCCTTATGCTTTTTGCTGCGATAGGAGCAGCAATACTGGGAAAATGGGGAGAAGCTGCATTATTGCTTTTTTTGTTCAGCTTGGGGCATGCCTTGGAGCATTATGCCATGAAGCGGGCGAAGAAGTCGATTACCGCGCTTTCCAATTTAGCACCTCCAATGGCTCTGGTCAAACGGAATGGAAAACTGACCGAAGTTCACATTGAACAGCTCAAATTGGGAGATATTATTGTGGTAAAGCCAAATTCAAAAATTGCTGCGGATGGTGTGGTTACCAATGGAACAAGCCCAGTGAACCAAGCATCTATCACCGGGGAAAGTGTACCGGTAGATAAACGCCCCAACCACAATTGGCAAAATGAGAACGATATCAATAAACTTCTTCCAGAGCACCGTGTATTTGCAGGTACCTTAAATGGCAATGGCGTACTGGAAATTAAAGTGTTGAAAGAGGCAAAGGATAGTACGCTTTCGCGGCTCATTACCTTGGTAAAAGAAGCTGAAGCACAAAAATCACCCACACAACACCTTACTGACAAGTTTGAAAAATATTATGTTCCCCTTGTGTTGCTTTTAGTGGTTTTATTGATATTCAGTTTCCTTGTTATTGATGAGACCTTTCAACAGAGTTTTTACCGAGCAATGTCTGTATTGATTGCTGCATCCCCATGCGCTTTGGCCATTTCCACACCAAGTGCTGTATTGGCAGGAATTGCACGTGCCGCCCGTCACGGTGTTTTAATTAAAGGAGGTCGTCCCCTAGAGGATTTAGGCGGATTAAAAGCCATAGCATTCGACAAAACAGGAACACTCACCACAGGCAGACCTACCTTGACCCACGCCATTCCTTTTGGAGATGCTTCAAAATCACATTTATTAAAAGTTGCGGTAGCTGTGGAAGACTTGAGTGACCACCCGTTGGCAGCCGCAATTGTGGAAGGGGGAAAAAAAGAATTGGGAAACATTGCTATTCCTAAAGCCGAAAACCTGAAATCATTAACGGCAAGGGGCATTCAAGCCAATTGGAAAGAAAGCTTGATCCACATTGGCAATCGTAGGCTTTTTGAGGAATTGACACAGAAAAAAGTTCCTGAAGAAATTGACTTGAAAATGTCAGAACTGGAATCAGGTGGGCACACCGCCATGATCGTTCATCAAGATGATAGCTACTTGGGCATAATCTCGGCAATGGACATTGCTCGCCCAGAAGCCGTTTCAACACTTGCCACATTAAAAAAAATGGGGGTTCAGCGGATGATCATGCTAACCGGCGATAATCAAAAAGTAGCTGATGCAATCGCTAAACAAATTGGAATCACAGACCCAATGGGCAGTCTATTACCGGAAGACAAAGTAAATGCCATAGAACAATTGAAACAGCAAGTAGGAAATGTGGCAATGGTTGGGGATGGTGTAAATGACGCTCCTGCCATGGCAAAAAGTACTGTTGGTATTGCAATGGGAGCAGCTGGTTCCGACGTTGCTTTGGAAACAGCGGACATTGCCTTGATGGCCGATAAACTGGATAATCTTCCCTTTGCCATTGGTCTGAGCAGAAAAGCAAAGGTCATCATAAAGCAAAACCTAATCATCAGTTTAGGCATGGTAGCGCTTTTGGTTCCCTTGACCATTTTGGGAACCATAGCTATTGGACCCGCCGTAATAGGCCATGAAGGATCTACCTTGGTCGTTGTTCTGAATGCTTTGAGGTTGTTGAAGTATGAAATACAAGAGTAGACGATGCGTAACACGTCTTCTTAATAAGGCTCACAGCTTTAGTGAGTTTTTTGAATACGCTCTAAAAAGTTCGAGTACATCAGAACCCTTCCCAAAGGCTGTCAGTTAGGGTGATTTTCGGAGAAAATAGCCTATCTGCGGCAGACAGGTATAGACAACTCACTACCAAAGTTATCAGTTCGATTGTTTCTTTGAACAGAGTGAAAGAAAAGGTATCGAGAATCCGTTCCCAGTGTTGTCAGTTCGAGTGATTTTCAAGGAAAATCGTATTGAGAACCAATCCCCCACGGTCTAAAAATTGATTCTCGATACTAATTTAGCCCAAGATCATGGGCTAAATTCACTCGAATTGACACGTTTTAGCCATAGCTCCGCCATACTTCCAACCTCCAACCTCCAACTTCTGACAATTAACCCCCTTATCCCGTTTCATCGCATTCATGATCCATGGATTTTAGTTATCTTCACTTGCGCCATCAAACGTTGGTAATACATCAAACTAAACAAACAACAGATGAGAACAAAGACCACACTCCTCGCCCTAGCATTGATCCTTGCCTTTGGCTTTACCAAGAACGAATCTGCCGAGTATCCAAAGATTGAAAAGGGCATGATCAAAATGACCATCTTTTACCCCAACGCCGAAGACGTAACCTTTGACATGGATTATTATGTGAACAACCACATGGCCATGGCGGCCAATTTAATGGGCGATGCCCTAAAGGCCATGATGATCGATAAAGGACTTTCGGGCGGCACGCCGGAAACACCCTCACCCTATGTAGCCGTAGGCTATTTTTATTTTGACAGCATGGAAGACTTTCAAAATGCGATGGGCCCAATCTCGGACCAGCTACGGGCCGATGTTCCCAACTACACCAACGTACAACCGGTGATCCAATTCAGTGAAGTGCAGACCGCGCAGTAATTTTCAAAGTGTAACCTCGAACTGACATTTGGGTTACGAACCAACTTCGTACTTCTCCTAAAATTACTCCGTAATCCGCTCAATACACTCCCACAGCCCCTTTACGGTAAAGAGGGCGTCTTTTTCTGCCTCGTCCAAGGGTTCATGGGAATGGTAAATGGTAATATCGTGGAGCAGTTTTAGGGAATTCACCAAATCTGGGGCATCCAAATAATGTGCATACTCCAAGAGTTGCACTTGGGCCGGGGTAAGCAGTTGGGAAATTTGGGGCGCACTGGGAGCGGCATCGGCACTACCCGCTTGACAATGGGGGCAGTTTTTTTGACCATCTTGTGTTGACATAAGTAAGAGGATTAAAAATTAAACAAAGAGGGAAGGTCACCGTCAACACATTCCAAGCAATGCTCAGATAGGTCTCGGGACTTGCACCCGTATGCCTTCCCTGTTTCTTTTGTTTAAACCGATTTCGAGATTTTCGCATTGCGAGATTTATAAAATGTGTTGACAGGGCAAATATACGTTTTTGTCAGAATTCGTTGATAACTCGTGAAAAAGAATGATACTAACTTATTGGTTTTGAGACGGGAATGGGTGAAATTTGGTGGTTAACAGATGTATATTATAGCGCTATGAACTAGTTTTAGCACATTTGAGGAAATCTAGAAAAATTCAAACTTGACAACAAAAAATGTTGAGACAAAATATAACGTCAGAAGAAGAATTCATTGAATATTTATATAATCCTGAATCAT
>NZ_LXTT01000087.1 GCF_001683915.1 Allomuricauda sp. CP2A | reverse complement strand
GCACTGTCGTCAAGGTCGCTCAGGTCAACGGTAACGTCCGTGGTGCCCTCGCTTATGGTCAATACGTTGCTCGGTGCATCCAGTGAAGCGCCCGTGATGTCGTCGTCACTGGCAGCCGAAAGCTCGGCATCGGTGGCGAAGACCGCATCCAGGTCATCGCTCAACGTTCCTCCTCCGTCGACAAGTTCCAGTACAGTACCGTTTAGGCCCAATGAGGAGTTGTATTCGTTACTGGCATCCGTGTCGCCATCGGCAGCAATATGGTTCGCGATGTCCGTGGCATTTGTCGCAATGTCAGATGTGTTCGTGGCAATGTCACTTGTATTGGTCGCAATATCAGCAGTATTTGTTGCTATGTCTGCTGTGTTCGTAGCAATGTCAGTTGTATTGGTTGCAATATCCGAAGTGTTGGTGGCGATATTGGATGTGTTCGTTGCAATGTCTGAAGCATTTGTCGCAATGTCGCTTGCATTGGCCGCAACCCCGGCACTGTC
>NZ_LXTT01000077.1 GCF_001683915.1 Allomuricauda sp. CP2A | reverse complement strand
TTGGGAACATCAAGGCTGACCGTGAACTCACCCGTGTCCAACGGGCTTTCCGATGCCGCTCCGTCAGTCGCGGTTATCGTCGCAACAGGGTCCGGTGGGACATCCTCGCTGCTTATCGTCACATCGGCGCTCGACGGTGTGCCAACCGTGTAGCCCGCGCCGGGATCCAAGGTCACCGTCACAATCTCGTCCAACTCCACATCGGGGTCGTTCACCGGAGTCAAGGGTATCGTGGCACTGCTCGCATTGTTCGCAATGTCCACACTTCCGGACAGGGCAACGAAATCATCGCCCGAAGTGGCCGTGCCCGATACAGAGTAATCAATCGTCAAAGGGGAGCCTGAAGTATTGGGAACATCAAGGCTGACCGTGAACTCACCCGTGTCCAACGGGCTTTCCGATGCCGCTCCGTCAGTCGCGGTTATCGTCGCAACAGGGTCCGGTGGGACATCCTCGCTGCTTATCGTCACATCGGCGCTCGCAGGGGCGCCAACCGTGTAGCCCGTGCCCGCAGCAAGGGTCACCGTGACCGTCTCGTCCGCCTCGACCTCCGTATCGTTGATCGGGGCTATCGTTGTCGTCGCCTGGTCCGATCCATTAGGTATGGGAACGCTCGTGCCGATCCCAGTGAAATCGCTCCCAGGGGTGGCATCGCCGCCGACCGTGAAGTTCACCGTTATCGGGGAGCCCGTGTTGTTCACCGCATCCAGGGTCACCGTGAACTCGCCATTGGTCAAGGGACTCTCGCTGGCGGTGGGGCCACTGGCCGTTATCGTCGCAACGGGGTCCGGTGGGACATCCTCACTGCTAATGGTCACCGTGTCGCTCGCAGGGGCGCCAACCGTGTAGCCCGTGCCCGCAGCAAGGGTCACCGTGACCGTCTCGTCCGCCTCGACCTCCGTATCGTTGATCGGGGCGATCGTTATCGTCGCCTGGTCCGATCCATTAGGTATGGGAACGCTCGTGCCGATCCCAGTGAAATCGCTCCCAGGGGTGGCATCGCCGCCGACCGTGAAGTTCACCGTTATCGGGGAGCCCGTGTTGTTCACCGCATCCAGGGTCACCGTGAACTCGCCATTGGTCAAGGGACTCTCGCTGGCGGTGGGGCCACTGGCCGTTATCGTCGCAGTAAAAACGTCGTCATTATTTATCGTTACCGTAGCTGTATCAGTAATATCCACTACTGCTCCATTCAGATTGTCCATGAAAATGGTCAAAGTTTCATCTAATTCCACAGTAGTATCTGTGGTGGGAAGAACGTCAAATGTCTGTGTTTCTCCAGGGGTCCCAGAAAAATTAAGGGTAAAACTTGTTAGTGGGGTATAATCACTGTCAGCAGTTGTCGCTGTACCATCACTGGTGTTTACATCCACTGAGAATGCACCTCCTGTAGTAATATCCAAAGTCGCTGTAAGCGTTATGGCACCATCATCTTCATTGCCACTAACATCTTCAATGGTTATGGCCTGACCAAAGCTTATCCCAATTCCAAAAAGTACAAAAGCGATAAACAGAATCACCCCTTTACCATAGCCTGCAAAGGGTTGTGTTGAGGTTTTTTTTTGGGAGGTTACCATTACCTGATCAATGCGTTTCAGTTTCGTTCGTAAATGCCACGTTTAGGTTGGTTGATTGGGAAACTCAATATTACAAAAAAGGCATTTAACCCCCATGCCCAATCGGTTCAAATCTGTGTTTAATCGGATAAACTGCCACTCTTGTTTAGGAAACTGTGGCGGAACTGGTTTCGGCCTCCGGACTGATCTTTTTTACCAAGCCTTGCAGTACTTTGCCCGGGCCTACCTCCACAAAGGTTTTTGCCCCGTCTTTTACCATCTGTTGCACGCTTTGCGTCCATTTTACGGGTGCCGTCAGTTGTAAAATCAGGTTTTTTTTGATCTCATCGGCATTCGATACTGCGGTAGTGGTCACATTTTGGTAAATGGGACAGCTTGGCACGCTGAATTCGGTGGCTTCAATGGCCGCGGCCAATTCTTCCCGGGCAGGTTCCATCAAAGGGGAATGAAACGCACCGCCCACAGGTAACAATAACGCTCTTCTGGCTCCGGCTTCTTTCATTTTTTCACAGGCAATGTTCACGGCATCCACTTCTCCGGAAATCACCAATTGACCGGGACAGTTGTAATTGGCGGGAACCACCACGCCTTCCACCTCTTCGCAGAGTTTTTCCACAATGGCATCCTCCAATCCCAAAACGGCTGCCATGGTACTGGGTTGTATTTCGCAGGCTTTTTGCATGGCAAGTGCCCGTTGGGAAACCAATTTGAGTCCATCCTCAAAATTGAGGGTACCATTGGCCACCAAGGCTGAAAATTCACCTAAGGAGTGTCCCGCGACCATATCGGGCTTAAAACTGTCACCCAACACCTTACTTAAAATCACAGAATGCAGGAAAATGGCCGGTTGGGTCACTTTGGTCTGCTTTAAATCTTCGGGAGTGCCCTCAAACATGATATCCGTAATGGAAAAGCCCAAAATTTCATTGGCCTGTTCAAACAGTTCCTGTGCTTGGGGGTGGTTTTCGTAGAGATCTAATCCCATCCCCACAAATTGTGCGCCTTGTCCTGGAAAAATATATGCGTTCATAGTAGTCGAGTTTTTTTGAGTGGTTCAAAAATAGGGATTATTTGGACTATTGGGTTATTGGTAGGATATACTTTATTATTCCTTAAACCAACTGGAATAGGTTACATAGTTGTTGGCGATGCGGTCTATCTCCCCAGAGCTCAATTCTGGACTGATATCCTTGATTTTTTTGGCGGGCATGCCTGCATAAATGCTTCCAGATTCCACACGGGTGCCTTTGGTAACCACGGCCCCTGCGGCTATGATGGAATTGCTCTCCACCACACAATCGTCCATAATAATACTGCCCATACCCACCAAAACGTTGTCCTTGATGGTACAACCGTGCACAATAGCGTTATGGCCAATGGAAACGTTGTTTCCGATATTGGTGGGCGATTTTTGATAGGTACAATGGATCACGGCGCCGTCCTGCACATTGACCTTATTTCCCATTGTAATGTAATGCACATCGCCACGGATTACGGCATTGAACCATACGCTGCATTGGTCGCCCATGGTTACTTCGCCCACAATGGTGGCGTTTTCGGCGATAAAGCAATCTTTTCCTATTTCTGGGGATTTGCCCCTTACGGATTTGGGTATCATTTGAATTCTTTTATTGAAAATACGACAAAAGTTCGGCCTTTTTGGATGCGGAAACGGACAGTTCCTTCCCATTGGAGAGGATTACACTGCCGCCTTTGCCTTTTTTGTACTTGACCACTTCGGCCACATTTACCAAATAGGATTTATGGATGCGGGCAAAGGCATGTGCTTGAAGGGCTTCCTCAAAATATTTTAAGGTCTTGCTCACCAGTATTTTTTTGTGCTCCAAATAAATTTCGGTGTAATTATCATCGGCTTTGCAGAAGAAAATATCCCCCACTTCCAAAACCTGAAACCCATCTTGCTGCGGCAAGGTTATTCTTCCCTCTGCCTTCATAGGGGTGATTTTCAACACCTGCCCTTCCAGGGCATTTTCCTTTTCCTTTATCGTCCTCACATATTCCACCGCCTTTACCAGTTCATCAATATTGATGGGCTTCATCAGATAATATGCGGCATGGTGGTTAAGGGCATCCATGGCATATTGGTTGTAGGCCGTCACAAAAATGGTTTCGAAAGTGCGGTCGGGAACCTTGTCCAGCAGGTCAAAGGCATTGCCAAACGGCATTTCCACATCCAAAAATACCAAATCGGGTTGGTGCTTCTGAATCAGGGCTATCCCTTCCTCTATGTTGGCCGCTTCACCCAACAGTTTTACCCCTTTGCAATATTTGCCGAGATAATTCCGAAGGATTTCCCGGCTATTGGCCTCATCCTCCACTATGATTGCCTGTAGTTCCATCAGTCCTTTTTTAGCTTTAAGATCACTTGGGTCCCTGTTTGGTCTTCGTTCAAGTTTGTAATGGACACATCCACTTTGTTTTTGTACATATCGTTAAGGATTTGGATGCGTTTTTTGATATTCCCCATCCCCTTCGATTTTTGTTTCTTTTGATTTTGGGTCTTCAGCTCCGCGGACTTTTTTCTACCGATGCCATTATCGGCAATGCTTATTTCCAACACATTGGGCGTAAGTTGTTTGAGGGCTATTTTCAGAAAGCCTTTTTCTTCCTTGTACCGCAATCCGTGCCAAATGGCATTTTCAATATAGGGTTGCAACAGCATCGGTGGTATTTGAAAGGCTTCGACATCCACTTGTTGATCCACCTCAATTTCATAATCGAACTTATCCGAAAAACGGGAATGCTCCAATTTCACATAGAGTTCCAAAAGCTCCAATTCTTTTGAAAGGGGAATAAAATCCTCCTCAGAATTTTCCAGCACACTGCGCATCAATACGGAAAACTCACTCAAAAACCGATTGGCGCTCCGTTCATCGTTCTTGGCAATATAGTTGTTCACGGAATTGAGCGCATTGAAGATGAAATGTGGGTTCATTTGGGTGCGCAAAGATTTCAACGCCAAGAGATTGTTGGCCAGCTTCTGTTGTTTGCTGCTCCGGTAGTATAAAAATGCGGTGAGTGCGGTGAGCAACATTCCAAAAATCAAGGAGTAGATAATCCATTTTTGCCGTTTGCTGGTCTCCTCAAAGAGTTGTTGCTCGGTTACGGCCAAACTATATTTGCTTTGGGAGAGTTCCCGCTCTTGTTCCAGACTTGAAATTCGGTTTTGGGTGTTGGCAATCTCCCTGTTGAATCGGGCGGCTCGTGAAATTTCCTGTTCTTTTCGTACATATAAGCTGTCCACCACGGCCACATAATCTTGATAGGACTCCAATGCCTTTGAAAAATCGCCTTTATTGCGATAGACTTCGGACAATTTTCGGGTAGCATCCTTTTGCACCAGCAAATCGTCCTCTTCATCGGCTTCCACAATACTCTTTTCCAAATAGGGTATGGCCTCATCCAACTTATCTTGGGCAATATAGGCACTCCCAATTTTGTAGTTGATGCGTTGGGACGTAATGGTGTCTGAGCCCGAAAACCCACGACGCTCCGTACTTACCTTGGCTTGGGGCAGTTG
The DNA here is from genome assembly GCF_001683915.1 of Allomuricauda sp. CP2A. GTDB lineage: Bacteria > Bacteroidota > Bacteroidia > Flavobacteriales > Flavobacteriaceae > Flagellimonas. Next base: position 56,475 of record NZ_LXTT01000077.1, on the reverse strand, counting down.
CCGCAGCTCGTTCAGGCTTTTTTTGCGCATTTGGATTTCATCTTCATACCGGTTTTTCTGATTGTAGAAATCCGCCACACGCTCACTTTCCTGAATCAAGCGTTCCGGTGCCACCTCTCTTGAAAGATCTAAGGAATTTTGATAAAAGCCCTCAGCCTCAACAATTTTGTTTTCACTGGCATAGGCATCGGCTATTTTTGAGTTTAAATCGATGACTTTGGGGGATATTTGGTTCTTTTCGGCCACTTGGAGCCCTTCTTGATAAAAATCCTGGGCCTTTCTTGGATTGGACATGCCTTTATGGGCATCGCCAAGGGCTTCATACAATTCTACCCGTTTATAGGGAACCATATTTTTTGTATCCAGCAATGGCGATAATGTAGCCTCTGCATTTTCAAATTCCCCGTTCAGCACATAGGTCTTGCCCAGTAGGAGTTTTGTGTTGTTGGATGAACGGGCCGCAAGGGCATCCTTGAAATTGGCAATGGCAAGATCATATTGATTGTGGTGCATGTAGACTTCCCCCAAAGTACTCAGGGAAGCGGAGAGTTCAGTTTTGTTGCCCAATGCCTCCAAAGGCTCCATGGAACGGGCAATAAATTCGATGCTCTTTTCCAAATCCGTCTTCTTGTAGACATTGGCGGAGTCCAAAAAACGCTGATGGTCCCTAATACTTCTTGATCTGGAACTTTCTTCTTTCTTGATGGATTCTGCCTGATTGGCAGTGGAGCGCTTGCTCTTCTCCTGCGCAACGCCTGAGTATGCCAAAATCAAAAAAAAGAATGCTATGTATTTTCCTTTAGCCATGTATTCCTTTACTACGTAGTAAACTTACTCCATCCCAAGCGTATTAAAAAATGGCATTGACCTAAAAAAGAAGCGAAAGCATCCCTTTTTTACGCTTTTACAAAACCAAATGTGCCATTCCCTCATTGGAAGTGTCCTTTCCCTCATTTTGGATTTTTATTGGAAAATGTTGCTCCTACTTTTAGGGCATCATTCTAAAAAAATTGAATCATGAACTATTTGAAACATCTATTCGGAACAGTACTTTTTTTAACCGTTGCAGGAACCTCATACGGGTGTAACCTGAAGGCCAAAGAACCTACGAACAACACTGTGATTGCAAAATCCATCGCTGAAAAACCGGCAAAGCAATATGTAAAGATTGCCTTGCTATTGGACACCAGTAACAGTATGGACGGGCTTATCAACCAAGCCAAGGCCCAACTATGGGATATTGTAAATGAATTTACCCATGCCAAATGTGGAAATGACAGCAGACCTTTGTTGCAGATTGCACTTTATGAATACGGAAACGACAATCTATCCTCCAGGGAAGGCTACATAAGACAGGTCATTGGTTTTAGTAACGATTTGGATGAGATTTCCGAGAAATTGTTTTCCCTGACCACTAATGGCGGTGAGGAATATTGTGGTGAGGTCATTCAAACCTCCTTGAAACAGTTGGATTGGGGTAAAAATGCCGATGACCTTAAAATGATTTTTATTGCAGGGAACGAACCCTTTACCCAAGGTAAGCTCAACTATAAGGATGCGGCATATAATGCCAAGGAGAAGGACGTTATTGTCAACACCATTTTCTGCGGGAACTACGAGCAGGGCATTTCAACCATGTGGAAAAATGGGGCTACATTGACCGGGGGCGATTATATGGCCATTGACCACAACAGACAGGTAGTGCATATTGCCACCCCTTATGACGATGTCATTATCCGTTTGAACGCTAAATTAAACAACACCTATGTTTCCTATGGAAGTCTGGGCAGAGAAAAAAAGGCAATGCAAAGTGCCCAGGATAGCAACGCTGCCGAAATGGAAGCTGCTGTGGCGGTAAAACGCTCAGTGAGCAAAAGTTCGCGGTTGTACAAGAATTCGCAATGGGATTTGGTGGATGCTGTTGAAGATGATGAGGAAATCCTATCAGAATTGGTAGCGGAAGATCTTCCCCAAGAACTTCAAGGGAAATCTGAAAGCGAAATCAAAAGCTATGTGAAGGCGAAAAAAGACGAGCGGGAAAAAATTCAAAAGGAAATCCAAGAGCTAAATGCCAAACGTGAGGTCTACATTGCCGAGCATCAAAAAGAAGAAAAAGGGGAATTGGAAAATGCCCTGTTGACTGCCATTAAAACACAGGCTTCCAAGAAAAATTATAAGTGGGATTAAACTTTTGATAAAAATGTCAGTTCGAGCGCAGTCGAGAACCTTTAAGACATCTCGACTGCGCTCGATGTGACATCGAACATGCCACTAGTTATTGGCAGCCGGGCAATAACAATCGTATCGCTTGCCTTGATCGCTCTGTCCAAATTCATACCCCAAAGTAATTTGATGGAATCCTCCATTGTCAAAGCGGATATCGCCAGATTGGTAGGAATAGTTATAGGAGAACAAAAATCGGTTCACATTCACGCCAATGATCGGAGTAAACAACTGCAATCGCTGTTCCCCAAAACCACCATTGGTCTGAAATTGGGCACCATCAAAACTTCTTCGGTACGACAACCCGGCCCAAACGGTCCCAAAACTTACATCTTTATAGACCTTGGCATTCAAGTCGATGGTCTTTTCCTTGGTAAAATCGGTCATTTGAAACAAGATGGAAGGCTCTATCCGGGTGCTATTTCCAAAAACATAGCCCACGGAAAGCAAGTATCTCCGTAAATTATCAAATTCTGCTGCGGTATAGAGGTCACGCCCGCTTCCCAAAATATTCAAGATGGCGGCATGGGCATAGAACTCAAAAAGATTGTACGATGCACCCAAGTCCACATTAAAGTAACTTGTGGTATTCTTTACCCCGGTAATCACGGGATCGGGTATTACCGATTGAAACTCGGTTTCATCCAAACTGCTCAATATTACCCCGGCACTCAATCCAAAGGACAACTGGTTCAGGGTCCTAAAATCCCCTGCTAATTGCAAATGGTGGGCATAGGTGGCCTTAAACCCCGTTTGGGAATGGTAGCCGTTGGCATCGTTGAAAATAATCCCCCCGACACCGCTACGCGACCCCACTCTGGAATTAATATTGAATGTTTGCAAACTGGGAGCCTCGTCCACATTGAACCACTGTTTTCGTGCGGTAAGGCGTATTTTGGTTCCCTCGGCAATTCCTGCCATGGAAGGGTAGACCAAATAGTAGTTGTCCGCCAAATAATCAAAATAAACCGGGATACCTTCTTGAGCTTTGGCTGCTAGCCCAAAAAACAGGGTGATGACGATTGAGGTTAGGTAACGTCTCATGTGACGATTTTGGGCTAAAATTGAGGTTTGAATATAATTAAACACTTAAATAACGGTTCATGGGACACATTATTATATTATTTTGCAACGCAAGCTAACTATTGGTATTTTTGCAGGAAAGATTCGCCATGAAAGAATACAACATCACCATAATTGCCACCAACAACCCAAAGATCATAAAACTGGAGGCCAACCACTTTTTGGTAAAGGGCAATTATGAGTATAAAAATATAGATGAGGCCAAAAATTCACCGTTGGCCCAACAACTGTTCTACCTTCCGTTTATAAAGACGGTTTATATCTCAGGAAACTTCATTGCGTTGGAGCGTTATGATATTGTGGAGTGGGATGATGTAAAGGATGAAGTGGCCCAGCAATTGGTGGAATACCTCAATGCCGGAGAGCCAGTGGTCCATGAGGAACTGAGCCAGAAAAAGGAACCCATTACGGTATATGCCGAGGTAACCCCCAACCCCGCAGCCATGAAATTTGTCTGCAACAAGCGCATTGTGCCCACCACGTTCGAGTTCAAAAACATTGATGAGGCCAAAGATTCCCCCTTGGCCCAGGAGCTATTTCAGTTTCCTTTTGTAAAAGAGGTGTTTTTTGATGAGAATTATGTTTCCGTCTCAAAATACGAAGTTGCCGATTGGGAGGAAATCACCATGCAACTGCGTGAGTTTATCCGGGATTTTTTGGGCGATGGCAAGGAAGTCATTTCTGCTGAGGCCATAGAAAAAACCAAAGAAAGCACCGGTAAAGGTGCTGCCCAAACCCAGTATGATGACACTTCACAACAGATCATCGATATTCTGGAGGAATACGTAAAACCGGCTGTGGCCAGTGATGGTGGAAACATCATGTTCCAATCCTATGAAGAAGAAAGCCGAACGGTAAGTGTTATCCTTCAGGGTGCCTGTAGCGGTTGCCCTTCTTCCACCTTTACCCTCAAAAATGGTATTGAGACCATGCTGAAGAATATGATGGGTGACAAAATCCGGGAAGTTGTTGCGCTCAATGGCTGATTTTTAAGTCTTTCTTATCACTATTGTGGTCAATTTTTGTTAAATTGAATAAATTTAAAAATCACTACCATGGCAGTTTTAAAAGTAATTGAAGTATTAGCAAATTCCGATAAAAGCTGGGAAGATGCAACCAAAAATGCATTGGCCCAAGCGACTAAATCGGTGAAGAATATTCGTTCCGTCTACATCAACGAGCAAAGTGCTACGGTAACGGACGGAAAAATTGACAACTACAGAGTCAATGTCAAAATTACCTTTGAGGTGCAATAACCCAAGGGCAATGTACAAGATAGCGCCCGTAATGGGCGCTTTTTTTATGTTCAAAAAAAATCTATGCTGAAAAGAATCATAATTATATTGGTTTTGCCCCTTTTCTTTTTTGGTTGTAAGCAAAAATCCGACAACGTGACCCACAAACATACCAACGCCCTCATCAACGAGACCAGTCCATATCTTTTACAACATGCCCATAATCCCGTAAACTGGGAAGCATGGCATCCCGAAGTCTTGGAACGTGCCCAAAAAGAGGACAAACCTTTGCTCATAAGCATCGGTTATGCCGCCTGCCATTGGTGCCATGTCATGGAAAAGGAATGTTTTGAGGATGAGGAAGTGGCCCAAATGATGAACGAGAACTTTATCAACATCAAAATAGATCGGGAGGAACGACCCGATGTGGACCAAATCTACATGGACGCCATCCAAATGATGTCCGGCAACGGCGGTTGGCCCCTCAACATTGTGGCGCTGCCCGATGGAAGACCGTTTTGGGGCGCCACCTATGTTCCCAAAGAGAATTGGGTGAAATCCCTTCAGCAATTGACCGAACTCTACAAAAATGACCGATCAAGGGTCACCCAATATGCCGCCGACCTGGCCAAGGGCATCCATGCCATCAATCTGGTTGAAAATTCCGCAGATTCGGATGTATACAATCTGGATCAACTGGACGCAGCAGTTGCCAATTGGTCCCTGCATTTTGACTCTTTCTTGGGCGGATACAAACGTGCTCCAAAATTTATGATGCCCAACAATTGGGATTTTCTGTTGCACTACGCCACCATGAACGACAAACCGGAACTCATGGAACAGGTGAACACCACCCTTAGAAGAATGGCCTATGGAGGTGTTTATGATCATGTGGGTGGAGGATTTTCAAGATATGCGGTGGACACCACCTGGCATGTGCCCCATTTTGAAAAAATGCTCTATGACAACGGACAATTGACGAGTTTGTACGCCAAAGCCTATGCAGTGACCAAAAATGAGATGTACAAGGAAGTGGTTGATGAGACCATTGCATTTGTGCAGGAAGAACTTTGGGATGAAAATGGGGGCTTTTATTCCTCATTGGATGCCGATAGCCTTAACGAGCAGGGCGAATTGGAAGAAGGGGCCTATTATGTCTGGACCAAAGAAGAACTGACCCAATTGCTGGGAGGTGACTATGATCTCTTCCAAGCGTATTTCAACATCAATTCCTATGGTTTATGGGAAGACGGAAATTATGTCTTGATCAAGGACAAATCTGATGAAGAAATTGCTGAAAAATTCAATATTTCGGTTTCCGAATTGAAATCCAAAATGGAAAATGCCCTGAGCATCTTAAAAGCAGAACGGGCCAAACGTTCCAAACCCCGATTGGATGATAAAATACTCACCTCTTGGAACGGATTGATGTTAAAAGGGCTTGTGGATGCCTATCGCTATTTGGGCAAAGACGAATATTTGGACATGGCGCTGAAAAATGCACGGTTTATTGAAGCGGAAATGATCAAAGATGACCATTCGCTCTTCAGGAACCATAAAGAAGGGAAAAGCAGCATCAATGCCTTTTTGGAAGATTATGCGGCTGTGATTGAGGCATATTTGGCCCTTTACGAAGTCACTTTTGATGAAAAATGGCTCGATCATTCCAAAAAACTGCTGGACTATTCCAAGGTGCATTTTATGGATAAGGAGTCGGGGATGTTCTTCTTTACTTCGGACGAGGACCATTCCTTGATCCGTAGAAGTATTGAAACCAGTGATAATGTTATCTCGGCCTCCAATTCCATCATGGCCAAAAATCTGCTCAAATTCCATAAACTATATCCAAAAGAAGGGTATGGCGACATTGCCAAACAGATGGTCATCAATGTACAAAAGGACTTTGACCGGAGTGCCCAAGGTTTTGCCAATTGGTTGCACGTGGTTTTGTACGAAAACCAAAATTTTTATGAAATAGCCTTGGTGGGCGAAAACTACAAATCCCTGGGCAAAGAAGTAGCCAAGACGTATTTGCCCAACAGCATTTTGGTCGGGTCCAAGCAAGAGGGCAACCTTGAACTATTGGAAAATAGATATGTGGATGGGGAAACCTATGCCTATGTCTGTATTGAGGGGACCTGCAAATTGCCCGTGACCACTTCCAAAGAAGTCTTACAACAAATCCAATCCTTCAACTAAAAGGTTAACATTTGTTTAAAAAGGGCATTCTTGACTATTAAAGGATTTTCATTTAAGTTACCACAAAACATTACATTTTTATGGAAGAAATAAAAAATTACCAAGAGTATATCGATAAAGGTGTTGAATGGGCCATAGGGGTTTTACCCAATCTTGTTCTGGCCATTGTCATTTTTTTCCTTGGTCTATGGATCATACGGTTTATCAATAAGCTCATAAAACGCTTTTTTGAGAAAAAAGATTATGATGAAACCTTGGAAACCTTTTTGCAGAGCTTTTTCAGTATAGCTCTAAAAGTGGTACTCTTTGTGCTTGTAGTGACCCAGCTTGGGGTAAAAACCTCATCCTTGGTTGCCATTGTGGGTGCTGCTGGTTTGGCCATTGGTTTGGCCCTACAGGGTTCTTTGGCCAATTTTGCGGGAGGGGTGCTTATCCTCATTTTTAAACCTTTTAAGGTTGGGGATTGGATATCTGCCCAAGGTGTGGACGGAACCGTTAAGGAAATTTCCATCTTCAACACCAAATTGAACACTTTTGGCAATCAAGTGGCCATTATTCCCAACGGTCAGTTGTCCAACGGCAACATTGTCAACTACAACATGGAAAATATTCGGCGGGATAAATTTGATGTGGGTATTGGCTATGGTTCAAACATTAAGGAAGCTAAAGATATTCTATTACAGATATGTGCGGATAATCCAGACATCCTTACAGAGCCGGCTCCAGAGGTTTATGTGGGCGCATTGGGCGATAGTTCCGTAAACTTGACTTTACGTTTTTGGGCCACCAACGAAGTATTCTGGCCAGCGCATTTTTATGTGATCGAACAGTCAAAATTGCGTTTTGATGCTGCAGGAATTGAGATTCCATTCCCACAACGGGTCATGCATCAAGCTCCAACCGATTAAACTTTCTTTTTGGACTGAATGACGAAATCCTTTAAATAATAAGGTTCAAAATACGCTACATTCTCAAACTGGCCCTTTTTGTACTTTTCAAAGGCAATTGGGGCCATTTCTTTTGCTGATGGCACTATGGAAGCATCAAAATGAAAATAGGGAAACCCCAAAATCTCTTTGCACTTTTCGGCTCCACTGCCCACCACATATACGTTATATTCAGAAACGTAATCCGCAAAGGAATTCTCGTCAATGACCTCTGCACGGGTTTCCCTGATTTCTTGATACTGATGATCAAACACTGCGGAATAGACCTCCATACGCCGGGCATCCAAAACAGGGATGACCAACTCTCCCTCACCCAATTGTACCTGATGGGCCATACTTTCCAAAGTTGGAACAGAAATCAAAGGCAGATCTAACGAAAAACATAAGCCCTTGGCAGCGGAAACTCCTATCCGTAATCCGGTATACGAGCCTGGTCCTTTACTGATTGCCACTGCATTCAAGTCTGAAAATGACAAAGAAGCCTCCTGCAAGGCTTCTTTGATAAATAGGTGCAATTGTTCCGAATGCGAATAGCTCATCGCATTGTTTTCTTTCAGGGAAATCACCTCATTTCCTTTGGAAATGCTTACCGAACAATTGGTCGTTGCTGTTTCTAAATTGAGTAATATGGCCATGGCGGGCACAAAGATACTAGTTTAAGGAAATAGGAAGTCCAAAGTAGAACTCCAATATCTTTAAACGGAAAATGTAATCGTACTTGGTACGGATCACATCGGCCTGCGCATTGTCTACCCTGGCTTGTGCCTGACTAAAATCAAAGGCATTCATTAAACCAACATCATAGCGTTCCTTGGCGTATTCGTAGGCCAATCTCCGTGCTTCCAATGTTTTTTCTGCAGCTTCATAGGCTTTTTCGAAGGTACTCACATCCACATAGGCTTGTTGAATGTTGGTCTCCAAATCCAGTTTGGTCTGCTCAAATTGCAATTTGGCCCTCTCCAAACTGATTTGGGAACGCTTTACATTGTTCCTTGTGCTCCATCCGTTAAAAATGGGGATATTCAATTGTGCTCCATAGGAGATACCATCAAATATCCAAAGTTGGTCAGTGAAATTAGGCGTATATGGAACTCCATTTCCACCAGGGATCTGGGTTACATCTGAATACCGTGTTCCATATTGAAAAAATGCGGAAACGGTAGGATAATAGGCTCCCCTCGCAATTTTCAGGTCTTCTTTGGCCAATTCCACGTTGGATTCCGAAAATTTGATGTCGTTTCTGAAGCTCAATGCCTTGTCAAAAATCACCTTTGCGGAGTTGTCCAAGATATCAGAAGGTGGAATCAGAAACTCCTCTTCAGCGATGTCAAAATTCTCATAATCGGTGATCTGCAGCAATTGTGCCAGGTTCACTCTGGATATCAACACCATTCCCTCACCATTTACAATCTGTTGTTGCTGAGTGGCGGCCGTGGCCTCGATTTCCAATAGATCTCCCCGTGGCACCACTCCGGATTCCACCAATTCCTTGGTCCGTTTCAGATCTTGTTCCGTGACCGCATATTGCGCCCTAAATGTTTTCAGCTGTTCTTTATTGGAAAGCACCTGCAAATAGGCATTGGCCACACTCAATCGGATGTCATCCTTTAAATCGTCCAAACGATATTGATTGGCAATGGCATTGATCTTGGCCCGATTTATCTGATGAATATTCCGCAAACCATCAAACAGGGTTACGTTGGAACTAAGTCCCATGTTAACGTTTAAGGCCGTTTGGTTTGTAGGCAAGTTGTTCGTTGGATTAATGGAGAAACCTGTATTGCTCGATACGCTTGAGTTTCCATTAAGGCCAGGCAATAGATTCCCCAAAGCATCCGATTTGTCAATCTTGGCATTTTCCAAATCCAGTTCGTATTGTTCTATGGTCAAATTGTTCTCCACTGCATATTCCACACATTCCTGTAGGGTCCATTTGCGCATTTGCGCATGGGAAAGAACTATGGTGAACAGCAATAGTAAGGTCGTTATACTACTTTTCATTCGTTTCTTGATTTGTCGTTTTTTGATTTCAGTTACTGATTGGTTCATTAGCTATTGGAATCTCCTTCACTTTTCTTCTCGAGCCTGTTCCACACCTTGATCTTGTCATCTTCATCCAAACCGGAAAGAATCTCCACATCAATACCGTCACTGATCCCCAGCTCAACATCTCTTTTTTCAAACTCATTCTCACCCACTTGTACCTCAACATAGGGTTCATCGCTATCCTTGTCAAATTGTAAAAGGGCTTCTTTGATGGACAGGACATCTTGCTTTTCTTCAAGGACTATGGAGGCATTGGCGCTATATCCGGCTCTCACATTGGTACTATCGTTTACTACAAGGTCTCCTTCAATTTTAAACTGCACTGCGCCTTCTTCTTCAACACCTTTGGGCGCAATGAATTTTAATTTGGCCGGAAACGTCACCTTATCCAATGCACCCATGCTGATGACCAAGGGCATCCCAATTTTCAGCTTACCTACCTCTGCTTCATCCACTTCACCTTCAAAGATCATTTTGTTCATATCCGCAATGGTGGCAATGGTGGTACCGTCATTGAAGTTGTTACTCTGAATTACCTGATCTCCTTCCTCAACGGGAATCTCCAATAGGGTTCCACTTACCGTGGCCCTGATATTGGTGTTTGCACTGGAAGACCCACCTGCGGAACCTTTGCGAATGATTTGGTAATCTGCTCGGGCATTCTCCAATTCTTGTACGGCTTGATCATAGGTAAGCTTTAAATTATTGAAGTCTTGACTTGAAATGACTCCCTTATCAAACAAAGCTTTGTTTCTGTCGTACTCAATTTTGGTGTTGTTCAGGGCCAATTCTGCATTTCGAACCCTTCCTGCTGCTTGGTTCAGGGACTGCTCATTGGGCACTACTTTAATGACCGCTATTAAGTCCCCTGCATTGACATCGGCTCCTTCTTCCAAATAAATTTTCTCGATGATTCCCGAAATTTGAGGTTTGATCTCTATTTCTTCCTCTGGAATTACTTTGCCCGTTACCACTACTTTATTGGTAATGTCCTTTTTTTCAACGGTTTCGGTTTCGTAAAGTTTAAGTGGAGTACTGTTCTTCTTTAAAAAGTATACCACTGCGGCCAACAACACAACGACTCCAATTGTTATCAGGCCATATTTTACGTACTTGTTCATTATTTAAATTTTGATTGTTGTTTATTTATCATTTATTCTTCTCTCAACGCTTCTATGGGACGTATACGAACTGCCCTATTTGCCGGTATCAATCCAATTAACACACTCAGTCCCACCATTAAGATGAAAGACACCAAAAATTGTGGAATGCTGATCATTGGATTCAATAAGGGCACATTTTCCTTGCCTTCCTCTCCCAAAAAGCCATTGATCATCGCCAAAAAGCCAATGGCTATGGTAAAACCAATCAGCCCGGCAAAAACGGTAATTACAATGGATTCCAAAATAATCTGTCGGCGTACAATCTTGGGTGTGGCACCCAATGCCCTGCGCACCCCAATTTCCTTGGTGCGCTCCTTAACGGTGATCAATAGGATGTTACTGATGGCAATAACCCCGGCCATCAATGTGAAAAAGCCGATAAAGAATGAGACTCCTTTCAACACTGAGGTGAAGGTGGTCACATTGTTAAATATTTCCGACATATCAAAACTGCCGATGGCCCTATCATCATCCGGATGGATATCGTATTTGGTCTTCAATAATTTTTTGATTTTTTGCTCCACTACGGGCACTTTAACACCCTCTTTTACAGCAATGGCCATCCATCCCAATCGGTCACCGGAACCAAATGCCTTTTGAAAGGTGGTAAAGGGAATAAAAACTGCATTTTCCCCATCGATATTGACATTGTCATTGGGTCTATAAATCCCAACCACCGTAAAGAAAACTCCATTGATACGAACATCCGAGCCAATGGCATTTTCTCCTTTGTCAAAGAGGAGTTCATAGGTTTCCTCACCAATAACGCAGACCTTTTTTGAGGCCTCAATATCGGTATGGTTCAAAAATCGACCTTCCACCAACTTCTTTTTGGTGACCTCATCAATAACGGGGTAATCCCCATATACCGATGAACCACTGGTTTGCCCGTTCCTATAAACGGTTGTAATACCTTGATGGGATCCCAATTCTATCCGTGGGGCCAATACCTCAATCTCGGGAATCTGTTCTTTGATGATCTCCGCATCTTCCAAATGGAATTGGATTCTTCTACCCCTTTCAAAACCTTTGTAGGGTTCTGAGGTGCTTTGGCTCCATACAAAAAGACTATTGGAGGCCGTTCCTGCAAATACATTTTGGAACATATTGGACATGCCATTGGAACTTCCCAGCAACAAAATCAATATAATCATGGCAATGACAACCCCCAACATGGTCAAAATGGTCCGAAAAACATTTTTGCCCAGGGTATTGAACACTTCACTCCATAAGTCTCTGTCAAATAACCACATGCTATTTATCGCTTAATGCTACTATTGGTTTTACGTTCGCTGCCTTTATTGAGGGTATCAGCCCCGCCAAAACCCCGGACACCACCAAAATAATGGTTGCCGTAAGCACGGTTGAGATACTTACTGATGGATTGGAAAATGCCGGCGTATCAATATTTGGGCCGATGGCCGCCAATATCAAGGAGGCGAACAACATTCCCAAAAAACCGGCCAAAACAGTGGTAAACACGGATTCCAACAATACCAGTTTTATGATTTGCCACGGCTTGGCTCCCAAGGCCTTCCGCACACCTATCTCTTTGGTCCGTTCCTTGATGATAAATACCATGATGTTACCGATACCCACCACTCCGGCCAACAGGATCAATGCGCCTACAATAATGCTCATCATGCCCATTCCCGATGTAAAATTGGAAATATCCGAAAAGAACTGTGCGTAATTGAACACGCGGACTGCCGCTTGGTCGTCAGGGGCCACTTTATGCCTTCTTTTGAGCAGGTTTTCTATCCGTTCCGAAAAATTTAAGGCCTCTGTCAAGTCAAAATTGGGATTATAGGTCAATGAAATTTGATTGACTTCATCGGTTTGTCCATAAATCCGTTGCATGGTGGTGATGGGTGCAAAAATGGTCCTTTCGGCATTGTCGTCCCTACCATCTTCCTCAAAAATGCCCACCACCTTAAAAGGCAGCCCATTGACCTCTAAAAAACTGCCCAAAGCTGAATCTTTTTTATAAAGATCCTCTACTATTCTTTTACCTATTACGGCCACCTTGGCACTTTTGTACAGATCGTTATCGTTTATATACCTGCCCTCGGTAATTTTGGTCTTGTCAATAAAAAGATGTTCTGGATTGACTGCCCGGATAGTGTAGCTCCCAGTTTCGGATTTGTATCGTGTGGAAGCCCCCTTGTTCATTATTGGGGTGATGTATTCCACATCTTTTGGAAAGCTTTTGCTTATATATTCAACATCATCGTTACGAAGCTGAATCCTCCGATCAGCCTCAAAACCGGCATAGGCTATAGAGGTGGATCCTGTACGGATAATGATGGAATTATTGGCATCATCGGCAAATTGTCCGGTAAATCCATTCTTCATGCCATTTACCGAGCCCAACAACATCACCAAGATAAAGATGGCCCAGGCCACTGAGAACCCTGTTAAAAAGGTACGCAGTTTATTGTTCTTGATGCTGTGGAAAATTTCCTGCCAAATGTCCCGATCAAACATACTGTCCTGCCCTTACTTGTTCTATTTTCTTGTCCTCCACAATAATACCGTCCTTCAGGTGCACAATACGTTTGCACATGTGGGCAATGTCCTCTTCGTGGGTCACTACCAAGATCGTATTGCCATCATCATTGATTTTTTGGATCAAATCCATGACCTCATACGATGTTGTACTGTCCAAAGCCCCTGTAGGTTCATCCGCCAAGAGCACTTTGGGTTCCGCGGCCATGGCACGCGCAATGGCCACCCGCTGCTTTTGCCCTCCGGACAATTCGCTGGGCAAATGGTTGGCCCAAGGTTTAAGGCCTACCCTATCCAAATATTGCATGGCCTTCTCCTGGCGTTCTTTGCGGGGTACTTTTTGATAGTATAGTGGAAGCGCGACGTTCTCCAGGGCACTCTTGTAATTGATCAGGTTAAAGGATTGGAAGACAAAGCCCAAAAATTTGTTTCTATACTCGGCCGCTTTGGTCTCACTCAAGTTCTTGATCGGTACACCATCCAAGGTATATTCTCCTGAATCTGCTCCGTCCAACATTCCCAATATGTTCAACAAGGTTGATTTTCCCGATCCCGAAGATCCCATTATGGCCACAAGTTCTCCATCTTCTACTGTAAAGTTTATCCCTTTTAAAACATGGAGGGAATTGCTTCCCATTTTATAGGATTTGTGAAGATCTTTGATTTCTATCATGGTTGGTACTATTAGCTATCCAATATTTAACTTCTGCATGTAAGACATACAAGTTGTTAAAATGTTACAAGATATTGTTGAAATTTTTTGTTAAATGATTACTAATTGGCAGGTTCTTCTTCAATGGCGTTCCAGACTTTCACCTTATCGTCTGGGTTTACACCTGATTTAACCTCAACGTAAATGCCATCGCTAACGCCAAGTTCCACGTCCCTGCGCTCAAACTTCTGATCGGAAGTTTCCACCTCCACAAAAGGGTCTTTGGTGTCATCATCAAATTGGATCAAGGCTTCTTTTACGGCCAAAACGCTATCGGCCCGAGCCAAAATAATGGAGGCATTGGCACTGAGGCCCGCTCTAATGAAGGTAGTATCGTGCTTGGTAAGTGTTCCTTTTATCTCAAACTGGATAGCTCCATTCTCTTCTTTTCCCTTTGGAGCGATATAATCCAAAACGGCATCAAAGACTTTGTTCTCAATGGCACCCACCGTAATTTCCAAAGGTAGATCTTCCTTTATTTTCCCCACTTCGGATTCGTCCACCTTGCCCTCAAAGATCATTTTATCCACATCGGCAATGGCGGCAATAGTGGTTCCTTCGTTAAAATTATTGGCTTCAATAACTTGGTTTCCCACCTCAACAGGCACTTCCAAGACCATTCCGCTCACGGTGGCCCTGATCATGGTATTGGCGGCATTGCTCAAACCGCTTGTGGTCCCTGTCTGGACAATATCATACCGTTTATTGGCTGCGCCATAAGCCTGTTTTGCCTGATCGTAGGTGACTTGCGCCCGTTCCAAATCGGTTTTGGAAACCACACCCTTACTGAAAAGCGTCAATTGGCGCTCATAATTTCTTTTTTGATCATCCAGATTGATCTTGGCCTCATCAATGGCATTTTTGGCATCGTTCAATGCGGATAGGTTGGGCACCACTTTTATTTTGGCCAAAAGGTCACCGGATTTCACATAATCGCCACCCTCAACAAAGATTTCCTCAATCACACCCGAAATGTTGGGCTTGATCAATACTTCTTCCAAAGGAAGGATGCTCCCCGTAGCCACTGCTTTTTTCACAATGGTTTGTTTGGAAGGCTTCTCGGTTTCATATACCACGGGGTCCTCAGCATTTTTTGAGTACAAATAGTACATGGAGCCCCCGAATACGATGACTATGAGCAACAGGATTATGATGGTTACTGATTTTTTCATGTTTGTCTATATAATTTTGATTGATTGATTTTATTCTGTTCGTAATGCTTCAATGGGACGGACCCTGATGGCGCTCTGGGCCGGGATAAATCCTGCCAAAAGCCCGGATATCATCAGAATGAGCAATGCCCCGCTCACCACTCCCACACTTACGCTGGGGTTCATGAACATATCCACAGGCCCCACACTGTCCAATAAGGAGTTGATTCCATATATCACCAAGGAACCGAAAATAATCCCCACCATCCCGGAAATGATCGTCAAAAAAATGGATTCCATAAGTATCTGTTTTTTGATGGACCATGGCTGTTCACCCAAGGCCCTGCGTATGCCAATTTCCTTGGTACGTTCCTTGACCACAATGAGCATGATGTTACTGACCCCAATGATTCCCGAGAGCAATACCATGATTCCCACAATGTAGGCCACTCCTTTCAGGGCCCCAAAAAGACTTTCCACTCGATTGTACTGCTCATACAGGTCAAAATAGCCTATGGCTCGTGTGTCCTCGGGATGCACCTTGTGCCTTTCCTTCATCACTTTAATGATCTTGTCCTTTAGTTGGGAGATGGAGCTTCCGTCTTTGGCCGTGATCGCCATCCACCCAACATTCTCACCTCTATTGAACGCTTGGGAAAATGCTGTGAAGGGCACAAAAATTTCCTTTTGTCCTTCTTCCCCTCCTCCACTATCGTTCTTTTTATAGGTCCCTATGACCATGAAATTGACCCCTTGAATCTTAATATAGGTTCCCAAAACTTCTTCATCCTTATCATAAAGGTCATTTTTGACCCCTTGGCCAATGATGGCCACTTTTCGCTTATCCTGAATGTCGTTGAAATTCAAAAATCGGCCGGATGTGACCGTCATGGGATCCTGATTGATAATTTCCGGATAATCCCCATACACATTATATGCCCCTGTACGAATACCGCGAACCACATTGTTTGTTCCCCGAAATCCCCCCAATTGGTTTCTGGGCGAGATATACCTCATATTGGGAACGTTATCCTGTATGGCCTGCACATCGCTGATCTTGAATTCAAAGCTTCTGCCCTTGGGCAGTCCTTCATAGGGTTTGGTGGTGGCCCTTGTCCACATGAACATGGTGTTGGTGGCAATGTCGCCAAAATCCTGTTTTATACCGTTTTCCAAACCTTTTCCCGCTGCTAACAGAACAATCAGGATAAAGATGCCCCAACATACCCCAAAAGCCGTGAATATGGTACGCCACACATTGCTGGTGAGCACTTCCAAAATTTCCCGCCATCTATCTCTATTGAACATGGTATCCCCTTTTCTTTTTCTTATTCATCACGTAATGACTCAATGACCTGCACTTTGGCGGCTCTCCACGCAGGCACAAATCCGGCCAAGGTTCCTGCCAAGATCAAGACCAATACCGTTGAAAAGGCCACATTAAAGTTCACGGACGGGTTCAACACATAATCCACCTCTATATGGGGGCCCACCAATTCCAATAAAGCCATACTGAAAATGAGTCCCGTAAAACCGGAAATGGCGGTCACAAAAATGGACTCGTGCAAAATCATGGCAATAATGGACCACGGTTTGGCCCCCAATGCCTTTCTGATCCCTATTTCCCTGGTGCGTTCTTTGACCACGATCAGCATAATATTGCTCACTCCCACCACTCCGGCAATAATGGTGCAAATGCCCACAAACCAGAAAAACAATTTAATATTGTTGGTCAGCCCGTAATAGCGTTTGGCCTCTTCCAAGGCACTCCAAACCTCTATGGCTCCTGTATCATCTGGAGCGATGGTATGTGCCTGTTGCAAATATTCCCTAAGATTATTCTTGAAGGTGATGGACTGTGCCACGGCCTCATCAAAATTTTCTACGGGTGGAAGCGTGTAGGACATATTATTGATGCGGTCCCCTCCATTGAAGACGCGTTGGGCCGTTGTAATGGGAATGTAAATGCGTTCCTCTTCCCGTTCTTCCATTTCCTTGAACACCCCAATGATCTTAAAGGGAATCCCAGAAATATCGATAAACTCCCCAATGGGGGAATCCACCTCATTAAAAACATCCTTTTTGATCTTATTTCCGATAATGGCCACTTTTCCTGTGGACACCTCATCTTGATAGTTGATAAATCGGCCTTCTACCATAGAGGCATTGTCAATAAACTGAAAGTCCGGGCCCACGCCCTGAACCCCATAAATCAAGGCCTCTTTACCATAGTTTACACTAACTCCCCCAACATATATTCGTGCGGATTCATATTCTATGGTTTTATTGAACATGGCACTGGCCTTTTCAAAGTTCTCGTTCGCCAACTGAATCCGTCTGCCGGGATTGAGTCCTTTATATTCCTTTGAGGTAACACCGGGCCACACCCAGACACTGGTAGAGGCGTCTTGTTTAAATTCCTGCTCAATACCGTTTCGCATACCTTGGCCAAAGCCCAATAAAATAACGAGAATGAATATTCCGGAGGCAACGGATAGTCCGGTCAAAAAAGTGCGTAGTTTGTTCTTGCGGATGGTATCAAATATTTCTTGCCATCGTTCAATATCGAACATAGGTTGATTTTTTGATTGATGAAGTACGCTTTCGTACACATATAGGACTGCACTACATCCAATTTGTTACACTTTTGGGAAAGAAATTTTCCTCAAAATTTTACCCGCGCATCCTACGATAAATAAAATAGAATAGGCCTCCCACCAAGACATAGGGTATGGCCATAAGGTACACAATACCATTGTTGATACCTTCCGCGGTACTTCCGTCTGCCTCACTTTCCACTACTGCCCGGCACATGGCACATTGGGCTTCCATGGTAAACGGAAAAACCAAGAGCAATACAACTATCCAGAAAAGTTTAGTTTTCATAGGTTATCCTATTAATAATAGGGTGAAATCATAACGTAAACGATGACCCCGGT
Organism: Allomuricauda sp. CP2A; assembly: GCF_001683915.1. Taxonomy (GTDB): domain Bacteria; phylum Bacteroidota; class Bacteroidia; order Flavobacteriales; family Flavobacteriaceae; genus Flagellimonas. The sequence goes on along the minus strand of NZ_LXTT01000077.1, from coordinate 38,269 downwards.
CACCGCCACGTACAGCCATATGGGAAAGGTGTACTTGGCCCACATTCTATGGCTTTCAAAATCATCAAGATACACTTTTGAATAGGTAATCAAGACCAATGGAATTACCGATATGGAAAGTACGATATGGGTCATCAAAATAAAGTAATAGACATACTTTATATTTCCCTCACCTCCATATAGGGTGGTTTCGGAAGTCATGTGATATGCCACATACATGACCAAGAACAAGGCCGATAAAAAAATACAGGTGGTCATCAACTTTTGGTGCAACGCCCTTCTGCCATTCTTGATGGCAATGACAGCAACCACCAACAAAATGGCCGTGATACCGTTTATTGTTGCATAAATGGGCGGTAAAAAGCTCAAAGGTTCTGTATTGGGTATTTTGTAGGCAAACAACAATGCCACAACCAAAGGGATTGCCACGGATATGGCCGTGATCCACTTATTAAATTTCTTCTCTCTAATAGAAGCTTCTTCCATTATTCCGCCAGTAATTTCTTAATGTCCTCTTTTAGTATGGTTATCTGCTGCGCCTCGCCATCAGCGTTTACCCCTTGTTTTTCGGTTATGGTTCCCCGGTAGTAAATCAATGGGTTGCCATGCTCATCTTCACGGGAACGAATATACCCATTTTTATCGATCAGAGCGAACATTCCCGAGTGTTCAAAGCCTCCTGGGGCACTCTCATCTTCTTGGGCAAAGATATAGAAGCCCTCTTGCGCCAAACGATATATTTTGTCCTGATCGCCCGTCATTAAATGCCAATCCTTATCGGTAATGCCGTATTTTTCCGCATATTTTTTAAGCACCGATGGGGTATCATATCTGGGGTTGATGGTAAAGGATGCCACACCAAAATCCTCATTATCCTTAAACGTCTCCTGTAGCTCCACCAAATTCTGCGTCATAATGGGGCAAATGGTGGGGCAGGTGGTAAAGAAGAACTCAACTACATATACTTTTCCAAGGTAATCCTCATTGGTGACCAAGGTGCTGTCCTGGTTCAAAAATGAGAAAGCGGGCACTTTTCGCTTTTGCCCCTGGTTTACCACAAAACCTACGCTTTGTTGTTGTGCGCCAACGCTCATGCGGTCATTCTCCACAACGGTTCCGCTCTTGACCCTTTTGGTTATTTCATAGACTGCAAAAATCCCGAAAATCAGAATGATGGCTGACACCCAAATATAGGTGCCTTTTTTCTTGTTATTTGCTCCTGTCGGCATTGTTCTTTTTTAAGGCGAGGCGATATTCTGCCAAAATTATTTTGACATCGTCCTCCATTTTATTGTTCAGTTCTGCTACGGATGCCGTGTTGAACCCATATTTGGTCCCTTCATCTTCATCATCCTTTCTTCCCCTTAGGTTTCCGTCCTTATCAATAATAAAAACATAGGGGGTGGAAAAATTGCCATCCAGATCTAAATCTGTATTCAACCCTTTGAAAAAGGATTCTATTTGATTTTTATTTCCATAGACAAAATTCCATTTGTTGCTATTGGATAGATCATCGAGTTCTTCTTTCAAGGCTTCCACTTTGTTCTCATTTCCTTCTTGCACCACCATCAGCATTTGAAAATCATGGAACTCACTAAACCGTTTGTAGATTTTTTGGTTTAGATTGAAGGCATTGCCCTTTTTACCATCAATATCGTTCCCCAAAAAACCCAATATGGTAATCTTTCCCCTTAAAGTGGCAGAAGGATCCATTTTGGAAACATCAGGGACATTCTCGGTTAGAATGGGCAATTTTCCAAAGTTGTTGACCCCTGAGGCAAAAAACAAATAGGCCACCAAAGGGAAGATGAACAGAATTACTAAAACGAGGGTTTTTTTCATAGCATTCTAAACCTTACAAAAATAAAAAAAGACGGTTGGAAAACCGTCTTTTATTCTTGTTAATACTTTCCTAGAAGTTCCAGGCCATGAAGCCATCCTTGAAGACGTTATAAATGTAGTCTGCTTCAAAGAGCAAAATGAATATCAAATAACAGACCAAGAAAATGGGTGTCCAGACAATTGCCCTCCTCAAAGAACTTTTTTCATCTCTCAAGTGCATGAAGTCCCAAGCAATGTAATAGGCCTTTACCAAGGTTAGTATAATGAAAATCCAGTTAAGGAGCTTCATCCCAATAAAGTAATTGTGGGTCAAAACCCGTGGTTTTGTAATACCTAGTGCAACTTCAATTGCCGTTACAATGGTAAGGAAAATCAATACGCCCCATATCTTTTGGGTGTTCGACTTAAACTTTAGCAGTCCTCTAAAAATTTCAAGTTTATGATCGTGTGCCATTATATCATCAATATTTTATACCAAATAAAAGAATGTAAATACGAATACCCATACCAAATCCACAAAGTGCCAGTACAGACCAACTTTCTCCACCATTTCATAATGTCCCCTGCGCTCATAGGTGCCCAAAATGACATTGAAAAAGATAATCACATTGATCACTACTCCAGAAAATACGTGGAATCCGTGGAATCCAGTAATGAAGAAAAAGAAATCTGCAAAGAGTCTACTACCATACTCATTGTGGATGAGGTTTGCGCCTTCCACCACTTGTGTGGCATCCAATAGTTTGGTCAAGGATTCTTGTCTGTTCAATAGGGTTTTCTCACCTTCTTCGTTGATGGTTTCAGTACGGATAAGAATATTTGGAGTGGCCTTAAAGCCTTCTACCACTTCATTCAAGGAAAACGAAGTTTTGTATCCTTCCTGCTCAAACCAAATCCCTTCGCTCTTCAAATGTTTTACCCGGTCTTCAGGTAAAGTCGTGGCAAAATCGGCCAAGGCTACCCTTTCACCGGTCTCTGCATTGACAAACTGGAGAATTCGACCTCCCTTGGTCTCTACCGCTCCGTAATCTCCTTTGATAAAGGTTGCCCATTCCCATGCTTGTGATCCAACGAAAATGGCACCACCAATAATGGTAAGGAACATATACAGAATAACGCTCTTTTGTTTCATTTTATGCCCGGCATCCACGGCAAGTACCATGGTCACGGAGGACATGATCAGAATAAAGGTCATAAACGCCACATAGTACATGGGATAGTTTCCATGGAAAAAGGGCACGTGGGTAAACACCTCATCGGCAATGGGCCAAGTCTCTATAAACTTGAACCGGGAAAAGCCGTAAGACACCAAAAACCCAGAAAAGGTCAAGGCATCCGAGACTATAAAAAACCACATCATCATTTTTCCATAGCTTGCGCCCAGAGGTCTATTTCCCCCTCCCCAAACGCTGTCTTCTGTACCGGTAGTCACCGTCGTATCCATATAAAAGGTCGTTTTATTAAAACTTTCACAAATTTACACCTTTTGACGTATTCAAAAAGATAAAGTTGAATGAAAACTGATTGAACAAAGATTTATTTCACGAAATACATAAATAGTATTAAATACACCCAAAGAAAATCCAAAAAATGCCAAAACGTGGCACCCAATTCCATCCCCAACATATCGCCTGGCATATATTTTCCGCGCAGTTGCTGCACCAGTACCACCAAAAGAGTTATCAATCCGGCCACAACGTGGGCGATGTGCACCGCTGCTATCAAAAAAACATAGGACATTTTAATGCTGCTGGTGGGGCCGGTAAAATAATATCCGTTTTCCAGCATTTGGGAAAACCCATTGAACTGGAGCACTATAAAGGATATCCCCAAAACCAAGGTGGCCAACAAAAAGATGGTGCCCATTTTCTGGTCATTTCTACTGACAAATTTTTTGGCCACAAAATAGGTGACACTGCTTAAAATAATGATTGCCGTACTGATAAAAAAGGCCTGAGGCAGTTCCAAATCACTGATCCAGTCATCGCGTTTGCTGCTCACAATATAGGCGCTGGTCCAACCGGCAAACCCCATGATAAGGCTTACGATGCCAAACCATAGCATCATTTTCTTTGCCCTTCTATTCTTCTCCTCCGCTGTTCCTTGGGTTAAATCCATTTCAATTAAATAAATTTATCTACTACGTAAATTATTTGAATCAATGATATATAGGTGACACTGGCCAACATCAACCGTCTTGCGGTGCTATTGTCCCGTTTCTCATATAGTCTAAAAGCAAAAAAGAGCATCACCAGCCCGGCCAACAACACCAATATGGCCGCTGTGACGGACAGGCTCAACCTTCCCGTAATGCCAAAGACCGGCATAATGGAGATAACGATCATCCAAATGGTGTACAATATGATCTGCATGATGGTGCCTTTATCTTTTTTTCCAGTGGGCAACATTTTAAAACCTGCCTTCTTGTAATCCTCGTCCAGCATCCAGCCCAAAGCCCAAAAATGAGGGAATTGCCAAAAAAACTGAATCATAAAAAGGGTTCCGGGTTCAATACCAAAGTCATCCGTGGCGGCCACCCATCCCAACATAAAAGGAATGGCCCCGGGGAAAGCACCCACAAAAACCGCCAAAGGGGTTTTCGTCTTCAATGGCGTGTATACACTGGTATACAGAAATATGGAAATTGCCCCGAACATAGCGGTCTTTGGACTCAAGGCAAATAAGGCCACCACACCAAGGACGGTTAAAATTATGGCAATGGTCAATGCTGTTTTCACAGACATACGGCCTGAAGGAATGGGGCGATTTTTGGTGCGGTTCATCAAGGCGTCCAAGTCCTTTTCAATAATTTGATTAAAGGCATTGGAGGCTCCAACCATACAATATCCGCCAAACGTCAACAACAATAAGGATACAGCATTAATTTGATAGGCGCCCAGAAAATATCCGGCTATGGATGAAAAAACAACACTGACTGCCAGCTTGGCCTTTGTAATCTCCTTGAAATCGGAAAAAATCAAGGAAAGGGAAGTATTTTTAACGGAACCTACGGCAGATTTCATCCACAAACATAATTGGCTGGCAAAGATAACGCCAGCTTGTATCTTTTCCAACCAAATACAAGGTTTTATGACAGTTATGAAAAACCTTGGTCTAGAAAAAAAGCCCTGACGTTTCCATCAGGGCTTTCTCTATTCCCGCCTCGACAGGAATATTGGGTATTTTATTACTGAAGCTTAAATGTAATTGGAATACTGAAAGGTACTTTTACAGCTCTACCTCTTTGTTTTCCGGGAGTCATTTTAGGCAATTTTTTGATGATACGCATTGCCTCGGCTTCCAAGTTCTTGTCTGGTCCACGCATTCTAATGTTTCCGATGCTTCCATCTTTTTGGATGACAAAAATTACGTTCACCCTACCTTGAACGCCCATTTCTTGGGCAATTTCTGGATATTGGAAGTTTTTACGAATGTGCTTCTGCATCATTTCCTGGAAACATGCTTTCTTGTCGCTGGCTCCTTCGCAACCAGGGAAAACGGGTACATCCTCAATAACAGCAAATGGAACTGAAATATCTTCTTCTACCTCTTCAACTACCACTTCTTCAATTTCAACAACCTCTTCTTCTTGGCTGGTTTCGGTAGACTCGATTACGGTTTCCTCAACTTCTTCTTCATCTTCAACAACCTCAATTACCTCAGGCGCAGCAGGTGGCGGTGGTGGCGGTGGAGTCTTTATTTGTTCGGTCATTGGCACTTCTTCGTCCAATTGGTCCTCAACGTTCAGGGCAATGTCATAATCATTTGCCTTGTCATATTTTTTCCATTCCATGGCTCCATACACCAATGCCAAAACAGCAGCCAGCCCTACAACAAAATAGAGCGAACTGTTTCTTCCTACATCTGCTTTTGGATTCTTTTTTAGTTCCATCTTTTTGAATTTAGTGTTCGCTAATTTAATTATTAATTCGCTAAATAAGCAATTAAAATTTCCATTTTAACGGCCTTTCCTTGGAAAAAAGCCATCGAATAAGGCCAATTCCTACAAATGCTCCCAAAATATTTGCAAAAACATCGCCCAGTTCCGCCATGCGATCAACGGTCATGGTATACTGTAAAACCTCAATAAGTATGCCATAGACAATTGCCCCCAACAAAACATAAATAGTTGTCTTTCCCATTTTCAGATTGCCCCGGGTGCGTTCCCTTACAAAAAAACATCCCAAAAACGCAAAGACTGTATAAAATACAAAATGGGTCATTTTATCGGCGTAGGGAATATCCAGTTTTCCGGTATCCAAATCCACCTCGGAAAAAGAAAATAAGCTGAGCATTGTTATGAGCAACACCCAGCCTATAAATAATAAGGTATAACTATTTTTTTTAAGCACCTATCAATGCCTTGTAATCCTCATCGCTCATTAAATCGTCCACCTCCGAAGCATCGCTCATTTTTATCTTGATCATCCAGCCTTCGCCATAAGGGTCGGTATTCACCTTTTCCGGTTCATCTTCCAAAGATTCATTGAACTCGATAATTTCTCCACTGAGGGGCAAAAAAAGATCGGAAACGGTCTTAACGGCCTCCACGGTTCCAAAAACCTCTTCTTTATCCAAGGTCTCATCCAAAGTTTCCACCTCTACATAAACAATGTCACCCAACTCTCCCTGGGCAAAATCCGTGATTCCTACTGTGGCAATATCGCCATCTATCTTGACCCACTCATGGTCCTTTGTGTACTTAAGTTCAGCTGGTATGTTCATTTGTCAAAATTTGTAATTCGTCGATGGACAAATGTAACGGATTGCGGGTTGTATTCAAACAAACCTTTCAATTAAATCAGGGAAAAATCAAATCCCTTCTTAACTAGTTTCCGAAGTTGTACCGTATAGTGAACCCCGTATTGATAGTGGTTTGGGGAAATGCTGTGGAGACCGCAAATTTGGAAAAGGAGTGGTCGTAGAAGAAAAGTGCGTTCAAGCTTTTGCTCAGGGCATAATCTGCAGTAAACTTGACGGACATCAGTTTTTGGCCCGATGTAATCTGGTTGTTGTCAATATCCAGATTTCGTATAATGGTGATATTATCCCGTAGGGATAGATCGGCCTTTAAGTTCAAATCTCCCTTCAATCTAGTTTTTTCCCCACCAATATTGGTCACAAATTTTACATCCTTGAAGCGGTACCCCAATCCGAGTGTATATTCCTTACCATTGATCTCAGTGAGTAGGTTGTTATCAAAACTGAGGGATAGGGTCCTATCGGTACGAACCTCAGCCAAGAAGCTAAAGGAGTTGGTCATTTCAAAATCCACACGCATCAATGGATTGAACTGGTCCGTCAATACCACATTATTGATGATGTTATCCGGTAATACATCCCCTGTTTCGGGATCTGTGGTGGTATTCCGTTTTTCCAAATTCGTCTGGAAGGAGTTGATGCTATAGGCTGCTCTATATCCATGGCTCAGTGAAAAACGCTTGAATTTTTTTCTGAACCACTTGTTCTTCATCAATCCCGTGTATTTGATGTTCCAATTGGGGATGGGAATTTGCCTGAAGGCATCTAAGTTTACCCGATTCACATCCTGACCGGTGTACGCGGCAAAGAACGCTGGAAGCAGCACCTCTTGTTGGGTTTTTCCATAACGCTCGGGAAAGCCATCTTCATCCAAGGTGCCCGGGCTCTCTCCCCTATCGGAAACCAATCTATTGGCAATGGTGATCCTGTTTTGTTTGAAGGTTTCAAAAGTTTCGGAATCAAACTCATCACTCTTATTGAACACTGTTCCGATCATCAAGGTGGAAATACTAAAATTTCCAAAGGTATTGCCCAACAAGGTCTCATACTCCAATTGGCCTCCACCCAAATCATTCACCCTAAAGTTTTCTTGATAGCTATTGGTCAATTGACGGTCTGCCGTTAAGTCTATGGTGATATCCTGAGTGGGTTGGGCCGTGGCTGTTATGTTCAGTTGTTTGGTTGAATTCTGCATAAATTGCGAATTGAACTCCGGAAAAGTGGTCAACCAACCGTTTCGGGCTGCTTCGTAACGTACATCAGCCTGACTTCCAAAGACAAATCCCAAGCTTGGACGGGCTGTTCCGATAAACCCGATGGATTGGGTATATCCCGGGAGTACTTTACCTCGATTTTCACTATAATTCACATTCACCCGTTTCACCATGGTCAGAACATCTACCAAGGTGTTGAAGCCCTTGCTGGTCTTTTTGGGTGCGTTTTCATCCGTATCGCTTGCCGGATTGCCCGCTTTATCCCTACGCACTGCGGCTTGGGTTGCGGTGACCTTGCCATCCCGCTTCTTCAATCCCAAGAAATCGTAAAAGCGTTGCATGCTCAAATTGGCGGTCAAATTGTGGGTACTGGCATTTTGCACGGTATTGATTTGGGCATTGGGATCGTTAAGCGCCTCTTGAACCACTTCTGCCAAGGCATCACCACCGCGTTGCCAATCAAAATTACTGGTATAGGTGTATTGGGCATTGATGAAATCCAAGAACGGAAACTTACTGAACGGCAATTCGTAGTTCAACTGCATTTGTTGGGCATGTCTGTTGGGCTCCCCAATATCAAAGAAACCATCCCATAAATCCAATGCTTCGTTGATACCTGAATCGGGGTTATCATCCACATTAAAATAATTACGAACGATATTGTTGTTGGACGCCGTCAAATTCAAACGAAGGGATTTACTGAGACTATAATTTAAGGTATACTGCCAATTGAACAGATAATTGCGTTGTTGCAACAAAGGCAATTCCAACAAATCTGCATTATTGTCATTTGTAACCGAGCGAAATCTTTGTTGATTGAAAGAACGGATATAGTTTGCATTTAGGGACAGGCTTGTGGGCAGCGCATTAAAATTCAAATCCTTCAGCCATTTCCAATATTTGCTCATAAAAAGTGAATCCTTCTTGGCAAAAGGCGCAACGGGTGCAGGTTTAAAATTATGGTTATAGACAAATCCGGTGTTCACATTCTGATCACGGAGGTCCGCAACTTCAAAATCCCTGTGATTGGTCTCATTATAGGAGTAATTGAACGTAAAGTTTTCAACGTCAAAGAAGTTGGCTTCAGCTTCCTCCCCTCTATTTTTTCGTACTCCAATTAAGTTGATACTGGTACGCTTGGTATAATCCTCTGCCCTTTTCCTTGTTTCTTCAGCTTCTTCAGGAGTATTCGCTGCGGCTACAAGATCTTCCAATTTGAGGTCATCGTAGACAGGATCAAATTCGGGTGTGATCAAGGTTTCAGAAATTCCGTAGTTGAACGGCAACTGAAGGTTCCATTTCTTCGGAAACAATTGTCCTACGTTGACATTGGTGACCACATCATAGGAAACGGCATCCTCCCTAGATCGCTCATTGGGCATTTGGTCTATGGAACCAAACCCCGAGGTGCTCTTGCTTCCAGTTGCCGAAACATTGGCAAAGTCGGCCATGTTGGCATCCATGGCTGCAATGGCTGCCCATCCCCCGTTGTTGTCCAATCCGGCCAACCGAAGTTCGTTGAACCATACTTCCCCTCGGGCGGGCAAGTCGTCAATGTTCTTGATCCCCACCATCATTCCCCGGATACTTCCCAAGGAAGGGTTACCCCGTATTCCAATTCGGATCCTGCCCAAAGTCCTTGGTGCAAATTCATCAACGGGAATCACTTCGCCATCCACTATTTCGTAGTAGTTGATTTGATTCAGGGTCTGTTCGGCAATACCTCTTGATTTTACTTTGTTTAGGTCATCCAAAGCAATATCGATTTGGTTGACATCCGGCCAAATCTGATCCGCCGAGGTCACATTGAAAGGTGTAAACTGTAACGGCAATTCTATCTGATAGAAGTTTTCCGAAAAATCCGTCCCTATCCGAAGAAAACCGACCAAAGGGGTATCATCATCCGAATAATCCCCATTCATAATTTTTTCTGCGTGCATGAACATCTTAATCCGTTCATACTGGCGCACGTCAATGTTCACATTTTTAAAGACTCCACGGGAATCCTCAGATTCCAAGTTGTCCACCACAAAGGACAAGGATTGTTCATTCTGGCGGATAATGGTGTTATTGTTGTTCAACTGCTCCCGAACCACACCCGGAGGCAACACATAGGGTATGGGCTGTCTTCCAAAATTCTCTTCAATGTTCACCGTATTCACATCGGTTACGGTACCATCATCCGAAGGATCATTGTCCACATCGGGCTGGAGTGATCTGGCATAGGTACGCCAATCGCCCCGAACCAAATCCAAAGTGGCAAATCGCAGTACCACATCATCCGAGAATCCGGTGAGGTACATCCTCATAAAGCTGATGGACCTGAAATCGGTTATGCCACCCACTGCATCGGTAAAATCACTTAACGGAATTTTATACTGGATCCATCTTCGGTTGAGTTGGGTCCCATTGGGCAATGAGGGGGTCTGCCCTTCACGGATATCCGTCACATACTTATCATCAATGGTGGTATTGGGCTTGATCTGGATACGATACTCATAATAACTGTTTACCGTGTTCATCGTCAAATCCCGGTCAATATCCTCTACATCGGGCAAGGTGGTAGATCCCCGGTTGGTGTTGGTCACGGCAACGGGCGAGTTTCCATCCGTGTTGTTGAAATTCGAATACCGCTGCAAAATGCTGCCCTCCCTATTCAAATAATATTGGTAGTTATCCAAAGCAGGGTCTTCTGCCGGACCATTATAAATAGATTGCTCGGCAGCATCGTCCAAACCATCCAAACCTACATCCTGTAAAGTCCTATTGGCCTCATCGGCATCAAAGGCATATACCAAGGATTGGGTAGAGGGAACCTGTCCCCAAATGGTAGGTCTTGGCACTTCAGTGTTGGTACTCGCCGGCAATCCGTTTTCATACTGCTTACGACCATCCCGTAGAATGTCTTCGGAAATGTTACCCAAATTGAATACAAGCTCTCCGGCATTGGCATTCGTGGTCTGCCCGTCCACATAAGGATCAAGCACCCAAAATTGCACGAATTCCACGTTGGACTGTTCAAAATTGGTGCTGCTGAGGGGACGCATGATTCCTGCCCATTTATCGTCTGGGGTTTCCGCATCAAAACTAGGGTTGGCGTTATAGGGCCCTTTTTGGTTGGGATAATACACAATATCCAAAGTGCTCTGCACCTGGGTCTGCCCTTGGGCGATATCCGTCTCGGTGAACACCTCATCAATGAACACCCTTCGGGTGGAATTCAATGAAATATCATTATCCGATAAGCCCGAAGGTCTTTGATTGGTGTAAAAAATGGGGTCGATGGTATACCACGCCATTTTTGCCCGTTCGTAACCTACGTCAATATCCGTTCGATCTTCCAAAAACTCAACGGGTGGACTCGCCAAGGTCCATCCCAAGGAAGAGCGGATATCTATCAAAGCCTGTGCGCCTTCAAAATCATCCAAATAGGTTGTGGTTTCGCCTTGGAAATCGGCATTTTTGGGAGAGTTGGGCTTTAAAAATGCCACTTCACCCCTCAAAGATAGGTTGGAAGGAACATCGGTATCAATGTTCGGTAATTTGTTGGCCAATCGGGTCAAAAACGGAATTTCGGTACTGAAGTTTCCGTTCAGACCAAAAATGGTATTGTTCACGGGTTCTATCCCATAGTTGGATTTTTGGGTCAGGGGTCGCTCATTCAGATTGAGAAGCGTTCCACCCAACACAAAATTCTCATTAAACTTATGTTCGACATTGATTCCCGTAAATCTTCTTGTCTGTTGCCCAAAAACGGCATTGTTTTCCACCGAAATATTGATGGGCGTATTGGAAGCTTGCAAACTGGGGTCCAAAATCTGCACGGTTCCCGCTTGATAGTTCACCGTGTAATCAATCCCCTCTTGAAGTTGACGGCCACCCGCCGTTACCCTTACTGAACCTCTTGGCACATTAAAGGCCCCAATTGGAATACCGTTGTTTCCTTGGGATTTGTACCGTCCTTTTATTTGGAACCGATTCTTTTCGGCATCTTGCAAAGAAGCGGCCTTGGTTTTGGCGTACATGTTTCGGAACACATAGCGCTGCTGATTGACATTATAGCCTTGATCGTTCTCCACATCATAGGTTCCACCACCCAATTCATCGAACAAATATTCCCCAAAAGGTTCCACCTTGGTGAAGATAATTCGCCCGGATTGTGGATCTACGGTAATGCCGGGCACATAATCAAAGAAGCCATCACCACCGGGTTGCACATCATTGTAGACATTAAGGCGGTCCAAGTTGAAGACATTGATCAAAATACGGTCCTCCAACCCAGATGGCCAACCTGCATTGGGATCTACCGGCGTAATATAGTTCCTCGGCGTGGGATCGGAATAGAGAATGTTCAGTTTAAAATCCTCTTCGCTCAACTGAAATGCTCCAGTAGAGTAAATATTTTTCATCATCAAATCCCAAATGGGATCATCCACATTGGTGATGTTACTCTTCAATAATTTTAGGATCAAGGTATTGTTCTCAATAATGGGATTAACACCCCCAGAAACCGTAGTGGCATCCACGCCGCCATTGGCAAACTCCCCAACTTGGTAGACTTCTCCATTATACGTATACTGGAAAGCAACTCCCAACACCTCATCATTGCTCAACCGTTGATTCAGCGAAATATACCCCAATTGGGAATCGAATTGGTAATCACGTCCCTGTTCCAGTTTTCGGGCATTTTCCAAAATGGCATAATCAAAACCTTGGTTGACTTGGTACCCCGGAACATTGAACCCGGCTTCCACTGTTGCAATATCCCGGATAGATGGGGTCAATGCCCCAGAACCAATCTGGTTGGGGTTATAATCGTTGGCAGCATTTTGCGGAAGTCCCGTTGCAATTGCGGTTGGGTTAAAGAATCCTGCTGGATCTCCATTATTGTTCCCTATTCGGGTCTTATCCGACAATGCTTCCCCCAAATCCTGGATGGCCACCACGTTCCTCACGTTCAAGGTCTGTTGGTTACGGTTGGTCACCCAAACCTCCAATCGGGTAATCTGTATTTGACTTCTGATAAAAGGGTAGTTTTGTAAGGCATCATCATAATTGTCCCTAAAGTAGTGTGCCAAGAAAAAGTGTTTGTCCTCATCATAGTCCAATGCAGTGAGCGCAAACTCGTTCAAGGTTCCCCCGCCTTGGGCCACAACGGTATTGTTTTGGGACCGTTGCTCGGAAAAGACGGCGGTGACCGTGGTTTTTCCAAATTGCAATTGTGTTTTTACCCCAAAGAGACTTTGTGCCCCTGTAATCAGGGAACTGTTCAACGGCATGTTCACATTACCGACCTCTATTTTTCGAAGAATATCGTCCTCAGTAGGTGTGTACTCCAACTTGACCAAATTTTGGAAATCAAACGTGGCCTCCGTATCATAATTGGCGGTCACTTGGAGTCGCTCCCCCACTTTTCCCAATAAACTTAAGCTGATGCGTTGGTCAAAATCGAACGAAAGATTGGTTCGGTTTCGAGGTGACAACGCTGGATTATCATTTTTTTGCCACAGAACACCCAAATCCATGGCCACGGAACCCTGGGGAATCACTTCTATGGTATTTCCGCCAAAAATGGACTCAAAGAAGTTGCTGTTCACATAAAAATTGGGCAACAGGTTCTTTCTGGCCTCTTCACTACCTTCCTTCCGGCCAGTAAAGGCATCGATTTTTTCTTTGAAATAGGATTTCATCTGCTCCTTTTCCACCAACTCATAATACTGTTCCGGGGTAAGGATAAGTGGATAGCTCACATCGAAATCGCCAATGCTCTCTGTGTAGATGTATTGGTCGGTATCGGGGTCGTAGGTATATTTGGAAATGATGCTATCGGGGTTCTCCAATATCAAGCGTCCAAGCGCTACGCCCGTTTGCACAGAATCTTGAGCCTGCTCATTGGTGTCCTGCCCTCTCATGGTGGTCACGGTCACGAAACAAGCAAACAAGAAAATGTACTTAAAACTTGATGGTTTAAGTATTGGTTTTGCCCCTCTTTTCAAACTAGTTACAAATTTTTCAGCGCCAGTTTTATAGTGTTCTCAACGCTTAGTGAAGGGTCTTGCGAAAGCACCTTGTCAACCGCCTTTTCAGATTGTCTTCTGGTGAAACCAAGAACCTCTAAAGCAGATAACGCTTCTTCTTTACTTGTATTGTTTGATTGAGGGGAAACTTCTCCCATATCGTAGACTTTCAAAATCTTGTCCTTCAGGTCCAAGATTACACGCTGGGCCGTCTTGGCCCCTATCCCCTTGATTGCCTGAATGGAAGGCACATCGCCATTGGCAATGGCATCCCGTACTTCAGTGGGCGAAAGTGAGGACAACATGGTCCTTGCAATGCTGGAGCCAACCCCTGAAACCGAAATCAGCAACCTGAATATCTCCCGTTCCGATTTCTCTGCAAAACCGAACAGGGTATGCGAATCTTCCTTGACCAAAAGATGGGTGTACAAATGAATGTTCTCCTCGTCTTTCAACAAGGAAAAGGTATGCAGGGAAATATGAAGAAAGTATCCCACCCCATTGCATTCCACAATGGCATAGGTGGGATTCTTTTCTACTAGTTTTCCTCTTAGGTGGTTGATCATTACTCTAGCCTAAGCTTCTTTTAATATCAAATTAGGATTCCATCCGTGCCTTTCTTCGTTTTTCCCGTTCTTGGGCATCGATTACCGCCACGGCCACCATGTTCACCATTTCATCCACACTGGCGCCCAGCTGTATGATATGGGCCGCTCTGGGCAAACCTACCATAATGGGGCCTATGGAATCTGCTTCGTGCAATCCTTTGAGCAATTTATAGGTAATGTTGGCCGATTCCAAATTAGGGAAAATCAATGTGTTTACTTTCTTCCCAGAAATTTTTGAAAACGGGAAATTGTTGTTGCACAATTCCTGGCTCAATGCAAAATCAGTCTGAATTTCACCATCTACAACCAATTCGGGATTTTTCTCATGAAGGATCTTTACGGCTTCCCTTACCTTTTGGGCATGTGGGTGACCGGACGATCCAAAATTGGCATAGGACAACATGGCCATAACTGGATTGAAACCAAAGGTTTTGGCCACATTGGCGGTCATTTGGGCTATTTCAGCCAGTTCTTCTGCATTGGGATCAATATTGATGGAGGTATCCGCCAAAAAGAGGGGACCTCTTTCCGTAATCATAATGTTTACCGTGGAGGCATTTTTCACCCCTTTGGCACGGCCCAAAACCTCAAAAACAGGTCGTAATACTCTTGGGTATGCTCTTGAATACCCAGAAATCATTCCATCGGCATCCCCTTCTTTAAGCATCATGGCCCCAAAATAGTTTCGCTTGCCCATATTTACGCGGGCACTGTATTTGGTCTCTCCTTTCCGCTTTCTGGTCTCCCAAAGTTTTAAGGCGTATTTGGTCCGCAGTTCGCTGGTCTCATCCGCCCTGGGATCTATAATGGGCACCTCGGCATCAAAGTCAAGCTCTTCCTTTAATTTCTCAATGGTTTCCTTATGCCCTAAGAGTATGGGGATGGCAATGCCTTCGTCATGCACAATTTGAGCTGCTTTCAACACGTCCAACAACTCAGCTTCTGCAAAAACAATACGTTTTGGGTTGAGCTTGGCCCTATTGTGCATCAATCGAACCACTTTATTGTCGTTGCCCGATCTTTGGTAGAGTTCCTCCTCGTACTTTTCCCAATCCTGAATGGGAAATTTGGCCACACCACTTTCCATGGCGGCCTTCGCCACCGCAGGTGGAATCTTGGTGATCAACCGTGGGTCGAATGGTTTTGGGATGATATACTCTTTTCCAAAGGCCAATCGGGTGGTATCGTAGGCTATGTTCACCTGCTCGGGAACAGACTCCCGGGTCAGGTCGGCCAATGCCCTCACAGCAGCCATTTTCATTTCCTCATTAATCTTGGTGGCCCTTACATCCAGTGCTCCCCTAAAAATAAAGGGAAAACCCAGTACATTGTTCACCTGGTTGGGATGGTCGGAACGCCCTGTGGCCATAATGACATCTTTCCGGGTCTTGCAGGCCAAATTGTAGTCGATTTCCGGGTTTGGATTGGCCATGGCGAACACAATGGGGTTCTCTGCCATGGATTTGAGCATTTTCGGCGTCACGATATCGGCAATGGAAAGCCCGATGAACACATCGGCATCTTTCATGGCCTCTTCCAAGGTGTCGATCTTCCTATCGGTGGCGAACTCTTTCTTTTCCCCACTCAGGTTTTCCCGGTCACTTCGGATAACCCCTTTGCTATCCAACATGACAATATTTTCGGCCCTGGCCCCAAAGGCCTTGTATAATTTGGTACAGGAAACTGCGGCAGCACCTGCTCCACTGACCACGATCTTGACTTCTTCAATCTTTTGATCGGTCAATTCCAAAGCGTTCAACAAAGCGGCGGCGGAAATAATGGCCGTTCCGTGTTGGTCGTCGTGCATTACGGGAATGTCCAATTCCTCTTTCAGGCGGCGTTCAATCTCGAAGGCTTCCGGGGCTTTGATGTCCTCCAGATTGATTCCTCCAAAAGTTGGCGCTATGGTCTTGACCGTTTCGATGAATTTTTCAACATCCTCCGTATCCAGTTCAATATCGATTCCATCGATATCCGCAAAAATCTTGAACAAGAGGCTCTTTCCCTCCATGACCGGCTTGGAAGCCTCTGGGCCAATGTTGCCCAGTCCCAAAACTGCGGTTCCATTTGAAATTATGGCCACAATATTTCCTTTGGCCGTGTATTTATAGACATCGTCCTTGTTCTTTGCAATCTCCAGACAGGGTTCGGCTACCCCCGGAGAGTAGGCCAATGCCAAGTCTCTTTGCGTGGAATACGGTTTGGTCGGTACTATCTTTATCTTTCCTGGCTGTGGCTTAGCGTGATAAAGCAACGCTTCCCTTCTTTGTTTTTCCTTACTCATATAGTAGTTAATGAAAGGGTAAAGGTAGGGGATTCATTGGTTTTTAGGCAATACCATAGACACCAATTTTGATATTAAAGTTAAATGTGAAACAATAATGTCCGACCCCTATTGCTTTTCTACATTTTATGGTATTTCTGTATCCAATTCAGAATCTCTTTTGTCTTTTGGAAGGTTAAGACGCATGGCCAGTACTCCCGCAATGATGAAGAATACCCCTCCAAACAAAATGGCATTTATGGCGCTGTTGTTCATCCAATTCTTGATGATGGGACCAAAACTCACGGTTTGAATCAGCATGGGAATTACAATCATCATATTTACAATCCCCATGTAAACGCCTCTACGTTCCTCAGGAATCACTTTGGACACCATGGCGTAGGGAATCCCCATCATAGCGGCCCAACCTATTCCGAACAAGACCATGGGTGCCAGCAACAACCATTTGTCCGTAATAAAAGGCATCATCAGCATGGCCGCACCGGTCAGGAACAAACAGAGTACATATACCAATTTTGAACCAATCCGTGAAGCAATGGGCACCAAGGCCAAGGCCACCAACATGGTCACAAAATTGTAGGTTCCGTTCATTAAACCGGCATGACCCAATGCCTGTTCAGCCAAGGATTGAACCTGCTCCGCGAAAGACATATCTTCTGCACTGATCTGGGCTCCTTCCCTAAAGGACGACATTATGGATTCAAATCGTGCATTGTCCTCATTGGTTATGCCAAAAAGGCTACTTCGCAACATGGGTGGCATAAACTGCCAATAGACAAACAGGGCATACCATTGAAACAAATAGACTGCCGCCAATTTCCATAAAAATCCGGGCATCACCCCAATGGCTTCAGCAGCTTCCAACAAGGGGTTTAAAGTATCCCCCAGTTTTTTAATGGTGGGGTTGCCAGTATTTTTTTTGATAACTCGGTAGAGCATATACAACCATAAAAAGGCAAAAATCAATACAATGATGACCCAGAGATTGATATTGTCCCATAATTGTGGATACAAACCACCAACCAGATATCCCAATAGAAGTGGAGCGGAAAAAATAACAAAGAGCACGCTCAATATTTGTACGATGGGTGCCGGCGTGTTTTCATTGAGTCTTTTGATTTCCTCAAGCTCTTCAGGTACGGGTGGAATTTCCGGTGTTTTCCAAACGGACCACATTACGGTTCCAATGGAGGCCAAAGCTCCTAAAAAGAAAGAGTAATATACCCAAGTGGGTATGGATGATACACTCTCTGTGGAGGTATCAAAAAGCCCACCAGCCTCAGCCGGGACACTAAACCAATGTTGAAATATAAAGAGCGATAGATTGGCCAGCGTAATCCCGGCCCCAACGAAAAGACTCTGCATCTGGTAGCCAAAGGTCAATTGACTATCTGGAAGCTTATCCCCCACAAAAGCACGATACGGTTCCATGGCCGTGTTGTTGCCCGCATCCAAAATCCATAAAAGTCCCACAGCAAACCACAATTCTGGACTGAACGGAAAGGCAAAAAGGCACAAACTGGCCAAAATGGCACCGATTAAAAAGAAAGGTTTACGCCGTCCTCCCCATTTGGGCGACCAAGTTTTATCAGAAATGGCCCCAATGATAGGTTGAATGAGCAGACCCGTCACAGGACCGGCCAAATTTAACAGGGGGAGCTCATCATGATGGGCGCCTAAAAACGAAAAAATTGGGCTTACAGCGGTTTGTTGTAGCCCAAAACTGAATTGGATCCCAAAGAATCCAACGTTCATATTCCAGATTTGCCAAAAGCCCAATCTGGGTTTAGTGATCTTCATTATTGTGTGAGTTTAGTTAGTTGTCGATATAGAGACGGAATAAATACGAATTCCGCAAAAAATATGCCTTTAAGATACTATTTTTTAGTATTGACCAACAAAATTATTGCCCAATGCCTCTTATCAAGGCGGTTTTATTCTTTGATAAAATCAATATTTCGCTTGAGACCGGACAATTTGGTCCGTTTTACCGCTGATTTCTGGAACACTTTTTTGAAGACATCCTCGGTGATTTCCTCCCAGTCCTTTTTGGTAAACGACAACAGTTCAGGATTTGGGCTGAACAAGGGTTCGTTATGGGGTTTTGAAAAGCGGTTCCAAGGGCACACATCTTGGCACACATCACATCCGAACATCCACTCATCAAACTTTCCATGGAATTCTGTGGGAATCTCATTTTTCAACTCAATGGTAAAATAGGAAATACATTTACTGCCATCCACCACATACGGTTCCACAATAGCTTCGGTGGGGCAGGCATCAATACAAGCCGTGCAGGTGCCGCAATGGTCCGTGACGGGAGCATCGTACTCCAAATCCAAATCCAAAATGAGTTCTGCGATAAAATAAAAAGAGCCTACCTGCTGGGTAAGGAGGTTGCTGTGTTTGCCCATCCATCCCAGACCACTTTTGGCCGCCCAAGCTTTGTCCAAAACAGGGGCGGAGTCCACAAAGGCCCTACCATATACTTCCCCAATCTCCTCTTGGATAAAGTGCAGTAAACTTTTGAGTTTGTCCTTTATCACAAAGTGATAATCCATTCCATAGGCATATTTGGAAATTTTGTAGGAATCTGGGTTCTGTTGTTCGGAGGGATAATAATTCAGCAATAATGAAACCACGGATTTGGCCCCATCCACCAATTTGGTGGGATCTAACCGCTTGTCGAAATGGTTTTCCATGTACTGCATCTCCCCATGCCTATTTTGGTTGAGCCATTTCTCCAATCGAGGTGCTTCCTCTTCCAGGAATTGGGCCTTGGAAATGCCACAAGACAAAAAACCGAGGCGCTTGGCTTCGGTTTTAATCATGTTGGTATGCTTTTGTTTAGAACCCATCTGTCATGCTGAGCGCAGTCGAAGCGCTTACTTGTCTAAAGGTTGATATTTTGAGTGTGTTGCGTTTCTGCATTCCGATAAAATCTTCAACATATTGTAATCACCATTTATCAAAGCTAGCTTTTTTGCCCTAGTCCACCCTTTGATTTTTTTCTCAAAATAAATAGCCTGCAAAACATCATTGAACCCTTGTTGAAATTTCAACGCAACAGGCCTTTTTTTATAGGTGTAGCAGTTTTTGTTAAAACCCGATTGATGTTGTTGCAAGCGTAGCTCAATATTATTTGTTATTCCTGTGTAAAAGGAGTTATCCGTACACTTTAAAATATAGACATAATAGGTAAACACAAAATAAATTTAAGCATTTGCCCCAATAAAGGGCTTCGACTGCGCTCAGCCTGACATTGAAAATAAAAAACCGAGGCACTTGGCTTCGGTTTTTATTAGTTCCGTGTTTTTACTACGGCTGTACATTTCCCTTCCTAAGTGAGGAACTAAGTTACCATTTCAAATCTAATTTGCAGTTTTTGGACCAATCACAGAGCCGATTTCCATTATTGAGGTTACCGGAAACCCGGCTTTTTCCGCATGCTCCTTAATCAAATCTGTATCGTTGGATTGGTAAACACAGAATACTTTATCACCAGTAACATAGCTGTTTACCCACACAATTCCTTTCATTTTTTCCAAAACCGAACAGGATTTCTGGGAAATTCCCTTTAAGTCGGCTTCGGTAAATTCACCAGCTTTTGGGATATCCCTTTCTATGAGGAATGATTTCATTTCCTTGTCAGATGAAGTTTCTTGTGCACTTGCGGATACTAAACTGAAAACGGTCACCAATACTAGTACGCCTTTTGTCTTTAACTGTTTCATACTTCTTGTTTTTTAGTTATGACCCAAATCTATTGTGAATCAACAAGTAACACTTTAACAGAAAGACCTGATTTTATTACTTTTAAATCATCCCTTTAGTTTTTTTAAATAGGATAATGGTGCAATGCCAAATTGTTCTTGGAAACATTTGGTATAATACGAAGGACTGGCAAAGCCGACATCAAAAGAGGTTTGGGTCACATTTCGCTCTGTTTTGAGCAAATCCAAAGATTTGAGCAGCCGATGCTCACGTATCAATTCATTCGGTGATTTCCCAATTATTTGAGTGCATTTACGATATAATTTGGATTTACTTACCGCCATTTCAAGGCAAAAATCCTTTATGCCCCAGTTCGGGTTTTTCAAGTTGTCATACAGTAAATCCATTATGGTTTGAAGAAAGGTTTCTTCCTCTAGTTGAAGACTTTTAAAAAGCCCATCATTGTATGATTCCTTGGTGTGGTTCTTGTAAATTTCGTCAATCATCGATGCTGCCATTATTTGATTTCCCCCTGCGATACTGCATAAATATTGGGCCATTTTTATGGTTTCACCAAAAACCACTTTACTGTTGTCCACAGGCATGCCTGCCTGAACACCCTGTCTTAAATCAATCAGTTCCCCGGCAACATGCAACTCTTTTTGGATAGCCTTGGCGCACCCCACCGCTTGCGTAACCGATAAAAAGGATGTTATGAACCCATTCTCTGTAGACTCCACTTCCCTTCCTTCATATTTTTGAAGATTTTCCCTAAATATCTCATGAAATAGAGATATTAATTTCCCCGCCTTTTCCTTTCCCAACCCTTCTTGAAGCAACACTATGTTTTTGATCTGGGAAACCAAAATAATCCGAAATGCAGGATCATTAAAAATTTTGAGGTTGGGGTCGTCATTATCATAATACCCTTCAGGGTCGGTTATTCTGCCCAAGAAGGCTTCAACCACATTGCTATTGACCTTTACAATCTCATGTGGAATCAACCCATGGGCACGGTTATGCATTTCTATCACTGCTTCCTTGGTCGGTGCATCAATGAGGCAAAAAGCGGAATCCCGGTCCTCATCCACCCAATAGGTCATGCATCTACATCCATATTCATCCTGGATCAATACATCTTCCCTGTGTGCTTTTGCGGCATGCTTGGCTTCAATACCAGGTACGATATGTCGGTCCATGTAAATGGGCATAATTCTGTTTTATATTTTAAAAGAACACATAAATCTTCTCTTAAAATATAAAAATCGAATCAAAAAATATCAAAATAGATTCAAAATGAAGGGATTAGAACAACCCTCCTTGGGTTCCGCCCTTTATTCTCCCCAAATGTTTATAGGCCAATTCCGTCACTTCACGGCCCCGCGGGGTGCGCATGATAAATCCTTGCTGAATCAGAAAGGGCTCATAGACCTCCTCAATGGTTTCTGCGCTTTCGGAAACGGCAGTGGCCAAAGTGGTGATGCCCACTGGACCACCTTTGAACTTATCAATAATAGTGGTCAAAATTCTATTGTCCATTTCATCCAGACCGTAGGCATCCACATTCAAGGCCTTTAGGCCAAATTGCGAAATTTCTATATCGATGTTCCCATTTCCCTTGATCTGGGCAAAATCCCTCACCCTGCGCAGCAAAGCATTACAGATTCTTGGGGTGCCCCTACTTCGCCCTGCAATTTCTATGGCAGCATCCTGACTGATGGGCACTTTTAAAATTTCGGCACTTCGTTCCACAATGGTGGATAGCAGTTCGGTATTGTAATATTCCAACCGACTTTGGATACCAAATCTGGCCCGCATGGGAGCGGTGAGCAATCCCGATCGGGTGGTGGCCCCAATCAACGTAAAAGGACTTAGATTGATCTGCACGGTTCGGGCGTTGGGTCCCGATTCAATCATAATGTCAATCTTGTAATCCTCCATGGCCGAGTAGAGATACTCTTCCACAATGGGGCTGAGCCGATGGATTTCATCAATGAACAGAACATCCCGTTCCTCCAGATTGGTCAATAGTCCGGCCAAGTCACCGGGCTTGTCCAAGACAGGGCCTGAGGTCACTTTGATGCCGACCCCAAGTTCATTGGCCAAAATATGGGCCAAGGTGGTCTTTCCCAATCCGGGAGGGCCATGAAAAAGGGTGTGGTCCAAGGCTTCTCCCCGCAAATTGGCAGCCTCCACAAAAACCTTCAAGTTTTCCAACACCTGGGCCTGACCTGTAAAATCGTCAAATGTAATGGGCCTGAGCGCTCTTTCGATATCCAGCTCTTCTTGGGAAAAATTCTCGGCAGTTGGGTCTAAATTTTCATTCATTGCTTAACAAATATAGTTGAAAACCCCATCAGCTTGAAACCATTTTCCTTAAAATGATCTTGTGTGCACATCTTAAAAATCTAAGTCTTACCTTAGTTATATCAAAAACACTCGATCATACACAATTGTACCAGTGGCCAATTCAAATGTCACATCGAGCCTGCCTTTGTCGGCAGACAGGCGCAGTCGAGATGTCTTTGTCTGCCTTTCGACTGCGCTCAAGAGGACAAAGACAAAAATATTGACACAAACTATCAAGCCATTGGTACAATTAAGGATATACAACTAAAACATAATTGTTCACCCCAACAAAAAAACCATCATGGTCAGCATCGATTATTCGCTGGGAATTTTACAATACATCCCATTTTTCTATGTCATTTGGTCCGATGACCTGCTATCTGCCTCTGAAATTTCTGTTGTTGCAAACACTATCGACCAAGATGCCTCCTTGGACCCCAATGAAAAGGAACAGCTCTTGTTTTGGCTCAATCGCGAAAATCCTCCTACGGACGATGAGATAAAAACTTGGAAACAGACCATTGCAACCTCTGGGGTTAAACTAATTGAAAGTGATACGTATCCCTTGACATCGCTCAGCCAGCGTTTGGCCAATTTACAATCCAATGGTTTTGGCTTCAATGACCACCTAAAACACATCGAAATCAATTTAGGGATTCAACCCAACCATTACAATCATTTGTTTGAGGTTGAAGTTGTGCATGAAAAAACATCTGACCAGTATGATGCCAACGTTTTGGATAAGCTTTTGAAAGGCCCTCATGTGTTGGTGGTTGACGAATTTCGAAACTTTTTGGACCAGCCCATCTTTACATGGGACATCCGAAGAAACAAAGGGGAATTCCGGACCAAGGTTTTGGAGCAAGTGCAGGTTTTGGCCAAAAAGGGCTATGGGGCCATGGCCTATCCTCCTGAATATGGCGGCACGGGAAACATGCCTGCCTATGCGGCCATTTTTGAGCACTTGATGTTTGTTGAAGGCAGCCTTGCGGTAAAATTCGGGGTGCAGTTTGGACTTTTTGGGGGAAGCATTCAAAAATTGGGCACCAAAAGACACCACGACCAGTATCTATCCGATGCGGGCAAAACAAATCTATTAGGTTGTTTCGCCATGACGGAAACGGGACATGGTTCCAATGTAAGGGGCATCAAAACCACAGCTACGTATGATGCATCTACGGATTCCATCATTGTCCATACCCCTGGCAAAAATGACAACAAAGAGTATATCGGAAATGCGTTGCATTCCAAAATGGCCACTGTTTTTGCCCAATTGATCGTCAATGGAAAAAATGAAGGGGTACATGCCGTTTTGGTTCCTCTCCGAAATGAAAAACATGAATTGCTTGAAGGCATCACCATAGAAGACAACGGGTACAAACTCGGCCTGAATGGTGTGGACAATGGAAAAATTTGGTTCAATACGGTTTCGGTTCCGCGGGAGAATCTTTTGGACAAATATGGTGAAATCAAACCGGATGGCACTTATTTTTCGTCCATAAAAAATCCCAGTAAACGCTTTTTTACGATGCTGGGCACCTTGGTGGGCGGACGAATCTGCGTGGCCCGAGGCGCTTTGGGAGGGGCCAAGATGAGCTTGGCCATTGCGGTAAAGTATGCCCTGAACCGAAGACAATTCAATGACAGCATTAAGGTTCAGGAGGATTTGATCATGGACTATCCCACACACCAACTGCGATTGACGCCCAGAGTGGCCAGTGCCTACGTGTACCATGTTACCTTGGAGGAAATGATGAAGCGCTACAGTGATGAATCGCAACCTGACAAACGGGAGGTTGAAACCCAAGTGGCGGGGTTGAAATCGGTGATCACTTGGTTTGCGAACGAGACCATTCAAGAGTGCCGCGAAGCTTGTGGCGGGAAAGGGTACTTATTGGAAAATAGAATTGCCGACCTAAAGGGCGATGTGGATATTTTCACCACTTTTGAGGGAGACAATACCGTTTTATTACAGCTTGCTGCCAAAGGTGTCCTGTCCGATTTTAAGGCGGAGTTCAACAGTGCGGGGTTTGCCTCTGTGCTCAAATTGTTGCAAACCCAACTTTCGGATACCTTAACGACCATCAACCCCCTTTATTCCAACAAGGTGGATGCGGAGCATTTGTACAATCCAAAGTTCCACAAACACGCGTTTAATTACCGAACCCGTAGACTGACGTACACCTTGGCGATGCGCATCCGCAATTACATTAAAAAGGGTGTGCCTTCTTATCAAGCTTTTTTAAAGGTGCAGACCCATTTGTTGGCACTGGGAAAAGCATACAGTGTGGAACTGGCGTATTCAATATTCACTGAATTTTGCGCAGGTGTTTCTGATGAAGAATACAAAAGTTTATTGGAAAAGGTGGGAGCGCTTTATGCATTACATCAAATTTATTCAGATGCCCGATGGTATTTGGAACAGGGTTATATAGGCGGAACCAAATCCAAGGCTATTCGGCAACGGGTGGAGCGCTTGTCCACGGAACTACGCCCTCATATTGAGGTTCTGGTGGATGGGTTTGGCATTCCGGAGCATTGTTTGACCGCACCGATTGCAAAATAAGGTCAATCGTCCTTTTTAATCAATTGGGCGGTATCCAAAAATTCCAAAATCGTGACTTTGGGTGTGCCGTGAAGATAAACCCTAGATCTTCCTTTTGCACTCAGTTCAAAATCGCCATGGGCATAAATGTGGGCTGTTGGGTCATCTTCCAGGGTTGCTTTAACCGTTCCTGCCTCCATAGTCTCACCTTTGTATTTGGAATTCCCGATCAAACGTAACTGAATTCTGTTGGATGTCCCTTCCAGTGTAAGGGAGGCATCTCCATCCAAATCCACCAAACTGGTTTCATTAACGGCATACACATAGGCATCGGCCCTGTTTCCAATGGTAATGTTCAGGGAGTCAACATCCACATTAAAATCACCATGGCTGGTATCCTCTAAATTGATGTCCATTACGGATGCACTGGCCTTAATGTCCAATCTGGTATTGTTGAACCCATCCACAAAGAGTTCATCGCTTTGAATAACATCCATGGAACGTATGCTTCCATCTTTAAGGGTAATCGCTCTGATATCGGTGTAGTTTACGGTAATGTCGAACTGCTTTTTGGCGGTGACATCATAATACGAACTGATGACCAAAGTGCCATCCTGCACCTCAAATTTAAGGATGTCGATAAGGTTATCATCAGCCACAATCCCATAGCCTGGACCGAAGGATTTTTTGAGCACAATATCCAAGTTATCATTGAGGATAACGGCGTTGAAGGCGGGTAACTCCTCATTGACCTCGGTTACAATCCGGCTTCCTTTTATTCTAGGTTTCCGTTGCGACAAGGCGATTATGGGAACTATAAGCAGTAGTACGACAAGTATTTTTTTCACGGTTGTTTTTTTGGGGAATGGTGTTCTAAAGATATTACAAATATGCATACTCCCCCATTTCTCCATCAAATCGATTTAAGTTGAGGTGCTTTTGCCAACCTTTCGACTGCGCTCAAGGTGACAAAACTTTGATTTAATTTCACTCCGAAATTCCCAAAAACAAAAAAGCCCATCCTAAAGGATGGGCGGTATATATCTCTTAACAGACACTCATTAATGATTGAGTTCTTCTTCGTTTTCTTGTAAGGGTACATTCTGCGGCACAAAATCCTGATCGGCAATGATGTACTCACCATTTTCGTAGGTCTTACTGTAATCGTAAGCCCATCGGTATACGTGTGGAATTTCACCGGGCCAGTTGCCATGGATGTGCTCTTGTGGCGCTGTCCATTCCAATGTGTTGGAACTCCAAGGGTTCTGTGGCCCCCTCTTTCCGTAGAAAATACTGGAGATAAAGTTGTATACAAAAACCAACTGGGCCAATCCTGCGATGATGGCAAATACCGTCATCAAGACCTGAACGTTTGTCAATTCATCAAACATGGGGAAGGCCGTGTTTTGGTAGTAACGTCTTGGTACTCCCGCCATACCCACAAAGTGCATGGGGAAGAATACTCCGTAAGCACAAACTGCCGTGATCCAGAAATGGACGTACCCCAAGTTCTTGTTCATCATTCTACCTTGGAACATTTTTGGGAACCAATGGTACACCCCTGCAAAAAGTCCGTATAAGGCCGAGATACCCATTACCAAGTGGAAGTGGGCCACTACAAAATAGGTGTCGTGCACGTTGATGTCCAAGGTACTGTCACCCAAAATAATCCCTGTTAGACCTCCTGAGATAAAGGTAGATACCAAACCAATGGAGAATAACATTCCAGGATTCAATTGCAGGTTACCTTTCCACAGCGTGGTGATATAGTTGAAGGCCTTTACCGCGGATGGGATGGCGATCAACAGTGTTGTAAATGTAAATACAGAGCCCAAGAATGGGTTCATCCCGGAGATGAACATGTGGTGTCCCCATACAATAGTGGACAGGAACGCAATGGCCAAAATGGAGGCTACCATCGCCCGATAACCAAAGATGGGTTTCCGTGCATTGGTGGACATTACTTCGGAAGTAATACCCAATGCCGGTAATAATACGATGTATACTTCGGGGTGACCCAAGAACCAGAACAAGTGCTCATATAGTACGGGTGACCCTCCTTGGTAATGCAATACTTCACCTTGGATAAAGATATCGGAAAGGAAGAAAGATGTTCCAAAACTTCTGTCCATGATCAGCAACAAGGCTGCTGAAAGCAAAACAGGGAATGAAATCACACCGATAATAGCGGTTACAAAAAAGGCCCAAATGGTCAATGGTAAACGTGTCATTGACATTCCTTTTGTCCTTAGGTTGATCACCGTTACGATGTAGTTCAATGAACCCAATAAGGATGAAGCGATGAATATGGCCATGGAAACCAACCAAAGCGTCATACCAGCCCCAGAACCGGGCTGTGCCATGGGCAATGCACTCAAAGGTGGATAGATGGTCCATCCAGCTGCTGCAGGTCCTGCTTCAACAAAAAGGGAAATCACCATGATTACGGATGATACGAAGAACATCCAATAGGAAAGCATGTTCAAAAAGCCTGATGCCATATCCCTGGCGCCAATCTGCAATGGAATCAACAGGTTACTGAAGGTACCACTCAAACCTGCTGTCAATACAAAGAACACCATAATGGTTCCGTGAATGGTTACCAATGCCAGATAAATATCAGCATCCATAACCCCATCAGGAGCCCACTTTCCAAGCAAGGCTTCAAAAATGGGGAACGATTCCCCTGGCCAAGCCAATTGCATTCTAAAGAGCAATGACATAGCAATACCAATGAATCCCATGATAAGACCCGTAATGAGATACTGCTTGGATATCATCTTGTGATCCTGACTGAAGATATACTTGGTAACAAAGGTCTCCTTATGATGATGCCCGTGATCGTCGTGTCCGTGTTCGTGTGCAGTAGCTGACATAATCTTCTTCTAAATTTTGTTTTGGTTCTTTTCCTAGCCTATATTATTCAGCAGGTGCAATTGTTTCCTTGAATGATACCTGCTCTTCCATCCATTTATTAAATTCCTCCTCGGTCTCCACTATAATCTTCATTTGCATATTGTAGTGCGACTTTCCACAAATTTTGTTACAGAGGAGGACATAATCAAACTCCCAAGGTTCGGAGTTTGGTCTTCCTTCCGCTGCCCATTCGGCCCTTAGGGCATTGGTTCTTTTTACTTTGTCCACCACATCAGGGTTTAACCGCATTTCTTCTGTTGTGATTGTTGGTGTGAACGAAAACTGTGTGATCATTCCGGGAACACAGTTCATCTGCGCTCTAAAGTGGGGCATGTATGCAGAGTGCAATACATCTTGTGACCGCATTTTAAAGTTGACCTTTCTGCCCACAGGAAGGTGAAGTTCCTTTACGATGATATCGTCCGCGGCGTTGGGGTCTGATTCGTCCAAGCCCAATACATTGGCTCGGTCAATATCAATTAAACGAACGCTGGCGTCACCTAAAACATTGTCATCTCCACCATAGCGCGCGGTCCAGTTAAACTGTTGGGCATAGAGTTCCACGACCAACGGGTCATCCTCGTCATTTACATCCATGATATTGGTCCAGGTATATAGTCCCCAAAGGATCAATCCTGCCAAAACAATTACAGGAATAATGGTCCAGATAAATTCCAATCGGTCATTATCAGCAAAGAAAAGTGCTTTTTTTCCTTTCTCGCCCCTGTACTTATAGGCAAAGTAGTGCAACAAGGCTTGGGTAATGGTCTGAACAAAAAAGATAATGGCAAAAGAAACCCACATCAATTGGTCATAATCCCCACCGTGAGCCGATGAAGCTTCGGGAAGCAACATCTTGGAATATTTTGCAAAACTAAATATGGTGATTCCGTAGATAAAAATCAGGAAACCAAACATAAGATAGCCATTGTTCTTATTGTCATTGTCAGTTGCTATCTCAGCGTGCTCTGTTTTGAGTTGGGACAATTCAAAAATCTTGGTCATTTGCCAAATTGCAATCGCCACCAGTACTAAAACAGTCAAAGTTAATAATGCAGTCATCGTGTATCTATCTAAGACTTAAATCGTTTAATAATGAAAATGTCTACTTTCTTCAATAAATGGGTTGCGTTTTGGCAACAACGGAGCCTTGGTCAGTGTATTGAACACCCAGAATACAAATAATCCTCCAAAGAACAATATTCCACCTATTTCGGGTAATCCTATATGCCATTGGTCTCCCACGGTAGCCGGCATTACCATAATGTAAACATCCAAATAATGGCCCAACAAGACCACTATACCGGCCATGATAACAAACCAGTTCACCCTCTTGTAATCGCTATTCATCAACACCAGCAATGGGAAAACAAAGTTCATGACCAACATGCCAAAAAATGGCAATTTGTAGTCTTGGAAACGCGCTACGTAGTAGGTAACTTCCTCTGGTATGTCCGCGTACCATATCAACATAAACTGGGCAAACCACAGGTAGGTCCAGAAAATACTGATACCGAACATGAACTTGGCCAAATCGTGGATGTGGCTGTCGTTCACCACTTCCAAATAGCCTCTGGATTTTAGGTAGATGCTCACCATGGCAATTACGGTAATACCCGAAACAAACATGCTGGCAAACACATACCATCCGAATAGGGTGCTGAACCAGTGTGGGTCTAAGCTCATGATCCAATCCCAGGACATCATGGACTCGGTCACTAGGTAAAATACCAAGAACGCGGCAGACCATCTAAAATTCTTTACAAAGTTTGAGTTGTCATCAGATTCATCTTGTGCCAAGGACAGTTTTCTTGAATATTCACGGTAGAAAATCCAACCGCCCAAGAAAATAGCGGCACGAATGAGGAAGAAAGTGGGGTTCAAGTACCCGGCTTTTCCTTGAAGCAATTCATCATGTGCCACAACTTCAGCATCCATCCAAACAAACATATGGTTCATGTGCAATACGGAAAGCACCAATATTACAAAAACGATTATCCCTCCGGGAACCAAATAGGCCGTGATTCCTTCCATGACCCTGAACAAGAGTGGTGACCAACCGGCTTGGGCGGCACGTTGAATGGCATAAAAGGCCAATACCCCCAAGGCAATCATAAAGAAGAAAAATGCAGCTACATACAATGCGGCCCATGGTCTGTTCTGTAATTGATGCAACAAATGCTCGTCATGTGCGGCATCGTGACCTTCATCATGGGCGGCTTCTGTGCTATGGGCAGCAGCTTCACCGTGTCCTTGTGACCCTCCATGTTCTTCAACGGCTTCTGCATGACCTCCGCCATGTCCATCGCCGTGGGCGGATGCCACAATGGCCTTTGCCTCTTCCACTGTTGATGGTGCGGATACAAAACCTATTGCCAAGAAAATAAGCCCAAGCCCCATGGCTATGAAAGATCCTATTTTTAATCTGTTTGAAAAGGTATACATAGTTTCTTCTTATCCAATTATTTTGTTAGGTCCTCCTTTAATTTCATCACATATTCGGATACCTGCCACATCTCTTTTTCATTTGCGAACTGAGATGCGTAGGATCCCATGGAATTCAATCCGTAGTAAATGGCATGGTATGTCGTGCCCACGGTAATGTTACGTGCCACATCATCATAGCTGGGAACACCCAATATTTTTTCACGTTTTACCAAATTGCCCTGTCCATCTCCCTTGGGTCCATGGCAAACAGCACAGTAAATGGCGTACAATTCTGCGCCTTTGACCAAGTTTTCCTCCATGTCCAATGAATCCAAAGGACTGGTGTTCAACCGTGCCAATTCTTTTCCTTCTGGAGTGTTTTCAAACTCATAGGGCATATATCCCCTGGAGATGGTTCCTTCAACGGGAAGCATGGCTGCTGTTCCATCGGGGAACAACCCATTGTCCACACCTTGATAGGTTTCATAGCCCACGGGTTCGTACATGTTTGGCATATATTGGTAGTTGGGACTGTTTTTATCGGCGCAAGCTGCAACCAACAGTACCAAGACCAAGACAACACTTATTTTACCTAAATGCTTCATAGTTTTAAGACTCCTTTTCTGTAACATTTATTTCCACCGCACCTGTTTCCCACAACAAATCGGTCAGTTCCTTTTCGTTATCGTGCACTCCAATTTCCATCAAAAAATGGTCATCGGTAGTACGCTTATCCGGATTTTCCGCTTTCTTAAAGGGCCACATTCTACTTCTTAGGTAAAAGGTGATCACCATTAAGTGGGCCGCGAAGAAAACCGTCATCTCGAACATGATCGGCACAAAGGCGGGCATATTCTCCAAATAGCTAAAGCTTGGCTTACCTCCTATATCTTGAGGCCAATCCTCGATCATGATGTAGTTCATCATCACTATGGCAACGATCAATCCCAAACATCCATACATAAAAGAGGTGATGGCGATACGGGTATCTGCCAATCCCATGGCCTTGTCCAGCCCGTGAACGGGAAATGGAGTGTACACTTCCTCTATATGATGGTGCTCTGCCCTCACTTTCTTTACGGCATGCATCAACACATCGTCATCATTGTAAAGCGCCTGAATAACTTTTGATGCCATAACTATTTCTTATCGTTTAATTTTTTTGCCTGACCTGCCCAATCATCACGTTGTGCCCTTCCGGGGAAGGAACCGGTGATGGAATCCAACAAGTCGTATTCTTTTTCGGTCATTTTACTTACCTGTGCGAAAGTAAAGATGCCTATCTGGTTCAAGGTCTGTTCCATTTGCGGACCGATGCCTTTTACTTTTTTCAAGTCGTCCGGAGTTTCTTTTGATGCATCAAAAGTTCCGATGGAATCCAACAGTGTGGCCACTTGTTTTTCATCCATTTTCTCCTTTGGAGCTTCGGCCACTTTTTTGGCACCGCCTTTTGCCGGCATTTCATACAATGGCTTACCGGCTTCGCGAAGTTTCTTGTACTTCTCACCTGATGCCTTCAAGATGGATTTTACCTCTGCCTGCGCAATTACAGGGAAGGTTCTGGAATACAACAGGAACAACACAAAGAAGAATCCTATGGTTCCAATAAAGATTCCGATATCCACAAAGGTTGGGGAGAACATGGTCCATGAAGATGGCAAATAATCCCTGTGCAATGAGGTAACGATGATCACAAAACGCTCAAACCACATTCCTATGTTCACAACGATAGAGATGAAGAAAGAGAACATGATACTGGTACGCAATTTTTTGAACCACATGAACTGCGGTGAGAACACATTACAGGTCATCATGGACCAGTAGGCCCACCAGTAAGGTCCCGTGGCCCTGTTCAAGAAGGCATATTGTTCGTACTCAACACCGGAATACCACGCAATGAACAACTCCGTGATATAGGCACATCCCACGATGGAACCTGTGATCATGATAACGATGTTCATCAACTCAATATGCTGAACGGTGATATATGCTTCAAGGTTGCACACTTTACGCATAATGATCAAAAGCGTGTTCACCATGGCAAATCCGGAGAAAATTGCACCCGCAACAAAGTACGGTGGGAAGATGGTGGTGTGCCATCCTGGAATCACCGACGTGGCAAAGTCAAAGGATACAATGGTGTGTACGGAAAGTACCAAAGGTGTTGCCAAACCGGCCAAAACCAAGGAAACTTCCTCAAAACGTTGCCAGTCTTTGGCTCTACCTGTCCAACCGAAGCTCAACAGGCTATAAATTTTCTTTTGGAACGGTTTTACGGCCCTGTCACGGATCATGGCGAAATCGGGCAGCAGCCCTGTCCACCAGAATACCAACGATACAGAAAGGTAGGTTGAAATCGCAAATACGTCCCAAAGCAAGGGTGAGTTAAAGTTCACCCAAAGCGACCCAAATTGGTTTGGAATGGGAAGTACCCAATAGCCCAACCAAGGGCGACCCATGTGAATCACTGGGAACAAACCTGCCTGGATAACGGAAAAGATGGTCATCGCTTCAGCGGAACGGTTGATTGCCATTCTCCATTTCTGTCTGAAGAGCAACAATACAGCCGAAATCAGGGTCCCTGCGTGACCAATACCTACCCACCAAACAAAGTTGGTAATATCCCAGGCCCAGTTAACGGTTCGGTTTAGACCCCAAACCCCAATACCTGTGGAAATGGTATAAATAATACATCCTAAACCCCAAAGGAATGCTACCAAAGCAATGGAGAATACAATCCACCATTGTTTGTTGGCTTTTCCCTCTACCGGAGCTGCAATATCAACGGACACATCGTGGTATCCTTTATCTCCAAGTACTAAGGGCTTTCGAATAGGTGCTTCGTAATGCGACGCCATAATTTATCTTCTAGTTACTTCTTATTATTGATTAAGCCTCGTCGGTGTTTCTTACCTTAACATGATAGAACACATTGGGTTTCGTCCCTACATGCTCCAACAAGTGGTACATTCTATCATCTTCCTTCAATTGGGCAATCTTGCTCTCTTTATCATTGATGTCACCAAATACCATGGCTCCACTGCTACATGCTGCTGAGCACGCTGTTTGGAACTCCCCGTCCTTAATGACCCTGCCGTCCCTTTTGGCATCCAAAATGGTTTTTTGGGTCATTTGGATACACATGGAGCATTTTTCCATTACCCCTCTGGATCGTACATTGACGTCTGGGTTGATGACCATCTTGCCCAAATCATTGTTCATGTTGAAGTTGAACTCATCATTGTCGCTGTACAAGAACCAGTTGAATCGACGTACTTTATATGGACAGTTGTTGGCACAGTATCTTGTACCTACACAACGGTTATAAGCCATATGGTTTTGACCTTGTCTACTGTGCGATGTTGCCGCAACGGGACAAACGGTTTCACAAGGTGCATGGTTACAATGCTGACACATTACAGGTTGGAATGCCACCTGGGGATTGGCCGATGGGTCTTCCATTTCGCGGAATCCTCCCAAAGAGCCTTTATCGCCCCAAAGACCTTCCATTCCTTCTTTCTTCTCATTATCCTGCTCAAAGGTCTCCTCGGAAGAGTAGTATCTATCGATACGCAACCAGTGCATATCACGTGAGCGACGGATTTCCTCTTTTCCAACCACGGGAACGTTGTTTTCGGCGTGACATGCAATTACACAAGCCCCACATCCGGTACAAGCGTTCAAATCGATGGACAAATTAAAGTGATGCCCAATGGAACGATCAAAACTGTCCCAAAGGTCTGCATCTGGGGAAGTCACTGGGATTTCCTGATGGTTCAACGACACATGCGGCATGTGGTTCCATTCGGCATGGTCTTTTGTATTGAAGATTTCCAAGGTGGTTTCCTTGATGATATCTCCCCTACCCATCAATGTTTTATGTTGCTGTACACAGGCAAATTCATGTTCCCCTGCTGCTTTTTCAACAGTCACGGATTGAACATCCGAGAAATCCTTGTACAGTGTATACGCATTTACCCCTGTGGCCATTTCATCCTGCATTCCGGCCTTCTTTCCATAACCAAAAGAAAGTCCCACAGTACCCACGGCCTGACCGGGTTGAACGATTACAGGAACGTTATCCAATACCTTTCCATCAACGGTCAACTTTGCATAGCTTCCATTCACCCCGCCATTGGCCACAGTGAAATTTTCGAAGCCCCATTTTTCGGCATCTGCTTTGGAAACGGTCACGTAGTTATCCCAAGAAACCCTAGAAATGGGATCGGGGAATTCTTGCAACCATGGGTTATTGCCTTGTCGGCCATCTCCCATACCTACTTTGGAATACAATACCATTTCCGTGCCCGTGCTGGTTGAATTCACCAAAGAACGGATGGCAGAAGCTATTGGAACAATGCTGGGCTCAACCTCTTCCCCCTCTTCTGCACTGGATACAACCGTAGGTTGTTCCTCATCCTCGGAAGGAGCAGGTGCTGCAAAAACACCATCCTGAAGCGCTTGGTTCCAAGACTCTCCCTGAAGGATATCGGCATTCCATGTTTCCTTTATATAATCGTAGTACGTTTTTTCGCTACCCATCCAAGTCAATAGGGCTGTTTGAAACTGTTTGGTATCAAACAACTCACGGATGGCGGGTTGCATCAAACTATATTGTCCCTTTTTAAATTGTGCATCGCCCCAAGATTCCAAATAATGGGATGCCGCAGCAACGTATTGTGATGATTGTGCGGTTTCATCATTATTGAAGGCAAAAGCCACAGAAAGATCTACATTTTCAAGTCCTGAAACAAACTCTTCGGAATTGGGAAGCGTGTACACAGGATTCACACCAGCCATGATCAAAGCTCCAACGCGACCAGCATTCATATCAGCAACCAACTTGGTCACTTTTGCGATATCACCTTGACGTACATATTTTGGGTTTTCGGCATCAAATGCTTCGCTGGCCAACAATTTGTTAATGGCCAATACTACGGTTTGTGCATGAACATCATTCAATCCCGTTACCACAACGGCCTTGCTTCCAGCCTTTTTGATTTGGGCCGCTACATAATCAACCGCTTCATCCACATCGGATGTTCCCCCACCTACGCTACTGCCATTCAACTTGCCATACAATTTGGCCAAGGCAATCTTTTGTTGGGTTGGCGTCATGGGATAACGTTTATCGGCATTCGCTCCGGTCAATGACATATTGGACTCCAACTGGATGTGCTTGGACATTTTTCCATGCTTGGGCACACGTCCTTTGGCATATCCACTATCATAGCCTCCTCCTTGCCAATCTCCCAAGAAATCAGCACCGAAAGAAACAATCAAATCCGCTTTCTCAAAATCGTAATCGGCCAAAGCTCGCTCACCATAAGCAGCATTATAGGCATTTAAGGCAGCATCTTCAGAAATGGCGTCGTAAACCACGTGGCTTACATTTTCACCATATTCCGCTTTGAACTCGGCAATTAATTTATCCGTTGATGGACTGGCAAAGGTTTGGGTCAAAAGCACCACTTGTTTGTTGCCGCCTTTTAAACTGCCCAACTTGGCCTTTACCGTAGCATCCAACACTTTCCATTCAATGGGTTCACCATTGGCCATTGGCCCTTGAACCCTCTTGCTATCGTACAAGGTCAACACGGACGCCTGGACACGGGCATTGGCCCCGCCATTGATTTTGGCATCGGTATTGTTTTCTATTTTGATGGGCCTACCCTCACGGGTCTTTACCAAAATACTGGCAAAGTCA
This sequence comes from Allomuricauda sp. CP2A, assembly GCF_001683915.1. Taxonomy (GTDB): domain Bacteria; phylum Bacteroidota; class Bacteroidia; order Flavobacteriales; family Flavobacteriaceae; genus Flagellimonas. The sequence goes on along the minus strand of NZ_LXTT01000077.1, from coordinate 1,885 downwards.
AATCCATCAGCAATGGTAGTGGCATAATAGTTTGCCACACCGGGAACGATGCGATCTGGTTGGACCACATACGGAATGGATTTACGCACCGGACCTTCACACGCTGCAATGGTTGCTGCTGCCGTACTGAATCCAACATATTTCAAGAAATCCCTTCTATTGGTGCTTGAGGCCGACAGATTCTCCTTGTCGCCCAAGAACTCATCCACAGGAATCTCTTCGGTAAATTCGTTATTTTTTAGCGCCTCAACAATGGAATCGTTCGGATTTAACTCCGCCTCGCTTTTCCAATATTTTTTGTTTGATGCCATACGATATATCTGAGATTATCTTCTTTTAATTCTTAATAGTGACACTTACCACATTCTATTCCACCCATCATGGCAACAGTCAATTCCTCAACCCCATACTTTTTGGATAGTTCTTCATGAATGTTAGCGTAGTATTCATTGCCCGCAACCTTAACATTGGTTTCCCTGTGGCAATTTACACACCAACCCATGGTCAATGGGGCAAACTGCTCCACAACTTCCATTTCTTCAATGGGACCGTGGCAGGTCTGACATTCAATTCCCGCTACAGAAACGTGCTGTGAGTGGTTGAAATAGGCAAAATCAGGAAGGTTGTGAATCCTAACCCATTCCACAGGCTGGCTTTCGCCCGTATATTGTTGGTTCTCCTCGTCCCATCCCACGGCTTTGTACAATTTCTTGATTTCGGCGGTATAGAATTCGTTGGTATGTCCAGCGGCTATATCTTCTGCTGATGGCCCTTCTGGGTTTCCGGTGTATTCATAAATGGACTTGTGACAGTTCATACAAACATTCAAGGAAGGAATACCCGAAGTTTTGGAAACTCTAGCCGAAGAGTGGCAATATTTACATTCAATCTTGTTATCGCCTGCGTGGATCTTATGTGAAAAATGTATCGGCTGTACGGGAGCGTATCCTTGGTCAACCCCAACTTGCATCATCCATCCATAGGCAAAATAGGCACTGGCCAACAAAAGGAAGATGACACTCACCAAAACCAAGAATTGGTTCTGCGCAAAGGCCTTCCACAACGGAAGTCGCTTCTCCGCTTTTTCTTTTTCCAGAACAACGCCATTGGCCTCAGCAATACGGCGCAAGGTCTTGTTCACCAAAATGAGCATAATGACCAATAGGCCAAAAACCAAAGCGAGTGCCCCCAGGATTATTTCATTGGATATTCCGCCAGAAGATGATTGGGCACCATCCGTACCCCCGGTAGGAGCTGCTGCTTGTGCGGGTGCGGGTGGCGGAGCCGCTGTATACGCCAAAATATCGTCAATATCTTGATCGGAAAGTGTTGGAAAAGGCGTCATCGCCGCCTGATTGTACTCTGCATAAATTTTGTTGGCATAGGCATCCCCGGAAGCAATCATTCCCGGACTGTTCTTAATCCATGTGTAGAGCCACTCTTTGTCCAAACCTTCATCATCAGCCAGACGTTGTTCCACATTGGCCAAGGCAGGCCCGGTCATTTTACGGTCCAAAGCGTGACATGCGGCACAGTTTTGATTGAAAAGCTGTTTTCCTTTTGCAGGGTCACCCCCAGCGGTATCGGCGGCAGCCTGTTCGGTAGTAACCTCCGCAGCCGCGTCGGCAGCTTCCTCCTGCGCATAAAATGAAGTGGAAAAAAGTAAAAGAGAAAAACCTAAAACTTTAGAAAATAGATGGCGGTATAAAACCTTTTTCATATTATCGAAATTTCTGTCGAAACCTTTGGTACGATTATTTCTATTGATATTGAGAACAATAGCTTTTCATCCACCAAAATTGGTGACAAAAGTACGACATAGAGTCATTTTTTGAAATGTTAAGGTATTGATAACATCTAATTTATAAAGATTCTAAATAATAGG
>NZ_LXTT01000069.1 GCF_001683915.1 Allomuricauda sp. CP2A | reverse complement strand
CTCTTAATTCCTTGGTCGTTTACCGTAAATCACTGGATCTTCGTGATATGAGCGAAGCTGTGGCTACCTACTTTGCACATAACAGGGAAAAGCTGTCTTGGCGAAAAATTGACAGTTTTCGGGATGATATTACTGCATCGCTTATGAATGACGCTTCCCTTATTACCAAAGAAGTGGAACAAGCGGCCCTTAGCAATTCCTACTCTGTTCGGATGAGGAGTTTGGCTTTCATCAACATCATGACCCGAAACATCTTGGCGTACTGCAATGGTCTGGAACGTGATGGCGTTAAGGAAAAAGAATATTTGAACCTGCTTCGGAGGGAAATCAAAATCTTTAGAACTTCCTTTAAAAAATGGAGAAAGTCCTTTCACAACAGAAACGACTAATCCCTTTTACATATTTCTTCTATACTGACCTCCAACCTCAAACAGGGCTTTTGTAATCTGCCCCAATGAGCAATACTTGGTGACTTCCATCAATCTTTCAAAAATATTTTCATTGTTGATGGCAGTCTGCTGCAATTCCTTCAACTGTGTTGAGGCCCTTTCTTTTTCCCGTTGGTGCAAATTTTGCAAGGTTTTGATTTGATTCTTCTTTTCCTCCTCCGTGGCCCTGATCACCTCAGCGGGCAAAATGGTAGGTGACCCCTTTGAACTCAAAAACGTGTTCACTCCAATAATGGGATACGCCCCAGAATGCTTCAAGGTCTCATAATGCAAACTTTCTTCCTGAATTTTGGAACGTTGGTACATGGTTTCCATAGCTCCCAAGACACCTCCCCGTTCCGTAATGCGGTCAAACTCCAACAGAACGGCCTCTTCCACCAAATCCGTAAGCTCTTCAATAATAAAAGAACCCTGGATGGGATTTTCATTTTTGGCCAATCCGAGTTCCTTATTAATAATCAGCTGGATGGCCATCGCCCTGCGCACCGATTCTTCAGTGGGAGTGGTTATGGCCTCATCATAAGCGTTGGTATGCAAGGAATTGCAATTGTCATAAATGGCATAAAGTGCCTGCAAGGTTGTTCTAATGTCATTAAAATCAATCTCTTGTGCGTGCAGACTCCTTCCCGAGGTCTGGATGTGGTATTTCAGCATCTGGGCCCTAGGGTCGGCACCGTATTTTTCTTTTAGGGCCTTGGCCCAAATTCTACGGGCCACTCTACCAATAACAGCATATTCGGGATCCACGCCATTGGAAAAAAAGAAGGATAAATTGGGGCCAAACTTGTTGATGTCCATCCCCCGACTCAAATAGTATTCCACATAGGTAAACCCATTGGAAAGCGTAAACGCCAGTTGCGTAATCGGGTTCGCCCCCGCCTCTGCAATGTGGTAGCCCGATATGGAAACCGAATAGAAATTCCTAACCTGCTGTTCAATAAAATATTCCTGCACATCCCCCATTAAACGTAAGGCAAACTCCGTGGAAAAAATACAGGTGTTCTGGGCTTGATCTTCCTTTAAAATATCAGCTTGTACCGTTCCCCGGACTTGTTTTAAGGTTTTCGCTTTTATTTTGGCATACACCTCTTGGGGCAACACTTGATCACCCGTAACGCCCAAAAGCATCAGCCCCAATCCATTGTTCCCTTCGGGAAGTTTTCCAAAATAGGTGGGCCGAGGCACCCCTTTCTTTTTATAAAGAGCGTCGATTTTGTTTTCAACCTCGCCCTCTAAACCATTTTCTTTGATGTATTTTTCACAATTTTGGTCAATGGCCGCATTCATAAAAAAGGCCAAGAGCATAGGTGCCGGACCATTGATCGTCATGCTCACAGAGGTCATGGGATTGCTGAGGTCAAAACCGGAATATAGTTTTTTGGCATCATCCAAACAGCAAATGGACACCCCGGCATTCCCAATCTTTCCATAAATATCGGGCCTGTGGTCTGGGTCGTTTCCGTAGAGCGTCACGGAGTCAAATGCGGTGGACAATCGCTTTGCGGGCATATCCAAACTTACGTAGTGAAATCGTCGGTTGGTACGTTCGGGGCCGCCCTCACCTGCAAACATTCGAGTGGGGTCCTCCCCTTCCCGCTTAAACGGATACAATCCCGCGGTATAGGGAAATTCCCCAGGTACATTTTCCTGCAGAATCCATTGGAGGATATCGCCCCACGCCTTGTATTTGGGCAGGGCCACCTTAGGAATCTGACTGTGTGATAAGGATTCTGTATGGGTTTTAATATTCACCTCTCGGTCACGCACCTTAAACGAATATACCTCAGATTTGTACCGATTGACCTTTTCCTGCCACTTTAAAAGTGTGTCCCAGTGCTGGGGAAGCAAGTTCATTTTGATTTTATCAAATTCTTTGAGCAACAAACCTGCCAACTCCTTTTCTTCCCCATTTTTGATTTTTGAACGAACCTCACCCTTATTCAATCCGGTCTTATCCAACAAAATTTCCTCTGCATTTTCCGAATCCATTCCCAAAATGGATGTCAGTGTCAAGAAAATACCGTAGAGTTGTTGCGCAATTTTGGATTGCTGCTCAGCTTTGGAATCATACAATCGGTTATTTTCGGCTATTTCAGATAAATAACGGGTCCGTGAAGGCGGGATGACATAGATTTTCTCGGTCATTTCCTGACCCACCTCCAAATTGGAAATCAAATTGGAGTCTGCTTTTTCCACCAATGTATCCATGACCTTTTTGTAAAGGTTGTTCATGCCTGGATCATTGAATTGCGAAGCAATGGTCCCATAAATGGGCAAATCTTCTTCATTGGCATGCCACAGTCCGTGGTTACGGGCGTATTGTTTTTTTACATCGCGAAGGGCATCCAGCGCCCCTCTTTTATCGAACTTATTGATGGCCACCAAATCCGCAAAATCAAGCATATCGATTTTCTCCAACTGGGTAGCGGCACCAAACTCCGGCGTCATCACATAGAGCGACACATCGCTGTGTTCCAAGATTTCGGTATCAGACTGGCCTATCCCCGAGGTTTCCAGAATGATGAGATCATATTTGGCAGCTTTTAGCACTTGAACCGCTTCAGCAACATATTTTGACAAGGCCAAATTGGATTGCCGCGTAGCCAAGGAGCGCATATAGACCCGTTCATTGTTGATGGAGTTCATCCGGATACGATCTCCCAGCAAGGCCCCACCTGTTTTTCGTTTGGAAGGGTCCACGGAAATGATGCCCACATGTTTATCGGGAAAATCAATCAAAAAACGGCGTACCAACTCATCCACCAAACTGGATTTTCCAGCACCTCCGGTTCCTGTAATTCCTAGTACGGGAACCGGATTTTCTTCCCCCACTATCTTATCTTGATATTTTTCAAACTCCTCATGCCGGTTTTCAGCCAAAGAAATCAACCGAGCAATGGTGTTGGGATTCTTATCGCTCAACAAACTTTCCAACTTCTCCCCCTTAGACAATTGCAAATCGGGAACGGCGGTATCGCATCGTTCCACCAAATCATTGATCATTCCCTGGAGTCCCATTTGTCTTCCGTCATCCGGGGAATAAATCCGTTCGATGCCATAGGCCATCAGCTCTTTTATTTCCTCTGGAAGGATCACACCTCCACCACCGCCAAAAACCTTGATGTGTCCTGCACCCCGTTCCTGCAGCAAATCGAACATATATCTAAAATACTCATTGTGGCCTCCTTGGTACGAGGTCATGGCAATGGCATTGGCATCTTCCTGAATGGCACAGTCCACCACCTCGGCAACGCTCCTGTCATGCCCCAAATGGATTACCTCGACCCCAGTGGCCTGAATGATACGCCTCATAATATTGATGGCTGCATCATGGCCGTCAAATAGCGAGGCTGCCGTCACTATCCTGATTTTATACTTGGGTTTGTAAGGTTTTGTTTGTTCCATTTGCAATAAAAGGTCTGTTTTCGCCCTGCAATTTACAGAAAATGCAAGTCAAATTCGATTTTGTTCAGGATATTACAAAAAGTCAGAAAAGCTTGGAGTTCCTTTTTTGAATACCCTAATTTTACTCGGCCAAAATTGCATTATGAAGCTTACCATACTCATCCATTGCCCTGACCAATCCGGTATTATACGATCAGTAACCACCTTTGTGCACCAACAAGAAGGGAATGTTGTCTACTTAGATCAGCATGTTGATAAACAGGTGGGGGTCTTTTTTATGCGGTTGGAAAGTGAGTTTGAGAAGGAATTGTCCCTGGAAGCGTTTAAAAAAGGGTTTGAGCAGGAACTCGCCCAACAATTTCAAATGGAGTGGGATATTTATTTGGGTGCCTACAGACCGAAAATGGCCATTTTCGTGTCCAAATACAACCACTGTTTGTACGACCTGCTGAGCCGATACAACTCCGAGGAGCTTTCGGTGGACATCCCATTTATCCTGAGCAACCACAGGGATTTGGAATATGTGGCGGAGCAGTTTCAGATTCCGTTCTATCATGTGCCTGTGACCAAGCAAACCAAAGAAGAAGCAGAAAACAAGCAACTGGAATTGCTTAAAAAGCACGAAGTGGATTTTATAGTGCTTGCCCGGTATATGCAGATTGTATCCCCAAAGTTAATCGATGTGTATCCGCAAAAAATCATCAACATCCACCATTCCTTCCTCCCTGCTTTTGTGGGTGCCAAACCCTACCATGCTGCATTTGAGCGTGGGGTGAAAATCATTGGGGCCACCAGTCATTATGTGACTTCGGAACTGGATGCCGGGCCCATTATTGAACAGGATGTGACCGCAGTTTCGCATTCGCATTCCATCAAGGATTTTATTGCAAAAGGACGGGATTTGGAACGGATAGTACTTTCCCGTGCGGTACAACTCCATGTGGCCCGAAAAACCATGGTCTACAACAACAAGACGGTTATTTTCTCTTAATTATATCGAATAAAAAAGCCATTTTTTACCGTTTCTAAGTAAATTTCACCGTAACTATAAAAAATTTACCATGAAACGAATACTGCTATGCGTATTGGTTTTTCAACTTGTTGGATGCACAGAACTACAACAGGTTGTGAACCAATTGCCCCAAGGACCTACTGGAATTGGTAATGCCGAAATTGCCCAAGGGCTTCGGGAAGCCTTGAATATGGGCATTGAAAAACAGGTGAACAAACTGGCACTGGAAAATGGTTTTTTCAGAAATGAACTCGTCAAAATTCTACTTCCCGAAGAATTACAAAAAGTAGACAAAACCCTGCGTGATGTTGGTCTCGGTAATTTGGCCGATGAAGGACTGCGTATCATCAACAGGGCCGCAGAAGATGCCGTTGGCGAAGCCACCCCAATTTTTGTTGATGCCGTTAAGGGAATCACCTTTACTGATGCGAGACAAATTTTGTTGGGAAGCGACAATGCCGCCACACAATATTTGGAGCAATCCACCAAGACCAAGTTGTACAACAAGTTTAACCCGATCATTAAAAATTCGTTCCAGAAAGTGGGAGCCGACCAAATCTGGAGCAACATCATAACCCGATACAACAATTTGCCCTTGACCAACGATGTAAATCCAGATTTAACCGATTACACCACCAATGAAGCCCTTGAAGGAGTTTATACCATGATAGCGGTTGAAGAGCAAGAAATCAGGAACAAAATCTCTTCCAGAACAACAGATTTGTTAAAAAGAGTGTTTGCTTTGCAAGATTAATCATAATTTTTTCAGAATAATGCAATAAGTTGAAAATGTTGTCGTTATAAAATCAATTCAACAAGACAATTATAACAAATTCCTAAAGTTAGCTTAACCTTGACCTGAAGGTTAAACAGGAATTTTGTAGACAGAAATTATCTGAGTTAGCATTTTTTTGAGTTAGTTAGTTTAAACCGGTGTTCGCACCGGTTTTTTTGTTGGTAAAAATGCTATTTTGGCTTGTAGAGCCCGTCAAAAGCGGTGGTTGTTTCTTCACCTTGCAACACCTCCCAATGTTGCCGAACGGTTCCATCTTCGTTTTTGGTCCACGTAATCCGGTTTCTGTACGTTTTCCCATCATCCCTGGTTAATTCATCGGAAGTCAAGATCATTTGATCGCCCTCCCTTTTACCTTTAAGTTTTAAAAAGGCTCCCGTATTATCTACCCAGAGTTGTTCCCATTGTTCGGTTTGGGTGTTGAAAAAATTTAAACTGGTCCCTGTATAACCGGGAGTGGCACTGGTCCAGTTTTCCCGAATCACACAACCATCCTCTTCCCTGCTGATCACACTTGTGCCTGCGGCAGTTCCATTGCTGGAATTTGTCACTTCCCAATTTCCAATCCAAAAATCAAAAGCTTTTTGATCTTCTGAACAACAATTGCACGATGATTTATCTTGACCAATTATAATTGAAAAGGTGAGCAAAGCGGACACCAACAAAAACTTTTTCATGGGATATGGTTTTACGTCTTACCTAGAGCAAAACTATTCTTTTAAATGTACGTTAATTTTTTATACCGAAAACGTAATGGAATGATGAAGGAAGCAGTGATTCTGTTAATTTTTAGATAAATAACCTGATTTCTAGACGTATATCAACCATCTCCGTAATCCATAGCTGGGTTTTCAACGTATCTTTGTTAGAACAAAATTTGAGCTATGAATAATCAGTATTGCAGGGTTGGGACAGTGACCCCGATCACCAGTGGTAGTCAAGCGATTTCCATTTTGGAATTCAGGTATAAAAACTTTATGGAAAAAGCGTCCAATGGCGACACGCACTTGGTGGAATTTTTCAAGCGGAAGGCACAAAGCATCAAAAAAGTACTGGAAAGCTTAGGTTGAATTACTTGCGGATTTTTCCCAATTCAACCTCCATTTCAACCTGTATTTTTTTGGCTTGCTCCGCTGCGGCCTCTGCAAAGTCAGCACCTGTTGAAGCATACAGTATTCCACGGGATGAATTGACCAACAAACCCACGTCCTTGGTCATTCCATAAGAGCACACTTCTTGCAAGCTTCCACCTTGCGCCCCTACTCCCGGAACCAACAAAAAACTGTTGGGAACTATTTCCCTGATTTCTTTTAGATACGTGGCCTTCGTGGCTCCTACAACATACATCAATCGTTCAGCATTTTTATAGGTCTTTGATGTTTTCAGAACTTCTTTGTAAAGCTCTTGCCCATCTATTTTTTTGGTTTGAAAGTCAAAAGCCCCTTGATTGGAGGTCAATGCCAACAAAATGGTATGCTTGTCCTCAAATGCCAAAAAGGGCTCCACAGAATCGCTGCCCATGTAAGGTGCAATGGTAATTGAGTCAAACTGAAGTTCTTCAAAAAAAGCCTTGGCATATCGGGTGGATGTGTTACCAATATCACCTCGTTTAGCATCGGCTATGGTAAAGATTTCAGGATGCTTCCCGTTCAAATACGCCATGGTGCGCTCCAGGGATTTCCAACCTTGCAGGCCGTAGGCTTCGTAAAACGCAATATTGGGTTTATAGGCCACACAATAGGGATTGGTGGCATCTATAATGGCCTTGTTGAAAGCAAAAATAGGGTCTTCCTCCTTCAAAAGATGTTTGGGAATCTTTTCCAAATCGGTGTCCAAGCCCACACAGAGAAAGGATTTTTTTTGATGGATTTGGGAAATTAAGTGCGCTATTTTCATGTATTTGTATTCTCGACTAGGCTCAAACCGACTCCTGACTACTCAAAATCAAAAAATCTCCGAAGCTTCCTTCAATTTCTCGGTGTTATCCACCAGCATCAACTCATCAATAATTTTTTGGATATCACCGTTCAATATATTTTGCAAATCATAGAGCGTAAGTCCAATTCTATGGTCCGTAACCCTACCTTGGGGATAATTGTACGTTCTGATCTTTGCCGAACGGTCCCCGCTGCTCACCTGGGAATTTCGTTTGGCCGCATCTTCTGCTTGTTTTTTGGCCAGCTCCATATCGTACAAACGGGAGCGCAATACTTTAAAGGCCTTATCCTTGTTCTTGTGCTGTGATTTTTCATCCTGGCACTGTGCCACAATACCCGTGGGAACGTGGGTCAGACGTACCGCGGAATAGGTCGTGTTCACCGATTGCCCACCAGGACCCGAAGAACAGAAATAATCTATCCGAACATCCTTGGGGTCTATCTGTACATCAAATTCTTCAGCTTCTGGAATCACCATAACGGTTGCCGCACTGGTATGGACCCTGCCTTGGGTCTCGGTCTGGGGCACGCGCTGTACACGGTGCACCCCTGCTTCAAACTTCAAGGTGCCATACACATCTTCGCCACTTACCTCAAAATGGATTTCCTTATAGCCACCACTGGTTCCCTCACTCAAATCGATGATATTGGTCTTCCACCCTTTGGATTCACAATACTTGGTATACATCCGGAAAAGATCTCCGGCAAAAATACTGGCTTCGTCCCCTCCCGTTCCGGCCCTGATTTCCATGACCACGTCCTTTTCATCTTCAGGATCTTTGGGAATCAACAGGAATTTTATTTCCTCCTCCAATTTGGGCAGGGCAGCTTTGGCCTCTTCCAGTTGCATCTTGGCCATTTCCAGCATTTCGGCATCACTGCCATCTGAAATGATTTCCTCCGCCTCGTTGATATTATTGGTAAGTTCAATGTATTGATCCCGTTTGTCCACCAGAACTTTCAGGTCTTTGTATTCTTTGTTCAGCTTTACATATCTTGTTTGGTCCGAAATGATATCAGGCTGAATTATAAGGTCTGAGACCTCATCAAAACGTTGTTTTACAATGTTGAGTTTGTCGAGCATATGTCCATCCACTAAGACTGCGAATTTACGATTTTTGATTGGATTGTTTTGTGGACAAATACGTCAGTTCCCCACAAAAGTAGTCCCGAGGGTAACAATGAAGGCATTAAGCCCATCACTCCTGTCATATTGACTAAAGCGGAGGTCGATGGTCTTTAGCCCAAAGTTGAAGATATGGGCACTGGTAAAAATATCCTTATACTGGATTCCAAAACCATATTGGTGGGCATCGTACTCCGATAAATCGTAATCTGAGGTATAAAATTCAGAAGTGGAGCGTGCTGTTTCCTTTGGATAAAAATAATCCGCCGCCGTTTGGGTATAGTAGCGGTAAGAAGGGTACAACGTAAACCTATCCGTCAACTTAAAAGGAGTTTCAAGGCTTGCCGTATGGGAGGTAATTCCCCAATCATCCCAATAATAGCGGTAATAGGAGCGCAACACCAACAAATCGTTCACGTAATAGTTCAAGCGCCCGCCCAAAGGAACCTTCAACCGACGGTCCGGTAGCTGTTCCACATTGTCCGCCAACTGAAAATCATCAATAAAAAAATCGTTGGCATCTGCAAAATACACCCGTTGAAACGGTGTGCTCAGCAACCCCTCTTGGGACACGAGGTCCACAAAAAGGGCTCCCTGTAGTTTTTGGCTCAAAATCTGGGAAAAACTGAATGAAAGCGTGTATGAATTCCTATTTTCCTTTTCAAATTCCGTAAAATTGGGGTTATAGGTTCCGCTTCCCGTAATCCTATCATCAAAAAAACCATCTCTGAGTTCAATGGGGTATATGGCATTCCATTTATCTAAAAAAACGCGGCTGCTGATCGTAAGCTCTGTATTTTTTTCATTGAACAATCGGGTATAACTCCCTCCAAAACCAAAGGAAAAGTAATCGTATTCCGATGAAAAATAGATGTTGCCGCTCCAAATGGTATTCCTGTCCTCCGAACTGTGCTGATAGCTGGGATTGATATAGGCCAACAAATCCTTTCTAGATTCGCCCGATGAAGCATCAAAAGGGGTGGCATTAATGCCTCCATCCAAAGGGTTTACGTTGCTGGATGAAGCAGAAGTATAGGCCGATAGCCCTACATCCACAGTAAGAATGTCATCTTCGTTCATGGGCATTCGCAAAACAAGGGTTGAGGTGGCATCGGTAAGTTCTTCGATACCCTCTCCCCCGGTCACAGCAGCATTTTGTCCATCTTGATCGTAATAACTGAACAACACATCAATCTCACTGGTCTCCAGCACCCTGCGTTTGTAGGAGGTATCGGTTTGTTGTGCCCAACCTGCAACCATGAACAAAGTGCAGACAAAAAGAGGTAATACTTTTTTGAGGTTGTTGGATTGTTGGATCATTGGGTTATTATCGAGCTATCGTTTTAGTTACATCCACAACCCCCACCTGTTTTTCCGCCATTGGCCCCGGATGAAGCTTCGCGATAGATGTGGAAATTGGTCTCAAAACGCTCACTAGGTCTTGCGCCCAGTTGCATCTCAACATCATTGACATACACCTTGTCATATTCCCGCACTGCAACACATGAGCTGGAAAAAATCAAAAGGAGAAAGAAAAAAACAAGTTTTCCCATGGGATAAATTTACTGATTCGAATCGAAAATGATTCCTGAACTCTTATGTATTTTATTGTCCGAATCAACCACCACAACTTCTACCCCATCAATTTGGTTGATCATGTGTACGCCCGTGTCCTTCCCCATGATAAAAACCGCAGTGGCCAGGGCGTCGCACAGTTCGGCATGCTTGGCAAAAACCGATACACTGTTGATTCCCGATGTTGGATATCCGGTCCGGGGGTCGATGATATGCGAATACTTTTTCCCATTTAAGGTGATGTATTTCTCGTAATTGCCCGATGTGGCCACCGAAGATTCCACTATGGGCAACCAACTGAACACTTTGTCTTTGCTAAGGGGGTTGGCAATGCCCACCAACCATTTTTCCCCGGTCACCTTGGTGCCCCATGTGGTCAAATCCCCCGAAGCATTGATAATGCCTCCCTTAACTTGTTTGGAGGTTAAAAGTTCCTTGGCCTTATCGGCGGCATATCCCTTACCAATGGCACCGAAACCAATGCGCATGCCCGGTTCCGTTAAAAAGACGGTTTGTTCATCTGGATCCAACACTATTTTTTTGTAGCCAATTTTTGCGATGGAATTTTGGATATCCTCTTCTGATGGCATACGGTCCATGGTCCCATCAAACTTCCAGATGTTGTCCATGGATGCGTAGGTAATATCAAAAGCTCCATCTGTGATTTCAGAAATTTTTATCGCTCTTTCTATCAAACCAAAAAGTTCGGGGCTCACTTTTACAGGTTGTATGCCCGCATTTTTAATGATTTTGGAAGTTTCGGAAGCTTCGTCCCATGATGAGATCATCTTTTCGATACGCTCTATTTCGGAGACCGCTTCGTCAATATCCAGATAGCCAATTTCCTCGTTGGGGGCCACCACGGTAATCTCAAACCGGGTGCCCATAAGCTTCAAGGCTTTTTTTACGGTAACATCTTTTTGCCTCAACTGTCCTTGAGACAGCATACAAAACAAGCTGCATAAGAGGACCGTGAGCGTTTTCATTTTACAAAATCATTGAGGGTAGCGATATATTTTTTGGGAGAGGCCTTTACGTTGTAACCTGTCTTGCCCAAAACAGATTCATCTTTGTCCAAAACAACAACTAAAGGAAAATAGCCTTTGGGATTGTATTTTTCGGCGAGAGCTTTGTTGACGTTTGATTTATCTTCGGGAAGTTGGTTTTTTTTCTTTCGCGGAAAATCGGCATTGTAGAGCACATAATGGGAGGAAGCATAGCTTTTGAATTCCTCAGAATCCAAAATATTTCGTTTTAACCGGATGCAGGGTGCACACCAATCAGACCCGGAAAAGACCAAGACAATGGGTTTGTCTTCCTTTTTGGCCAAGTTTAGGGCTGCATCAAAGCTGCTCTGCCACTCCTGCGCATGCAAGACACCGGCAACAATCAAAAAAAATATGGTCAGGAACTTTTTCATACGATTTGGGTCAACCCGGTTATTCAAAAACTCGAAGTATGGTACCATCGAGTTCGGTGTTGTATACTTTTATCGGCTTTGCCGGATTACTGTCAACTTGGTTCAAAGGGGTTCCATCTTGTTCAAACCTGGAACCGTGGACATCACAATAAAAAATTCCTCCATTTTGATTTACAAAACGGACCTGATCATACGATTCATGACTACATACCTGACTGGCAGCGATATACTCCCCTTCCAAGTTTTTGGCGATGACCACTAAATTCTTCAGAATAAAACCGCCATTGGAAGCCAAGGCCTGTGCCTCTTGCGAAGTAAGGTCTATGGTGAAGTCCACCCCTGTGGGCTCCTCCACAATATTACCATCAACTTGATCTTTGGAGCACCCTTGTGCACACGGAAATATAAGGGCAAATGCTGCACCTGCGCCCAGGCTTCTTAAAAATTCTTTTCTTTCCATAGCATGAGGTTTATAGAAAGAACGTTAAAATACGTTGATTCGTATGCTAATACACAAACTTGCCATAGGCACTTTCTATGGTCAATTTTTTGTTTTGCGAAGCCTCTACACGGCCAATAATCTGTGCATCAACACCAAAACTTTTGGAAATGTTGATAATATCATCCGCAACATTTTCATTTACATAAAGTTCCATGCGATGTCCGCAGTTGAAGACTTGGTACATCTCCTTCCAATCGGTACCGGATTGCTCCTGAATCAGTTTAAAGAGAGGAGGAATTTCAAACATATTGTCCTTTACAATGTGAAGGTTCTCCACAAAATGAAGAATCTTGGTCTGTGCCCCTCCGCTGCAATGTACCATACCATGGATTTGGTCCGCAGTATATTTTCCCAATACTTTTTTGATGATGGGCGCATAGGTCCGTGTAGGTGAAAGCACCAATTTTCCAGCGTCCAAGGGTGAGCCCGGCACGGCGTCCGTCAGTTTTGTTTGTCCGGAATAGACCAATTCCTCCGGAACTGAAGCATCATAACTTTCAGGATATTTCTGGGCCAAATATTTTCCGAAAACATCATGGCGGGCCGAGGTAAGCCCGTTACTGCCCATTCCTCCGTTATATTCGCTTTCGTAAGTCGCTTTTCCGAAGGAAGCCAGTCCCACAATAACATCTCCAGCTTTGATGTTGGCATTGTCGATTACCTTGGAACGTTCCATTCGGGCCGTGACGGTGGAGTCCACAATAATGGTGCGCACCAAATCACCGACATCTGCGGTTTCCCCACCTGTGGAATGGATGGTAATGCCGTGCTTTTTCAAATCGGAAATCAATTCTTCCGTCCCATTGATGATGGCTGAAATGACCTCTCCGGGAATCAGGTTTTTATTTCGGCCAATGGTGGAGGACAGCATAATGTTGTCCGTGGCACCCACGCAGATAAGATCGTCCACATTCATGATAAGGGCATCTTGCGCAATGCCTTTCCACACCGAAATATCCCTCGTTTCTTTCCAGTACATATACGCCAAGGAGGACTTGGTGCCAGCTCCATCGGCATGCATTACCAAACAGTGGTCTTCGCTGCCTGTTAAATAATCAGGTACAATTTTGCAAAACGCCTTTGGAAACAGGCCTTTGTCGATATTCTTTATGGCATTGTGCACATCTTCCTTGGAGGCCGAAACCCCTCGTTGTGCATATCTTTTACTCGTGTCTGACGACATAATCTTGGTTTGGGCAAAAATAGCGGAAAACCATCAATTCATTGACAGATTGACCCTGTCTTTTGAAAAGTGTTTCCAAAATTATGCTCCTCTATTTTGTGAACAATAGTTCCCTATACTTTGTGAACGGCCAAAGATCATCCGCGATGAGTTTTTCCAATTTATCGGATTGCTCCCGGATGGTATCGAAATAAGGTTTTACATTATTGCAATAGGCTTGCGCCTTTTTATTGATGGTGGAAAGTCCGTTGGCCCTTTTCCGCGCATCGGTCATCTCGTCCGTTAATTTCTTCAGCTCACCAATGTGTTCACCAACTTGTTCCAATAGATTCAATTGGCTTTCGGCCACTTTTTTATGGGCAGCACCATAGACCTCTTTTAAACCTCCAATATTTTCCAACAGTAGGTTTTGGTATCTGATGGCCGCTGGAATAATGTGGTTGTAGACCATTTCCCCCAACACCCTTCCTTCAATCTGAATATGGAAAATGTAGGCCCCCAATTCCACTTCTTGGCGTGCTTTGAGCTCCACTTCGCTCATAACGTCCATTTCCTTGAAGAGATCCACGCTCTCTTTGGAAGTGATGATCTGCAAGGCTTCCGGGGTGTTTTTATTGAAGCTGAGCTTTCGTCTTCGGGCCTCTTCCTGCCATTCCATTCCATACCCATCACCTTCAAACCGGATTCTTTTGGAGGTTTTTATGTATTCCCGCAAAACATTGAAGACCGCTTCATCCTTTTTCAAATTTTTCTTGTCGATCAAGGCATCCACTTCCTTTTTAAAGTCGGTGAGCTGTTTGGCCACAATGGTATTGAGCAGTGTCATGGGTTTGGCACAGTTCATCTTGGACCCAACACCCCGCATCTCAAACTTATTTCCGGTAAAGGCAAAGGGAGAGGTACGGTTTCTATCCGTATTGTCCAGCAAAATTTCTGGAATCTTTCCCACCACGTTGAGCTTGAGCTCCGTTTTTTCCTCTGGCGATAGTTTTCCTTTGGAAACTCCTTCCAATTCATCCAGCACATCGCTCAATTGTTTTCCAATAAAAATGGAAATAATGGGCGGCGGTGCCTCATTGGCCCCCAATCGATGATCGTTACTGGCCGATGCAATGGAAGATCGCAATAGTTCCTCGTAGGTGTCCACCGCTTTTATGGTATTGACAAAAAAGGTCAAAAATTGCAGGTTCTTCATGGGTGTGGTGCCAGGACTCAAGAGGTTCACCCCGGTATCGGTTGCCAATGACCAGTTGTTGTGCTTCCCAGAACCGTTGATTCCCGCAAAGGGTTTTTCATGGAAGAGTACCTTAAAATTGTGCTTGCCCGCGATTTCTTCCATCACATCCATCAACAATAGATTGTGATCCACGGAAAGATTGGCCTCTTCAAAGACGGGAGCCAACTCAAACTGGTTCGGGGCCACTTCATTGTGTCTGGTTTTAACGGGAATGCCCAATTGGGTGCACTGTTTTTCCAAGTCGCTCATAAAACTTAGCACCCGCGGCGGTATCACCCCAAAATAATGGTCATCCAACTGCTGGCCTTTTGCCGAAAAATTCCCAACCAAGGTCCTGCCCGTCATGGTCAAATCCAATCTAGATTGCGCCAACGCCTTGTCCACCAAAAAATATTCTTGTTCCCATCCCAAGGTGGCATGTACTTTCCGTACATTCTTATCAAAATATTGGGCCACGCTGGTAGCCGCCTGATCAATGGCATGCAAGGCCCTCAGTAGCGGTGCTTTATTGTCCAAAGCTTCCCCGGTATAGGCCACAAATATAGTTGGAATACAAAGGGTGGTCTTATAAATGAACGCGGGGGAAGTGGGATCCCAAGCGGTATAGCCGCGTGCCTCAAACGTGTTTCGGATCCCGCCACTAGGAAAGCTGGATGCATCCGGTTCTTGTTGGACCAATTGGGCTCCCCCAAATTTTTCCATGGCCCTTCCTTCAGGCAGAACATCAAAAAAGGCATCATGCTTTTCTGCCGTGGCCCCTGTTAAGGGTTGAAACCAGTGGGTATAGTGCGTTGCGCCCATGGACAGGGCCCAAGCTTTCATCCCCTCGGCCACTTGATCGGCTATTTTTCTATCGATTTTACTTCCTTGAAAAATGGCCGATTTTACATTGTCAAATGCTTCTTTTGTAAGAAACTGCAGCATTCTTTCTTCGTTGAACACCTGCTTTCCAAAAAGTTCTGACCGTCTTCCTGATTCGTCTATATTCTTATGTTCCCGTTTTTGGCTTTCTGCCAAGGCCTGAAATCTCGTTTTTGGCATCTTGATTTGTATTTAGTCCACAAAACTACAATTAACAATTTAATAATATATCCCCAAAAAATTAGTTTTTTTTCATCTACCCTATGCAAAATATGGGGTAATATAAATAATAGGCCGTAGTTTGTGATTTTAACCCCTCAAAATATTGATAATTGAATGAAAAAGCTATTTTTGTTGATCGTGAATTTGAGAACAAATAACTACCAGAATTATGAGCAAATCTAAATTAGAGTATCTATGGTTGGACGGTTACGAGCCAACTGCCAACATTAGAAGCAAGACAAGGATCGAGGAAGATTTCAGCGGAAAATTGGAAGATTGCCCACTGTGGTCTTTTGACGGTTCATCAACAAAACAGGCCGAGGGTGGTTCTTCTGACTGTTTGCTAAAACCTGTTGCCATTTATCCAGACCCTGCACGAAAAAATGGGTATTTGGTAATGACCGAGGTTATGAACCCAGATGGAACTCCTCACGAAAGTAACTCAAGGGCTACAATCGATGATGAAAATGATGATTTCTGGTTTGGTTTTGAACAAGAATATTTCATCATGGACACTGCAACATTGCTGCCACTTGGTTTCCCTGTTGGCGGTTATCCTGGACCTCAAGGTCTTTACTATTGTTCAGTAGGTGGAAGAAATACATGGGGAAGGGATCTTGTTGAAGAGCATGCCGATCTTTGTTTGGAAGCTGGTCTTCAATTTGAAGGAATCAACCAAGAGGTTGCTGCCGGACAGTGGGAATTCCAATTGTTCGCCAAAGGTGCCAAAAAAGCAGGTGATGAAATTTGGGTTGCCCGTTATATGCTTCAAAGATTGACAGAAAGCTATGGATACTACATTGAGTACCACCCAAAACCCATCAAAGGGGACTGGAACGGTTCTGGAATGCACGCCAATTTCTCCAACACTTTGTTGAGAACTTGCGGATCTAAAGAAGTCTACGAAAAAGTATGTGAGGCTTTCCGTCCTGTAACCAAAGAGCACATTGCTGTATATGGTGAATTTAACGATGAGCGTTTGACCGGTAAGCACGAAACGGCTTCCATCAGAGATTTCAGCTATGGTGTTTCGGATAGGGGCGCTTCCATCAGAATTCCTATTATGACGGTTGAAAAAGGATGGAAAGGATGGTTGGAAGACAGAAGACCTGCTTCCAATGCCGATCCGTACAAAGTTGCGGCCAGAATTATTACAACAGTTAAGTCTGCCAACGTATAAAACTGTATATAAATTAGTTGTTGATTATAGATGAAAACCGTCCCTTTTGGGGCGGTTTTTATGTTATGGTCAAATAGACAAAGCTCCCATAAAAAAGCAGTAACACCAGACCATCGCGCCATCCCAGACGTAGTCCTCTTGGAAAAAACACCAAGGGCAGTATTAAAAAGGAGATGCCGAGCATCCAAAAAATATCGTTGGTGAGCAGTCCTTGGTCCATAACGGTGATAGGGGTTATTATGGAAGTAATTCCAAGTACGGCCAAAAGGTTGAAGATGTTGGAACCGATCAGATTCCCCAATGAGATGGCCTTTTCCTTTTTCAATACAGCAATCACCGAAGCGGCCAATTCTGGAATACTGGTCCCTACCGATACCACGGTTATGCCTATGACCCTATCACTTACCCCAAGTGTTGAGGCCATGCCCACAGCTCCATTGATCAATAGCTCCGAACCGCCCCAAAGTGCAATGCCCCCAATACCCAGATACAAAACAATTTTATATAAGGGAAGAATGACATCGTCCTCTGGCATTTCATCCACAACGGCCGTTTTTTGAAACCTGAGCAGATATATAAGGAATACAAACAACAAAGCCACAAGAATAATCCCCTCATACTGTTGCAAAACACCATCAAAGTATATGAAACCACAAAATAGCAACGAGGCCACCATCATCACCGGCCAATCTGTGGTATAAAAACTTTTGCGGACATCAATACTTCCCATGATCACAGTGATGGCCAACACCAACCCAAGGTTGGCAATGTTGGATCCCACAACATTTCCCAGGGCAAGGTCTGGAAATCCGTCCAAAGCAGCTTTGACACTTACAATAAGTTCTGGTGCTGAAGTTGCAAAAGAAACCACTGTCATTCCAATGACAATTTTGGGGATGGCCAATCGAAGCGATAAGGCCACAGCAGATTTCAACAACCAATTTCCCCCTGCGATAAGCAGGAGCAATCCAAGAACAATAAAGAGTACGTTTTCCAAAAAGCAAGAATTTATGGCAAATATAGAGGAAGATCCCTTAACGCAAATAACAAGGAAAAGCTCATGGTATTTGCCTCAAATAATTTCAAATGCGCTTTGTAGCAAATGGATTTTCTGCTTACAAGAAGCAAACGAAAATGCCAAAATCAGCCCTTTTTTAAACGAAACGCCCCTTGGTTTTCAAAAACAGGCAAAAAAAGCCCCTACAATT
>NZ_LXTT01000064.1 GCF_001683915.1 Allomuricauda sp. CP2A | reverse complement strand
ATTTCAGTAATATAATCAATAACTGCATATATTGCATTAAAGGTTTTGGCATGGCTTTTCTTTAGAAATCACAATGCCGTATCCTGCAAGATAACCAGATTCGAACCTCAAGGACAATGAAGTCCACATTTTTTTCTTTTTTAGAGCATAATGTTAACTTGAAGAAAGTTATCCTTGTTCCAAGACTTTCATTAATTCATGGTTCAGATATAATTTTGCTTTTCCTACTTTATTGGATTTCAAAAAGCCCTTACCTTCCAATTCGATCAAATAGTTCCCGACCGTTTTAGGTGTTCCCAAACCAATATCGATAAGGCTTTGGCGTTCAGTATAAGGAAGTTTGAAAAGCACTTCGACCAAATCACTCTAATATACCTTCGGCAATTGTTCCTCGATTTTAACCCTTGTTCTTTCCATCAAGACAACAATGAATTCCAAAAGGTTTAGACCATGTATGAAGTTTGCTCCAACATATCAAGTATTTATAGAAAATAATCCGACCAATTATTCTTTTCCGTTACATTTCGTAGATGTCCATAGTATTTCTTTTTGTGTTTGATAATATACTCGCTCGGGAACAGGACCGGTATGTCAGTTGTTCCAGTTTTAATTGTGCCAAAAAAAGTATCTGCCCTGTTCTCCCGTTCCCATCAAAAAATGGGTGAATGGCTTCAAATTGGCAATGTGATTTGGCAATTTTAATCTTTGGATCAATTCTATTGTCTGATTGATGAATTTTTCAAGATTGACCATTGACGTCTTCTTAGGAAGGAGGGATATATACAACTTCCCATTTGTATTTGACAGTGCCGTGCCAATTGAAGTCCTTATTCCTGAAGGATTTTGTTTGATACATTGGACAATTATAACACAAAGGTTCGTTGTTATAATAGGTTTCACTTCTAGTCTTTTGAGACCAAGCCATATAACTTCCTTGTAACTGACAACTCCTTTGGTGGCAGAATGTGAGAATGTTTTATAAAACAATAAATTTCAAGCATTTAACTACTATAATTCCCGATAGGTCGCCTTTTAGGTCCCTTTTTAACATCTTCCAAAAACCTAATATCTCAATTCCACACGCCTACTACCGTGCTGTTCCTTTAGGACCAACTTCAAGTGCTCCTTGTCCCCTAGCACAATCTTGGACAGGACATATACCAACCGAACCACCTCCCCGTCCTTGACCTTATTCGGAATACCATACCCATGGATGGGTTCCAAGGGGATCTCCTGATAGGAGGCCCTTCGTTTTGCGCTCCCATTGATTCGAAACACTTCCAGTCGGTCCAAATCAAACCGACCACCAATTCCATCCATCCCATATTTTCCATAGCAATACTGTTTTAAATTCCGATAGATCCCGATTCCAAGGCCTTTCCGATCCCTTTTTTGAGCTGCATCATCGCCTTATAGGCCAATTGGGCCTTGTTGGTGGGGATGGTCGGCACCTTTACCCCGGCCTTGAAGAGCAGCTGCTTGGCCGCTTGCCGTTCATTCGTTGGCAATCCCAATAATGCGGAAAAGAAGCGTTTGGGATCCTTGTCCAAGAGGTTACGGGCATGGTAGGTCTCCACAAAATTTCTTTTGTATCCGAACTTTTTGTCAAAAGTCTTTTCCGCTGCCCGATAGAACTTATCCCGATCAAAGCCCTGTTTGACGGTCTGCCCATGGAGCGTGGTCTCGGAAGTTCGGAACTTGGACCCCGGGGAAAGGCTATGTGTATTGGTCCTGTCCATTCGGCTCACGATGATATGGATATGGCTCTGGTGGCCTTCCTTGGCCATACCGGGTACGATGCGCTTCCCGTTCAATTGGTGTGGGGCCTCTCTTTCCAATGCATTTATCTTTTCACGGAGCTTGGCAATTTCCCCTTGCTCCCGCCCTTCTTGGATGGCCCTGACCCGGTGTTGCAGTTCCAAGATCTTGCTGGCATGGGCCTGGTTCTCCTTGACCTCGCGATCTTTTTCGGAATAGGCGCGTTCCCGTTCCAATTTGGCAAAATAGAGGATATCCTTGACGGCCACTTCACGGTCCCGGTAAAAGGAGGCCGCATAGGCCTGCATGACCTGCCGGGTGTATTGCCGTAGCTTTTCGGGATCGTTTCCGATATGCTGGAGTTCCCTTTGGGAAGGGCTCACCACCAGTGAATAGAACTTGGGTTCCCGTTTCTTGAGCTTGGCGGTATTGGCGTCGATCTCGGCAATGACCCGCTCCGCATGGATGTTGTTCTCTTCCTGGTTAAAATACCCTTCCTGTAGTTCCGGTTCCTTCCCTTCGTTCTCCTTTTCCAGATAGTTGACAAAATCCCGGGCACTCCCCCGAAAATTGTCCCCCAGTTGTTGGCGTGTGATGGCGATGTACATACTTATTGCTTTTTAAGTTTTGTTCGGTATTTTTCAATGGCCTCGGGGTTCAAATCCAATTTGAGATGGTCCTTGCCAAAGCGGTTGTGGTAGACGCTCACATGGTCCAGCACGTACGTAAAATCCTCCTTGAGCTCTTCCATTTGTTCCTCCAGTCGGTCATAGCGGATCTTGGGCACGGTGACCTCCCCATCAAAAGATTCCATCTCGTTGGATGGCTTGGCCTCGGTCAATTGCTGTTCGATAAAATCAAAATCGCTGTCCCATTCCTCGTCATCGGATGCCAGCTCCTGCTCAAAGAGGGCCCGCATCATCCCGACGGTGGGCAGGGTCTGTTCCTTTTCGATGCTGCGCATAATGGCGATCATGGCATTGAAGCGCCGTCTTATGTAGTGCTTCATACTGGCCATGGTCTCCCCTATGTGTTGGTCCGGGGAGATTCCATGGCGTTCAAAAAAGTCCATCATGGCCAAAAGAGTCAGGGATTGGGATTTTCCAAAAAGCTTGGAAAACCGCCTAAATTTCAACAATACCGGTTCTTTGATGCTCAAACTCTTGAATCGTTCATTTTTGCTTTCATTTTTCATAATTCCGTGAAAAATCCTTTGATTTTATTGGGCTCAAGGCCGTTTTCCGTGAAAACCGTTTTTGCCTTTTTTCCTTATATATCTGCCAACCCCCATAAACAGGGGCCTTGCGGAGCAAATATGATCGGTAGGACGCGCGAGCGTGCTACCCTCTTGCTTCTCCGATTTGTCCCGCAGGGACAAAATCGTATCGCACAACATGACCCAAGGGTCAGTTGCCTATGCTGTGAAAGTCAAATAGAGGGGTACGGAGCAAGGAAAGTCAAACCAATCTACCGAAGCAGATCAAAATAGTTCCGTACTTGAAATGCCGTTGAAAACCAACCCTTTAAAGATAGGAAAACCAATGTTCAGGACATAAAAAAAAGCCCATCATAATGGATGGGCTTCGATGGTGTGTTTTGTGGTTCACATATTGAACATAAAATCATAATT
Organism: Allomuricauda sp. CP2A; assembly: GCF_001683915.1. Taxonomy (GTDB): domain Bacteria; phylum Bacteroidota; class Bacteroidia; order Flavobacteriales; family Flavobacteriaceae; genus Flagellimonas. The sequence continues at coordinate 21,703 of NZ_LXTT01000064.1, read as the reverse complement.
GTATAGATTTCGCATGGCTTCTCTTCGACTCCGCTCAGAGCAGGCCCAAGAGGGCTTCATAGTCCTTATCACGGGTTTCTGCAAATTGGCGCAATTCGGTCCCGGAACGGCTTTCCACATCTTCTTTGGATACGGAAAGCAAGCGTTCCTGGGTTTCATTATAAAGGTTTGTAAAGTTCAAATAGATCATTATTCAAATTTTGAATAGTTCATTGTTCACAGATCATAAAGGCTTGGATCGAACCCATCGGGATAATACCTAGGGTCGTTTTGTACTTCCAACCATTCCTCAAATTCGGTCATTTCTGTATTCGCTTCCATGGCATTTGCATTATAGAATCCCGTTATCTGCAAAACTGTAGTAGCACCCATCAGGTGCAAGAATGATATGGTCCAAAACTTTGATGTCAAAGAGCTGGGCCGCCGCTTTGATCTTTTGGGTCAATTGTTTGTCCTGATAACTGGCTTTGAGTTGTCCCGAGGGATGGTTATGGGTCAAAATGATCCCCACCGAAAGGGTCTTTAGGATAATGGCAAAAAGGATGCGCACATCCACCAAGGTTCCCGTGATGCCCCCATGGGAGAGTGGATAAATGCCTTTGACCTTGTTGGACTGGTTGAGCAGCACGACCTTAAAGGTCTCGTGCAGGCCTATGGTCTTGTTGTCCCAATTTTTGAACAATAATTCTACTACCTCGTTGGAGTTGGTCACGGACAGGGATTTCAGGGTACTGAGCTTTTCCCGGTAACTGATCTGTATTTCATTGACACGATGTTCCATTTCATGTGTTTTTCAGGATGAAAAAGAAAAGGATGCCCCCAAGTTGTTATGGGGCACCCCTATCCATTTTACTCGGTGGTATTGTTCTCACCCCCACCCAATAGCAAGATCTCACTGGCCACCACTTCGGTGACATACTTTTTATTGCCCTCTTTGTCCTCGTAGGAACGGGAGGTCAATTTTCCCTCGATGGCGATCTCCTTGCCCTTGGTCACAAATCCCTCGATGATGTCGGCCAACTTGCCCCATCCGATCACGGTGTGCCATTCGGTATTGGTCACCCGTTCCCCTTCGGAGTTCTTGTAATGTTCATTGGTGGCCATGGTCAGGCGTGCCACGCGTTTCCCTTTATCAAGGTCTGTGATCACGGGGTCTTGCCCCACGTTTCCGATAAGTTGTACTTTGTTTCTCAATGTACTCATGATAAAAAGCTTTAAGTGCCTGCCCCCTTCCTATTGGACAATCAAGCAGACGGGTTAATAAATTCCCCTCTTTTTTTGGTCATTGTTTCCCAAATTTTAAGGGGCGTTTGTTTGCTTCTTACGTGCGCAGCACAATAAAAGAAGGGGGTTCTGTCAAGGCTTTTGGGTGGAAATCGGGAGGCTCCGCGACGTAGCAAAACCCTGACCGCCGAAGGGGGGCAAGGTTTTCAAGGAAGTGGATACCCTATTTGTGGCCAAAACCTGTCTAGGCCTTGACAGGTTCGATGAGGGCCATAGGAATTCCATCTGACCCATTGCCAAGGGAGCGTACGGGAAGTTGAGCGAGTGCGGGCGATGGTGTCCTGATCGGAAGTCCTTGGGCCCTGCCCTGTTTTTCGATGTCCCGAAAAACAAGTAAGGGCTTCTTTTATTACGGACCCCTTAAAATTTGGTGGGCGGACGGGCGGATTTGCGGCCTTCCAAAGCAAGACACCCAAGATGGGTCTGCAAAGGAAGGCCGCATCAAAATCCGTTTGGCCGACTTCCTTGTTGGATGTGGATGTATTGTATTCTTCCAACATTGCGGTGGCCGATGGAGCAATACTCCCGTTCTGGAGGATATAATACGGGAATCACTTTTTCGTCCGCTCAGAACAGTTCCCCCTGATTGTTCCGGGAAGATTTGGTATCTGGACGCTCTGAAGTTTTCAGTTTGTCCCTTAGGGCCTGTCTCCGTTTCTCATAGATCCATGACCTTAGGTTGTCCAAGAGACCTTTCTCTTGATCGGAAAGTTGCTCGGGTGCTATTTCCATCATTGCTTCAAATTGTTCGGTCTTGTTGAAGGTCTGGACATATTGTAGGCCGCACCAAGTGTATATGTTCGTCCATTCACTGGGCATGGGCGACTCATAGGTCCTGGGCATCATATAGGCCACCACCTCGGTAAGGGACGCGGTTTGTTTTCCTTCCATCTGAATTATCAAACGGGCCGAGGTGATGTTCTGCAATATATCCACGGGAATCAAATCCTGCCAAGCAGAGGGATACACAATGATGGGACCTGTGAGGATATCCATAAAGTCGAAAATAAAATCGGATTTCACCTTTTTGAACGATTTGGTGTTTGGGATCGGGGTTTCCGTTGGCTCCATTTCAAAGCCAAAATCCAGTTGCACTACGTGGGAATTTTCCATGATGATATGTTTTAAGTTGAACAATAGTGGCGCACGGCCAAACGGAAGGGAAAATTTCGGAGCGGGAAGGAAACGGAATCGTTACTTCGTTTACAGAAATAATATTGTTAGAACGGATATAGTTCTGCTTTGAAATAAACAGTTCCACTTACTGCATTAGCTTTAGAAACGGAATAGAGAAAATCTACTGTTTATATTAAGTAAGGTAAGTCATTTGAGCCTAAGCCAGAGAGTATTAAGGGCATAACCCACTAATGATTTAAGCCGCTCAAAGGGAACATTAAAAAAAACTTATTATGAAGGTATACGGTATTGACCTTTCCAAAGACAAATTTGACGTAAGCTATGTTCTTGCAGACGAAGAGAAAAAAAAGATTGTAAAAAATGACTTTAAGGGAATCTGTAGCTTTTTGAAGCGAGTGGAAGATAACTGCATCCTGGTAGCTGAGCATACAGGAAGCTACGGTGACCTACTGGTTCATCTCTGTTACCAGTTTGAAGTCAAAATAGCATTGGTCTCTGGATACAACATCAAGCACAGCTTGGGATTGCAACGAGGCAAAAGTGATTCAAAGGACGCATATCGCATCAGGAAATACGGTGAGAGGTTTGCCGAAGAATTACGCTTGATTGAGCCAAAGTCAGAATCGGTCAAAGAACTTAAGGAACTTTACAGTCTGCGGGAACAGTTGTCAAAGAACAGGACATCCCTTTTGTTGGGACAGAAAACAAGAAAGCACGGTCCTTCACAAAGCGTTGCGGCCTATAAAACCTGTCTAAGAGCGATAACCAATCTGGAAAATGAAATCGATGCTATCGAAAAGGAAATTCAAACAATCGTTCAGAACGATTCTGATTTAAATGACAATTACAAACTCATTACCAGCATCAAAGGCATTGGCCCCGTAATCGCAAACAACCTGATTATCAAGACTGAAGTATCACAACAGCCAAAAAAGCTGCGGCCTTCGCTGGGGTATGCCCTTATCCAAATTCGTCCGGGAAAACGTCAATGAAGTCCAAGACCAGCCATATGGCCGACAAAAAGCTAAAATCATTATTGTTCTTAGCTGCCAAAACTGCGGTGGCGCATAACAGGGAATATAGCCTATATGCCGAACGAAAAAAGCTTGAAGGCAAACCTTATTTCTTGATAATGAACAACGTGTCCAATAAAATGCTCAGAACCGTCTATGGTGTCATTCAAAGTTGAAAACCATATGATCTTAACCATATATGTAATGATCCAAGACAAATGAGTTAAAAAAACGAGTATTTTATTTTGTTTTTAATAGAGTATATAAACAGTGACGTACGGAACGGCTTTATGCCGTCCCTTGTCCGAGAAATATTTTGCGAGTTTACCTTTCGGGAATATTGATAACTGTAATTATTAATTACATAAACCGAAATATCGGTAATGGCGTTGGTATTGGAGCAGCTTACGGTTTTCAATCAGGGAAAGTTTCACAGAGTACTGCTTTAGGATTTGCTATTGGAGTCGCACTCGGAGCAATTTTCGATTCTGTAATTAGAAAGAAAAAGAATTAAGTGAAACAAAAATGAACCACTAACAGGGTGTATTAAAAATAGAGGGTTGAGTGCTTTTATAAAAAGTCAGTACCAAACTGAAAGTGAAATACTTTCAAATCCGGCACTTCTTATTCACGCAAACCGTTACCAAAGTTCAAATAAAAGACCGTACCTAAACAATAAACCCTGCAATCGTTTTTCCATTCACCTTTAACGGTTATCACTATCTGTCTCTTCCAAAAAACTAAACTGTAGCTAATATTGGCATTCTTCTAGTTCCAACATAGTGATTTAATTCACCAAAATGATGTATTTTTGGTGAATTAAATCACCAAAATGATAGAAAGGCAGCTTAAACGGAAAATTACCCAGAAACTGGATAAAGGTAAGGCCATCATTCTCATAGGTCCCAGACAAGTAGGCAAAACAACACTTATCAATTCAATCCTTGAGAATAGAGAACATTTATTTCTTAACGGCGATGATTCCACTGTGAGAAACTTGTTGACCAACCCCAATACTGAAGAGTTAAAGCAGATCATAGGGAGTCATACCACAGTATTTATTGATGAGGCACAAAGAATTGAAAATATAGGTATTACCCTAAAACTAATTACAGATCAATTTAAAAGCGTACAATTGTTGGTAAGTGGATCTTCTGCATTTGAATTGAATAACCAAACGAACGAGCCTTTGACAGGAAGAAAGTGGGAATACCACCTTTATCCCATTTCATGGATTGAACTGGAAAACAACATCGGCTATTTAAAATCAGAGCAACAATTTGAACTGCGTATTCTATATGGGATGTACCCGGATGTTATCAATAATCTAGGGCATGAAATCGAGGTTTTGAAAGAGCTGACCAATAGTTATCTGTACAAGGATATTTTGGCCTTCAGCGGTATTAGAAAGCCACAGATACTGGAAAAATTATTGAGGGCACTTGCCCTACAAATAGGGAATGAAGTCAGTTACAATGAATTGTCCCAATTGGTCGGAGTGGATAAAAATACAGTAAGTAATTACATAGATATATTGGAAAAAGGTTATGTAATTTTCAGATTAACGAGTTTTAGCAGGAACTTAAGGAATGAAATCAAAACGAACCAAAAGATATATTTTTACGATACTGGTGTACGAAATGCTTTGATCGGGAATTTCAATGCACTGGACAGCAGAACCGATGTGGGAAGTCTTTGGGAAAACTTTCTCATCGGAGAGCGAGTTAAAAAATTGAGTTATCAAAATTCATTGGTCAATACTTATTTCTGGAGAACCAAAACCCAACAAGAAATAGATTATGTGGAAGAAACTTCGGGGGAAATAACAGGTTACGAATTCAAATGGAACCCAAAGGCCAAGGCCAAAATTCCAAAATCATTTATTGACACCTATAATGCGAAAGTTAAAATTATCAATAAAAGTAATTTTCGGGATTTTTTGATGTAATGCCAGATTTAGTATTGCTCAACTTGTCTGGAAGAACTGGGATTTACATGGAACTCTGCTGAAAATACCATCGTCATCGAATAAAGTCTTGAACAAATGGTAAAGCATACAGTTAAGTTCCCATTGTCAAAAGATTTATTGAAATTAGTAAAAATTGACTGCCCATGTTGATATTCCTGAATCAATAATCAAAAACCGTTAACTTTACATTGAAAGTCAAATGACATCAGAAGATCACAAATAGCCCGTCAACAATTCGGTCAACAGTTTTTGCAAGGCTCTGAAACCCTTTGATAATAAAGGGTTCGGTAAAAGGTTTGAATCCTGCCGCGGTCACTAAACGGGATTTTTCACAAATTGAGTGGAATTTCCCGTTTTTTATTTCCTTCAAATTACCTGAAAACGAACCGATTGTGCCAAAAATTTCGTTGACCCGAAAAGTTTGAACTGCTTTGTTTTTGAAGTCATACACAATCCCGTCAGGGAACACCATATATTGTATGGCCCTTTTTGTTTCCAAATCCCCTAACTTCCATAAATACGGTAAGTTACAAGCGTAATCGAGTGCCATTTTTACTGACTTTTTGAGGTTTGAACTATTTATCCCGCTATTCTCCAATTTCATCTCCAATTCCCTTTGTTTAGCTTTCAGTTCAGGCATAAAAAGATCATATTGGGACTTTGTGATTTCGTTCAGCACTACATACCTTCTTTCCAATGTATTTATCTGCTCTCCGATTTGAGCGAGTTCTTTGGTCAATCGTTTTTGGTCGTTAAGTGCTTCTTGATTGTAAGCCAACAAGGTATCGTGTATGATATCGGTCAAAGGTTCGATATACTTTTTATCGGCTATGGTATACCTGTTCAAAACATTTATAAACTCTTCATGGAGCTTTTTTGCGCTTCTACTTTCCCTGCTTCCCTTACGCCTGTTCTTGTAATAATATAGCCCCTTTTTCTTCACAATAAACCCAGTATAAGGTGTCCCACAAACCGAAGATCTGACAAACTGTTTTAATGGCAGATTTTCATCGTCGTACGAATATTTCTTGGGTGTATCTCCCTCGTGAAGTAGATTATGGATCTTTAAAAAGATTTCTTTCGATATCAGGGCCTCGTGTTTTCCTTGAATCACTTCTCCAGGAATTAGGCTATTGACAATAAGTCCACAATAGAACGGGTTTCTAAAAAGATCGGTCAATTTTTTTGCGTTTATGTCCAGACCCTTTTCTTTGAGCCGTTTTGCAATCTCGACATGGGACATATTGGAATTTGCCTTCCATAAAAAAGCCTGCTTCAACAATCTTCCTTCATTGGTGATTACAAAATTGGGGGTCTTTCCTTTACCGGGGTTCGTATTGGTGTATCCAAATGGGTAGGCTCCTGTCCAATGGCCCCTTCGTAACTTTTCCCGCATTCCAGTAATTGATTTGTCCCTACGGACCTGATTGTCAAAGTGGGAAAACATATGATAGAGGTTTTCTTGAAAGGTGCCCGCACTCGTGGTTACATCGATTTCCTGGGTGGCGGATATAACGGCCACTCCCTGCTTTTTTAACTGCTCGCTGATATAGGCACCGTTCGCGCCCGTACGTGAAAACCTATCATAGGAATAGACAATGATATAGCCAATGTTCTTTCTCCTTTTGACATACTTCAACATCCTTTGGAATTCCCTACGTTCATCGCTCTTTGCGGATTCATAGGTTCCCCCGAAATATTCCAGTACTTCCAATTCTTTTCGAAGTGCATACTCCTGGCAATATTTAAGTTGAGTGCTTAGACTGGCATTTTTGTCAAATTGCTCCTTACTTGAAACACGGGTGTAGATAACGGCCGTATTGTTTTTCCCTATAATCCTTCCCTTTTCCCTTTTGGCAAATTGATCAAATACCTCTAAGTTCATATGTTCCCTTTTTGGACATGGCGGCAAACTATGTTGGCGAATTCCCGGAGTTGTTCCACGATCTTTTTCGCTTCTTCCTCCTGGCAGTCTTCAAAACCTTTATAAGTCTTGAGCCATGTACTGTTGAATGTTCTGTTTTTCCGCTTTAGCTCGATTATCGGGTTTGACATTTCCGTTAAATAGCAATAGCTCCTTCATGTTGTAAGGTCACCACCGTATTTGCATAAGCAGGCTTTAATTTACCCTTTTTAACTATTTAAATCCAGTATCGGATGACAATTTTATTCCTTGAATATCAATGGTTGGTTAACTTCTTTTTGTTTTTGCCAGAGGGGAGACTTTTTTCCTGAATATCCTGTTTACACAAACAATCTTGCCATTGGTTTGTTTGATTTCCAGGTTCTGAAAATCATGTTGTTTCAACATATCGATGATACGCTCCCCTGTGTCCAATCGTTCCAGACCTTCAATAGCATCGACCTCCCCGTTCTTGATGATCACTTTGATGGACAGGAACCTTTTACTGCGTATCATCTCCAATACCTGGATCTCGGAGGGGGTCATTCCTGAAGGTTTTTGCTTGTTGTTATTTTCCATAAGTTCAAGTTCTAGAAGCCCAGCCCTTTCCTTTTCTTCTTTCTTTTGGACTTCTTCTTATTAATATCATCTTTGAGTTCCAGTTTGAAAGGATTCCACTCCGCTTCATCCAATAAAGGCCCGGTCATTCCATTTTCCTTAATTTCTCCCACATGACTTTTTGATTGTTGAGCAGAATTTCGAGTGCCTTTTGCAGTCCCATTATTTCTTGGTTCAACCTTGACTGTTCCTTCATCGTTTCCTTCGTGAGCTTGATCAGTTCCCCGTTCTTTTCCATTAGCCGATAATATAACTGAACGGTCTCTTGTTTGCTCATAATCGATTTGTTTTACAATACTGTTCCATGAGAATTTTTTGCCTAGGGTACTGCCTTTATATACCACATCTTGATATTTGAAAGATATCCCCGAAACCCTGCCTGTGGTTTTGCTTACGTTGAATCTTGGCGAGATATTTTGCTCTTGTAGCAACTTGATAAATTCTGTTGTGTCCATTGCTTTTGAGATTGCCGAACCGATTCGCTCCTGTAGGACAAGTTTGATAGGTACATCGCCTGTTCTAAGGGTTTTCTCTATTTCCTTTTGGTCAAGTGATTTTTTTCCACCAATTTTTGTTGAAATCTGAGTCAATCCATATTTCTTCTCCAAATCATTGAGCACTTCCCGGCTTCTTCTTTTAATGTTACTGTCACTCGTTATCCTGCCTGAATACCTGACCCTATTGGCCACTATATGGATGTGTTCGTGTTCCGTGTCCGTATGACGGTACATAATGAACTGGTTGTTATCGAAGCCCATCTTCATTAGATAGTCACATCCGAATGAAGCAAACTCCTTATCGTTCAATTCATCTGAGTAGGGCAGGTTCAAGGAAACATGAAGGACCGCATTCCCAAGTCCCGGACGCATTTGCCTGATCAAATTGAATTCCTGTGTCATGTTTACCGCTGTGGAAGGCTCTATATTGGAATCGATGACATATCCTACTCCTTCGTTTACCTTTTTTTCATTGTAGACCAGAACACCATAGAAATCTTTCCCTATTGTTATCTTACCTATCATTGTTCGAGATACTTGATTTGAGCTGTTTCAATAGCATTTTTACCTCCTCCAATTGTTTATGAATGCTGAAAGGGTCACGGATACCTGAGTTCGAGACCCTAGTGAGTTGGTTCAGGTTGTTTCCCATCCGGCTCAGTTCGATAAACAGTTTCCGGTCCAAAGGATCTACCTTTTTCGTTGGCAGGGATTTTCCCGTACATTTTCTTCGGATATACCCGGCGACTGACAGCCCAATGGTCTCCGCATTATTGGTAATGATCACGTATTCACTTTGTGAAACCCTAAAGGCGATGACAATCGTCCTTTTTTTTGATATGTCCTTTTTAGGTCTTGCCATTTTCTATGGTTTTGGTATTGTTCTAAAGGTCATTTGTAAACGAAGTGCGCAGTTTTTGTTTACAAAAACACAACTTGCTCCGTGACCTCCGATCAACTATACCACAAACCTATTGTCTATTGATTGTTTACAAGGGATTTGCCGTACAGAGTTATATGTACGGTAAATTTATCCAGTGTTGGAAATAAGGAATTGGACGAAATCACAGGGGTGAGTTTCTATGGAAAGGGAGAAAAATGGTCAATGTATGAATATACCCTTAATTTTAATCTCTTTACCAGTTGTCCAATTGTCATTTTCCAAACTGATTTTTAAAGCCCGTTTGGGCCAATAGTGGAAAGGGAAAAAACAGAAAGGGTATGACATTGAGGAAAGGGAACTTAAAAATGGTGATTGTTCAATAATGAGGCTTGGCACCTTATCCGCAAACAGCCTTAACATAGCAAATCATCAAGACAAATTTATTAGCGTTTTGAAAAATCCTTACCTCTATACGATGATTACCAGTGTTCTTTTGTCCAGTTTCCTTCCTGTATATTTTACTTTAATCCTCCTTTATTTTCCTTGGAGCACATGATCATTTAAATGATCATACATTTGTACGATCGTACAAAAAATGTGTCTCGTCCTGAAAAAAGTTGTCACTTAAAGCGGTTGATACTATAACGAGTTTACACATTTTTCAATAATCTTAGGTCAGGTTTACACCCAAGGTTCCCTTTGTTATCATGCAGGGGTTTGTTCCCTGATCATATTTATGTCTTTCCTTCCAATAATTTTTCCATGCCCTTGGTATCGGTCCGTGGGACATGTGGGCCGAATCGGGGGTCTGCATATTGAGACTTAGATGGGGCCTACGGCCATTGTAAGAGGAGACGATGTCCCCGAACATATCTATTGCCTCCACTTTGAGCCTTGGTCTATTGTTCTTGAGCCATTCGGTCTTCAGTATGCCGTTCACCCTTTCGGCTATTGCATTTTCCAAGGGATCCACCTTTTCTGTCATACTGATCCCGATGCCGGCACCCTTAAGGATGCTTATGTACCTGTCGCAGCAGTACTGGATGCCCCTGTCCGAATGGTGCACCGGTTTGGGACCGGTCCCATGCGGCAACTGTGATATGGCCATGTTCAGGGCGCCGATCGCACCGGAGGCCGTTAGTTTTGGGGATATGTCCCATCCTATTATCTTCCTGGAATATGCGTCCGTGACGAGCGAAAGGTACATGAATCCCTCCATCGTGTCGATATAGGTTATGTCACTGACCCAGAGCTGGTGTGGGGCATCGACCGTCATCTCCCTTGCCAGGTTGGGGTACCGCCGAAACGAATGGTGTGAATTGGTGGTCCTTGCCCTGCCTCTGGAGCGTCGCAGCAGCATCGAGTTTTCCCGCAGGAGGGCGAAGAGCGCATCCATGCCCATTGAAACCTGTTGTGGGCAGGATGGCCCGAAGATGATGCTGTGGAGCTTGCGCACGCCCACGCCGGGAAGTATGGCGCGTTCATTCTGAACCATCTCGAGCACCAACTGCTTTTCGGCAAGTGTCCTGTACTCGTATCTCAAAAACTTATAATAGGCCTGTCTCGTTTTGCCAAACAGTCCGCACAGCGTCCCAACACTTGTTTTGGGCATGGTCTCTTTCATTTCTTGGACTGTTTGGCACCAGACTTTTTCTGATGTTGATCTTAAGGTCCCTTTCCGCAATGTCTATCATTTTGTTGGCGGCCAGATTTTTGAGCTTCTCGCTTGCCAGATCGGACTCAAGTTCCCTGATCCTGGCCAGCATCCCCTCCGGGGAGTCCGGTAGGACAGTTGAGGCCGGTTCCTTGGTGGTACCGTCGTTCGGCAGGGCCTGGTCCGGACAGAACCTTTTCACCCATTGTTGCACGGATGAAGGTGTTTTGAGACCATACAGTTTTGCCGTTGCCGCCATGCTGAGATCCGATCCCAGATAGTGGGAGGCAACCTTTCGTTTAAAATCGTCCGAATAGGAGTTTACACTTTTCATGATTAAATTTAAATTATTGCTTCTATCATGACAACCTATTCTAGGACAAGACAAGGGTTAAATGGCCCAAGAACATGATACCTACATGTAATTCAATATTAAGTGATTTGGATTATACGATTAGGAACATAGGAAATCCAAAGAGATTTCCAATCCTTTCTTCTTTCTCCCTTTCCACAAAAGAGCGCCCGACAGGGCGCCACCTTCCATGACCAAAACACAATGGTTTCTTGTAGGGAAACAACCAATTTAACGGAATGGAGAAATCTTTTTGGTAGCGGTGAGAGAATAAATGCAAGAGGGCGATAAAGCGTCCTCTTGTTTTTATGAGTGATCCAGAGGATGTTGATATCAAATTGGGAACAAACTCACTGTTTTGTCATATTCCTATACTGTGACATTCCCACTGAATTCTATAAGGGACTGTTATTGCATTCTGCTTTGACATATTCTTTATCTGGCTTTCCTGTCAAAAAGAAGAAATAACAGAAACCCAATCGACATTACTTAAATTTTCCAATAAGTGTAATGCACATGCATATAAGTTATCACCCAAAAATCAATCTGTCCTAGTTACTGTTTGTAGTATTGTTTGTATACGGTTCGTTGGTTTCAAAAAGTGCCCTTATCTCCCTTTTTTCGGATGATTTTATATGAGTTACTGCTTTTTGGCAAAAGTCATTGAACAATGTAGGATTGTCCAGGTTACCGTTGACCCATTCTGCCAAATATCCATTGAATCCTTCAAAACCCATGGTTTGGATCAGCTTATAAAATGCCACGGCCCCTTTATTGATTTCAAGATATTCCGCTCCATCGGCATAGAGCAATGGTGGTTCTTGGTTGGGCTCGTTATTTTTGTCCTTGCCATACTTTTCCAACTTTTCTTGATAAGCTGATTACCGCTTCCCCACCTATTTCATTTTTCACATACAAGAGTCCCAACGCCTCTGGCAACCCTATTGTAAGCATATCCGCCCCTTGCACATTGGCAATGGTCAAGTTTTTTTGCAGCCACAGTTTGGCCAATCCACTACCGATGGTTTGATAGAGATAGGCTTTTTCCTGTAAACCTTCGGTATCGGCCACCCAACCTTCTTTTTCAGAAAGTGCAATGGTATTGGCAAAGGTATACCGATCGTCTTGCCAACGGTGTATTTCTACCAATTGAAGTTGATTGTCGACCGAATTGGCCCCAAAGTTGGTTTGCATAAAAGCAACCCCTTTTTTTAATGCTTCTTGATAGAGGTCCACATTGAACGAATGGGTGGGTTTATGCAGAATGGAATAGTCTATATTCCCGGCCTTGCCCTTGCCAACGCTATAGTCTGATGATCCTACCTGCCAATTGAACACTTGGGGTTTCTTAATGGTATAGATGGAAGTGGTTCTACCATCTTCAGTTTCCATTTTTTGTAAGGCTCCGGCCGTAAACGGAATTTGGCCTTCTTCGGTACTAATAATAATTTTACCTGTAACCCAATCGGCATCCGTAGCAAACACATTTTGGGTAAGGGCAAAGGCATTATCAACAGTGGCCATTCTGGAATCCAGACGTTCCAATCCCTGTTCTTGGCGTTTCCGGTTTTCCAATAACTCCTTGTCGCTATCATATCCTTTCACAGGTAAAAAATCCTGAAGACTACCAAAACTTCCCTTTTTGGTCAAATCTGCCTGAAAATCGCTCTGCACAAAACCGACATATTGTTTGCTCCCTACCAAGGAAAGCTGCAACACGCTATCTTTTTGTAAGGTAGACGGGATTGGATAGGCGGTCAGGTTTTGCTCGACATCCCCTTTTCCCATGGTCAATTCTTGTCCGTTCAGCTTCACATTGGATAATTGGACAAAATCCTTGGTATTGAAAAACAAGGTATCTGCCCCCTTTTCGTTGTTCAATGTGATATCAGCAGTAAATTCTGCCCTTCTTTTTGAAGGAAATAGATCCAATTTTACATCGATTGTTTCATATTTGGGCTGTGGTTTGGTTTCCAGATACTTGTATTTTATCTCGTACTAGGCATCCAATCGTTCCTCTTCGGCATCTGGGATAAAGTTGCCATTATCATACACATTTTTGGTGATGAACGACATCAAAAACAAGAATGCCCCAAAAAACAACACCATCACACCTTTGGAAACCATGCTAAGTTGCATATTCTTCAACGAAAGTCTGTTTTTCCATTTTTTATCCGAGCCCCGCTTCCATAGCCAAACACCGGTCATGACCAAGGTAATGGCCAAAGCCAACCACAATAGGAAGAACCAATTGGCCGATTCTTGAAATATACCATAACCGCTCATTTCCGAATAATCTTCAACTCCAGGAGTAAAACCATATCCTAGCCTTAAATCTTCAATGATGCCCATATCAAAGGAAACAATCAAGAAGATGAAAATGGCCACACAAAGAAGGTGTGTGAAAATTCGATGGCTGGTCAAAGCTCCCACAAAAAACACCAAAGACGCCCAAAGTACAAAGTTCAAAAAGGCCCAACGATAGAGCAAAAGGTCCTCTGCAAATTGTCCTAAATCTATATAAGAAGCTCCACCCAACAACACTTGGGTAAACACGGATACTACAATAAAGCTCACACTTAATATAAAAGACAGTCCAATAATCGCTGCCAATCTGGAAAGTTGGGTAACCCAGACAGGAACGGGCAACGAATCTGTTATTTGCCAAATATTGACCGTCTTGTCCTTAAAAAACAACTCGCCGGCCCAAATCATGATCAACATGGTTATAAAAACGCCCCATTGCAACCTAAAATAGGTCATATTGCTACTGATGGGATATTCATTACCAATATAATAAGCCGCATTCCAAGTAACATTTTGCAAAAACACCATCAATAAGATAATACCGAGGATTATTTTGAAGGAAGTAGGGCGAACAATGTTCAGGAACTCCAATTTTGAGAGTGACCATAGTTTAGTGAGAAAATTAGGTACTTTGTATTGTTTCACGACCTCTGGCAATTTTATGGATGCCGTAGAAAATGACACTTTCTTGCCTTCTTTGATTTTTTTGGATTTATCGGTACCGGCCTGTATGACGTACTTGAAAGAGAAGCGTAGATATGCCGCTATGGCAAACACCATGGCAAGTCCCATCCAAAGCAATCGGTTCTTTAAAACATAGCCGGTCAGTTTGAACAGTTCGGTATTTTTTTGTGTGGGACTCAACAGTTCGGTATAGTGCTGTGCCGCTACATAGCCTCCCGAATCCGCCAAGATGTAAGCCATTAGATTATCCCCACCCCCGGTTTCGTAGGAAGTTTGGGCGATTAAAAATAGAATGACCACCAAGAATACGGCCAAATAACTTGTGGTCATTCTACGGGTAAACACAATGGCAAAAAATACAACGGATACATAAAAAAAGAGGTTGGGTACGGTAAACATGATCCAACCGTGAAACAAAGGGCCCCATTGAACCGGACCAAAACGACCAGCCTCGCCAATGCCGGAAAACGGCACCAACAAATGCCCAACAATCATACCCGTACTTAGAATGACAAGGTATAGGAAAGCGGCCAAAAAGCGGCCTATAAAAAATTGTTTTTCATTGATGGGCAGTGCATAGGTCCACTCCGCGGATTTATACCTGATCTCTTTGTAAAGCACACCTCCGGTAGCTATGGCAATGATGATGATCATAAGCATACCCATGGCCGCATAGTTTCTATACAAAATGCTCGAAGCGTTCATAAGCACCCCTTCGTTGGAAAAGAAATCAAACGATCCCTTGGTATACCATATCATCTGAAAGGCAAGCATGAGAAAGAAAACAAGGGTAACCCAACTAAATACACGCTGTCTTAGCTCGTTTTTTACTATGGAAAATATTGTTTTCATTTTAGTGTTCGCTTAAAATTTTAAAATAGGCATCTTCTAAAGAAGGTTTTTTAGCATCAAAATCACCATTGGGTAAATCATTATATTGGGTAAGAATTTTTTAAAAATGGAACAATCACCAAAATCGATTTAATTGTATTTTTTGAGGCACGATTTCCATGATAAAACCAAAGAAAAAACGGGTCTGCAAATTAAACTCTGTCTGAAAGTAATTAAGTATTAATTTTTAGAGGTCAGTAGTTAGTTACTTATCCAAGATTTCACTTGGTGTATCATTGTACATTATAATGATGAACATCGATTCAAATCTAACAAAAAGGTCGCCAAGGACCGCCATGGGGATAGCATTTTAGATGTCGATAAAGCTCAACAACCGGAACACGGCCAGCATATCACAGCGTGTGGTCTGGGTTAAAGCCATCTACCAATTTTTTATGCTCGTAATCGGCCACCATAAGCTCCTCATAATCAGTTTTTGTTCCCTTGGTAAACTTATGTACCAATTTTTCCATTAAATTGTATATTACCGGTACTATTATCAAGGTCAAGAAAAGCGAACTTATCAATCCCCCGATGATAACCCAGGCAAGACCATTTTTCCATCCCGATCCCGGGCCTGAGGCCAACGCAATGGGAAGCATCCCGAAAACCATGGCAATGGTAGTCATTAGAATTGGGCGGAGACGTGCGTGGTTGGCCTGTATCAAGGCGTTCCTGACCGTTTCCCCTGACCGGACCCTTTCGTTGGCAAAGTCAACCAGGATAATGGCGTTTTTACACACTAGCCCGATCAACATAATTATACCAAGAATGGTAAAGATGTTCAGGGAATTGTTCGTTAACGCCAATGCCAGCAAAGCTCCGATGAACGATAAGGGAATGGAAAAAAGAACTACGAACGGGTGCACAAAACTGTCGTACAGGGAAACCATTACCAAATAGACCAATATAATAGCTGCCAACATAGCAATTCCCAGTGTTCCGAACCCTTCCGATTGCCTTTCTTTATCCCCACCCCATACGTAATCGACCCCCGTGGGCCGTTCGACATCCTGGAAGGCAGCTTCCCATTCATCCGCGACCGTACCAGCTGGTCTGCCAACGGACTGCCCTTTTACGGTAACCGACGCGGTCTTATCCCGGCGTTCCAATTGGCTCGGGCCCAACGTTTCGGTGATGTCGGCGAACTGTGAGAGTTTTACCTCTTGCCCTTGGTCATTAGTAAGGATCAAATCCCCTACATCGACAATGCTTTTTCTATCAAAACTATTGTAGCGAATGTTAATATCATATTCATATTCCCCTGCCCTGAATTTGCCATCGGTATTCCCGTTAAATGCTGTTTGCATTGTCAACCCCACCGTTTGTAACGATAATCCCAGGGAGGCCATTTTATCCCGATCTACTTGAACATTGATTTCAGGATTTCCCGTTTCTACGGACAATTCAATTTCCGTGGCCCCAGGAATCTTATGCAGTTCCGCCTCCGCCTTTCTGGCAAAGACCATGGCACTATCCAAACTAGGTCCGGTCACTACCAAGGCCAACGGGGCTTCCTCCGCCACTCCCAAAAGACTTATAGGGACGGTTTTCACCTTGGCTCCGACCAAAATTTTCTCTAAACGACGTTTTGTTTTGGCGGCAAATACATAAGAATCGTCCTGCCTTTCATTTTCATCAACCATTTGGACGTTTATTTCCGCCTTGTAAGCTGTAGCCTGTGAAGCTCCTAAGCCTTCGCTGGTCTGGCCTACAGTGGTGATAAGGCTCTTGACTTCTTCCTGTGTATTCAAAAAGGCCTCTGCTTTTTGGGCCATAAAATTACTTTCTTCCAATGAGGCATCTTTTGGTAGTTCTATCTGCACCAAAAACTCGCCCCTATCCGATGTGGCAAAGAATTCGCCTCCAATAAATCCTGCCGCTACCAAGGCGATCGAAGCAAAGAAGATAACCAAAACGATGGACAGCGTGGTTTTATAATGATCCAGGCACCAGGTCAATAAGCCGGAGATCCAATTCGTGAAACGTTTTAATTGTGTTTCGAATTTGATGATAAGCCTACCGAACAGGTTTTTACCTGTGATATGCTCCAATTTTCCGAAACGGGACGATAACCAAGGAATAATGGTAAACGATGCCAATAGGGACAACAAGGTCGAAATAATTATGGTCACACAAAATTGGGTAATGATTTTGGACACCAGACCGCTGCTCATGGCAATGGGAAAAAAGACGACCACGATTACCAGCGTTATGGATGTTACCGTGCCCCCGATTTCAGCGGTACCGTCATAGGCCGCACGGACACGGTTTTTGCCCATTTCCATATGCCGGTAAATGTTTTCGAGTACAACGATGGCATCGTCCACCAAGATGCCTACGACCAAAGACAATCCTAATAAACTCATTAAGTTCAAGGTATAATCCAACAACAAAAAGCCTATAAATGTCGCAACCAACGATGCGGGTATGGACACCATTACAATTAGCGAGTTTCTTACACTGTGCAAGAAGAACAGCATTACGATCGCCACCAATAACACGGCGATCAATAGGTCATGGATTACGGAATCGGCCGCCTCTAGGGTAAAAACACTACTGTCATTGGCGACATTGAGACTGAGGTCTATGGTTTTATAATCGGTCTCGAGCTGTGCTATCCGTTTTAATATATCTTCACTTACAGCTACGGCATTGGCATCGGACTGCTTGATCACCTGCAGTAGGATGGCACTTTTTTGCTTTACCCGTGCAATTTTTTCAGGTATTTTTTGACTGTCCTGAACATCCGCAATATCACTGAGCCTCACTTGGATGCCATCTTTATCAGCGACTACCAGATTGCGCAGCTCTTCAACATTTTTATATTTTCCGGCCAACCGGATCAATATTTTTTGCTGCCTGGTCTGAATATTTCCTGTGGGGAAATCCAAATTCGAGGCCAGGATGGTCTGTTGGACCTGGGGTATGGAAAGGTTATATCCATGAAGTCGGTCGGCGTCTAAATTTACCTGGATTTCCCTTTCTTGCCCCCCGATCAAATTTATCTGTGCCACACCATTGACCCGGGAAAGCAAAGGGGCAATTTTTTTATCAATCAGGTCATAAAACTTAATTTCATCCATAGTGCCATTAGCACCAATTGTCATAATCGGAAGGTCGCTCAATGAAAATTTGCTTAAGGAGGGTGTTTTGGCATCATCGGGCAGATCACTGATAATGGCATTGATTTTCCGTTGTGCATCGTTTAGGGAAATATCAACATTGGCATCATCCGTCAAGGTAATCGCAACCGTGGAAAGGCTTTCATAAGAACGGGATTCTATTTTTTTGATGTTCTCCAGAGAGGCAACCGCATCCTCTATTTTTTTTGTCACGGTATTTTCGATCTCGCTGGGCGAGGCACCGGGGTAGATAGTGGCGACGGTTATGACATTTCGGTCGAATTTGGGTATCAATTCATACCCCAGTTGGTTATAACTGAACAGGCCCCCAAGGGTAAGTATGGTGAATAGCACAATGACCAATGAAGGCCTTTTTATGGAAATTTCCGCTAATTTCATAGTATGGAATAAAATGTTTCAGGTTATTGTCCGGTTCTAGTCGATGATGTCTATCTTGGAACCGTTCTGTAGATTGATCTGCCCGGTAACTATTACGAGTTCATTGCTGTCCAGACCATCTAATATTTCGACCTTATCACCGAATATTCTTCCAGCCGTTACACCGGTCAGTTTTGCAACTCCATCCTCAGCGACAAAAACCTGGTTACTGCTTACACTTCCCAGGAACGCATTTCTAGGGGCCACCAGTATCTTTTCGCTTTCCCGGTCTGACGAGGTGAAGGATGCCGTCCCGTACATGCCCGCCTTCAAGGCGTTGTCCGGATTGTTCGATATCTCGATTTCCACAGGAAAATTCAAACTGCTATCCGATTTCGGTGCTATAAACGTGATTTTCCCTGCAAATGTCCTGTCTGGTAAGACACTGGCTTTTACATTTACCGGGGCACCCGTTTTTAAACTGGCCACTTGGGACTCGTTGACCGTAACCCTAAGTTTAAGTTTGGAGACATCGACAATTTCGAACATTGGTGTTGCTGTTGCCAGAACAGAACCTGGTTCGATAAAACGCTTATTTACAACTCCTTTTATCGTAGCTTTTATGCTGACATCACTCGCATTTACCCTCGCTTGTTCCAGTCTCGATTGTGCAGTAACCAAGGTCAACTTGGCCTGATCCATTTGTTGTTCGGTCACTCCACCGGTTTTTAAGGCATTTTCAAAACGGTTGAAATTTTTGGACGCATTCTGATAGGCCGCTTCGGCCGCGTGCAGTTCTGCCGATACCTGCTCACTTCTCACAACTGCCAAAGTCTTGCCCACTCTGACATGATCACCTTCTTCTACCAATACCCTAACGACTCTACCTGGCTTTTCCGCAGAAAAATCCAGTTCTTTAAAGGGCTCGAAGTTTCCATTGGCGGTAAAATTGAGGGGAATAGTTTCCATCTTTACCGTATCAACCTTTACAGTGACACTAGCATTTTTCTGTGCAACTATATCCGTTTTTGCTTGATTTTCTTGTTTGTTGTTCATTAAGATGAAGGCAATCAGGGCCAATACCACTAAAATTGTAAGTATGTATATTATGTTCTTTTTCATCGTGCTTATTAGTTTGTTAGTGACTTTAATTCCCCTTTAGACTTCAACAACAGGATTTCTGCCAGTTTGTATTGTAAAATTGCGGAGTTAAAGTTGTTCCTAGCCTCGGTCAAGGCGTTTTCCGCATCCAATAGATCCGTTAGCGGAGCCAAACCTTGGACGTAATTGTTTCTGGTATTGTCCAAAACTGCCTGTGCCAACCTGACATTTTCGTTTTGATTGTTGACGGTCGCAATACTATTGTTTATTTGGGTTCGGGCATTTTCGTAATCAAGATCTAAGGCCAATTCGGTATCCTTGATATCCTCTTGTAAGATCCGCAGATCTATATCGGCCTGCATTACTTTGGAACGTGTACCAAAACCTGCGAAAATGGGAATTTTCAAATTCAATCCTATCGATGAAAAATCGGACCAATATACCTTGTCCTCAGGCTTTTTGAACCAGGGAAGGTCCGGGCCTTGGCCAAGATAGTTGTACCCAACTGTTAGGGAAAGCGTTGGATAATATTCCGCCTTGACCGCCATTTTCTGGTAAGTCAACAATTGTTCCTGCTTTTTGAGAAGCAGATACTCCGATCGATTCTCGGTATCCGGGGATGAAACTACCTCGCTTGGTCTGAATTCGAACTCGATTTCCGGAATTTCGATTTGGGCGGTTATGGGCATTCCCATAAAAAATTTCAGGGTATTTTCTTGAAGTTGTAGCGCATTGTTTATCTGGAGCCGTTGGGTCTCTAGATTTGAAATTTTAACAATAATCCTGTCCAAATCGATTTTCTTCGCTAGCCCATTTTGAAACTGGCCCTCAATGATATTTTTCGCCTTGATCGTATTTGCCAACGTACTATCAAGTACCTGAAGGTTTAAACGCTGTAGATATACTTGATAGTAACTATTGGCTACCTTTTCTATTACCTGCTCTTGAGTTAATCGATTATTGATCTGATAAAACTCACGGGTAGTTTTTGCTGCTTTTAAACCTGTGTAAACCGATTGGTCAAATAAGTTCTGGTTCAACGAAACACCAAAGACCGAATTCCATTTTTGCCCCAAAGTTGCCTGTATAACGGTGCCCGGTTGCCCAAAGGAACTTCCATCGATCACATTGGTCTGTAGGATGGGATTATAGACCAAACTACCATTTCCTGTGATCTGTGGCAATGCTCGCGAACGAACTTCCTGGATTTGGTACTCACTATTTTCAATGGCCAGCTTCGATTTTTGTGCATCGGCCTTGTATTCAAGAGCATAGGAAACGGCATCCTTTAGGCTAAGCTGCTTTATTTCCTGGGCATTGGCTACGCAAACAAGGCATAAAAGGGAAATGCTTAAAATTTTTTTGATCATAAACGGATACGTATTTAATGGGGGAGAAATTTTAGGATGTCCTATAGGGTTTTTTAAGATCCTCTTGTTTTATGTATAATTCTTTATTACCTAAAGTTTAGGAGCCGTTTCTATGGATGCTATATATACATCTTGCCAAAGCCACTAAATCTTTTTGTCCACTTTGGAAAAGTTCCACGTCCACCACGTTGATGGATTTACCACTTTTAACAATCTTTGCCTTGGCCAAAATATCCCCTTCAACGGTAGGATGGAGATAATCGATCCGCATATCCAAGGTATTTATCCTGTCCTGTAAGGAATCGAGGGTCGTCGCTCCGGCAGCTCCTCCAGCCGTATCGGCCATAGCGGCCAAAATTCCTCCATGCCATCGTTTTTGCAGATAGTCGCCTATGAATTCTTTCTTAAAAGGGACTTTGATGCACACGTACCCAAGTCTGATTTCCATAATTTCTAACCCGAATATTTTATTGGCCGGCATCATGTTTTCAATAGCATGCTTTAAAAACAAATAGTCGTCTTGCCCTATTTCCTGCA
>NZ_LXTT01000054.1 GCF_001683915.1 Allomuricauda sp. CP2A | reverse complement strand
CCTTCCACTGACCGCAAGATCTCAAGAACTCCGAGGAAAAATTGAACGATCAATAAAAGACCTGCAAGAGGAATTTTCCCAAATTCCTGAAAATAAAGTACTGTTATTGGACCAATTGGCCTCAAGAATGGCAGCGAACATGGACAAAAAGAGCTTTACCGTCATTTTCGTTGACCAAGCCAATGATGAAATGGGACAGCTCGCCATGATATGGTTGAGGACAGGGCTCATCTACTATAACCTAAATGACAACTTCAACATAGAATCCGCAGGAATAGAAACTTCAAATGAGCCGCTAAATCTCACGGCATTGGAAGACCACGGTTTTAAAATCAAGAATGACAAAAACAATGAATTCATCATCCAAACTATTAAGTATGGGAGTGGACATTGGGAAATCAATCGAAAAAACCTTAATGCATTGAATTTGAATGAAGACAACAGTATAAAAGTCTATGTCAAAGAAGGCCTAACGGAGCGAAATGCCGAAATATTATTTGATAACCGAGAGGCAATTGCCACAGAAATGATATATGTGGCAGCCCAGGTCAATGCCATTGTAAAAACTAAAATGAACAACCCATAAAATGACAAAAACCCAAACCAGTCTATTTCCAGAAATATACGAGTTCATAAAAAAGTTAGATAAGAACAGTATTTCTGAAGAGCGTAAAAAAATATTGGACCCGCTCGCTGAATTTATTCAATCAAAAGTCAACAATCAAGAGGAAATACGCCTCAACTTTATTTGCACCCATAATTCCCGTAGAAGTCACCTGTCCCAAACCTGGGCACAGACCATGGCGCATTTTTTCAATATAAAAAATGTGTACTGCTATTCTGGGGGAACTGAGGCAACGGCTTTATTTCCGATGGTTGCAGAAACTTTACAGAAACAGGGGTTCCAAGTACAACAACTTTCAGATAACAATAACCCTGTTTACGCAATCAAATATGCGGAAAACGAACATCCTGTTATCGGGTTTTCCAAAAAGTTGGATGATGCTTTCAATCCAAGTTCAGGGTTTGCGGCCATCATGACCTGTGATTCGGCCAATGAGGCCTGTCCCTTTGTGCCCGGTGCGGAGAAACGAGTTCCCATTACCTTTGAGGATCCCAAGGCTTTTGACAATACGCCGCAGCAAGCTGAGAAATATCTTGAGCGAAGCATACAGATCGCGACGGAGCTTTGGTACGTTTTTTCACAAATAAATCTATAGGATATGGCAGCAAAAAAATTAAGCTTTTTGGACAGAAACTTAACCTTATGGATTTTTATCGCCATGGCGATTGGGGTCGGTATTGGCTATCTTTTCCCCTCTTTTCCCGACAGCATCAATTCATTGAACAGTGGCACGACCAATATTCCCATTGCCATAGGTCTCATTTTAATGATGTATCCGCCATTGGCAAAAGTGAACTACGCTTTATTGCCCAAAGTGTTCAAAAACACCAAGATTTTGACCATCTCCTTGGTGCTTAACTGGATCATTGGCCCTGTGCTGATGTTCATTCTGGCCATCATCTTTTTAAGGGATTACCCAGAATATATGGTAGGGTTAATATTGATAGGGTTGGCACGTTGCATTGCCATGGTACTGGTTTGGAACGACCTAGCTGAAGGCAGTTCCGAATACGGTGCAGGGTTGGTTGCCTTGAACAGCATCTTTCAGGTGTTTGCTTACAGTTTCTATGCTTGGATATTCATTACCGTTCTGCCTCCATATTTTGGTTTTGAAGGTGCCATTGTGGACATTTCCATTGGAACCATTGCCGAGAGTGTGGCCATCTACCTCGGAATTCCATTTTTAATGGGAATCTTAAGTCGCTTGCTTTTGGTGAAACTGAAAGGAGAACAGTGGTATAACGAAAAGTTCATTCCCGCTATTTCCCCAATGACATTGATTGCGCTTTTGTTCACCATAATCATCATGTTTTCACTTAAAGGAGAACTTATCGTGGAAATCCCAATGGATGTTTTGGTAATTGCAGTTCCTTTATTGATATACTTTACCTTGATGTTCATTATTGGATTCTTTTTCAGCAAGGCGATGGGTGCTGAATATGATAAGACGGCATCGGTGGCCTTTACAGCTGCTGGAAACAATTTTGAACTGGCCATTGCCGTGGCCATTGCGGTATTTGGATTGGATTCCGGACAGGCCTTTGCAGGGGTGATAGGACCATTGGTGGAAGTCCCTGCTCTTATCCTATTGGTACGGGTGGCTTTTTGGTTGCGTAAGAAATATTACAGACCCCAAACCGCTTGAAAAAAGAATAACAAAAAATGAAAATAAAAAAGCATGCCCAAAAGCATGCTTTTTGTTTGGTGACCGCGGAAGGATTCGAACCCTCAACCCTCAGAGCCGAAATCTGATATTCCCTGCCTGCGGCAGGCAGGTATCCAGTTGAACTACTGAAACAGTTGGGTTTTTAAATAATCTCTGCCTTTTCCAGTTTTAAAATACTTTTCCCTTTCAATTGCTTCATCCCTGCTTTTAAAAGTTTCAAAGTAGACTAATTTCCAAGGCACATATCCCTCTGTAGATTTGGTTTTTCCCGCATTATGCTCTTTCAATCGGTTTTCAATGTTTTCGCAATGACCTTTATAAAGTCGACCATCCGCCATACTTTGCAAGACATAAGCATAATACATCTTCATTTCAATATTTGTGACCTTAAGAGGACAAAATTCAAACTTTTTAAAAGAAGATATTGAAAGTATTATTGATAAATCATTTCATATTAGAAGTGCTTGATCTTAATTTGTCAAGACGGTTTAAATTTAAAATAAAAGGAGTCTATTCTCTATGCTTTAGAAATTTTGTAAAAAATTTATTTTCAATAGTCGGATAGTTTAACGAATTCTGTGATATTGGGGATAACAATCTATAAAATGCTTTTGAATAAATACCTCTGAATTCGGACTCACAGTATCTGAATATAAGTTGTCAAGTAAGGTTTCATTACTTTTCAGTACTCCCGATATTATTTGAGGTTTTAGGTCATCGAGTAGTTCAATAAAATTCATTGCACCAAATTTTTTATTTCGTAGGATATATAGTACTTTTCTGTACTTCAGTGCCAAAGTAACCTATCAAAACCAAAATGAAAGTTAGTAAACTATCCATTTCCAAATTTAGGGGAATTCAAGAGGCTACACTTTATTTCGATGGACATGCACTAATGGTGGGTAAAAATAACGTTGGCAAGTCCACAATCTGCGAGGCATTGGATCTTGTTTTAGGTCCTGACAGGCTTAACAAGCAAGACCCGATTGATGAATTTGATTTTTACAATGGAGATTACTATTATGACCAAGATGAGGAAGCTAAGAAAATAATCATTGAAGTTGTGTTGACGGATATTTCTTCGGAATTACAGGGTGTATTTCGTGGGCATATGGAATTATGGCATCAGGAAAGGCAAGAAATACTTTCTGAAGGTGAGATTGAGGATTCCGATGAAGATTTGGTAGGATGGTGTCTTCGCTTGAAGTTTATTGGACAATACGATAAAGAAGAAGATGAGTTTGTTGCAAAAACTTATTTTTCACATTCACCCAATGAAGATGAAGGTGTCTTTAAAGAAATTCCACGCTCAAGAAAACGTCAAATAGGATTTCTATATCTAAGAGCTTTGCGAACCGGTAGGAGGGCACTTAGCCTTGAAAGAGGTACACTCTTGGATATTTTGCTTCGCGTTGGCGATATTCGACCAAAGTTTTGGGAGGAGACGAGGGATCGGCTCAAAAATCTTAATCCTCCTTTAGAAGAGAGCATAGGGTCTTTACGTCAGGTACTTGACAATCTTGAGCAGCGGATTGGGCAGTACATTCCTTTGCCATCGGAATTTAAAGCATCCTCTTTGCATGTTTCACAATTGACTCGTGATCATCTCAGGAAAACCCTATCTTTTTTCATGGCTTCATCTTTAAACCAGAGCCCGGTTCCTTTCCATAAATTAGGGACGGGAACATTGAGTACTTTGGTGTTTGCACTACTTTCAGCAATTGCCGAGTTGAAGAAAGAAAATATAATCTTTGCTATGGAAGAACCTGAAATTGCAGTTCCACCCCACACACAAAGGCGAATAATAAATTATCTGCTCAACAATACAACACAATCATTTGTCACATCCCATTCGCCTTATGTAATAGAAAAGTTCGAACCAGAAAATATCAAGATTCTAAACAAGGATTCCAAAGGGGTAATTTCAGGAGTCGACATTTCCTATAGCTCGGGGTTAAAGCCCAAAAACTATCGAAGAAAGATCAGACATGCTATCGCCGAGGTCATCTTGGGAAATGCAGTAATTGTCGGTGAAGGTCTTACAGAAATGGAAACCCTAAACGCTGCCGCCAGCATTTTGGAATTAAATCCAGAAAACTATCCTTTCGACCTATCAGGGGTCACCATTTTCGAAGCGGATGGTGACGGCACCATATTGAATTGGGGAAAGTTCTTTAAATCAATTGACATCAAAACCTTTGCATTCTTTGACTACATGGAGAGATCTGAGGACGAAAAAAAAGAGTTGGAGACCACTTTCGAACTTTATAAGGAAATAGATCAAAAAGAAATTGAGAAATTGTTGGTGGCAGAGGTACCTACTGAAATTCAATGGGATTATTTGAACGAACTAAGGGATGCTGGAGCAATAAGTTCAGGGCCGTTCATTCCTGCTGAAAGACCGTCCGACTCCGATATTCGTGATTTTATGTATGAGGTGCTGAAACAAAAGAAAGGTGAACGACGTTCAGCAAGTCTGGTAGAAAAATGCTCCGAGGACCAGCTGCCTCCAACCATTAAGTCTTTCCTAAAAGAGATATTTAAGCGTTTTCCACAACCCGAAAAGGTTGCTCCATTAGACCTTTCAAAAAAAGAGGATGAACCTTCGGATAGTACAGAAGAAGAATAATGGTTTTAGAGATTGACGAAAAACGACAGGCCATTTTGGACTGTAAAAGGAATTTATTGGTTATTGGTGGACCGGGCTGTGGAAAGACTACTATAGCTTTGTTAAAGGCCTTCTTATATGTCCGCGACAACAATCTCAATCGAGGTCAAAAAGTACTTTTCCTTAGTTTTTCCAGAAACGCAAAAGCCCGAATAATGGAATCTGCAAGTGGTTTTTCGGATTTTAAGGAGTACGGCCACAAATTGGACGTTCAAACATTTCATGCATTCTTTCTTGAACTTATTCGTTCCTATGCATACCTATTGGGTACTCCCAAGAAAATTAGTATTGTTCCACCGCATGATGAAGCCGCTTTAAAAGGAGGTCGGAAGGATGACGATGCAACTTGGATTAAAGAAAAAAGTGATATGTTCTACGGTGAAGGAAAAATAACCTTTGACCGATTTGCAGCTACTGTATTGGAACTTATTACCAGAAGTAATCGTTTACGAACTATGATAGCTTGCTGTTTTCCACTAATAATCGTTGATGAAGCCCAAGATACGGACGCGGAACAATGGCAAATAGTTGAGGCGTTCCATGGGATTTCACAGTTGTTTCTTTTGGGAGATTTAGATCAACAAATTTTTGATTATAGACCAGATGTCGACCCTAAAAGACTTGAAGGTATAAAACAAAGTATTGAGCCCTTAGAGATTATTTTAGAATTTCAAAATTATAGGAATCCAAACACGGAAATTTTGGACTTCGCAAAGGATTTACTTTACAATACCCCCAGAGAGAGTAGCGGATACAAAGGCGTGACCAAGCTCGTTTACAACCCTCGAGCCGATAGACGTGATATGGGTATCCGTCAAAGTGTAGGCATTATGCGAAACACTATCATGAAGATAACAGGCGAAAAACCAAAAAACATAGCCATTCTTGCTCCTTGGGCAAAAGGCGTAAAAACTATTTCAGTTGCCCTAAGACAAAGAAATATTGCTCATCGCGTACAGTTCGACGAAACCGCAACAAATTTATCAAGTAGACTCATCGCTTGTCTGATGGAGCCAATTCTTGACTCCACGCAACATTTAATATGGATCATACAGATTTTAAGGGATTATGCAAGTGCAAAGGGTGCAAGGAAAGACCATGACAAATATGACAGATGGATAAGCACAATTGGTGAAGGAAAATCTCCTATGGGAAAAATGGTGCCATATTTTAAAGGTCTGATTTCAGAACTGGCCCAGCATAAGCTTTCTGGCAATCCGGCAACCGACTGGCGCTTTATTCAGCAAAAACTTCTTTCATGTGAGATGAGACCAATTCAGGATTTTGCCCGTCAATCAGAATTTTTGGTGGCCTATAACAGAGGCAGGATTATCATGAGAGATTTGGGTGATGCATGGATGAACAATTACTGCTACGCCAATGCCAGGGGTATTCTACAAAATGCCATTGTTGAAGCCCAGCTTTCGTCGGATGTGATTGGAGAAGAAGGTATAAACGTTATGACCACCTATAAATCAAAGGGTAAAGAATTCGATGGAGTGATAATGTTTCAAAATGAACATTCTGCACCGGTAGAACTACGTGATGATAATAAGTCATTCAGTCGTTCAAGAAAGCTGTTTTTAGTGGGAGTAACACGAGCGCGCTATCATGTGTTTATTCTTCGGCAGGCGGGGTACGATTCGGCTATTCTGGACTCATTCAAGCTTGATGGGCTGTCAAGTTCCTAAAATTAAATACACTTCTGAATTGAAGAATAATATCGAAGACAAATCTGTAAGACTGCGAGAGCAAATATCAATTTTTACAAAGGATAGTTTCGTATTCTTTTTCACCGACTTTATACGCAATCATCCATTACGAGAAATGGGTACGTTTGGAAAAAAAATGAAGTCCAAATTGAAAGATTCTCTTTATCTAATTGCTTTACGGTTGTCTTCTGACCATATCGGTAAATTGGAATTGGTTCTCTCAGATAAATGCCTCAAAATTTTGGAGGATGCGGTAGACCTGTTGAATGAAATACTGAGAGAGTATTTAGACCACAATAATTACCCAGACTTCATCGATGGGATGGAAGAACGAATAAAAGTGGTAATACATGAAGCAACTTTCAGAACATACTTCCAAAATGGTAAGCTTAATTATAGAGAGCAAGAATTGAATCATGCAAGAAGAATGTTCAGGCCTCACAAAAAAAAGATACAAGATCGTCTTGGAATTAGTCTTAATGATTTAGTTTCAATCTGTGAATTCTCAGAGGAGCTATTTCACAAAAAATGGAATGATTCCCATGAATTTTTGCACAACAAAGAATTCCAGGAAATTGCCCCTCTTCTTGCTGACGGTAGTATAAAAGGAGAGGCCTTTGAAGAATTGTTAAGTAAATTACCCGATTCGTTCTTTGATTTTGTTGAAGGACCACATTTTAGTTCTACCTTTCAGCCATCAGATTTTTATGAAAGGTTCTTAAAAACTGATATTGATATTTTTTGCTCATTATTTGCAATGGAACTGGATGAGGTCAATGACTTTCTATTTTACTCCCAAAAAAATCCATTGGAGGACAAACCCATAATTAAAATATCAAAAAAGGAGTACATACACGTTTATCAGAAGCAATTACCAACAGCACTCTATAATCTGTTATATCGCACATTGGGAAAAACGGAGAGCGAAAGAAATAAACTTAACCTAAGACGAGGAAAGGTTGTAATTGAAAATCAAGTATTTAATCTATTTAAGAGTTTCTTTAAAAAATCAAAAGAATATAGATTCTTTCAGAATTACTACATCGATGGTATACACAATGAAAAGGACCTTCTCATAATCTCAAGATATTATGCATTCGTTATTGAGTGCAAGGCCTCCAAAATGAGAGAACCATTGCGGGACATGGATAAGGCCTACAATAGAATTAAAGATGATTTTAACGCATGCATTCAGAAAGGCTATAACCAATGTAGAGAGGTAGAATCCATTTGTTGGGAATCCAATAAAATAGAAATTGTTAATGATAATGGAAGGAATAAGGTTGAGGTCAAAACAGATAAGCTAATCGATGTATTTTCAATTGTGGTGACCCTTGAAAGATTTGGGCCGATACAGACAAACTTGGGCTATTTGTTAAAGAGAGATATAGAATCTGATCCGTATCCATGGTCAGTCTGTCTGGATGATTTGGAGACTTTTCTAAGAAGTCTGATGTTGTTAAAAAACAATCGAGTTCGAGAATTCATAAATTTTCTAACCCTTAGAGAAGACTTAAACGAAAAATTACTTGCACAGGATGAACTTGATGTATGCGCAATGTATCTTGAAAGAAGAAATCAGTTTGAATCAGTAGCTTCACAGCATGACTTTATTTTAACTGATCCGGCATTGCAGAACTTCTTTGATAAGCTATACTTTGATAAGAGGTTGAAATTTCCACAAGAATCAGTTTAAAAAAAGTTTAACACCCCTGATTGAATTGCCATAAAAATGGATGAAAGCTATAAGTTACAGATTAAAATAAACCCGGACGGAGTTGCAAAAAAGCTTTATGAAATCCAAGAGAATTCAATTGCTTATATTTTCTTCGGTCTTCAATTGTTAGAAAATACGAACAATCTTAAACCGGCTCATGAACTAGCCAATGGTGAAGGTTTTTTCACCTATGCCATTTCGACAAAAAGCTTAACCACACCCGAGAAGAAAGAGAATTTCAAGAAATGGTTAATTAAAAAGGGAATTGAAGATTTGATTAAAGGTTTAAAATTAATGCTCATGGATGCATGTGTTTATGGCGCCCTTTATTCCAATAAGGATGAAATCAAGAAAAGTGATCAGTACAATAGTATAGTTACAAATGAAAAAAGAGCCATACAAAAATTAGGTATCCCTCAGCTTTTTGATAGAATGGAAAATTTTTTGACCGGTAAGTTATTAAGCAAAGATAAGTTGCTAACCATAAATCAGGTCAGAAACTGTCTGACCCACAGAAACGGTGTAGTTCAGCAGATGGATGCGAACAATAAAGATAAAACACTATTCACCTTGCGATATTCTGGTTTTAGGATTTTGAAATACACAGATGATGGACAAGAAATCGAAATCAATGGGCCATTTAACACAGAAGGAACTCAAATTAATATTGGTATAATTGAAAAATCAATGAGTTTTGAAATTGGTGATTCTTTGAGCTTTGACTATCAGACATTTAATGAAATCAATCTCACCTTTAGTATTTTTTCGCATGATTTGATTCAAAAGCTCCCCAGATAACGGGAGCACTGACCGTCTTCACATTTTAAAAACAAAAATCCAATAGACGAAAGTTCAAGGGCTATTTTTAGGGAAGGCTTCAAATGGATTTCCAACAGAATAGTAGCTATTTTTGTAGATACCCCGATTTTTAGGACAGGATTTCTACAAAATTAATATAATTATCAAGTTGCTCTTTTAAATAGTTCAATTTGATTGAGATTCACAAGGGCAAAGAGCTATCCAAATGGATTAGTTACAATTGTATCAGCAATAGTTCGAATATTTTGGCCACAAGGAACATTTTTATAAAGCCCTTTTCGGTTACATTAAGACCTACAATGAACAAATTATTGCATAATATTAAAATATTAATTATGTTTACTTAAACGTTTAAGTAAATGTTATTCAATCAATCTTGTTTAAACAGAGTGTTCAAAAGGGTTTGAATAGTTCTTCCGTGATATGAAGAATTCCTCTGTCAATGATTATTGACCTTGGTGATGGTACTGTTTCTTCTATCTCATAAAGGCGGAGAAAAAAGCCAATTTGGACTTGCTCGGTAATATATTAAGTGTGGGGATTGATTATTCGGAACACCTGTTGTCCAAATCTATGTACTATAGAAAATTCCATTCTATACCCTAAATTATGGGATATGGATGAAATTACAGATGTGGTGTTAATCCGTTTATAATAAGAGTTCGGAACTGGTTGTTGTCTATTCATAACTTAATGGATGGCGCTCTGGTTAAAGCGGATTATCTTATGTTTTATCATTTGATGGAATAATATATATAAATGAGAATTAGATATTAGGGTTGTTTAATTGTTTTGGATTAGGCCATTTTCTTCAGATTAAACATTAGTTAATTCAATTGTAGTGGAAAATCTTAAGATTCATGAGCTTCCTTTTAAACACAAATATCCATGGATGTAAAAGGTGTCATTCCCATCGCTCACATAGACCAGTTAAGGCACATAATTCTTATTGAACATAGACCGTAAAATTTAAGCACATGAGACCAAGGAATCTACAAATTGCATTTTTTTTAGCTACCGCATGCATTTTCTTTAAAAAAGCCGTTGCGCAGGATGATGTTGTCTACATTCCTGGTTCCACCAAAAAAATAAACCAACTGGTGGGGGATTGGGACAATGAAAGAGGACAACCTACGCAAAACAGAACTTATACCAGATACGGAATACCCAACACTGATCTTGGTGTTCCCTTTGACCACGATGGAAAGACCTTTGTGGCCTTTGGGGATATCTTCAATGATGATAGGGATCCACTGGGCTACTCTACGGATACAGATCCAGAGGATGGTATCGCTCTGGATTTTGTCACCTATCCAAACGGCAGTTTCAAGCCGGTAGTGATTCCTGGTGTAAGTTTGGGGGGCTTTGGAGTCCCTCTTGAGGGTGTAAGTTGGAACAATGCGATGTATATTTATGCTTCCAATACGGGAATGGTCAATTCAGTTGTGGCCAAATCAATTGATAATGGTCTTACCTTCACCAAGCAATATGATCTCTCCAACTCAAAATTTGTTAACGTAAGTGTTGTAAAAACCAAATCGACCTTTGCCTATCCCGAAGACCCAAATTCAGATATACAAGTAATGTTTGGTTCCGGAACATATCGACAAAGCGATGTTTTTCTTGCCTATCAGCATTCCGATTTGATGGATACACGGTCCCTAGTATTTTTTGCAGGAATGGTAAACGGAAGCCCCACGTGGTCAAATCAAGAGGCATCTGCGGTACCTCTTTTCAACCAACCGTGTGTAGGGGAGTTATCCGTCTCCTACAATCAATTTATCAATAAATGGATTATGTTGTACAACTGCGAGTCGCCAAGAGGCATTAATTGCCGTACAGCCGATAATCCCTGGGGACCTTGGTCTTCCCCGTTTGTAATATTCGAGCCAACTGTAGATGGAGGATACTGCAACTATATACATAAGAACTGGCAGGTTGAAAATTGTGACAATGTACATGATCCTGGTAGGGAAAATGAGTGGGGCGGCGAATATGGTCCTTACCAATTTGAGAATCTGGCAAAAGGCAACGAGTACGAGACTACCATATATTACACTATGAGTACATGGAACCCATATACGGTAGTGCTGATGAAAAGCACCCTGCGGAAAAAAGAAATTATCCCCGGGATTTATCGTTTAGTGGCCAAACATTCCAACAAGGCATTGGACAATAGTGGATTTCCCGGTAGTGGTGAGCGAAATGTTGTCCAGTGGGATTTGAACGGACTGAACTATCAGAATTGGCAAATTGAGCCTGTCGGCAACGATTATTATAAGTTGACCAATGTTCACAGTGGTGAGGTGTTGGATCTGGGTGGGTGCAATGGCGCCAATGGTGCCAATGTGCAACAATGGCCATGGCTAGACAATGATTGCCAAAAATGGCGCATTGAAATCTTGGGAGAAGGATATTATAAATTAACCTCGAAGTCAAGTGGCAAAGTTTTGGAAGTTAACGGTTCACAGGCCAACGGTGGCAACGTTCAGCAATGGGATTGGCTGGGGTTTGACTGGCAGCAATGGTATTTGGAACCAGTTATAACCCCCGGAGTATACCGTGTAACGGCCAAACATAGCTATAAAGCATTGGACAACAGTGCATTTCCGGGTAGTCAAAATCGGAATGTGGTGCAGTGGGAGTGGTACGGAGATGATATCCAAAAATGGCAGTTTGATCCCGTTGAAAATGGTTATTTTAGAATTACATCACTTGAGAGTGGGGAGGTACTTGACCTTGACAGTTGCACCCAAGTCAATGGAGGTAATGTCCAGCAGTGGCCTTGGCTGGACAATGACTGTCAGAAATGGAGGCCAGAGTATTTAGGGAATGGTCATTTCCGGCTGATTTCCAAGTCCAGTGGCAAGGTTCTTGAAGTAAATGGTTCACAAGTGAATGGCGGTAATGTGCAGCAATGGAGTTGGAATGGTGCCGACTGGCAGCAATGGAAATTGGACAAGTTGGCAATGCAAGCAACACCTCTTACTGCTAAAATCCCTATTGAGAAGGAAGATGAAGATGCCCATTTTTCTTTTAAGTTGTATCCCAATCCGTCTTTCCATAAGTTCGAGATTGTATTTTACCATGACCATCAGGGTGCTGGTCTTGTTAAAATGCATGACCTTCAGGGAAAAATTGTGGTGGAAGACAAAATAACCGTACTTGAGGGGATGAATGAGCATGAAATTATGACCGGTTCCTTACCTAAGGGAATATACTTCATGGAATTGCAATTACCGAATCTTAATAGGATGATTGTTCGTAAAGTAATAATAAAAGAGTGATGGGATGTAGTGACCATCAGCTAGACGATAGTTCTTTACTTATCATGTCATTTTAACTAAAATGAAAAATAGACGTGAACTTCCACTTTGGAAATGGATCGGTTTTTAAGTAATTTTTTGAGACATTCTTTAATCGAACAATGATTAATTAATTGATTTTGTATTGAGAAGATAAATTCATTTTTTTAAACGTTTAAATAAAACTGTGTGAAACTTTCAAAAATTTGGGTGTTGTTTTGGTTCATGTCCTGTGGAATGCCTGGCAGGCAAATTTATTATGACAAGTCATATCCTTTAATCTCAACCCATGGACATTTTTTCTCCAGTGTTATTGTTGATGAAAGCGGGATAGACTCTGAAAGTGAAGGAGATCTTTGGCCTTCTACATGGTCTGATGATGGTCATTTATATGCGGCTAATGGAGATGGCAAGGGGTTTGGCGAAGTTTTCGGTGATATAACATTTAATAGAATATATGGGCATCCCGGGGAAGGTAATATTAAGGGTGAGACAATTTCCGTAGGTTTTGGCCCTATTTGGGGAAATACCTCAAATTATAATAGGAAACCAACAGGGTTGACCTCTGTTGATGGAATATTATATTTGGCGGTTCAAGATCTTAATAAAACAAAAACAGAGAATATTTTCAACGAAGCTCCCAATGCCACAATCCTTAAGTCAGAGGATAAAGGAAAAAGTTGGCAATGGGATAAGGAAAAACCAATGTTCAGCAATCATTCTTTTACCACTATTATGTTTCTTGATTATGGTAGGGATGGGGAAAACAATCCCAGTGATTCTTATTTGTATGCTTATGGGCTGGATTACAATTGGAGGGATTCATTTAGCGATATAGTCAAAGATCCAGAAAATCTGTTCTTGGCCAGAGTACCCAAAAAAAATGTCCAAGATCCGGATAAATGGGAATACTATAGTGGAGATCTGAATGGTAATGCGGATTGGTCAAAACCGGGGGCGATTGAAGAGAGGAAGCCAGTTCTTACTGAAACTGGAAGAAGATATAAAAACCTTCCCAATAGATACAAGGGGATAGGGAATATGAGTGTACTATCGCAAGGAAGTATTGTATATAACAAACCTTTGGACAGGTATATTTATTCATCGTGGACAGAATACACCTATGAGTTCTATGAAGCACCATATCCATGGGGCCCCTGGAATCTTTTTCTATCCAAGGATTTTGGCACTTACCCTTGGAGTGATAAGAGGTTTGGAGGATATGCAACAATAATACCATCTAAATATATTAGTGATGATGGTCTTACCATGTGGATATGTTCATCCACATTTGCAGGAGGTACTGATCATTACAATTTTAATTTAAGAAAGCTTAAGGTCAACATTAACGATTAAGATTGGATGGATTTGGTTATAGGTAAAACTGTGCAGGGCTTTTAAACATTTTGTATGACCTTCCAAATGTTATGGGTGCCTTGTTGAATTTTGTATTGCCGAACAAATACAACATGATTAATTCAAACTTTACGACAATGCTGCAATTTTATGTTTAACCTATACTTGTAAACCATAACTTAAGTATAATTTAAAGAAATCAGGCATAAAATTCACTTTTGATATATTTAAACGTTTAAATGAATCGATTTTATCATTATTTTGTTATATTAGCGATGACTTTATTTTTAACTTAAACGTTTAAATAAATTACAGTCTTTTTCGTTGCCTCAGGTGAATGAATTCTGAAATCCGATGATGGGAGACTGAGATTTTAAATTAAGCTTGGACAAACATTAAATCAATGATAAAATGACAAAAAACGCACTATGGCTTAAAATGTTCTTTTTAATCGGGTGTATAAACACACTTTTTTCTCAAGAAAATATGAAAGAGTCATTATGGATGCCAAAGGATTATTCGGTACAACGAATATCCAGCTATGATATGACAGGCGCCAATGATGATGGAAACTGGAAAAATAAGATAACCCCAGGTGAGACCCGCACTATTGGCGATGTTATCGGGCCTGGAATCATCAAGCATATTTGGATTACCATTGCAAGCGGTGAATACTATCATCTCAAGAAAATAGTTCTGAGGATTTATTGGGACGAAGAAACCAGTCCGAGCGTTGAAACTCCAATTGGTGACTTTTTTGGACTCGGCCTGGGAAAGTATAATCTTTATGAATCCGAGTATACTTCAGTAGGGTCCCAAAGGGCACTCAATGCCTATTTCCCAATGCCCTTCAAGAAATCGGCCAAAATAACCATTACCAATGAGGGTGAAGAAGCCATTGGAGCATTTTACTATAATATCGACTGGGAAAAGCACCGATCATTACCTGATGAAACCCTTTATTTTCATGCACAGTACAGACAAGAAACCCCTACTGATGGTTGGACCAATGACTGGGAGCGTAATAGTGATTCCATTGTGAATAATCATGAAAATCCTAAGGGTGAGGGTAATTATGTGATTATGGAAGCCAAGGGGAAGGGGCATTTTCTAGGGGTCACCCACAGTATTATACAGAATCAAGGAGATTGGTGGGGCGAAGGAGATGAAATGATTTTCATAGATGGTGCAGAGGATGCACAGATTAAGGGAACCGGAGCAGAGGATTATTATCTCGGTGCTTGGTGTTATGGCGGATGTGGAATCAACCCTTTCGGTAATGACAAACCTGAATTTGATTACGATAGCTACGGCAATCCACTGAACGGAGGGGATGACAGGGGAGCTCAGTGGACTGTTTATCGTTTTCATGACGAATCACCGGTAACATTTACTAAGTCGATCAAAATGACCATAGAACATGGCCATGCCAACCACAGATCTGATAATTACTATACGGTGGGTTATTGGTACCAGACTGAACCCCATATGCCATTCCCAAAATTACCTGAGGTTAAAGAGCGTATCCCCAGTGTAAAGAATACTAAGGGTCCAACTTTTGGCAAAAACTAAAATATGATTAAAAAGACAGCCATAGGAATTATAAAAACATTGATTTTGAATTTATTTGCTAGATCATCAAAAACTACTGGACCGATACTTTACATCATACTTTTGGGCATGTCGGTGAATTCTTGTAACTCAAAGAACGAAAAGGCCAATGATGCGGACTCGGAGGAAGTTTACTCACATAATTGGATAATGCCCAATGTTGAGGGAGGGGGGTGCATACCTGTCTGGGGACACTATGATGGTATCAGAATTGGTCTTCCCCCAACAGGCGGACCACGTGGGCTCTTGCGTGTATATGCGCCTTACCTGAATCTAAGCACAGATTCGTTAAAGATGATAAACTTTATTGCCTTGGAACCAATTGTATCTGGTAGTGATTCGAGAGGTTTCTCCGAATTGGAACCCAGTGCACTTGACAACGTTAGGGGCAAGCGGTTTTGGAGCGCCAATGAACCTGATGCAATTGAACCCCGGTCGATACAAGATTGCGCAACCGGGGTGATAGAACAAATCAACGGTAGGGAAACCCTAACCCTGTACGTGCACTCTGAAGAATTTGATTCAGGTGCAAAGGTCTATGTCCGGGTGAGATTTTATGAAGATCGCCCATATGAGATTGAGTTGACATCCTACGCTGCCGAGAAGTCGGCTCCTTTGGACAATTTTATACTTACAGCAACCATGGGAAATTTTGCACGGTTGAGAAATTTATATCTCAAAGGCGGCATTAAATCATCTTGGAAACTGTGGCCGGATTATACGGATAGCAATTTTACTCCACATGACCATACCCCAGAAAGCAATATGTTGGAGGATAAAGATGGTTCGGTTTATTTTGTGGCGGCACCCGATGAGGAAGACCCTACTGCGGTTACATATTCCTTGGACACAAAAGAACATTGGAAATACAAGGGACAAAAGGCTACCCAATACTGGAAAAAGCCCAACCCCAATTCCAACTTAAATGGATTGGTGAATGGAAGATATGCCTATTGGGCCAGTGAATCGCCCATCCCTGGTGGGATTTCATATGAAAATTTTGAAATGAAAGAACCTTTTGAAAATGGGTCCATGTTTTATTTTGGGGTCAGCCCGTTGGACCCAGAAACCTTTATTGGTTCAATTGAGAAATAAAAATAAGAGTGCCCCATTCAGAATGCACGGGCTTTGTCCCAATCAACCTTTTGAGGAAAAAGCAGGGCATTCAAATAAATTTATTTAGTTGTTTGAGTTAGTTTAGTTAGGCATGCAAAAAAGTTGGTTTCCCCTTCCAAAGGTGTCCGCTTTTTAAGCGTTACCTGGGGATATAGAAGTTTCACCCGATTTTTATTATTGGGAAACCAGCTTCCTGCATGCAAAGAAAGACTTCTCTTGTTCAAATTGGTTCGGTGAATATTTTTATTGTTCAGAGATAGGATTTTACTGGAGCGTTCATTTAGAAAGTTTTTAGTTGACCATGTGCAATATTACATTAAAGGAAATGGGCAAGTTATTGGGATATTCCGCTTCAACCATATCCAAAGCACTTAATGATAGCCCAGAAATAAGTGAGGCAACAAAAGCTCAAATCAAAAGGGCGGCACAATTCCATAACTATACCCCCAATGGGATTGCTCAAAGTTTAAAAGGTGGGGGAAAGCAGGTTTTGAACATTTCCGTACCTAAATGGAATGAAGAAAAATGTCAAGAATTGCTTAAGGAGATCGTTAATCTTTCACAGTCTGATTATGAAAGGGGCAGTGCACACAACAATGCCCTCGACTCGGGAACCTCAAATCGCAAACATCAATCTAAAACAAGACTGGTCCTTTTACGGTTTGAATAGAATAAATTGTGCCGATGACCTATTGGAACATGAAAAAAGAAAAACCCCACATAAGCACTGGTGTATTTAAGGGTTGGCATCTCGTATAAAATCAACGCCAAAATGGTCCTTGATACGGCCATATGCCTCGGAAGCCGATCCATTGCCCCAATCGTAAATGGTAAAGTCACCAATTCCCAGCCCATCTTTTGA
This sequence comes from Allomuricauda sp. CP2A, assembly GCF_001683915.1. Lineage (GTDB taxonomy): Bacteria > Bacteroidota > Bacteroidia > Flavobacteriales > Flavobacteriaceae > Flagellimonas. The sequence continues at coordinate 4,115 of NZ_LXTT01000054.1, read as the reverse complement.
AGTAGTGCCATTATGTCCATAATTTTCCATCATGAACCCATAGTCCTCTTTGCCAAAATGTGGATGTCTCGCTTCCCATTGTGCCTTGGTTTGTGGATTTTCTGGACAATACATCATCACAAATGAAGCACGAAGTGCTGCAATCCCGCGTTGTACATACTCTTTGGAACCTAATTCCTTGCCGTATTTGATAATCAGTTCGGCGAATAGGCTCTGCCGGGCGTCGTTCCATTCCGCATCAGCGTTCATTACACCAAAGCCTCCAAAGGTTTTCACATACATATATGGAGGTTGCCATGTGGCTTGGGTCATTAACAACTCATCCAATACGACTTGTCCATAATCTAAATATTTTTGTTGTCCCGTGATTTGATATGCCTCAAAAAGCGCCTCAGAAACCCAAAACATGGACAGATTGTTTTGCTTGAACATATTGTTCCGCACAATTTTTTTGTTGACCAAGTCAATGTTTCCGTAGCTTGAGCATGACCAGTACGTCTCAAAGTCTTCCCATCTTCCAACAGGTACAACTTCTTTTATAAGTACATCGATAGCTTTTAGCGCAACATCCCTGTATTTTGCATTCTTAGTGGCCCTATATACATTGAGCAAAAATGTGGCCGACATGGCTGATTCGGGTGATTGGTCCAGAATTCCCATGGGTTCATGGGTCTGAACTGAAATCCATCCGGGGAAGTATCCTTTTTTGTCCTGTAGTTTCACAAGTTGGTCGGCATATGTTATAGCATAATTGAGTAATCTTTGATCCTTTTCCAGTTCCATATACCATAGCAGCATTTGATTGGCTGTCCAACTCATATCCAAAATATGGTAAGGGGCATCACTGGGATCGCCCCAATGAACACCTTCAATTTGTGTGGGATTCATAAATGGATTTCTGTTGGAATTTCCAAAATAATGGGCATCCCATCCCATGGACTTACGCAGCGTCCTTCCATCAATAATGGTATCCTTCATTTCAGTTGCTATGATTCCTGGAAAAAAACCATTTTCTTGGGGGAACAACAAGGCCAATTCCTTGGTCATTAGGGCTTTTTCCCTCAGTAATGTATCATTTTTTGTTCTTGCATATCGGAAAAGGCCGGATGCAGAGCGCAAAGAACTAAACCATGCTTGGTTCCAAATAGATTTGAATTCCCGCTCAAACGAAGGTTTTTCATAGTTGGGACTTTGACTCACATTTACAATAAAAGTTGGAGCTCCAACACTTTTGCCCTTAAGTTCAAATTTTTGCCATACCTCATTTTTCCAATCCTGAAAAGCCCATTGGTAGGTATGACTCACATATTTTTCCAACTCCGTGGTGCCCAAGGGTTCTTTTTTTTCATATAGATTTACGCCAAATGAATTCCAATAAAAGGCCAGGATATCCCGCCATGGGTTCTTAATCTGGTCCAACGTGTTGCTTGCTTTGATATAAAATGAAAAATCATAGATACCGGGCTCATAAACGGAGCCACCCTCTTTAACATAGAGCACATGTTCTTGGACTTTTGATTTACTCCAACCCAAAATCAATTCGTTCCTTTCTGCGTTCAAATCCATGTACCACTCGGGACCGGAAGTGGCAATTGATCGAAGATCAGGGAAAACTACCAATCTATTGTTGTTTACTTTTTCGGTAACAATCATTGCAGGTGCCCTAAAGACGTGCTCGGGAACAATATGGTTGTCCGTGGGGGTCAAATGGGGAGACCAATGAAAATCTGGTTGAAATGATGGCCGAATGGTAACTTTCCAATCGTCATCGCCCACAACCTCACCAACAGCAAACTTTATATTGATCCGTATTGTGTTGCTGTCAATGATATCAACTCTTGTTTTTGGATTTAGTCCTCCCAATGGTTCTATTTCTATATTTTCTATCAAATTTTGAAAGAGGGGCGACATTTCAGCACCATCAGTATCCAAGAAAGAGACTTGGTTGTTCGATTGACAGCTGACCAATGCCAAAACCAGTATTGGGAGAAATATATGTTTCACCTGAATCAATGTACTTATTGGCCTAAATATGGTATAAAATTGACTTTTATAAAGAATCATGAATTGTAACTATTGTTTATTATGGTTGATATTATGCGGTGTTAAATACCTTTTGTACACATATATGTAATCTAGTTTTCAAGTTCCAAGGATGCTTTCATCAGAAAAACATTGTAGGGTTGCCACATGGACATGGCAAAGTAAATATCACTTCCCGAAATACTTTTGGGATGCATAAAAGAACCATACATTATGGGATATGTCTCAGGGTCTGCAATTATCTTTTCGTCAGACCACGTCCCATTGATATGTTCGGTCGTCCGCATAACCAATTTTTGGTCTTCATTTGAATGTCTGGTGTATAGGGTAATCCAAAGTTTGAAAGTTTCATTGTAAAGAATCGAAATTTCCCCCACTGGTGCTGAAAAAATTGGTTGGGCCAATGATTCACCGCCTTTGAACCAATTCTTTTTGGTGCCTAAATACTCAAATTTTGATGGGTTGGGAAAATCTTCCATATTTACCCTGGCCAAATAGGCAGGACCCTTTCTTCCGGATTTAGTGCCGACCATATATACCATTCCATTTCTTTTTGCAAATGCCATTTGCGCAAATTTGCTGTCCCCTTTGAAATGAACGTCTTCTATCTTGGACCACGAATGACCCCCATCATTTGATTGGTACATGGATGAATAATTGGTGGTCCATTCACCTGGGGAGTCCCAAGATCTGATATTCATATAATGCACATATTCCGTGCCAGCAACGCTAACGGCCGCAGTGGGGATGGAGGTCCAATCTCCTGTGCCTGTAGTGTCATGGGCACTTGGGATCACCTCCCTTGCGTGACCGTCAGGGTCGGAAAGCATGGATGAAAAGGTCAAGCCATCGTCCAAATTGGAATCTGTGCTGAAGGCCAACACATTGGAACGCCACGATCCCCCACTGGGACCTCCATTTGGGGAGGCTTTAAAGTCACTTCCATATGTATCTCCAAAGAAACATCCAACCTTTCCATTGTCCATTTTCCAAAAAATGCCCAGATCAGTCCCGCCCACATTATATTTTTGATGTGTTACATTCGGGTTTGCGAATACTTCTCCCTTTACAGAGGCTCCCGTAACCCTGGCAAGACGTTCACAAGATATTACCTTTAAGTGTTTATTCGAGTTGGGTTGCAAACTAACAGAAGAGGATTGGTATATGCCCAGCCCAGCGGGATGACAATGGGCTTTGAACCCTAAAAGGAGGAATACGGGGAAAGCTGTTTTCAAAATAGATTTAATCCATTTTCTGTACGTCATGACTTCAATTTTGCGTTATGTTATTGATACATTGAAACACGTTTTGGGCCAAGTGCCCGATAACTTTACCAACGATACATTTGAAGCGAATCATTGTTGTTCGTAATCAATAAAAGGTTGCCGGATGGTCGGTGGATCAGATTGATATGTCTGCTGTCCTTAGGTATATTGATTCCTGATTTTGTAGCTGGTATTGGGATTAAATTGGAAGAACCATCGCCCAATAATAAACAGCCCACTCCAGAATCATATCTAATGGTTTCCACTTCTACTCCATAGTGATTCCCCACAACTAGAATATCCATATGCCCATCTTCGTTGAAATCGCCGAATAGGGACGATTTGATTGGGAATACTTGGGCCTCTGTGGGCAATGGCTTTTGAATCAATTTGCCCCCAGAGTTTATCAAAATAATGCTCTCCAAACTTTTTATTTCATGGGTCACTGTGTTCTCAATTCTTCCTGTGGGCAATATGTCGGTAAGCTTTGACGAGGCATAAGTATGATAATCCTTGAACTTGTCAGCCACATAGGGCATTTGGTTACTCATGCATTCGCGTCCCCTCAAGGGTACATAGGAGTCTTTGTATTCTTTGGCCAATACAATGTCATTGGTGCCATTTTTGTCAAAATCGTTGGCATATATCCTCAAGGGGTGGTCTTTGGTGGGTTTAAATTTATTGTTCAGTCCAAGATTGCCGACCACATAGTCTTCATCCCCATCGTTGTCGATATCCACCGGGGTAATGGACCACCATATCCCTTTTGTACTTTGTAGCCCCCATTTTTCAGAATTGTCTTCAAAG
>NZ_LXTT01000046.1 GCF_001683915.1 Allomuricauda sp. CP2A | reverse complement strand
CAACAGCTGGGCCTGGGGAGGCTGGGGCTGGGGTTGGAACGATCCATGGCTTTGGAACGCTGGTTGGGGATGGAACTATCCCTACTACGGTTGGGGATGGGGTTGGAACAACCCTTGGAGATTCAACCGCTGGGGCTGGGGAGGCTTTGGATGGGGACATCCTTGGGGTGGCTGGGGCTACGCCGGCATCTATGGCTGGGGTGGTTACTACAACTACGGTTGGAGACCCTACTACTATAACAACTATTACGGAAGAAACTACGCTTACGGTTATGCTCGGGGACGTAGGGGATATTCCTCTTCTACCATTCCAGGCACCTCACTTAGGGGAAGGTCCAACCTAGCCTCAAGAAGCAGTGGATATACCTCAAGATACAGAGCGGATAGTGGGCGTTCCAATAGGTCTGTGGGCACATCCAGAACCTCTAGGTCATATAACAACAATGGAACAACTGCAAGAAGAACAGTAAGTGCTGATGCCATTTCAAGAAACCAAAATTACAGGACCAGTAGAAGTACCCGTACTTCTCCCAACTATAGTGGTAGTTCCAGAAGCTATCGTTCGTATGGAACATCACCATCTTCCAGAAGCAGCAGTACCTACAGAAGAAGTGGCACCGTGAACAGGAGTTCCTCTTCTCCAACATACCGAAGCTCTGGAAGAAGCACAAGAAGCTATCAATCTTCTCCAAGAACAGCACCTAGTAGAAGCAATTATAATAGATCTTCGAGCGGTTCCAGTTCCAGAAGCTATCGTAGCAGCGGATCAAGAAGCTCCAGTAGCGGAAGCTTCAGAAGTTCCGGTGGCAGTTCCAGAAGTTCAGGAGGCGCAAGTCGATCAGGCGGTTCTTCCAGATCGGGAAGAGGTAACGGAAGAAACTAAAATTCCTTTAAAATTTATCGTAAAACTAAATCTCGGGAAATGAAACGAATTTCAACTTTCATCATGGTATTGGTATGCACTTACGCAAGTGCCCAAAACATAGATGATGTACTTAGATACAGCACAGAAGATATTATAGGAACCGCCAGATTTCAGGCCATGGGAGGTGCTTTTGGCGCTCTTGGCGGCGATTTGTCCTCCCTCAACATTAACCCTGCCGGTTCTGCCGTCTTCAACTTTAGCGAGATGAGCATTACAGGATCCAACTACCATCGAAACAATGATGCGCTTTTCGGGAATAGTGTCCGAAACACTACAATCAACTCATTAGATCTTAATCAAATTGGAGGCGTACTTGTTTTTAAGTCCAACAACAGTTCTTGGAAAAAAATTGCCCTCGCCTTTAATTACGACATGGTCCAAAATTTCGATAATGAGTTCTATGCCGCAGGAAATACTGCATTGGGTATAGATAATTACTTTTTGAACTTTGCCGATGGCGAACCCTTGGGGCCACTCCGTGTGCAACAAGGGGAGTATATTGAAGATGCCTATTTGGACATAGGCTCAAGCCTTGGTTTTGGAGCCCAACAGGCCTTTCTGGGGTTTCAGGCCGGTCTTATAGAACCCACCGAGGATGACGATGCCAACACCTCCTACTTCTCCAATGCCGCCTACAGCAATGTGCGTCAAGAATACCTACGGAACACATCCGGATACAACAGCAAATTCACACTGAACTTTGCTGGCCAGTACGAGGAAAATCTCTATTTGGGAGCATCCCTGAACTTTCACACCGTACTTTATGACCGGGTGACCTTTTTGGATGAAGATGGTTACGATCAAGATTCCCCAGTTCAGTTTACCTCGTTTGACAATCTCTTACATACCGAAGGATACGGCTTCTCATTTAGTTTAGGGGCCATCGCAAAATTGAATGAAAGTGTCCGTGTGGGCGGTAGCTATCAATCCCCCACCTGGTATGAACTAACCGATGATTTTTCCCAACGCATCAACTCCAGTTTGGCAGTTTCAGACATCAACTTCATAGACTTTGGCATTGTAAACCTATATGACGAATACCGAATCAAAACTCCGGGGAAACTTACCGGAAGTGTGGCCGTTGTCTTTGGGGAAGACGGACTGTTGAGCTTTGATTATGGCTATCAAGATATGTCGCAAGCAGAGCTTCGACCTACCTCGGACCCTAATTTTTCTGCTGAAAACGATTTCATCGCCAGCACATTGGGTGTTATCAACACCTATAGATTGGGAGGTGAGATTCGGTTTGATGAAGTAAGTCTACGAGGGGGGTATCGTTTTGAAAGCAGTCCTTATGAAAATGGCGATATTGTGGGGGACCTTAATGGTTTTTCAGGCGGTATTGGCTATAGTTTTGGAGGAAGCAGATTGGATTTGGCTTTTAGCAGAACAGAACAGGATGTAAATATGTTCTTTTTTGACTCAGGCATCAACAGTGCTGCCATGATCAATAGAATAAACACCAATATCTCATTGGGCTATACCATGAAATTCTGATCATTGAAAAAATAGAGTATAAAGGTCGGAAGAGATTCCGGCCTTTTTTTGTGGCCTATCGTTATCGTACCAAAGAAAAGTGCCTACGCACGGAACGTGCCACCAAAACACCGCTATCATCACGCTCATATTCCAAGCGAAACCAATAATCCGAAGAAGGTAAATCCCTTCCATTAAAGGTCCCGTCCCAGCCCAAAGCAGGGTCCAGCTCCTTTAACAATTTCCCATAACGGTCAAAAATATAAATAATAGGGTCGGTGAGCCTTTCTATACCATAGACATTCCAATTATCGTGAACGCCATCCCCATTGGGCGTAAAGAATTTGGGATAACCCACCACCAAAAATTGACTGGTCAAGGTTCCGCACCCATTGGTATCGTTAATAGTGACCTCGTTCATTCCGGGAGGTACATCCGTAAATACAGGATCCTCCTGAAATTCCCCACCGTTGATGGCATACTCGTAATTACTGGTGCCCTCAACCACAAATTCAACATTGTATGGATCCGATTGATTGCTGGTTTCTAAATCTATTATCACGATATCCTCTAGAACTGGATCTCCATGGAAAGTAATCAGAATATCGTCAGAATAAATTTGCCCCACATTATTTTCAATGGAGACAAAATAACGACCTGAGTTTGGACTTGATACCGTATACTCAGTTTCACCAGGACCGGTGGCCAAAATTTCATCAATGGTGCCATCATCATCCCTGTCCAAAGTCCAAGTAATATTTGAAATATTGGGCCCTGCTGGCGAATTCAAAGCACTTAGCACAATATCGGGATCACCCTCACAGGCCACGATATCCAATCCTAAAAATTCATCGCGAAGGGTACAATCCAAAGCATTGTTCTGGTCGGCATCTACCGAGCTGCCAGTAAATGTTAGCATGAACGATTCCGGATCGCCATCAAAATTGGTATTGTAGTTATTGATGTAGAGATAGTAGATTTCTCCAGCTGTCACATCCAACCATTCATCATAGGTGTTCTGACTTTGCTTTACAAAAGGAGCCCCTTCCCTTCCATCCACGGGGTTCACTCCCATTCCGGTAAAGTTGGTGTCGTTGGTTTCGTAGTTGCATCGAATGGGCTGGGCACTTCCATCCCCAATGATGGTACAAAACGTTTGGCCAGAGGTTTCATCAAAAGGTCCGTACAAAGCAAAATCCCATTCCGCGGTTATAATTCCCGTTGGGCCTGGGAGGGCTTCAATATCAAAACCAATCTGACCATCGGTTCCGGCCCTAAACACATACCAACCTGTATTGTTTTCTATATTGGCAGAACTGTTGCTCCCTTTTTCCAAACAACCCGTCTGGGTAATCACTTCGGGGTCAAAATCGTCAATATCACCCCCTCCATCTGTGGTGCCCAAAATAGGGGCATCCGCACAAACCGGAATGGCAGTCCTACAATCTGGGGAGTTTTGGGCGCTGGCTGCAAAGGAGAATAGTAATAAACAGATAGCGCTAAATAGAGCTCTCATAGAATTTTGGGGCTAAAGGTTATTCTACAATCTAATCTGTATAACTCCCATAACCACAATTTTAGTATACGTTGACCGAAAAAATATGCCGTTAATCGACAAAATGCATATTGGGCTATCGCACTAAGGAAAAATGACTCTGAAGGTATTTGGCATTGACCCGGTTTCCATTTTCATCCATATAGGACAATTTGAACCAATAATCGGTAGAAGGGAGGGGCTGTCCATTCAGGCTTCCGTCCCATCCGGCATCAAACTCGGTCATTTGTTTTATCAACTTTCCATAACGGTCATAAATGGTCACAATGGGAGAGTTGAGTTCCGACAGTCCTTCAATATGCCAACTTTCATTGAGGACATCGCCATTGGGGGAGAAAGTCGTCAAAAATCCAACCACAACTATGTCGTCTTCCACTTCACCACACCCATAAATATCCCGCAAATACACCTTGTGGTTGCCCGGGGCAACACCTTCAAAAACATTGCTGGATTGATATGCCCCATCATCCATCCGGTATTCCAAGTTTGTGGCGTCCCCTTCAGTAATAATGGTCACAATATTGTTGGTGCGTAAATCTTGGACATCAATGGACACATCGGCGATGCTGGGCACCGTAGACACACTAACCGTAACCGTTCTGCTGGTTTCACAGGATGAGCCACTGGAAGAATTGGTAGCTGTGAGCGTGTATTCCCCTTCTTCGGAAACTGTAATGGTGGGGGTCTGTTCCCCATTGCTCCATTGATACGTAAATCCGGGATTGGGAATGGTTTCACCAATTTGAACACTTCCTATACTTTCACAAATAACAACTTCTTCTGAAAAGGTAAGCTCTGGGGTCTCAATGGCGTCCAAAACAAAACTTTCAGAAGTGTCATAACATTCTGGATTGGCCATGGAAGTGGTCCGTATATAAATTATCTCCTGCCCCGAATTTTTTGCATATTGCTTCTGTAATGGGTTGATGCCCAAATTGGCATCGGTCTGGGAGCTGTGATAACTCACTACAAAATCATCAGGGTCCTGCGAACCCAAAGCTTCAGCATCCTTGGCTGCGAGATCAAACATCATGTCTGGAATATGGCAGAAAATTTCATCCGAAACAGGCGCCGTAACGGGGACTGGGGTAAATCCTACCTGAACATCACTGATTATCGTCTCCATTGCGGTAGTGACCACTACACGATATTGGGCTGAGCCCGTAACCGTATAGGTTGGTGCCGTAGCTCCAGAAATGGGCTGAAACCCACTTCCTGTATCACTATACCATTCATAACCAGTGGCTCCTGAAGTGGTGGCGTCCAATATAATGGTCTCATTTTCGCAGGCGGCTATGGGTGGGCCCAAAAGGTTGTTGATAATGGAACAATCCAATGCATCCGTAGGGTTGGTGACCCAGATATCTCCGGTAAATTGGATGGAAAAACCAGAGTTCACGTTACTGAAATTATTGATAAAGAGATAATAATCCTCTCCTGCGTTTACATCAAGCCAATCCTCATAATGTACGGAGTCCTCATCCCCCGTTGGGTCTTCCCCTACTCCAATAAAACTTTTGTTTTCGCTATTATCGAAAAAATTACAACGGATAGGTTCTCCTAAATTGCTACAATCAGAAGCTTGGTAAAGCGCAAAATCCCAATCCTCATTGCTGTTGTGGCCAATATTAAAACCTAATTGGCCCGAGGCCGATGTCCTAAAACGGTACCAGGCCGAGTTGGACTCTATAGCCCCCGACAATGTCTGCTCCAAACACCCGCTGGAAGTGGCACCATTAAAATCATCCGCACCAAAACCATTGGTGCCTCCATTAATGGGTGTGTTGCTGCAAATGGGAATAGCATTGACACATTCCTGGGAAACCTGGGCATGGGAAAATTGCCAGAAAAGGCAAAACATTATAGTTCTAATAACCAATTTCACCATAAAAGACTGTAGGTTTGGGCATTATAAAAGTACTAAGGCCCTTGCCTTAACAATAATTTATGTTGTCAAACCCCGCATACCGGATGTTAAATCGTACATTAATGTTATCTTTGCTGACTTGAAGAAACAGCTATGAAATTAGAGCAGGCTTTGGAAGAACAGTATGAAGAAAGAGGCGACGATCATGTTGGCTCTACAACGGAGACCCCAATACGGGATGATGCTTTTGTATTGAGCGATGAGGAAAAAATCGAAAGAATACAGAAAAATGTCCGTGAAATTATGTTGACCCTGGGTCTTGACCTGGATGATGACAGTCTTGCAGGAACTCCTAAGAGGGTTGCAAAAATGTATGTGAAAGAAGTGTTCGGAGGATTGCATCCCAAACGTAAACCAGAATCGTCCACCTTTCAAAACAAATACAAATACGGTGAAATGTTGGTGGAAAAGAACATTGTGCTCTACTCCACTTGCGAACACCATTTGCTGCCCATCATTGGTAGGGCCCATATTGCCTATATTTCCAATGGCACCGTTGTTGGTCTTTCCAAAATGAACCGTGTTGTGGATTATTATGCCAAACGTCCACAGGTGCAAGAGCGATTGAACATACAAATTGTAAAAGAACTCCAACAGGTACTGGGAACCGAAGATGTGGCCTGTGTGATAGACGCCAAACACCTTTGTGTCAATTCCCGAGGTATTCGCGATATTGAAAGCAGCACCGTTACCTCAGAATATGGTGGCAAATTCAAGGACGAGGCCGTAAGAAGGGAGTTTTTGGACTACATCAATCTGGACACCGACTTTTAATTCCACCTTTTTCAATGCAACTTTACAAGGACCAAACCCTTAGAGTACACAATTCACTTACAGGAAAAAAAGAGGTTTTTCAACCCATAAATGAAGGCCATATTGGCATGTATGTCTGTGGCCCTACGGTCTACAGCAATGTCCATTTGGGCAACTGTCGCACGTTTATGTCCTTCGATATGATTTTTAGGTACTTTAAGCATCTTGGGTATAAAGTGCGCTATGTCCGTAACATTACCGATGCCGGACATTTGGAAAATGATGCGGATGATGGTGAGGATAAAATCGCCAAAAAAGCAAAGCTGGAACAGATTGAACCCATGGAAGTAGTGCAACGCTACACCGTGGATTTCCACAATACCCTGCAACAGTTCAACCTATTGCCTCCAAGTATTGAACCTACCGCTACAGGGCATATTATTGAACAGATTGAAATCATCAAGGAAATTCTTGAAAAAGGATACGCCTACGAAGCCAATGGGTCGGTGTATTTTGATGTGCTCAAGTTCAATAAGGACCATGAGTACGGCAAACTCAGCGGCAGAAAATTGGAGGATATGATCGCCAACACCCGCGAGCTTACCGCACAGGATGAAAAACGCAATCCTCAGGATTTCGCGCTTTGGAAAAAAGCCGAACCCCAACACATCATGCGTTGGCCTTCACCTTGGGGCGATGGTTTCCCAGGATGGCATTTGGAATGTACGGCCATGAGCACCAAATATTTGGGCGAGACCTTTGATATCCATGGCGGTGGAATGGACCTCAAGTTCCCGCATCATGAGTGTGAAATTGCACAAGCCGAGGCCAGTACCGGAAAATCGCCCGTAAAATATTGGTTGCATGCCAATATGTTGACCCTCAATGGCAAGAAAATGTCCAAATCCACGGGCAATAATATTTATCCCTCCGAAATTATAAGTGGTGACAATGACATCTTGAGCAAGGCCTATTCCCCGGCAGTGATTCGTTTTTTTATGATGCAGGCTCACTACACCAGTATTTTGGACTTGAGTGATGAAGCACTTCAGGCTTCAGAAAAAGGATATAACCGTTTGATGGATGCTTTGGGTAGCCTTGATGCCTTGAAAACGGGCTCAACATCAGATTTTGATATTTTGGCTTGGAAGCAGAGGTGTTACGATGCCATGAATGACGATTTCAATACGCCTATCCTAATTGCCCATCTTTTTGATGCCGTAAAACACATCAATTTGATGAAGGAAGGAAAAGAAACCATTACAGAAGAGGACAAAACCGAGCTGGAAAACACCATAAAGGTTTTTGTTTACGACGTTTTGGGCATTGAAAACCAATCCATGGCCAAAGATGACTCCAATGCCTTGAGCGGGGTGATGGAACTCTTGATCCAATTGCGAAACGAAGCCCGCGCGAACAAGGATTTTGCCACTTCAGATAAAATTCGGGATGAGCTCTCGGCTTTGGGAATTCAATTGAAGGATGGCAAAGAGGGCACCACTTTCAGTATAAATTAACGGAATGAACGGGGAATAATGTCATTAAAAAAGATTCTTATAGCCCCTTTTGTAGTGTTGGTTCGAGCATATCAACTCCTCATTTCACCGTATCTTCCAGCTACTTGCAGATATTCGCCCACCTGTTCGGCCTATACCTTGGAAGCCCTAAAAAAACACGGCCTTTTTAAAGGGGGGTGGCTTTCCATAAAACGAATCGTGAGCTGCAACCCATGGGGCGGCAGTGGGTATGATCCTGTTCCTTAAAAAAGTTCAAGTGTCAAGTGCAAGTGTCAAGTGCAAGAATCAAGTGCAAGAATCAAGTTCAAGTGCAAGAATCAAGTGCAAACTGAAAGAGGTGAAAAATGGTTTCAAAAAAAAGGTAACGGTAACCAAAATTCCAACAATCCAACTGCCCAACCGTTCAAAGTAGTTATATTAGTCCAAAATTTATAACAATGTATTTCTTAGGCTTTAACTGGAACCCGGAGGGCACCCTTTTCAAATTGGGTTTTATTCAGATAAAATACTATAACCTGCTTTGGATTGCTGCCTTTGTAGTGGGCTGGTTTATCATGAAGAAAATCTTTGAAAAAGAGAAAAAGTCCATGGAAAAATTGGACTCGCTCTTTATCTACACGGTGGTTTCCATCATGTTGGGCGCACGTTTGGGACACGTTTTCTTTTACGATTGGGACTACTACAAAAACCATTTGGCGGAAATTCTGCTGCCCATCAGGGAAAATGCCAATGAATCGCTCTTCGGCATCATAAATGGCTATGAGTTTACCGGATTTACAGGATTGGCCAGTCACGGGGCCACCATTGCCGCCATTATTGGTATATGGTTGTATTGTAGGAAATGGAAGGACATCAATATGCTCTGGCTTTTGGATAGATTGGTGGTACCTTCGGCCATTGGAGCCTGTTTTGTCCGATTGGGCAACTTTTTCAATTCAGAAATCAATGGAAAAGTAGTGGAAGGATCTTATTTTCTGGCCACACGGTTTATTCGCGATTCTGATGACATGCCCGCCTATAAGGCCATGTCCCTTACAAGGGAACAGACCGAAAATGCAGCCTATAAAGCCATCGAACACAACCCAGAATTTGCCAGTATTTTGGAGTCCATCCCTTTTCGGCACCCAGCGCAATTGTATGAAGCCATTTGTTATGCCTTTGTGTTCGTCACACTATATCTTTTATACTGGAAAACAGATAAAAAGGACAAAACCGGCTATCTTTTTGGCTTGTTTATGGTGCTCCTTTTTGCGGTTCGGTTTGTGGTGGAGTTCTTCAAGAAAAGTCAAGGTGGGTTTGAGGAATCCCTGGGTCTTCTTTCCACCGGGCAGTGGTTGAGCATCCCCATGATCATTATTGGATTGTATTTTATGTTCCGTCCAGTTCCATCAAAAGCATAGTACCATGCGAAAAGTTTTTATTCTTGTTCTTGTTTCATTTTTTGTGTTGATTTCATGCAAAACCGAATCAAAACGTGAAATCAAGACCGAGACCGTAGCATTCAAAAAAGAAGGTGATCTCTCCATTCTAAAAGTCGGGACAGATTCCATTATTTCCAATTTTGATATTGAAATCGCCGAAACGGATTACGAAACCCAAACCGGGTTGATGTATCGGTCATCCATGGAAAAAAATCAAGGGATGTTGTTCATTTTTCCAAATGAGGCCATGCATTCCTTTTACATGAAGAACACCGAATTTCCCTTGGACATCATTTATATTGATGCGAATCAGAAAATTGCCAGTTTCCAGAAAAATGCGCAACCCTATGACGAAAGTGGGTTGACCTCAAAAGTTCCCATAAAATATGTATTGGAAGTGAACGCAGGGCTGTCTGATGAAATGGGACTGCAAGTGGGCGACAGTATTTCCTTTACCCGAAATTAAATGTCGAAATACCTATTGGAAAACCAAAGTTCGGAGCGTTTGTTGTTCCGAAAGATTGAGCCTTCAGATTTTGAGGATTGGCTGCCGTTTTATCACAATCCCAAATCCACCCTATTTTGGGAGGGGCTTCCCACCAACCCCATTGAAGCCTGCCAAGTCCAGTTTGACCGAATTTTTGAACGCTACGAGAATGATCTGGGTGGCATGAACGCCTTGATTTTGAAAGAAACCAACGAGTTGGTGGGCATCTGCGGTCTCTTGGTGCAAATAGTGGATGATAATGAGGAATTGGAAATTGGGTATTCCGTATTGCCGAAGTTTTGGTTGCAGGGCTTTGCCTTTGAAGCCGCCCAGAAATGTAAGGAATATGCTTTTTTGAACAGCTTTTCAGATTCCCTGATTTCCATTATCCATGTGGACAATGTTCCTTCACAAAAAGTGGCTTTAAAAAATGGAATGCATTTGGACAAAACCACAACCTACAAGGATAATCCCGTTCATATTTTTAGAGTTAACAAAGGATAATCGTAATTTTGAAGGATATTTTTCTTCGCATGGACCAACCCAAAAACTACGCAATCCTTACCAACAATACCTCCCAAACCAATGAATTGGTCACTAAATTGCTGAACAATGCCACAATACCTGAGCTTGAAGCGTTACAAAACAAAACAGGACTGCTTTTTTCAAGATCGGAGATTGAACGGTTCATGGATGAGGAAGAACGCCACGATGTAAAAATTCTAACAAAGGACACCGACCAACCCTTAAAAACGATGAGCAGTGGCGAACAGAAAAAAGCCTTGCTCAAACATTTAATGGATCAAGAGCCCGATTTTTTGGTTCTGGTCAACCCTTTTGACAATTTGGATGTGGCCACTCAAGCCCATTTAAAGGAGCAATTATGCACTATTTCAACGTCAAGGACCTTGGTGCAATTTGCAAGTCGGCTGGACGATATGCTGCCCATAATCACCAATTTCTTCAAGTTAAATGGCAGTGAATTGGAAAAATATGCTTCCCCTGAGGCATTTTGGGAAGCCAACAGACATGACATCCACCAATTTTCTGGAACAATCCCCCCTCCCATCAATCCCATACAAGAAGAAAATGATGAATTGGTCAACTTCACCAATGTTTCGGTCAGTTTTGATGGTCGACAAGTTTTGAACAACATCAACTGGTCCGTAAAACAGGGTGAATTTTGGCAACTGATTGGCCCCAATGGCAGTGGAAAGACCACGATTTTATCGATGATCACAGGGGACAGTCACAAAGGCTATGGACAGAACCTTACTTTGTTCGGCCAGAAAAAGGGCAGCGGTGAAAGTGTATGGGACCTCAAACAAAAAATAGGCTATTTTACACCATCGGTTACCGATAAGTTTAGAGGGTACCACAGCTTGGAAAATATGATTATCTCGGGCCTTCATGATTCCATAGGTTTGTACGTTCTCCCAACCGAAACCGAAAAGCGCCTTGCCGGACAATGGTTAAAACTATTGGGGCTTTATGACAAGCGCGATACGCATTTCCGTGAGCTTACCCGAGGCGAAAAACGGTTGGTCATGACCGCAAGGGCCATGGTAAAGCATCCGCCGTTGCTTATTTTGGACGAGCCCACCGCTGGCTTGGATGATGAAAGTGCAGCGCTCTTTGTGGCTTTGGTGAACAAGATTGCACGGGAAAGTGACACAACCATCCTTTTTGTTTCACACAGAACAGAACCCAATCTTGAACCACAATTTATTCTTGAACTTCATCCCTCTGAAAAAGGTTCCATCGGCAAAACAACAGTTCATTAAAGTAGTTCAGTTTTCACAATACAATAATTATTTGGGACTTTTTTAAGATTGATTGTCCGGATTTTATCATAAACAAAACTCTCGTCAACCTGAACTTGTTTCAGGTTCTCATTAAATTACTGATTACTAGAATGATGAGATTCCGAAATACCTTGCCTGCCGGCAGGCAGGAATTCGGAATGACGTGCAAAAGAAAATTACAGATAACTGATATTCAGTTTTTTTAAAAGATAAAAGGCCGCTCTAGAAAAATTAGAACGGCCTTTTAAGGTGTAATCTAAAACTAATGCTATGCTTTATCGGCAGGAGCAGTTTTATTCTTTAATGAATCGAACATGACTGGCGTTGCAATGAATACCGAAGAATAGGTACCCACGATGACACCAACGATCATAGCAAACATGAACCCTCTTAGGCTTTCACCTCCAAAAACGAAAATGGCCAACAATACGATCAAAGTGGTCAATGACGTATTCAAGGTACGGCTCAAGGTACTGTTCAAGGCTTCATTTATATTTTCCCCAGCTTTCCAACCTTTTAGGCCTACAATTTCACGTATACGGTCGAACACGACCACGGTATCGTTCAAGGAATACCCAATTACCGTCAGGATAGCTGCAATGAAAGCTTGGTCAATCTCCATGTTAAATGGCATAATGCTTCCGGTGAGGGAAAAGATTCCCAAAACGACCATTACATCATGGAAAACCGCAACAACGGCCCCCAAAGAGAACTGCCATTTTCTAAATCGCAATAAGATATAGAGGAATACAACCGCCAGAGAGCCCAAAATGGCCAAAAAGGCGTTCTTTTTAATGTCATCTGCTATGGTTGGGCCAACTTTTACCGATTGCAAAATTCCTATGGACTTTTCAGAAGCACCTACCGTGAAATCATCGAAGGAGATTCCATCTGGCAAATATTTTTGCAGCGATGTAAATAGTTTATTTTGGATTTCAGTGTCGACTTCAATACCTTCTTCATCCACTTTATAAGGTGTGGTCACTTTTATCTGGTTGGCATCACCAAAGGTTTTCACATTGGTGCCGCTCCCAAATACTTGGTTCAATTCCGAAGCAATTTCTGAAGGGCTCACCGCTTTCTCAAAACGAATTTGGTATGAACGACCTCCTACAAAGTCGACCCCTTGTTGAAGCCCGTTGGTAACCAAGGAAAAAATACTAACGGCCAACAAAACTCCTGAGACAACATAAGCTATCTTGCGTTTCACCAAGAAATCAATGTTCATTTTACTGAACAGATTTTTGGTAATTCCGGTAGAGAAATCCAATCGTCTCCCTTTTTTGGCCGAATAGGCTTCGATCATCAAACGGGTCACAAAAATAGCCGTAAACAAGGATGTAACAATACCGATCAAAAGCGTAGTGGCAAATCCCTTAATAGGACCTGAGCCAAAAATGAAAAGGATAATTGCGGTCAAACCTGTGGTTATGTTGGCATCCAAGATGGAAGATAACGCATTACCAAAACCATCGGCAATGGCCTGGGCCTTCCCTTTTCCACGGGCCAATTCTTCTTTTACCCGTTCAAAAATAAGTACGTTGGCATCCACCGACATACCAATGGTCAAAACGATACCGGCAATACCGGGAAGCGTCAATACCGCTCCCAAACTTGTCAGCACCCCAAAAATCAAGAGAATGTTGAACACCAAGGCGATATCAGCAAAAATACCAGCCCTACCATAGTAGAAAATCATCCATACCAAGACAAAAGCCATGGCAATGACAAAGGACATAAATCCACTATCAATAGCTTCTTGCCCCAAAGATGGCCCCACTACTTCAGATTGAATAATGTCCGCAGAAGCAGGCAGTTTCCCCGCACGCAACACATTGGCAATATCCTTGGTCTCGTTTACGGTAAAGGTTCCGGTAATTTCGGAGCGTCCCCCGGAAATAGGCCCTGAAGAAACCCCAGGAGCGGTGTATACCTTATTGTCCAATACAATGGCAATACCCGTTTGGTTATTGTACGCATCACCGGTCAATTCTTCCCATTCTTTAGCGCCACGAGTGTTCATGGTCATGCTAATGTTTGGTTTGTTGAACTGGTCAAAGCTGTCCTGTGCATCGGAAACCACATCACCACTGATTCTTGGAACGCCATCCCTATTTGATTTTAGGGCGTATAGTTCTACAACTTCAGAATCTTGGGCAGGTCTTTCCCATAAAAATTTGGTAAACTGCACATCATTGGGCAGTAATCTCTTAATTTCAGGCATTCGCAAATACCCTCCTATTTCTGCCGTATCGGTAACCATGGCACGTGCAATGGCATGGCTTCCTGGGTCAGCTGGAATCAATTTCCCCAACAATGGATTGGTCTCTGGGGCCATATCCAAAGAATCTTGGGCAACATCCGATAATAGGGAATCTATTTCAGATTCTGGTTTGGAAAAATCATCTTCTTCCGTTTCGGCAGGCTCTAAAATCTCTTTAAGTCGTTCGTTGGCATTTACAAAAAATGTGCTCAACCCTTGGCTGCTCTGTGGATAGGTTTCCCAGAACTCCAATTGGGCGGTACTGGACAACAATTCTTGTGCCCGGGCAATATCCCTTGCCCCGGGAAGTTCCACCAAAATACGGCCAGAATTTCCTTCACGCTGAATATTGGGCTGGGTTACCCCAAAACCATCAATACGCTCACGAAGTACCTCAAATGCAGAAACAATGGACTCATCAATCTTTCTTCTGATGACAGGTTTTACCTCCTCATCCGTCATTTGAAAATTGATGTCGTCACTCAAGCCTTTGTTGGCAAAGATATCGGGAGAGGCCAATTTGGTATCTCCTTTAATATTGTCAAACGCTTCAAAGAACAGCTCCAAATAGGTGTTATCGCTACTCTTGGAGGCTTCATCGGCATCGGCCAATGCTTTGTTGAAAACGGGATTTTTGGTATTGTTGGCAAGGCCTTTTAAAATATCCTTTACGGAAATCTGAAGGGTAACGTTAATTCCCCCCTTAAGGTCCAGACCCTTGTTCAACTCTTTTGTCTTGGCATCTTCATAGCTGGTAAATCCTAAAACGGAATTATCGCTGATAGAATCTAAATACGATGCCTCTAAAGCTTCACGCTTGGCCACATAATCTTCCTCTGCCTCCGAAATTTGGCTAACTGCGTAAGCCTCAGCATCCTTTTCCAACTTACTTGTTATGAAAGTAAAGGATAGCTGATAGATACTCACCAAGCCAAAAAGGATAGCGAAAAGCCTTATTAATCCTTTATTTTGCATTGATTATTAAATTTTTAGAAGTTTTCTTAAACAGCGTGCAAATATATCATTTCCCATAAGATTTGCCAATAGAAATTGATGGAATTGCAATTTGATTGCAAGGTCATGCCCAGAAAACAAAATTGTCATTTCAAAATAAGGGAAAAACCTACGCTTGTTACAGCATTAAATTTTACATCCCAAATTCCGAAATGACAATTCTATATTCGGTTCAATCGAAATTAAACGTCAAGCAGGCCATTGGTCTTTTTGACCCCGGCGGCACTTTCCTGCATTTTTGCCTTTTCGGCATCGGTCAATTCAATTTCAACAATTTTTTCGATACCATTTTTCCCCAGTATCACGGGCACCCCGATACAGATGTCATCAAGGTCATACTCACCCTCCAAGAGCGTGGAACATGGGAACATTTTCTTTTGGTCGCACGCAATGGCCTGAACCAATCCAGAAACTGCAGCTCCGGGTGCATACCAAGCACTGGTACCCAACAATTTGGTCAAGGTGGCCCCACCAACTTTGGTTTCTTCCACCACCCATTGCATTTTTTCCTCGGAAAGGAACTCAGAAACCTTAAGGCTGTTTCGCGTAGCATGAGCGATCAAGGGCACCATACCGGTATCGCTGTGTCCACCGATTACCATTCCGTCCACATCAGAGATCGGAGCGCCTAAGGCTTCGGCCAATCTGTATTTAAAACGGGCACTGTCCAAAGCACCTCCCATTCCAATAATTTTGTTTTTGGGCAGCCCAGTGGTCTTGTGCACCAAATAGGTCATGGTATCCATAGGGTTGCTCACCACAATGATCGTAGCATTTGGTGAATGTTCCAAAATACCAGTAGCTACTGTCTTAACAATCCCAGCATTGATTCCTATAAGTTCCTCACGGGTCATTCCCGGTTTACGGGGAATTCCCGAAGTAATTACCGCAATGTCACTATTGGCTGTTTTGGAATAATCGTTGGTGCTTCCGGTGATTTTGGTATCAAAACCATTCAGGGAGGCCGTTTGCATCAAATCCATGGCCTTACCTTCGGCATATCCCTCCTTTATGTCCAACAAAACAACTTCCGCTGCAAAATCCTTTATTGCTATATACTCTGCACAGCTTGCTCCCACTGCGCCTGCTCCAACTACGGTAACTTTCATTTTTATAGGTTTAAATTTTAATCGCTCAAAAATAAGGCATTTAGGTCAGAAA
Source organism: Allomuricauda sp. CP2A (assembly GCF_001683915.1). GTDB lineage: Bacteria > Bacteroidota > Bacteroidia > Flavobacteriales > Flavobacteriaceae > Flagellimonas. The sequence goes on along the minus strand of NZ_LXTT01000046.1, from coordinate 5,727 downwards.
AATGCCGACTTTTCCCAGTTTTAAACAAGGATTTTGGCGCATCACACAATTGCATGGAAGCTATAGACCTGTTAACAAAATGAGCCATTCATCGAAGAATTTAATTTCATTGAAATCTTTTGATATGCTTTAGCAATAATTTCTTACAAACTTACGTTCTATTAGTCCCAAATTAAACCTACTTGACCTATGAAAAAGCTCTTTTCATTGTTGTCCATTATTGGCATTATTGCCATGAGCAACTGTAGCCGCGTTCCAGAGAACAATGACCCTATCTTGGGAATCTGGGCCAAAACCGAATCTTCAACAATAGATGGCAAAGGCTCTGATGCCGCACGGGAAGAATGGATCTTCAACGATGTTTATCTGGGCAGATACCAAAAATATTCAAACTCCAAACTGGTTTTTTATACCGATTTTAAATGGTCCGAAGCAAAGGGAACCTATACCATTATCTATGGCGACCCACAAGTTGAGGATATCACGGTACGTTTGCAACAAAACGGCGATCCTGAAATTTTAGCCCTGGAGAACGGTTCGGTCTTCGCCACCAGGGAATAGACAGGAAGACTACTTATATGAAAATAGAAGGCCCCAACAAAGTTGGGGCCTTTTTAATGGCTGGTATTTTGGTTTACTATTATCTGAATCCGAAGTTGATACCAAATGTAAAGGTGCTGAACTCGGAAAAATTATAGTCTGCATTGAGCCTAAAGAAGCCCAATTTTATTTTGGTACCCAAATTTGCGGTAACCCCGCTTGCTTTCTTTGAAACACTGAAAGGATCTGTATAAGTTGTTTGAAAAGGACCTGAGGTAACATTATACGTGCCCAATAGATCTATGTCTGATTTACCTGTAATATACCCCAATCCACCGTAAAAATTAATCACCGGGATTTTACGAGTCGATACCACCGCACTGAAGTTCCATGTCTTGAATGAGGCATCAATACGTTGGTCACTTCCATCAATCACTTCTGAATCGGTAAAATCATACTCGCCGGTGAGGCCAGTATAGCCAATAACCGCTGAAATGGCCACGGGCAACAGTTTATCCGCTGGAAGCAATTTGGTAAAATCATACTGAATTCCAGCCCCGAAAAGTCCGATTTTGGCATCATCGTCAAATTTTATCTTGGGCAAAAAGCGAGCTTTCACTTCAAGTCCTTTCACCAAACCAACACTTCCTTGAATGTACCCGGAGGGGATAAAGTTAAAATCTTCGGAAGCAAGTCCGGAAGGCAGTTCAAATTCTTCCCGGAACAGTCCGTTCCCATCTTCCACAAAAACGGATATGCCTTGAATATCTCCCAATGCCGTGGAAACGGGTCTTGCCACACCTGGATTGTTCACAAAATCGAGGTTTTCATAATCGTTGGGATCCAAGACAAAGGCCTTTTTATCATCCTTGTTCTTAAATCCTGTCATATTTCCAATAATGGATATTTCAAAACCACCCAAGGGCTTGGCATCGGCAGTATTGTACCATCCATTGGAGATACTGTAGATTGTTGCTTCGGAAACGGGAGCCAAATACGAATTGGCAAAACGTTCGGCATCGTTGACACCGGCAACAAAGAGGTCGTTTAAATCTTGTGCTTTAGAAAAGGTCACCATGGCGAGGGCGACCAACAAAACAATTTTCTTCATTTTGTAAAATTTTTCCTAAAACTAAAAAACTCGCTTTGTAAGAGCGAGTTTTTGTTGTGAAATAACCGTTATCTATACATCTATGTTGGCATAGACGGCATTTTTCTCTATAAATTCACGTCTTGGTGGCACTTCATCGCCCATCAACATGGAGAATATTCGGTCTGATTCGGTTGCATTGTCAATTTTTACTTGACGCAATTTTCTAAATTCTGGGTTCATGGTAGTGTCCCAGAGTTGTTCCGCATTCATTTCACCAAGACCTTTGTAACGTTGGATACTTGCTCCCCCACTCATGGACTCGATAATCTGGTCACGCTCTTTATCACTCCATGCATATCTTCTTTTGTTTCCTTTTCTCACCAAATACAGGGGTGGAGTGGCGATGTACACGTGACCGCCTTCAATCAGTTCCCTCATATATCGGAAGAAAAAGGTCAGGATCAAGGTCTCAATATGGCTACCGTCCACATCGGCATCACACATGATCACTACTTTATGGTAGCGCAGCTTATCAAGATTCAAAGCCTTGCTATCCTCCTCGGTTCCGATGGTAACGCCCAATGCGGTATAAATGTTCTTGATTTCCTCATTTTCAAAAACTTTGTGCTGCATGGCTTTTTCCACATTCAAAATTTTTCCACGAAGTGGTAAAATCGCTTGAAAGTTTCTGTCACGGCCTTGTTTTGCCGTACCTCCTGCGGAATCACCCTCAACCAAGAACACTTCACATTTAGTGGGGTCTTGTTCAGAGCAATCCGAAAGTTTTCCGGGCAATCCCCCAACACTCATTGGGTTTTTCCGCTGAACCATTTCACGGGCCTTCGCAGCAGCGTGTCTGGCTTGTGCGGCCAGTTTTACTTTTTCAACGATTTGCTTGGCATCCTCTGGGTGTTCTTCCAGATAATCGGTAAGCATTTCGGTTACTGCTTGGCTTACCGCACTGGTCACCTCCCGGTTGCCCAGTTTTGTTTTGGTCTGACCTTCAAACTGAGGCTCGGCAACTTTTACGGACACAATGGCCGTAAGTCCTTCCCTAAAATCATCCCCGGCGATTTCAAACTTCAACTTGTCCAACATTCCCGAGTTGTCGGCATATTTTTTCAAGGTGGTGGTCAGTCCCCTTCTAAAACCGGAAAGATGTGTTCCTCCTTCGTGAGTATTGATGTTGTTTACATAGGAATGCAGGTTTTCCGTATAGCCTGTATTGTACATCATGGCCACTTCCACTGGAATGCCATTTTTCTCGCCTTCCATGGCGATGACGCTTTGGATGAGCGGCTCTCGGTTGCCATCCAAAAATCGGATGAACTCTTTAAGGCCCTCATCAGAATGAAAGGTTTCTGAAATAAACTCACCTTTATCGTCCTTGTTCCGTTTATCGGTTAGGGTTATGGTGACACCTTTGTTCAAAAAGGAAAGCTCTCGCATCCTATTGGCCAAGGTTTCATAACTATATTCAATGGTTTGGGTAAAAATGGTCGTGTCTGGCATGAAAGTCACCACCGTACCAGTTTCCTTGCTTTCCCCAACACTTTTTACGGGATAAAGGGTCTTTCCCCTTTCATATTCCTGTTCCCATATTTTTCCATCTCGGTAGACAGTGGCTTTTAGGTGACTGGAAAGTGCATTGACACAGGAAACCCCAACACCGTGAAGTCCTCCCGATACCTTGTAGGAATCTTTGTCAAATTTACCTCCTGCCCCAATCTTGGTCATGACCACTTCAAGGGCAGAAACGCCTTCTTTTTTGTGAAGATCAACCGGAATACCCCTTCCATTGTCTTTTGTGGTGATGGAGTTGTCCTCATTGATGATGACCTCAATCGAATCACAGTAGCCTCCCATGGCTTCATCAATAGAGTTATCCACAACTTCATACACCAAATGATGGAGACCGCGGACCCCAACATCCCCAATATACATGGAAGGTCTCATACGCACGTGTTCCATGCCTTCCAGGGCCTGGATACTGTCCGCTGAGTACATTTTCTTGTTAGCTTCTTCGCTCATATATTTTTCGTATTTGCCTTGAATTTTTCAAATCCTACAAATATAAGGAATACCCCTCGGAAATAGGCCTGTGAAGCCCTTTGCACACCCTAAGTTATCAACAAAAACCTGTGGAAAACGTCCTATTTGAAGTAGGCTTGGCACGACACTCCATAAAATGCAAAAAGCCCCTTTTGCAAGGGGCTTTTCCGACTAATTGAAAATGAAACAAAACAGCATCTTCTCACTACATTTTCTTATAATGGGTTGGTTATTTTATGTATGCATCTGAGTGAACCTTCGCCACCGCTCTTCCCGACGGGTCGTTCATGTTCTTGAAGGCCTCATCCCACTCCAAGGCAATCTTGGTACTGCAAGCTACAGAAGGTTCCTGCGGAACGCTGAGTGCTGCGGCATCTGATGGGAAATGACTTTCAAAAATGGAACGGTAATAGTATTCTTCCTTTGAAGTGGGTGTTTGTATAGGGAACTTGAAATGTGCGTTGGCCAATTGCTCATCGGATATTTCTTCAGCCACCATAGCTTTCAGGGTATCGATCCAGCTGTAACCCACACCATCGGAAAACTGTTCTTTCTGCCTCCAAGCCACACTTTCGGGCAAATAGGATTCAAAAGCCTTTCGTACCACCCATTTTTCCATACGCTCCCCGTTGATCATCTTGTCTTTTGGGTTGATGCCCATGGCCACATCCATAAACTCCTTGTCCAAGAATGGAACCCGACCTTCAATGCCCCATGCCGCCAAGGATTTGTTGGCACGAAGACAATCGTACATGTGCAATTTGCTCAGCTTTCTTACGGTCTCTTCATGGAAGTCCTTTGGACTTGGGGCTTTATGGAAATAGAGGTAGCCTCCGAACAATTCATCGGCTCCTTCCCCGGAAAGCACCATTTTGATTCCCATGGACTTGATGACCCTAGCCATAAGATACATGGGCGTGGAAGCCCTGATAGTGGTAATGTCATAGGTTTCCAGGTTATAGATGACATCCTTGATGGCATCCAAACCTTCTTGGATGGTAAATTTTATCTCATGGTGAACCGTTCCAATATGATCGGCCACTTTTTGGGCCGCTGCCAAATCTGGAGAGCCTTCCAACCCCACAGAAAAAGAGTGCAATTGGGGCCACCAAGCATCGGCGGTATCGCCAGATTCAATCCGTTTTTGGGAATATCTTTTTGCAATGGCAGAGGTTACGGAGGAATCCAATCCGCCCGACAACAGCACACCATAGGGCACATCGGACATCAATTGGCGGTGCACTGCAGCTTCCAAGGCATCCTTGATGGCTTCTATACTGGTTTCGTTCTCCTTTACGGCATCATATTCCATCCAATCCCTTTCATACCATCTCACAAACTCACCGGTTGAACTGTGCAGGTAATGTCCCGGAGGAAATAGCTCAATTTTGGAGCAGGTGCCCTCCAAAGCCTTCAACTCAGAAGCCACATAAAAAGTTCCGTTTTTATCCCATCCGATATAAAGGGGGATGATTCCCATATGATCGCGGGCAATAAAATATTCGTCCTTTTCACTATCATAAATGGCAAAACCAAAAATTCCGTTCATCTCATCTATAAAATCAGCCCCTTTTTCTTGATAGAGCGCCAAAATCACCTCACAGTCAGATTGGGTCTTGAATTCGTATTTGCCTTCAAACTGCTTTCTGAGTTCTTGATGGTTATATATTTCGCCATTGGCAGCCAGTACCAGTTTACCATCGGCACTGAGCAAAGGCTGTTTTCCGGAGGCAGGATCCACAATGGCCAATCTTTCATGGGCCAAAATGGCCTTGTCATCTGAGTAAATTCCGCTCCAATCCGGACCTCTGTGCCTAACCTTCTTGGACATTTCCAGTAATTGGGGGCGTAACACTTCCGTGCTTTCCTTCACATCAAACGCACATACAATTCCACACATATCTAAATATTTTTATAACAATTTTGATGCAAATATTAACCTTATGGTTTTTAAATAAAAGCTTAAAATCAATTTAAGTTATGAATTGATATTATAATATATTTTTATATGTTAGATTGTAATTGAATTATGGAACTACGAT
>NZ_LXTT01000035.1 GCF_001683915.1 Allomuricauda sp. CP2A | reverse complement strand
AGTTTGGAATGTATCGAGACCTGCTTTGGCGGTATGCAAAAAATCGATTAGCTACGCTGAATCTTTGATTTCTCGATACCTGCTGCCTTTAGGCAGGAATTTTCACGAAGGCTTGTTTGTTCTTGACTCTTACACTTAACTCATAACTCATAACTCATAACTCTTGATTCTTGATTCTTGATTCTTGTCTCTTGTCTCTTGTAATGGGTTATTCAGTTATTTTGTTACTGAGTTACTGAGTTACTGAGTTACTGAGTTACTGAGTTACTGCCCACTGTTTATTGTTTCCTGACACGAATTTCACGAATGCACACGATGCTAGCTGGAACTTGTCTCGTCTCTTTTCTCTTTTCTCTCCTCTCCTATCTGAATAAACCAAAAAACACCGGAAGACAAAATCTCCCGGCGTTCTTTATAGATAAGTAGGTAATTGGGCCTTGGCCTAAATGCTCAATCAGGGATAGGGATCAAGGACAGGTTTGATCGGGACCAGCGTCATCGATATACCAACCATACACCACTGCAAGGACAGAACGTTTGTTCGAGGCACTATTGCAGTATAGAAGTCCAGATGCGCCCAAGGTGATGATATCTACGGGGGCACCGTTTGCTTCTACATAATCGTGCCAGCCCACCAGTGTAGCGGAATAGTTTGTCGAGCTAAGCCCCGATCCTTCCAACATACCAGTCATATCGATGACATTGCCGATCTTCCATGCTCCAAGATTACTGTTGAAAACATCGGCTTGATAGAACATTTCTCTCATACTGGTTACATTGCTTACATCCCAACCACTGAGGTCCGCATTGAAGGAAACGGCATAATTGAACATACCACTCATGTTGGTGACATTGCTTACATTCCAACTGCTGAGACCAGTTCCTTCAAAGGCATCGGCATCAGCGAACATATTACTCATATTGGTGACATTACTTACATCCCAGTCACTAAGGTCCCCGTTGAAGGCACTGGCATCATCGAACATAAAACTCATATCGGTGACCTTGCTCACATCCCAACCGCTGATGTCCCCGTTGAAGGTGCTGACACCAATGAACAAACCACTCATATTGGTCACTTGGGAGAGGTCCGGCTCGTCCGTGGCATTGTACACCATATTCCCACAACTTGCGAAGGCATTGTTCATGCTGGCCCAAGGGTTGGTGCCCCATTGCTCTATGCTTGCCAATTTATCCCGGTCTGCATTAACGAGATTGCCATTGTTCATCCGTATTGCCGGAAAAGTGCCTATTATGGCCACGGTATAAGTGCCCACCTCGGCGTACTCGTGCTGGGGGTCGTTGCTGTCGGTGATGTCCTCCACCGTGCCATCTCCCCAGTCTATGGTATAGTCGTAGTCATCATAGTCCGGATCCACCCCGATCTTAATGGTCTCATTGTTGGCCGTGGTCACCCATGTTGTGACAAAGGAGGCGGGATCCTCGGCCAGGCTCTCGTAGACATTGGTCACGGTGATGGTGATCTCTGCGGAGACAGGGTCGTTTACACCGTCGGTCACCGCAACGGTAATGGTGTGCCCTTCGTCGGTCTCAAAGTCCAGGGCCTTGCCCTCTGCAAGGCTCAGCTCGCCATTGGCGGTGATCTCAAACAGATCGTTGTCGTTTGTGCTTATGGAAAAGGTGAGGGCATCCTGTTCCGGATCCGTTGCCACAACGGTGCCGATCACATCGGTGTCGGCAATGTCCTCCGCCGCCTCAAAGCTTTGGGCCTCGATCACGGGGGGTGCGTTGTTGGCCTGCTCCTGGGTCACGGTGAAATTTCCCGTGGAAGTGACGATCTTTCCCCCTACAGTGACGCTCACCTTGCCAGTAGTGGCGCCTTGGGGCACCGAGGTGGTGATCTTGGTGGCGGTGGCCGCGGAAACCGTAGCGGTGGTGGTACCGATCTTCACGGTGTTCTTCGAGGGCGTGGTGCTGAAATTGGTTCCGGAGATCACGAACACCGTGCCCACAGGTCCGGAACTGGGCGTTAACCCGCTTATGGTCGGTGCCTTTGCCACGGGTGTCGATGGACTGTCGTCCTTGCTACATGAAATTACAAGGCCCAAAGCGAAAAGGGCCAAGAACAACAATTTTTTTTGTTTCATTTTTTTAAAATTTAAAGGGTTGAAACCGCAATTTCCCAAAACCCGGGCTGACTTTTTGGTGCGATCTGACGGATGCTGTTTTTGGGTTGATGTAGGCCGCTTTTGGCTGATGGATGGTATGGGTTATTCAGTTATTTTGTTGTTGGAAGTTGGAAGTCGGGAGTCGGGAGTCGGAAGTCGGAAGTCGCCTGCCCGCCGCAGGTGGGGAAGTCGGGAGTTTGAACTTGTACTTTTGGTTGACGGTTTCATGTTTCATGTCTCTTGTCTCTAGTCTCTTTGGTTATTGAGTTACTGAGTTACTGCATACTGCATACTGAATTACTGGGTTATTGGAAGTCGGAAGTCGCCTGCCCGCCGCAGGCGGGGAAGCCGGAAGCCAGTATGCAGTGCACAGTCAGCAGTAAATCCTGTTTTTGATTTTGACTCAGGCAGGAATTGGCACAAAGGATTGTTTGTTCTTAACTCATAACTCTTGATTCTTGTCTCTTTTCTCTCCTCTCTCCTCTCTCGTCTCCTATCTGAATAAACCAAAAACACCGGAAGACAAAATCTCCCGGCGTTCTTTATAGATAAGTAGGCGGTTGGGCGGCCTTTGGCCTTACCGATCAATTGCAATTGTTGGTACCCCCCTCATCAGTGATGGTCCATCCAAAATTGTTCATCAACAAATTACGTGCATTCTGCGTTAGCTGTGTATTGCAATAATTGACCGATTCAGCGCCCAACATAATATTGGACGGCCCATTATTGTTCTGCACATGGGTTGCCCAGCCTTCCAATGTTGCGCTATAATTGTTAGGGCTTAGTCCAGATTCTTTCAACATAAGATCCATTTTGGTAACACTGCCAATGTCCCATGCCCCAAGATTTCCGTTAAAGGCAGCGGCACCAGAGAACATAATACTCATATCAGTCACATTTCCTACGTTCCAGTTACTAAGACCAATCCCTTCAAAGGCATCGGCGCCATGGAACATACCCCTCATATCGGTGACATTGCTTACGTCCCAGCCACTGATGTCCCCGTTGAAGCTAGCGGCACCATAGAACATACCACCCATATTGGTGACAGTACTTACATCCCAGCCACTGATATCCCCATTGAAGGCAATGGCATAAGCGAACATACTACCCATGTCGGTCACTTGGGAGAGATCCGGCATGTCCGTGGCGTTGTACACCATGTTCTCACAATCTATGAAGGCAGCATGCATGGTGGCCCATCGATTGGTGCCCCATTGTTCTATGCTTGCCAATTTAAGCGCATCAGCTTTAGCGACAATGCCAGCATATTTATCCATTAAAATTGCTGGAAAAGTGCCCTTTATGGCCACGGTATGGGTGCCCGGCTGGGCGTACTCGTGTTGGGCGGCGAAGCTGCTGTAGGTAATGTTCTCAACCGTGCCATCACCCCAATCTATGGTATAGTCGTAGGTAAGATCTGGATCCACCCCAATCTTAATCGATTCATTGTTGGCCGTGGTCACCCATATTGTGACAAAGGAAGCGGGATCCTCGGCCAAGGATTCAATGACATTGGTAACGGTGATGGTAATCTCTGCGGAGACAGGGTCGTTGACACCATCGGTCACCTCAACGCTAATGCTGTGTCCTTCGGCGGTCTCAAAGTCCAAGGACTTGCCGGGTGCCAAGCTCAGTTTTCCAGAGGCTGGATCAATTTCAAACAGATTGTCGTCGTTTGTGATCATGGTAAAGGTAAGGGCGTCATCCTTGTCGGCATCGGTGGCGGTGACCGTTCCAATGGTAGCTGCATCGGTTATGTTCTCGGCAGCACTGAATGTCTGTGCCTTGATCACGGGAGCGGTGTTCGGCGGGGTGCTGGCTCCATCGTCCTTGCTACAGGAAATTACAAGGCCCAAGGCGAAAAGGGGCAGGAACAACAATTTTTTTTGAGCCATCTTTCTATGGATTTATGGTTAAAACCACAATTTCCAAAAACTCTGACTGACTTTTTGGGGCGATTTGACGAATGGTGTTTTTGGGTTGATGTAGGCCGCTTTTGTATTGTTACTGGGTTATTCAGTTATTGGGTTACTGCCTGTCTGCCGTAGGTAGGAGTTACTGCCAACTGCCCACTGATCTACTGCTTACTGGAAGCCTGCCGTAGGCAGGGGTTATTCAGTTATTCGGTTATTGTGTTGTTATGTTATTGGAACTTGATACTTGGGCTTGATTTTGTCTTGTCTCTTGACTCTTGACTTTTGGATTATTGGAATTTGGTGCTTGAAACTTGCGTCATGTCCACTGACCTACTGCCCAATGGATTACTGGAAGTCTTAAAGTCTAATTTTACCTCTGAGCTGCCATCAAAGGAAGTTAGATGATCGTGGACTTACCGAGGTCTATGTTTTCATCATTCATGTTGAAATCATCCTCAATGTCCACAATATTGTGGGCGATAAAATCACCAACTTGGTTGGTCCCATATTGACTTTTGGGCCTCAAATCCGAAGTGACGATTCCCTTTTTCAGGGCTTTCTCCACTGCTTTTTTAATGGCGGTTGCTTCTTCTGAAAGATCAAAATGTTCCAACAACATGGCTGCGGAGAGAATGGAAGCGATGGGATTGGCAATATCTTTCCCTGCTCCCTGTGGAAATGAACCGTGAATGGGCTCAAATAGGGCATTATCATCCCCAACCGAAGCGGAGGCCAACAATCCGATAGATCCCCCAATGACACTTCCTTCATCAGAAATAATGTCCCCGAACATATTTTCGGTAAGGATGACATCAAACTGACTGGGGTTTAGAATGATTTGCATGGCGGCATTGTCCACAAACAGGAAATCCAAGGCAACTTCGGGATAGCTTTCCCCTATTTTGGCGACCACTTTGCGCCAAAGTCTGGAAGATTCCAGAACATTGGCCTTGTCCACCAAAGTGAGTTTCTTTTTTCTGCTTTTAGCTGCTTTGAAAGCCAAGTGGGCAATACGGCTTATCTCTTCCTCCGAATATTCACAAAGATCGGAGGCCACGGTACCTTCCTCGTTCAATTTTTTTTCTCCAAAGTAGATGCCGCCTGTCAGTTCCCTATATATGACAAAATCGGTACCTGAAATAATTTCCTTTTTCAAGGGTGATCTATCGAGTAGGGAAGGATAGGCTTGAATGGGCCTAATATTGGCAAAAAGCCCCAACTCTTTTCGCAATTTCAACAACCCCTGTTCTGGACGCACTTTTGCATCGGGGTCATTGTCGTATTTAGGGTCACCAATGGCCCCAAACAGAACCGCATCGGCCTCTTTGCATAATTTTAGGGTGCTGTCGGGCAGGGGTGTCCCCTTTTTTTGAATGGCGATGGCGCCCACTGGTGCTTCTTTATAAACAAAATGATGGTTGAACGTCTCCTCAACAGCTTGCAAACATTTCACCGCCTGGGCCAACACCTCGGGTCCTATACCATCTCCAGGTAGCAAAGCAATGTTCAAATTCATCTAGTACCTTGATTACGATTTTTAAAATATAGAATGGGAAATTATGCGATGCTTTGGATGCTGATATTGCTGGTTTCCACAATTTGATGGATATCCTCATCCAAAATTTCCTTTTTGCGGTCGGCAAACTTCAAGAAATTCTCATAAACGGCGTCCAATTGCAATTTAGTGAGTTCATAACCCACTTTTTTGGCTCGGTAGGCCAAGGCAGCGCGACCACTTCTTGCTGTCAATACAATGGAAGATTCATTAACGCCCACATCTTTTGGGTCAATGATTTCATAAGTCTCTCGTTGTTTGATGACCCCATCTTGATGTATGCCAGAGCTGTGCGCAAAGGCATTGGCCCCTACGATGGCCTTGTTGGGCTGCACGGGCATTCCCATTTTTTGGGAGACCATACGGCTAGTATCCCAAAGCAGCTTGCTATTGATGCCGGTATCCAAATTTAGATAGGGATGTTGTCTTAGGATCATCACCACTTCTTCCAAAGAGGTGTTCCCTGCACGTTCTCCAATACCGTTGATGGTACATTCAATCTGTCGAGCTCCATTGATAACCCCTGCAATAGAGTTGGCCGTGGCCAATCCCAAATCATTATGGCAATGACAGGAAAGAATGGCTTTATCGATGCCTTTCACATTTTCCTTCAGATACTTCATTTTGGCACCGTATTCCTCGGGCAAGCAATATCCGGTTGTATCAGGAATGTTGAGCACAGTGGCTCCGGCCTTTACGACAGCTTCACAAACCTGGGCCAAAAACTCGTTGTCCGTGCGTCCGGCATCCTCAGCATAGAACTCAACATCCTCAACAAAAGTCTTGGCATAGGCAACAGCCTCAACAGCACGTTCTATGATTTTTTCACGGGTTGAGTTGAACTTGTACTTGATGTGGGAATCCGATGTTCCGATTCCGGTATGTATCCTTGGTTTATTTGCTTCTTTGATGGCCTCGGCGGCCACTTCAATATCTTTTTTTACGGCGCGGGTGAGTCCGCAGACCGTTGCATTTTTGACCAATTTGGAAATTTCCTGAACAGACTTGAAGTCGCCAGGACTGGAAATTGGGAAGCCGGCTTCGATCACATCCACGCCCAAATCATCCAGACGTTTGGCGATCACCAATTTTTGCTCCGTGTCCAACTTACATCCAGGAACTTGTTCTCCGTCTCTCAGTGTCGTATCAAAAATTTGTACCTTATCTTTACCCATTATTTTTGTCTGTTTCTTCTAAGTACTACGAAAATAGACAAGGATAAGGGAAGAATAAAAAAGGGATGGAATCCTTTACAACGTTAAATTGTATTCACTAGTATATAATGTATTGAAATACAAATAGTTAAATTATATTTTTTACGATGACAAATGCCAGTAAGGACGCGTTGTTCGTGTTGATAAAATCGCTTTCCAAATCGGAAAAACGCCAATTTAAACTGTATGTGGGCCGTTTAGGGGTCAATACGGATGCAAAATTCTTGGCGCTTTTTAATCTGTTGGACAAAATGCGAAAGTACGACGAGCGACAAATTTTGGAGAGCGGCATTGTGAAAAAAGCACAACTTTCCAACCTAAAAGCGCATTTGTACAAGCAGATTTTAGTGAGTCTACGGTTGAATCCGGTCAACCAAAATGCACGAGTGCAGATTCGGGAGCAGTTGGATTTCGCCACCATTCTTTATCAAAAAGGATTGTACAAGCAAAGCTTAAAGATTTTGGACAAGGCCAAGACCTTTGCCATTGAGCATGAGGAAAAAAATGTGGCCTATGAAATTGTGGAGTTGGAAAAGGTGATAGAGACCCAGTACATTACCCGAAGTATTCCGGATAGGGCAGATGAACTTGCGGTGCAGGCCAAGGAACTTTCGGCCCTAAACGTAATGGCGAGCAAACTGTCCAATCTTTCCCTTCAGCTTTATGGAATGATGCTGAAAGTGGGCTATGTTCGAAGCGATGAAGACCTGCAAAAAGTAAAAACCTATTTTGAAGCACATTTGCCCGCCTATGAGTTGGATAAGTTGGGATTTCGGGAGAAACTTTGGTTGTACAAAGCTCATTTATGGTACAGTTTATTGATTCAGGACTTTTTGTCAGCGTATAAATATGCCAGTAAATGGGTAGACCTTTTTTATGAAAATAAAGAGATGATCCCTTTGAATCCGGTCTTTTTCTTAAAAGGAAACCATTATCTCTTGGAGTCGTTGTTCTTTGTAAAATACGCATCCCAGTTCAGGGAGACATTGAACCGTTTGGAAAAGCAAGTAGGGGACTCCAACTTCCCACAGAACGATAATATTGCCTCGTTGGCATTTTTGTACATCAATTCCAATAAGTTGAACCTTCATTTCTTGGAGGGCACTTTTGATAAAGGCTTGTACTTGGTCAATATTATTGAATATGGCATTAAAAAACACCGTGAACGGATTGACGAGCATCACATTATGCTGCTCTACTACAAGATAGCCTGTCTGTATTTTGGCAATGGCGACAATAAAAACTGTATTGTCTATTTAAAGAAGATCATTTCCAACAAGAACCTGAAAATGCGGGAAGATCTCATGTGTTTTGCACGGGTGTTGAGCTTGGTGGCGCATTATGAGGCAGGTATGGACTACCATCTGGAAGTACAACTTAAAAGTACGTACAAATTTTTATTGAAAATGAACGACTTACATGCCGTTCAGAAAGAGATGATAAAATTTCTGAGGAGGCTGGGTGATATCTACCCCCATGAGCTAAAAAATGAGTTCCAAAAACTCTATAATGAGTTGAAAAAGTACGAGAACCATCCCTACGAGAAGAGAGCGTTTTTATACTTGGATATCCTTTCTTGGCTGGAAAGTCATTTGGAAAACAAACCGGTGGGTCAGATCATTCGCGAAAAGGCACTTGCTGTCACCCGCTAAAGGCAGGCGTTCCAAACGGGGTCTTCCGGTGGCGGAGCCACAAATGTGATGGTCTCCTTTTGTACGGGATGCTCCAATTCCAAACTTCGGGCATGTAAATGGATACCGCCGTTTTTATTGCTTCGATCAGCGCCGTATTTTAAATCCCCTTTGATATAACAACCCATAGCGGCCAATTGCGCTCGGATTTGATGGTGCCGCCCCGTCTTCAAATCAATTTCCAAGAGGTAGTAGTTGTCCAACTTTTTAATGAGGGTGTAGTCCAAAACCGCCTTTTTGCTGTTGGGGACTTCCTTTTCATGTGCATAGGACTTGTTCTGTTTTGGATTGCGAACCATCCAATGGGTCAAGGTTTCTTGCTGGTTTCTCGGTGCATTCTGAACCACGGCCCAATACATTTTTTTGGTATTTCCTTCGGAAAACAGCTTATTGAGTCGTGGTAAGGCTTTGGAGGTCTTGGCAAAGAGCACAATTCCTGAAGTGGGTCGGTCCAATCGGTGCACCACTCCCAGATACACATTACCGGGCTTGTTGTATTTTTCTTTGAGGTATTGCTTTACCACCTCGCTGAGTGGGGTATCTCCGGTTTTGTCCCCCTGTACAATGTCCCCGACCCGTTTATTGACCACAACAAGGTGGTTGTCCTCATACAGGACCTGAAGGTTGGATGGGGTGGACTTGTTGGATTTTTGGTCTTTTGGATTTTTGGAATTCACTTTTCAATACGATTCATCATCATTAGGAAAATCCCTGCTCTTTACATCGTCCACATATTGTGAAATGGCTTCACTCATATCATCATAAAGATTCATATATCTTCTCAGAAACCTTGGATGAAATTCGTGGGTCATTCCCAAAAGGTCATGAACCACCAACACTTGACCATCCACCCCGTTTCCAGCACCAATACCAATGATTGGGATTGAAACACTTTCGGCCACTTCTTGTGCCAAGGTTGCTGGTATTTTTTCCAGAACGATGGCAAAACAACCCAATTCTTCCAATAATTTGGCATCAGATTTCAGCTTTTCAGCTTCTTCCTCTTCCTTGGCACGAACGGTATAGGTACCGAATTTATAAATGGACTGCGGCGTGAGTCCCAAATGGCCCATAACAGGAATGCCCGCTTGAAGAATTCGGCCTACAGATCCCTTGATTTCAGTGCCGCCTTCCACCTTTATCGCATGGGCACCACTTTCCTTCATAATGCGGATAGCGGAGCGAAGTGCTTCTTTGGAGTCGCTTTGATAACTTCCAAAAGGGATATCCACAACCACCAAGGCTCTTTTGGCGGCCCGCACCACAGAGCTGGCGTGGTAAATCATTTGATCCAAAGTGATGGGAAGGGTGGTTTCATGACCTGCGATGACATTGCTGGCGGAATCCCCAACCAAGATCACATCCACATTGGCGGCATCCACAATTTTGGCCATGGAATAGTCATAAGAGGTGAGCATGGAAATCTTTTCACCGCTTTGTTTCATTTCAATCAGGGATTTCACTGTAATCCTTTTGTATTCTTTTTTGGCAACAGACATTTGGTTCAGTTTTATGCGCTAAATGTAAGCAGATTTGTTTAATTTGGACTTCAATCAAAAAACTTCAGTATCATGAAAATTGTATTCAGTTTGGCATTTTTTTGTCTTTTATGTATCAATGGCAACGCCCAAGGTCCCAACCCCCCTGAAATTGATGCCCATGAACAGGTGAAACAGGCCATCGAAACCTTTTTTGATGGGTTCCACAAACAGGATTCAAGCATTATCAAGAGTACGGTAGCCGATAGGGTAGTGCTTCAAACCACTGGCAAAGATCAAGAGGGGAAAACCCGTTTCAGGGAAGAGGAATTTTCAAAATTTTTGACTTCCATTTGTAGTATCCCCGACAGTATTAAATTTGAAGAAAAGCTCACTTCATTTTCCATTCAAGTAGATCGGACCATGGCCAATGCCTGGGTAGGGTATGAGTTTTGGTTAAATGATGAATTCAGCCACTGTGGTATCAACTCCTTTCAATTGGTTGATTTTGATGGGGAATGGAAAATCATCTACTTAATTGACACCCGCGGAAGGGCTGGCTGCATGGAGGAGTAGAAACCTTATAAAATTATTGGCCGCCATACAATTTATACACTTCTGTACCCGCACTTAAAAATGCTCCGGTGCCATAGACTTCGGTTTTGTCGGGCCATGCTTTTCCGGGAGCGGCCCCAATGGGTTGCACATAGCCCAACATGCCTTTCGGGGTAACGTGGCTAACCAAAGCTTTCCACGCTTTCTCAACCGCAGGGCCATAGGTTTTCTTGTCCAAAATACCCTTGTTGATGCCCCACGCAAGTCCAAAAACATAAAAGGAAGTGCCGCTGGTTTCAGGGGTGGGATAAAATTCCTGCCCCAACAAACTCATGGCCCAATGCCCGTCTGGAGTTTGGATTTTCAACAGTTTGGCAGCCATTTTTTCAAAAATATCCTTGAAATATTGGTATTCAGCGCTTTCGGGTTCCAATTCGTTCATACTATTGACCAATCCGGCGAACACCCAACCATTGCCCCGTGACCAAAATATTTTTGTGCCGTTATCCAGCTTGCCCATATAGCTTTCATCACGGTAGTACAAATTTTCCTCTTTGTCAAAAAGGAAGTCGGTGGTGGCCTTGAATTCTGACATCATAAAGTCAAGATATTTTTTCTCTCCCGTAATCTTGTACAATTTGGCCCAAACGGGTGGCGACATGAAGAGCGCATCACACCAATTCCATCTAGATTGATGATAGGGGCTTTCCCAGTTCAGAGCAGTCTTGGCGGGGTGGTACATGATGTAATCAAATTGCTCTTGGGTGGGTTTCAACATTTTTTCATCGCCATATTTTTTATAGAGATCAAGGTAAAACTGACCAACCGTATGATCATCTGCATGGTAGATTCGTTCATGTAATTTCCAATCGTGTAATCCGCCAACGGTTTTTAGCCAAGTGTAATATTTGTCACCATCGGCCATGGCGGCCCACTTTGCCATGCCCACATAAAGTGCTCCATTGGTCCAATCGAGCGGATGATGCGGTGTATCATAGGTGAAAGCATCGCGATAGTGCTCAATTTGCCAATCCGCGACTTTTCTCATGATGCTTTTGACTTCTTCCGGTTTGATGTCTTGGGAAAAAATAGGGGTTGAAATGAAGAGAAAGCAACCTAATACTACAAATATATGTTTCATGGTTTCAATATTATTTTGTGAAATTAACAATCACTCAAAAATACGCCTACGGCCAAACCTCCTTCTGAGGTCTCCTTATATTTTGAGCTCATATCCTTGGCGGTTTCCCACATAGTTTCCACCACCTTGTCCAAAGGCACCTTGACCTCTTTGGGGTCGGTGTCCAAGGCAAGCTCCGCAGCATTTATGGCTTTTATGGCTCCCATGGCATTGCGCTCGATGCAGGGCACTTGGACCAACCCGCCGATAGGATCACAAGTGAGGCCCAAATGGTGTTCCATGGCAATTTCGGCAGCGATCAACACCTGTTCTGGCGACCCGCCCATAAGCTCGGTAAGTCCTGCAGCAGCCATTGCTGATGAGACCCCAATTTCTGCTTGACATCCGCCCATGGCCGCCGAAATAGTTGCCCCTTTCTTAAAAATACTCCCCACTTCGCTGGCCACCAACAAAAATTGGCGGACATCATCAAAATCGGCATCGTGGTTTTCAATCACCATATAATACATGAGAACTGCAGGAATTACCCCGGCACTTCCATTGGTGGGTGCGGTGACAACCCTTCCCAAAGAGGCGTTGACTTCGTTCACGCTCAGGGCAAAACAACTGACCCACTTAATGATCTGCCGGAATTTAACCTCGGTATCCCGGATACTTTCCAACCACTCCTGTGGATTGGAGTAGGGGGCATCCCCTTTTAATTTTTGGTGCATCTCAAAAGCACGTCGTTTTACATTGAGTCCTCCAGGAAGCTTTCCTTCGGTATGGCAGCCCACGTACATGCATTCCAGCATGGTGTTCCAGATGTGTTGCAGGCCTTCGTCGATTTCGGTTTCGGTTCGCAGTGACAGCTCATTTTCCAAGACAATTTCAGAAATGGATTTGCCTTGATCCAAACAGTGTTGGAGCAATTCGTTTCCGGTTTTGACCGGATGTGGAAAGGATTTGAACGTTTCTTTGTTTTCCTTGGAGTGAATCAATTCTTCCTTCACCACAAAACCACCGCCAATGGAATAATAGGTTTCGGTAGCATGCTTTCCGTTGCTCAAAAATGCTTCAAACTGAATGGCATTGGAATGAAAGGGTAGAAACTCTTTTTTAAAGATGATATCATTCTTAAAATCGAAAGGGATTTCGCGAAGCCCTCCAAAATTTAATTTTTGGTCCGTTTTTATTTGTTCCAGAGTGGTATTGATGCTTTCAATGGGAACGGTCACCGGGTCGGTGCCCAACAATCCCATTACCACGGCAATGTCCGTGGCATGGCCTTTGCCCGTCAATGAAAGGGAACCGTAGAGAAACACTTTAATTTCCACCACCTCATTGAAAATGTCTTGGTCTTTAAGCTCATTTATCCAACGTTCCGCAGCCCTCCAAGGACCAAGGGTATGGGAACTGGAAGGCCCCACACCGATTTTAAGCATATCAAACACACTGATACATTCCATAAATGCAATTTACTGTTCCAAATATAACAACCTCCATGATATAAAATGAGAAATGGAACCGAATGAATCTAGAAAGAAAACCACCGTGACACACCTGCAATTTTGCCCAAGAACCTACTAAATCGTATTAAATAGCTGACACCTTGTCATATTCTGGTGCATGGCATAATCATTGACCTTTATTGTGCGAGCTTAAAAAGAACTGTAAACAGATATAACTTTTAGATACGATGAGCAAAATTATAGGTATAGACTTGGGTACGACCAACTCCTGCGTCTCTGTAATGGAAGGTAACGAGCCTGTGGTAATTCCAAATGCCGAAGGAAAACGTACCACTCCTTCTGTAATCGCATTTGTGGAAGGCGGAGAAATAAAGGTAGGAGATCCTGCCAAAAGACAGGCGGTCACCAATCCCAACAAGACGATTTATTCGATAAAAAGATTCATGGGGAACAAATTCTCTGAATCCAAAAAAGAAGCGGAACGTGTTCCTTACAAAGTGGTAAAGGGCGACAATGACACCCCACGAGTGGATGTGGATGGTCGTTTGTACACGCCCCAAGAACTTTCGGCCATGATTCTTCAAAAAATGAAGAAAACCGCCGAGGATTACTTGGGTCAGGATGTTACCCGTGCGGTGATCACGGTTCCTGCATACTTTAACGACTCCCAAAGACAGGCCACCAAAGAAGCTGGTGAAATTGCCGGTCTTACCGTGGAGCGAATCATCAACGAGCCAACCGCTGCATCTTTGGCCTATGGCCTGGACAAAAAGGACAAGGACCAGAAAATAGTGGTGTTTGACTTTGGTGGTGGTACGCACGATGTTTCCATTTTGGAATTGGGAGACGGTGTTTTTGAAGTATTGTCAACCGATGGTGACACCCACTTGGGTGGTGACGATGTTGACCAAAAAATTATTGATTGGTTGGCCGAGGAATTCATCAAAGATGAAGATATGGACCTTCGCAAGGATCCCATGGCCCTTCAGCGTTTGCGTGAAGCTGCCGAAAAGGCTAAGATTGAGTTGTCATCTTCTGCACAGACAGAAATCAACTTGCCTTATGTTACAGCAACAGCCTCAGGACCAAAGCACTTGGTAAGAACGCTATCCCGTTCCAAGTTTGAACAATTGATTGAAGACTTGGTAAAAAGAACTATTGCACCTTGTGAGACTGCGCTAAAAGCTGCCGGTCTTTCAAAAAGCGATATTGATGAAATTATTTTGGTAGGTGGTTCTACCCGTATCCCTGCGGTACAGGAAGCCGTTGAGAAATTCTTCGGTAAAAAACCATCCAAAGGGGTTAACCCGGATGAGGTTGTGGCCATTGGTGCCGCTATCCAAGGTGGTGTATTGACAGGGGATGTAAAAGATGTACTCTTGTTGGATGTTACCCCACTTTCTTTGGGTATTGAAACCATGGGAAGTGTGTTCACCAAATTGATTGAGGCGAACACTACCATCCCAACCAAGAAATCACAGGTATTCTCCACAGCAGCGGACAATCAACCTTCGGTTGAGATTCACGTACTACAAGGAGAAAGACCTATGGCTGCGGATAACAAGACCATTGGAAGGTTCCACTTGGACGGTATTCCACCAGCGCCAAGAGGTACGCCTCAGATTGAAGTGACCTTTGACATTGATGCCAACGGTATCATCAAGGTTTCCGCAACGGATAAAGCAACCGGTAAGTCACAAGACATCCGTATTGAGGCTTCTTCTGGTTTGACCGAGGAGGAAATCCAAAAGATGAAAGCTGAAGCTGAGGCCAATGCCGAAGCAGATAAGAAAGCTAAGGAAACTGCCGATAAGCTGAATGAAGCTGATGCGATGATCTTCCAAACTGAAAAGCAATTGAAGGAATTTGGCGATAAATTGTCCGACGACAAGAAAAAGCCAATTGAAGAAGCTTTGGAAGAATTGAAGAAAGCTTACGAGGGCAAAGACCTAGCGGTAATTACGCCTGCTTTGGATAAAATCAACGAAGCGTGGAAAGTAGCTTCCGAGGAAATGTACAAAGCACAGGCCGAAGCGGCCCAAGCCAATGGTGAAGATACCGCCGGAACCGAAGGTTCTACAGGTGGAGGAAGTGCCAAAGAAGGCGATAATGTTGAGGACGTAGACTTCGAAGAAGTCAAGTAGCCTGTCCTGAGCGAAGTCGAAGGATAGACTTTGAAGAAGTAAAGTAAACTTCTAAATAAATAGATTAAAAAACCCTGACCGTGAGTCAGGGTTTTTTGTTTGCTTGGTTTTGGGAACTACGCAGCGTTCAATTGCCGCATTTCCATTTCCCGAAGCTTTTGCAATGCCTCGGATTTTGAATTAACATTGAGTTTTACGTAAATGTTCTGGATGTGAAAGTTCACCGCGCTCGGTGTTACACAAAGTCGGTCCGCGATCATTTTGTAGGTGAATCCCTGGGTAAGGAGCTCAATGATTTGGTTTTCCTTTCGTGAGAAGGAATCAAAGGTCTTGGTCTGAAAAGAGTTGATGATTTTCTTGACAAGCTCATGTTCCAAGGCCACACCGTGTTGGTCCAGAGCCTCAACCGCATTGAACAGTCGTTCTTTGGTCAATGGCTTGGTAAGAAAACCACTGGCTCCTTTTTTGAACGCTTCCCTGATGATTTTAAAATCGTTCTGTTTGCTCATCATCAAGACCTTGAGGTCTTCATTCTTCTTGTGGAGGTATTCCAATCCATCAATTCCTGAAATACCGGCCAAGGACACTTCCGAAACCACAATATCCGGATTGGTCCGTCCAAAGTGGGACAACAGATCGTGCACAGATTTATATATGCCGTGCAATTCATACTCCATCACATTTTCAAAATAAAACCTATAGATGGGATATAGGCTTGCATCATTGTCAATGATCGCAATTTGTAAAGGGTTAGTTTTCATGATAAGAAAGATTTGGGGGTCTGATTCTTTTGCATAATTCGCCTTCCATTTCACCCAAAATTGGGCAAAAGGTATTCCATTCGAAGTATTTTCAAGATTGATGGAATGGCCAAACCTGAAGCATTTTCCGCGTTAAGTAGGTATACGGAAATACCGGTGGCTATTCCAAAATTGAATATACCGACACTAATCCCAAAGGGATTACATCAAAAAATGAAGTTTAGAAAAGGTTGTAGGTTACCTAAAAACTGAGGTTGAAAATGGGTTTAGGAATTCCTTTTTTCCGAGAGTTGTAGTTTTTTTTCATGACTAAAAGATTTGGGTTTGTACTATTTCAAGAATTAAAGTAGAAATTTTTTTAGTGCAATAGACGAAATTGTAGCTTTTTTCGTTCAAATGCATTCTTCTATTCAGCCTGAAATAGAGTATAATAAACCATCAAATATCTGTTAGTCAGAATATTGAATAAAAAAAACAGGGTGCTTTTAGTGGCACCCTGTTCCTGCTGAAAAAATCGGTCAGATTGAAATAGTACAACCCGCTTTCTATGATAGACTGTCAGTTCCCCCTGTCTTTCTTATCATGGTCATGTGTGTTTCGATCTCGGCTATGAAACAGAATCAAATGACACTTGGGTGGTTGACCGATTTATTTTTTATGTCTTATTAGTCTTCAAACGAAGTGCTGGTTACTTCATAGTGGGTCGCATCGTTCATGGCAGTTTGAAGGGCAGCTCCATTGTCGGCAACATCTTCATACTGATTTTGGGTCTTTTTGTTGCTGCCATAAGCCACGGTATATTGCGATATGGTGCTGTTTTGGCCTCTGTTGCTCACTACAAATCCCAATCCTTTTTCTGGGCTCAACTGAATGGCATAGTCATCGCTATCGCTGTTGATGTGATTGCCTAAGTTCACAGAAGGGGTCAAGGTGTTCAACACAACTTGTGTGGCATACAGATCTAAGCCACCGTAACCATCGCGTCCTTCGGAGGCAAAGAACAACAATGTACCGTTGTACAGGCTCGGATAAAGCTCATCTTCTTTGGTATTTACCTTGGGGCCCAAGTTTTTGGAAACACCCAAGCTTCCATCGGCCTTTATATCGGCCACATAGATGTCATATTTTCCATAGCTACCGCGCATGTTCGAAGCAAAGAACAATCGCTTTCCGTCTTCAGAAACGGTAGGGTGCTTGGCAGAGGCATATTTGGGGCAAACATCCATTTTGGTAATGTTTTTCCATTCACCATTTATGTTTTCGGCCCGGTAGATCTCATGGATAATTTCTTTTTTGGAGAACACTCCGTATAGTGGCTTTTGCTCAGTGGTTTTACTGAAATAAGCTGTTTTTCCATCATTGGTAATGGTCATGGAGGGAACATAACCATCTAAGGTGGATAGGTTACCATCCAAAGTGGTACTGATTAAGTCTTTGGCCATTTGGGCCGTGGCAATTGAACTGCTCAAAAGCATTCCTGTAATAAATAGGCTGTAAAAGATTGAACGTGTCATGATATTAGATTTGGGGGTTAATACATCACAAAGATCAAAAAGAATTACTGGGAATACTTATGAATTTTTCATAGGTTTTTTATTTTAACGACTAAAAAGTGCATTTCATCGAATAAATTTTAGCTGATTGGTAACCAAATAGTCCAAAAGCACCGATAAACGGACTTTTATGCGGATAAACGGAACAAAGTTTATGTTATGAAAGAAGGCTAAATACTTCAATGTCTGATTGTTTGTGTTTTTGATAGCACTCCAATCCCATGTTATATCGCTGTCAATAGCACAATTTAAATTACCTTCGTTGTTCAATAAACCACTCCTAAAACTTTGGTGATAGATCTATGGTTCGTTTCATTTGGCTCCAATGAATAGGTGATTCTGTAAATTACGAATAGCGATTAAAGAATGGATATAACAATAGAGAATATCATTTTGGTGGGGTCAATCCTATTGCTGATAAGCATTATAGCAGGAAAGACCAGCTACCGTTTTGGTATTCCCACCTTACTTTTGTTTCTGGCCATTGGAATGTTGGCCGGATCGGATGGTATCGGGGGAATTAATTTTGATAATCCAAAAGTAGCTCAATTTGTAGGGGTGGTTTCGCTGAACTTTATTTTGTTCTCCGGGGGTCTGGATACCAGTTGGCAATCCGTTAAACCCGTTCTCAGGGAAGGAATTGCCCTTTCAACCTTGGGCGTTTTGCTTACCGCGGTGGGTCTGGGTTACTTTGTTTTTCTGATAACCGATTTCAGCCTGTATGAAAGTTTGCTGTTGGGCGCAATTGTTTCCTCTACCGATGCCGCGGCAGTGTTTTCAATACTAAGGGGCAAAAATTTGGCGCTTAAAAAGAACCTGAGACCAACACTGGAGTTGGAGAGTGGTAGTAATGACCCTATGGCCTATGTGCTTACCATTGCCTTTTTGTCCTTGGTCCAGCATCCTGAAAATAGCATACTTTCCATTCTTCCATTCTTCTTTTTACAAATGGTAATAGGAGGGGTTTTGGGCTTTCTTTTCGGCAAACTGAGTAAAATCATCATCAACAGGATCAAACTGGACTTTGAAGGACTGTATCCGGTGCTGACCATAGCCTTGATGTTCATTACGTTCTCTGCAACGGATTTTATAGGCGGAAATGGGTTTCTGGCCATCTACATTTGTTCGGTGTACTTGGGGAACCAAAACCTGATTCACAAAAAGACCATCATGCGTATGTTCGATGGTCTGGCCTGGCTTATGGAAATAGTGCTCTTCCTAACGCTGGGACTACTGGTTTTCCCGTCGGAGATAGTTCCTTTTATAGGTGTAGGTTTATTGATTGCACTTTTCTTGATTTTTGTGGCCCGACCCTTGGCCGTTTTTATCTCGTTGATGCCTTTTAGGATGAAACTGAGGCGTAGGTTCTATATTTCTTGGGTGGGATTACGGGGAGCGGTCCCTATCGTATTTGCCACCTATCCACTTTTGGCAGGAATAGATAAAGCCAGTATCATATTCAACATTGTTTTCTTTGTGTCCATCACCTCGGTGCTCATTCAAGGAAGCACCCTGTCCATAGTGGCAAAATGGTTGCATGTTGGCCTTCCGGAAAAGGCAAAGCCTTTATCCCCAACAGATGAATTGCTCACCGAGCATCCCAAAGCCATTATGAAAGAAATTAGAATCAAGGAAGGTTGCCCTGCTGCCGGGTTGAAAATCGTAAACCTGAACTTTCCCAAAAAAGCCATCATAGCAATGATAGAGCGCGATGGAAATTACATTACCCCTAACGGTTCCACTGTGGTTGAGGCAAACGACAAGCTGGTCGTGCTTACGGATAAAGCTGAAATTCTTGAAAAAGTCTATGCCTCACTCTCGATTCCTACAGGGGAAGGGGGTGTAGAAAGAGACAAATAGGGCTATTTTCAATGAAATTGCCCAATCCGAGTTCCATTTTCACATCTCTTTAAATTCTTACCTAAAAATAGCGACTGTAAATAGTTTATTTTGGTTGAATTGTAGATTCCTTCTGTTGGGGGAAAAGTTTTCTCAGGACAGGAATTTGGTGACGGTTCATCCAAGCTAAAATACCACAGAAAATCAATGTAACCACCGCCAAGATGAACAAAGCTCCTCCATCATTTTGTACCACAATACCAAGTTGGGTAAGATGCAAAAAAATAGCCCCTACCATAAGGCCTATACCCAAAATGGCACCCAGCCAAGTTGTTCTGGGAACCAATAAGAGAATGGCGGTGATGAGTTCAAGAATTCCAATCCCAATTCGGCCAACAGGCTCCAGTCCCAGGGTTTCAAAAATAAAGACCGATTCCGGTGCAGCGGAAAACTTAAAAAATAAGGTCTGCAATAAGATGATGGCAGGAACAACTTTTAGGGCCAGATTGATGATTGATTTTGCATTCATTGTTGCAATAGTTTTTAGGATACATCAACTTGGTCGCAAAACTTTGATTTAGTTAACTTTGATGAATATTTTTTATAAAAACAACGACTTATCAGACCCATTAAATAGCCAGTAGTCAGTGGAACCTAAGGAAAAACTTTTAGAGCACTTAAGGGAATCGGTGGTTTTGACCACCTCTGAAGCTACCGTGGTTTTGGACAGTTTTAAGGAACGGAAGCTCAAAAAAAAAGAAATCCTCCTATTCACTGGCGATGTTTCTTCCCATATGCAGTTTATCTCAGACGGATGTTTACGGGCCTATTATATGGATGAAGAGGCCAAGGAACACGTGGTTCAATTTGGTGTTGAAGGTTGGTGGGTGAACGACCTTTATAGCTACCTTACCCAAACCCCGGCCAAGCAATTTGTGCAGGCCTTGGAGCCTACAATTGTACTTCAGATTCATCGGGATGCTCTGCAAGGGCTTTATGATGAAATCCCGGCTATGGAACGCTTTTTCAGACTAAAATTTGAAAAGGCCTATGTGTCCCTTCAGGATAGGACCATTAATGCCATGAGCAAGAGTGCAGAGGAGCGCTATTTGGAATTTCGTTCAAAATATAGGGATATAGAACAGCGGGTGCCACAGTATATGGTTGCTTCCTATTTGGGTATGACCCCCGAGTTTTTGAGCGCCCTCAGGAAAAATTTAAAGTAGATTCCTTTCTTAAGACACCTTAAGATTATTCCTGGATAGAACGAATAGGTTTGTGCTGTAATTTTTAAATCAGTGCCGAATGAAAAAAATCATAGCCTTTACGGGGAGTAATAACCCCGATTCAATCAACGAGAAACTTGTCAAGCACATTATTTCCGAGTTTCCCAAAGCCGGAATCGAGTTTGTGGATCTGAAAGAATTCAATGTGCCTATTTACAGTCAGGCCATTGAAGAAATGGGCACTCCGGAAAAGATCAGAAAGCTTTTCCAAATTTTCACTGAGGCAGATGGCTTTATTGTGGCATCCCCAGAACACAATGGACTCCCTTCGGCTTTTCTAAAGAACATCATCGACTGGCTTTCAAGAATTGACCAGCAATTTTTTGGACAAAAGCCCATTCTTCTATTGAGCACATCTCCGGGTGTCACCGGAGGAAGGACCCATTTGCAGCTATTGGCAGGATTGGTGGGCAGATGGGGCGGAAATCTGGTTGGGCAATATTCTTTGGGAAGTTTTTCTGAAAATTTTGATGCTGGAAAGGGTGAGATTGTCATTCCTTCGATTCGGGAAAAACTCAATGAAATAGTATTGAATCTTATTGCTTCAGAAGAGGAGCATTTTCAAAATTGATGATGTCATGAACCAAAACATTGTAGAACATCTTTTTGCATTTTGGGCAGAAATTGGAGATCGGGGAGGATTTCTAAATGCGGAGAAGGAATATTCGTATACTACTCCAAACCAAGAATCCTGGCCAAGTAAGGTATTTGGTTTAAAGGGGACTGGCTTCAACATCGATTTGCTCAAGGATCAAATTGAGATGGGGGTCGTTCCCAATTCCGTCAGTATTTATGAAGATAAGGAAATTGCAAAGCATTTGCTTGATCAGGGTTTTACCTTGGCTTCGACCATTAAGGCCATGGCCATGGACATATCAAACCATACTGGGATTGAAATTGATCCCATGAAAATAGAACAGGTAGATTCTGATGAAAAATCAAGAATCTTTGCCAATGTAGCATCAGAATCCTTTGGGTATCCCGTCCTGAAGACGACCATCTCTCCATTGTTCAAAAGTCAATCATTCAAGCTCTTTTTGGGAAAACATGGGGATGCTTATGGTAGTTGTGGTATGGTTTATTTGGATAAGAATCAAATTGCCGGAATCCACATGATAGGAACTCTGTCTCAATTCAGGGGCAGGGGACTAGGAAAGCTAATGACCCAACATTTGATACATGAAGCCCAAAAAAATGGAAGTCAACAGATTTATTTGGTGGCCTCTGAAGCTGGCGAGCGGATTTATCAAAAAATGGGCTTTAAAAACCATGGAACTTTGCAAAGCTATTCATTATAGCCTATCAGGGTAATTTTAAAACAGTTTACAATGTACGTTGTTATTTACAAGTTTGAAGTGACTCAAGGACAAGAGCCACAATTTAAGAAAGCATGGGCCAAATTGACCAAGGCATTCATGGAACATGCAAGCAGCTTAGGTTCTCGACTGCACACGGATAAAAATGGTGATTTCATAGCTTATGCCCAATGGCCCGATGAGGAGACTTTTGTACAATCGAAAAGCAGACTGCCAAAGTATGCCATGGAGTTGGGGCCTCAAATGGAGGCATTATGTATATCAATCTCCATTATCCATAGATTGAATGTAACCATGGATTTTTTAAAGAGGGGATAGGCCCCTATTTTATTAAGCTATGTTAATTTTTCACAGTTTTTCCAACCTTAGTTTTGTGGTAAATAAGTAAAGATGGACAAAGGCATTTTTTTTTTACTGGCAATTTTGGGTGGAGTTTCCTTGGCCATGCAGGGAGGGCTCAATGCCCAATTGGGAGTGCAGCTTAAAAGTTCCATTCTGGCCTCTTTGGTGGCCTTTGTCTTCAGTGCTTTTTTTGCGCTCTTGTTGGTTTTGGCATTGACAAGGACTTCGATGGATTTCAATCTTTACAGAAAGGTTCCGGCATATTTGTGGTTCTCTGGCGCATTTTTCAGTGTCATTGGTATTTGCCTATACTATTATACCATTCCCAAACTGGGCATATCAACCATGATATCCCTAGGGCTTTTCGGCCAATTGCTGTTCGCCACCATTGCCGGACATTTTGGATGGTTTGGCCTTCCCAATGAACCTCTTGCCACAAACAGGGCATTGGGGATTTTTGCAATGGCATTGGGGATTTTCTTGATGAACAAAAATTAGAATATTGAACATTTTTTAGGTTATGAGATTATTGGAAAGTTTAAAA
This sequence comes from Allomuricauda sp. CP2A, assembly GCF_001683915.1. Taxonomy (GTDB): domain Bacteria; phylum Bacteroidota; class Bacteroidia; order Flavobacteriales; family Flavobacteriaceae; genus Flagellimonas. Next base: position 16,211 of record NZ_LXTT01000035.1, on the reverse strand, counting down.
TGGCGTTATGCCACCAAAAAGTTTGACCCATCACAAAGGGTCAATGAGGATGATTTGAAAAAATTAAAGGAAGCAGTGCAATTGTCCGTTTCCTCATACGGCCTTCAATTATATAAGGTTTTGATAATTTCAAAAAGAAGTTTGAAGGAAAAACTGAAAGCCGCGTCTTGGGATCAAGCACAAATTACAGATGCATCACATCTTTTTGTGTTTTGTAACTATACCGAGCGAAATGATTCCCATGTGGATGAATATATCAAGGCTATTTCAACTTTGCAGGGAACCCCTTTGGAAAAGCTTTCGGTTTATGGTGATTTCATCAAAAAGAGTTTATCTGGAATGAATGACACAGATTGGCATGACTGGTCCGAAAAACAGACCTATTTGGCCATGTCCAACCTTTTGACTGCCTGTGCCGAACTTAAAATAGATGCGTGTCCCATGGAAGGTTTTGAACCTGAAAAATACAATCAAATATTGGGTTTGGATAAGAGGGGACTGAATGCCTGTATCATTGCCCCAGTGGGGTATCGCTCAGCCGATGACCATACCCAGTTTAGGAAAAAGGTTAGAAAACCCATGACGGAACTTTTTGAGACATTTTAAGAATGCCCAAAAAGATTATGTTGTGAGATATTCCAAAGTTCAATGAACAAAACCAAAAAGCCCCTTTTAGGGGCTTTCAAAAATAGTTACAGGAGCAGCGTCTTAACCGATCAATCATTCCTCCGTTTTCAAGCTACTCAAATATTCTATCAAATCGCGTAGTTCACGCTTGCTGATTATTTTGCCCATGGCTGGCATGGCCGACGGTAAATTTCGCCTGCTCTGAATGCGTGAGTGCGCTACTTCAAGCGGTTCGGCATCCGAAGTTCGTAGAATAAGACCTTCTTCGTTTTCGGCTTCCAACAGTCCTGTGACTTCTTGACCGTTGGTCAAGGTCAAGGTTACGCTACCGTATCCCGGGGCAATTCGTTTTGATGGTTCTATCAAAGCTTCCAAAATCTGTTCCCGTGAAAGCATGTTGCCCATATTGTCCATGGGTGGGCCTACTTTACCACCAGAACCATTTAGGGCATGACAACGTACACATTGGGCAGTTGGATTGCTCACAAAAACAGTTTGCCCATCCCACCAACTACCGCCATAAAGCGTTTCGGTATAAGCACCGGAGCCATAGCCTTGATTTTGTAGCGTTGCAAGTCGGTCTTTTAGTTTTTGTGAACCGTTGTTCGAGGCCGCTTCAATCAAATCCAGCATAACGGCTTCATCAATGCCTCCCTGGCCGGCCTGTTGCAATAAACCGGAAAGGACGGCTTCACTTTTTTCTATGGGCATTTCTGCCAAAACCTCTAACATGGCCTGTTGTTCACCAATGCCACCCCTGCTGAAAATGGGATTCACCACACTGGGCAATTCTTCTTTTGCGAGGGATAATTCACTGATCAAACCCACTGCGGTTCGTCTAACCTGTGCATTTTCGTCACCCATGCCCATGCGCATGACTTGGGCCAATTGGTCGTAACCGATAGTACCCAATGCATTCAAGGCCTCGGCCCGTGCTTGGGGCGAAGGGTGGGTGCGCATCAATTGGACCAACCGATTTTCGTGCCCTTTCAGTTGCAGGGAGGACACTAATTTTAGTGCTCCTACCAATACTTCGGGAGTATCATCATCCAAGAATTCTGACATACTCCCGCTCATTTTGTTTTGAATAGGTTCCAAGGGACGTGTTATTTCACCCAAATGGCGCCCATCAACCCGGTCCATCACCGAAGGAGCCGTCCAAGTGCTCAAGGCAGCCAAAGCTTCACCCCGTAACACGGAAGGAACATTTTCATTCTTGGCATAATTGATTAGGGCATCCAACTGCTTTTCACCTCCCACCCGAAGCGCAGCGTTGATGGCACGACGCATAAGTGGTTCTGAACTGAATTTTGGATTTTCCAAAAGCGTTGCCAAATCTGGAAGGGCTTTTTCAATGCCTTTATCATCATTGATGGCACGGGCAGCTTCGGTAACGAGATATTCATCCGTATCTTTCAAGAAAACGGCTACTTCTGGACGTTTCATTCGACGTAAGGCCAAAACCGCAGCAATTTTCAGGGAACGGTTTTCACTTTTTGCCAAATCGACCAAGGGTTCAAACTGCCCAATTCTTGATAGGGCCAGCACCCCGGCATGACGGAGGTAAACATCTTCATCGGCATTTTCCCCCAACATATCCAATAGGGGTTGCACGGCATTTTGTTCTTTGATTCGTCCTAAGGCCTGTGCTGCAAAAAATTGGATTCTAGGGCTTTCGGATTTGAGCAGTGCCACCATTTTTTGACTGGCATCCTTATAGCGCAAATCTCCCAAGACCTTTAAACTTTGGGCGACAATCTCCGGGTCTTCGTCGTTCAAAAGTCCGACCAAAATTTCCGCTTTATCAATACCTTTTGCTGCCTGTTGACCAATGCCCCAAATGGCATGGATGCGTGCCAGTTGATGGTCATCTTCCTCGGCAACCTGTTTTAACCTCCGATACCCCCAAAAGGTGCTTTTTGCCAATTGAAATTGCGCTTTTTGACGGATACGCATATCAGGATACCGTAATAAATTGACCAGTTCATCATTGTCCAACTCCTCAAAATCCGTGGTCATCCATTTTTGGGTTTCCGCCCGTTGTTCGGCCAAATCGTTTTCTGAATCGGTTACATCCAGTTTCCAGACACGACCCGAATTTTTGGTGCCCCAGCCATTCATCCAATCGGCAACATAAAGCGCACCATCAGGTCCAAATTTGATGGCTGTGGGCAAAATGCCACTTAGCATGTCCACTTCGGAATTGAGTTCAAAAGAAGCGCCTTTTGGTTTCAAATCGAAGGACCAGATATGGGAAAGCGCAGGGTCGCCCACAAACTCGACCAAGAAGAATTTGTCCACCCAGTCTGAACCTAAAGCTGTTCCGGGATTAAAAACCATTCCCGTTGGGCCATTGTGATAATTCATAATGGGAGGGATGATATGCGCAGCTTGGCCTTCCCATCGAGGCAAATAGAACTTTTCATCCATCCAGACTTTGTATCCGTTGTTTTTGGGGTCGGTATACTTGCCGTATTGCCAGTTGGAGCGCCACCCTGCATCGGAGCCTTCCACAATATGCACCAAGCGTTCACTTTCCCCACGGTGGTCACCATCATTATCGGAAGAAATAATATTGCCATACTTGTCAAAAACAAATTCGTGGGTATTCCGTAGGCCATGGGCAAACACCTCAAAATCTGACCCATCTGGATTGCTGCGCACGATCACACCTTGGTTGGGATACGGATACCGATTCCCTTTTTTATCGGTAATACTGGCCCCAATGTCGCCAATGCCCCAATAGAGTTTGCCATCGGGACCCATGATCGCACCCGACATTCCGTGACCACTAAAACCAATATGGACGCCAAAGCCTGTGGCCAAAGCGGTTTTGGTATCAAAAACTTCGTCACCGTTGGTATCCTCCATGCGCCACATGTCTGGTGCAACACCCACAAAAAGTGTTTCGTCATCAATCAACAGCGCATTGGTAACATCGGTTTCCACATCATGAAAATCGTGTACCACCCGGGTCGCTTTTTCAGCAACACCGTTGTTGTCTGCATCTTCCAATCGCCACACTTCTTCCTCTTCCACGGCTAAATCCATCCAATCGTGGCTACCATCAGCATTTAAGTCCTGTAACCACGAATTCTCCTCACTTTTTTCCGGTGCAAAGGTTTCGTGCAAAAAATTCTTTCTATCGGTCACAGTTTCAAAACTGTTGGAGGCGGTCATCCAATGCCGATACCCACGGATATCAAACTCCGAATTTTTTTGACGGTTGGTACGGGTGAAAAAAATACGACCTTGGGCATCAATATCCATGGCAATGGGATCTGGGGCAAGCGTATCGGGAGCCCAAAGGCTAAGCTGAAGGCCATCTGCCAGTTGGATTGAGCCCATATTTTTGGCTTCCGCAACTTTTTCATTAAGGTATGTAGAGTCCAACGCAATAACAACTGGGGTCTCAATAGGTTTTAGGGGTTCCTTTTTACAGGAAAAAACAGTGAGCAGCCCAAGGAGCATGCCCACATTTAAAAGTTTAGTGTGCCTCATTTTTTCGGTTTGGTGCGTTTGGCGCGAAAAAGGTATAAAAAATGGTGTAATCCTCACACCTTAATTTCCAAGTATTTGTTGATGGTAAGTATGGTTGTGATTTTATGATTGGAAAAATTGTCCGCCAAAAAAGAGCACTTGAATAGGGGCTTTTGCCTGTCATTGAGCGGAGGAAGAGGAATTGCCTAATGCATTTTGCAGATGCCAACATCCTGAAACAAAAAAACCGCTAGAGCCAGACTCTGCGGTTTTTTATTCCAAGCTGTGTGCTTGGTTGCGGAGGAAGAGGGATTCGAACCCCCGGAGGTGTGACCCTCAACAGTTTTCAAGACTGCCGCATTCGACCACTCTGCCATTCCTCCAATTTGCGGGCTTGCCCGCCGAAGCCTTTTGCGTAGGCGGGTGCAAATATATAAAGCTTTTTTGGTTCTGTAAAAGTTTATAAACTTTAAATTTTTCATTCCAAAGTTTCTAAAATTACCTAGTACTTTTACGGCAATGGAAGAATGGTATCACTATCCGCTTTTGGTGGTTGTAGGTTTTGCGGTAGGCTTCATTAACACCGTGGCGGGGGGCGGTTCCCTGCTATCCTTACCGACCCTTATTTTTTTGGGATTGCCCGCGCCAGTGGCCAACGGAACCAATCGGGTGGCCATTGTTATTCAGACAGCCTTGGCTACGGCAGGTTTTAAAAGTAAGGGTATTTCCACCTATCCGTTCAATGTGTATTTGGGGATTTCCGCTTTTTTCGGCTCCATTTTGGGTGCTTATATTGCGATTGATGTCAAAGGGGAGACTTTTAATAGGATTCTGGCCATAATCATGGTGATGGTGGTATTGATCATTATTTTTAAGCCCAAGATGCGGTTGGAGGAGATGCAGGAACGACTCACTGGAAAATACTTGTGGTTGAGTATTGTGGCTTTTTTCTTTTTCGGGATTTACGGTGGGTTTATCAATGCCGGGCTGGGCTTTTTAATGATGCTGTTCATGCATTTTGTCAATCGGATGAATTTGGTTCGGGTGAATGCCACCAAGGTGGCCGTGGTCTTTATTTACATGCTCTCCGCATTGGCCGTATTTGCTTTTAATGATAAGGTCAATTGGAAATTGGGCTTTATCTTGGCCATCGGCAATGGCACAGGAGCTTGGGTGGCCAGTCGGTTTTCGGTAAAAAAGGGCGATGGGTTCATCAAGACCTTTTTGATTGTGGCCGTGATTGTGATGGCGATAAAATTGTGGTTTTTTTAAAATTTAAATAATAGGAAATGCCGGGTTTTGAACTTTTTGGAGATAAAGAACGCAAACAGGTACAGGATGTGCTCGATTCTGGTGTGTTGATGCGCTACGGATTTGATGGAATGCGCAACGGACATTGGAAGGCGAAGGAACTTGAAGCAGCTTTGGCACAACGGATGCAGGCCCAACACGTTCATTTGGTGAGCAGTGGTACTGCCGCGCTGACCGTGGCCTTGGCCAGTGCCGGAGTAGGGGCGGGGGATGAGGTCATTATGCCCACCTTCACCTTTGTGGCCAGTTTTGAGTCCATTTTGGCACTGGGTGCCATTCCGGTTTTGGTAGATGTTGACGATACCTTGACTTTGGACCCTGACGCAGTGGAAAAGGCCATCACTCCCAACACCAAGGTGGTGATGCCCGTGCACATGTGCGGTTCCATGGCAAATTTGGATGCGCTTCAAAGTCTATGTCAAAAATATGGGCTGTTGCTTGTGGAAGATGCTTGTCAGGCTATTGGAGGTAGCTATCACGGAAAACCTTTGGGCAGTATCGGGGATTTGGGCTGTTTTTCTTTCGATTATGTAAAGACCATTACCTGTGGGGAAGGCGGTGCCGTAATCACCAATACCGAGGCCTATTACCAAAATGCCCATAAATATGCAGATCATGGCCACGACCATATCGGAACGGATAGGGGAGCAGAGCAGCATCCATTTTTGGGGTATAATTTTCGTATTTCTGAATTGAATGCCGCTGTGGGCTTGGCCCAGCTTTCCCGACTGGACGAATTTATCGCCCTACAAAAAAGAAACTATACGATATTGCGGGAAGCGCTGTCCAGCATTCCCGAAGTAGTTTTTAGAAGGGTTCCTGAGGGAGGGGAGGAAAATTATTCCTTTTTGAGTTTTTTCCTTCCTTCGGAAGAAGTGGCCCAAAAAGCACATCAGGCTTTGGGAGCCAAGGGAGTGGATGCCTGCTTCTATTGGTACAACAACAATTGGCATTATTATCGGAAATGGGAGCATTTGACCAACCAAAAATCCTTGGGCAAGCTACCAAAAGATGTAAAAGAGTCTTTGCCCGACTACAGCAAGGCTGATTTTTCCGCATCTGACCTTTGGGTAGGCAGAAATATTTCCTGTTTGATAAAATTGGGTTGGACTGAGGCTGAAATGAAGAAAAGAGCCAAAACAATGTTGGAAGTTATCCAATCATCCATGTAAATAGGCTTGACACGCCTGCCTGCCGAAGGCAGGAATTACACCAATTTGCACAAATGGTCTTGAGTCTTTTTTCTAACATCTAATAATTCACATACTCCACAATCTCCAAACCATAGCCCACCATTCCCACGCGGCGGGTCTGTCCTGAGTTGGACAACAACCGAATCTTGGAAATGTTCAAATCGTGAAGGATTTGCGCTCCAATACCAAAATCTTTGGTGTCCATATCAATTTTAGGTGCTTTGTCAATGCCTTGGGCCTGCAATTTTTTAAACTCGGCCAGGCGGCTCAACAAATTCATGGATTGATTGTCCTGGTTGATAAAGATCATGGCGCCTTTTTCTTCAGAATTCAACACATTGAACATGCGTTGCAACGCCTCATCAGGATTGTTGGTCAAGGTGCCCAACATATCGTTGTTCACCAAAGTGGAATTAATACGGGTGAGAACCGGCTCCCCCAATTTCCAGTTCCCTTTTACCAAGGCAATGTGCACTTGATTGTTGGTGGTCTGCTGGTAAGCACGCAGTCGAAACTCCCCAAAACGGGTTTTCATGCTAAAGGATTCCTTGAGTTCAATAAGGCTGTCGTGCTCCATACGATAGGCAATCAAATCCTCGATGGACACAATTTTCAGGTCGAACTTTTTGGCCACTTCCATTAATTGGGGCAATCGGGCCATACTGCCATCTTCGTTCATGATTTCCACAATGACCCCTGCAGGTTCCAATCCGGCCAAACGGGCAAAATCTATGGCGGCCTCGGTATGACCTGTACGGCGCAATACACCACCTTCTTTGGCGATTAACGGAAAAATATGCCCTGGTCGGGCCAGTTCATGGGGTTTTGTAGCCAAATCGGTCAGTGCCAGAACTGTTTTGGCCCTATCCGCTGCTGAAATTCCTGTGGTTACCCCATTTCCCCTTAAATCCACCGATACGGTGAAAGCGGTTTCCAGAGGGTCGGAATTATGTGTCACCATTTTGTGGAGTCCGAGTTCTTTACATCTACCTTCGGTAAGGGGGGCACAGATAAGCCCACGCCCATGGGTGGCCATAAAGTTTACGGTCTCTGGGGTAATGAGTTCCGCTGCGGCTAAAAAATCGCCTTCGTTTTCCCGGTTTTCATCATCCACCACAATAATGACCTTGCCTTGACGGATGTCCTCAATGGCTTCTTCTATGGCGTTCAATTTTATTTTCTTGTCTTTAGCAATCATTATCTCACTCTTCAGAATCTTCGTCTTTCTTTTTAAACAGGGATTTTATGCGGTCAAAAATATTTCCAAATCCGAACAACCCTCTATCCGCAGTGGCCCTTCGGGTTAGGGATATGCCCAAGGGCAGCATGATCAAGGTAGAGAGCCAAGCCCCAATTGCTGGATGGATGTTCCCTTCCTTGGCATAGTTTCCGGCAAAAACCCCAATAAAATAATAGGTCAAAAATAAGACAATGGCAATCACCATGGGCAAACCAAGACCTCCTTTTCTTATAATGGCACCCAACGGGGCCCCCACGAAGAAGAGGATGATACAGGAAAACGCCAGTGCATATTTGTTGTGTAACGAAAGAATGTGGCTGTTGTAGAACTTGTACCGTTTTTGGAGTTCGTCCTTTTTTGCAATCACCGTATTTAAAATGCCCGAAACCGAATTTTTGGCATTGTTTATAACTTGAAGCCTTTGCCATTCTTGAAGACTGCCCAAAAAATCATCAATGTCCTTAATGGAATCAGTCCTTACTTCTGTCTTGGCTATATTTATGGGTTGTATGCTGTCTTTTTTAAGTTTTTTTAGGGGGAAGGCACCCATGCGGTTTACAATATTTTTGGAAAAGGCTTCCACTTTTTCAAGGTTGTTTTTGCCCAAAGAATCGATATCCTTGATCAAGCGTCCCACATTTTTCATTTTATCGGTGGTGATGTTCCCATCTTCCTCCAAATCTTGATCATTGAGTTCAGAGATATCAATGTTGATGGTATAGGTCTCAAATTCAGATTTTGCAAAGGGATGTTTCCTTCTTTCTTCGCTGTCCTTAGGTCTTAATTCTTCATAATAATGGCCGTCTTTGAGCACCAATTGAATAATATCGGATGCTTCACTGCTGATCAATTCCCCAGAGTTGGCCTTAATGACCGTGCTGTTGACATTTTGGTCCGTTTTTTTATGGATGATCACATTGTCCAAGAAACGGTCTTGTTCCCCATATTTTTTGTCCACTTTAATGTTCATTCCATCCCCAGTGCCTTCAAAATCGCTGAAAACCCCTTCGGTGATGGCAGCTGCTGGCTTTACCTTGGCAATGTTTCGCCTAAGGTTGAACATTTTCTGTTCGGACTTTGGGATAACGGTATTGGCAAAGAAAAAAGTGACCACTCCCAAAAAAAGCACAAAGACTATCAAGCTTCGCATCCCCCTTTGCAAGGAGATTCCCGAAGCTTTCATGGCAGCAAACTCATAATTTTCCGCAAAGGTCCCAAAAGTAAGGATGGAGGATAGCAATACGGTCAGTGGGAGCACCTTATCCACAAGGGTGGGAATAAAGTAGAAGAGGAATTTTCCAATGATGACAATACCAAGACCTTTTCCAGCCAAATCATCAATGAACAGCCATATTCCCTGAAAGATGAATATGACGATCAAAATGAAAAATGAACTGAAGAAATTATATAAAAATCTTCTTAGTATATACTGGTCAAGTATCTTCAACGCCTAATTTCTTGTGATGTAATACCCTTTGTCCTCGTATTTTTTCTCGTCAAAGGTAAACAGTGTGCTCGAAAGTGGCTGATTGGTTTTGAAAGAATTAACGGTAAGGGTGGTCTTGGTGCCATTGATCCCGGTCTGAATGAGCTTGTAAATGTGCTTGGTCTCGGTATCGATCCCCAAAAGCACCGATTTGATTTCTGTATTGGAATCTATGGGAATCAATTTGACATATTGAATTTTTCTGCCATCCACATTTTGAAGAATGTCCCACTGATAATTGTGCCCCGTTTTATAAAACGTCAACATTTTTGACGGGCTCACATTGTCATTGTCCTCGTTGACATCCTCTATGGTGACTTCCTCATTCTCGGGAACAATGGTGTATACCTTATTCCCATCAAAGAGTTGTTGGGCACCCAAATAATTGAGAAAATATTTTTCACCATCCAAGGTTACATTGCCATTGGTCTCTTGTTTCAGGTCGGCCTCTGTGTTTTCCAAAGTGGACCTGAAGTCAATATAAATATTGTCGTAGCTTTTTACTTTGTTGTACACTTCATCCAACAATGCTTTGGCCTTGTCTGAGTTCTGTCCGAACGAAAAAAGCCCGGCCGTTAAAAATCCGATTAAAAGAATATGTTTTTTGATCATGGTTTTATTTTGATTCATTTTCTAAAAGTTGTTCCAAAGAATAGATGTCCGGCACCAAAACCTGCCGGGCCTTACTGCCTTCAAAAGGGCCAACAATCCCAGCGGCCTCCAATTGATCTATGATCCTACCGGCCCTGTTGTATCCCAATTTTAATTTTCGTTGGATCAAAGAGGCGGAACCTTGTTGGGCCGTTACGATCACTTCTGCGGCCTCACGGAACATGGCATCCCTGTCCGCGATATCATTATCAAGACTTGTGCCAGATTCCTCACCTACATACTCCGGTAGCAGGTGTGCATCTGGGTAGGCCCGTTGCGAACCAACATAATCGGTGATTTTGGCCACTTCAGGGGTGTCCACAAAGGCGCACTGGAGCCTGGTAACATCGTTTCCTTGGGTGTAGAGCATATCCCCGCGACCAATGAGCTGATCGGCACCTTGGGCGTCCAAAATGGTTCTGGAATCTATTTTTGAGGTTACCCGAAACGCAATCCGGGCTGGGAAATTGGCCTTGATGATTCCCGTGATCACATTTACCGAAGGCCGTTGCGTAGCAATGATCAAATGTATTCCGATGGCACGGGCCAATTGTGCCAATCTGGCAATAGGGGTCTCCACTTCCTTGCCCGCCGTCATGATGAGGTCTGCAAACTCATCAATCACCAAAACAATGTAAGGGAGGAATTTATGCCCATCATTGGGGTTCAACTTTCTCGCCTTGAACTTGATGTTGTATTCCTTAATGTTTCGGACCATGGCCGTTTTCAGCAGCTCATACCGATTGTCCATCTCAATACACAATGAATTCAAGGTGTTGATGACCTTGGTGTTATCCGTGATAATGGCGTCATCAGAATCTGGAAGCTTGGCCAAGAAATGCCGTTCAATTTTGTTGTAGAGCGTCAGTTCCACTTTTTTGGGATCCACCAGAACAAACTTCACCTCGGCGGGATGCTTTTTATAGAGCAGCGAAGTGATCACCGCGTTCAATCCAACCGATTTCCCCTGGCCCGTGGCCCCCGCCATGAGCAAGTGGGGCATTTTGGCCAAATCCACCACAAAAGTTTCGTTACTGATGGTCTTGCCAAAGGCAATGGGAAGTTCCATCTCGGCTTTTTGGAATTTGTTCGATGCAATCACCGAACGCATGGAAACTGTAGTGGCGTTTTTGTTGGGTACTTCAATACCAATGGTTCCTTTTCCTGGGATAGGGGCAATGATACGAATGCCCAAAGCCGCCAAGGAAAGGGCAATGTCGTCCTCCAAATTTTTGATTTTGGAAATACGGATGCCCGCCTCGGGAACAATTTCGTAGAGCGTAACGGTAGGACCGATGGTGGCCTTGATCTGTGCAATGCCGATTTTGTAGTTCTTGAGGGTACTGACAATCCGGTTTTTGTTTTCTTCCAGTTCTTCTTGGTTGATGGTGATGCCTCCTGAAGCGCCATGGGCGTCCAACAGGTCCAATGGAGGGAATTTGTAGTTCCCCAGTTCCAACTTGGGGTCGAACTCGCCAAAATCCTTGACCAGTTTTTCGGATTTGATATCGCTTTCCTCTTTTTCCTCTTCAATCTTTTCCACTTCCAAATCAATATCCACTTCGTCTTCTTCGGGAAGGTTCACATCCAGCCCTGCCTCACTTTTAAGGGGTGGAATGTCTTTTTTGTGCGTGTAGGTGTCCACTTTTATGGGAGTATCATCATCAGTGCCCAGGTCAAGACTGTGCTCTTCGGATTCATCAACTTCACCGGAAACGGATTCGTTTTTTTCAAAGTCGGACTTAATTTGTTGCCGTTGCTTTCTGAAGAAATTGGCAACGCCTTCCGGAGTAAAGTTGAACAAGCGCACCAAGATGACCATCAATACAAACACCAGAAGAAGAAATACCCCGATCTTTCCGGTATAATCCTGAAGGAAATCGTTCATTTCATAGCCGATAAGTCCACCCAACAGCGGCTGGTCTATGGCAAAGAATCCCAAGGCCACAGAAATCCAAATGACCCCGACCAAGCCCCAAATCCATTTTCCGATAAGCCCCTTACCGCTCAAGCCCAGAAACAAATAGAGTCCTGTAACCGCAAATAATACTGGAAAGGCAAAAGAGGCCAATCCAAATCCCCGGTACATAAAAAAATGGCTTACACTGGCACCAAACTTGTTCAACAGGTTGCTGGCTTCGGCATTTCTATTGGCAAACTCGGACAGCAAACTTTGGTCTGCCTGCCACGTAAAATAATAGGACATGAAGGAAAAGAACAGCGCAATGCTGAGAACGATGAGCAAACTACCAAAGATAATCTTGTTTTGCTTGGAGGGTTTCAGGGAAACCTTCTTTTTGGCAGCAGTAGGTTTGGATTTAGATTTTGTCCTTTTTTTTGCCATTAATCATGGTTTAATGCGGGGCTAATTTACAAATTTACGGTGCTACAATTCACCTTGGATGCTTCTTATAGCAATTTGGGCATGTAGATGATGAGTCCAATGATGCTTGCCACAATGGACACTATCATAACGGCTCCCGCTGAAATATCTTTTATCAAACCAATTTTGGGGTCGTTTTTAGGTTGAATGTAGTCCGATAATTTCTCAATGGCCGTGTTGACGCCTTCAATGCCCATCACCAATCCAATGGCAAAGAGCTGAAGAATCCATTCGGTGCTTGAAATTTGAAAATAAAACCCAGCAGCGGTTACCACAAGGGCTATGAAAAATTGGATTTTTATGCTGGGCTCTGTCCGCAGGAGCAAAATCATGCCCCTCAGTGCGAAACCCACACTACGAATCCTATTCTTCAAAAACGATTCCCTAGGCATCCATCAATGCTTCAAGCGCAGCTTTGTAGTTGGGCTCATCCACCGTTTCAGGAACTTGTTCGGAATAGATCACCTCCCCATTTTCGTTCAGGACCACAACGGAGCGTGACAACAAACCTTCCAAAGGCCCATCTGTAAAGGTTACATTATATGCTTTTCCGAAGTTACCATCCCTGAAATCGGATAGGGTTTCCACTTTATCGATTCCTTCTGCACCACAAAAACGGGCCTGGGCAAAAGGAAGGTCCTTGGAGATGCACAAAATGGTGGTATTTTCAAGTTCAGCTGCCTCTTGATTGAATTGGCGAACGGATTGCGCACAGGTTCCCGTGTCAATACTGGGGAAAATGTTCAAAACCACTTTCCGGCCCTTATAATCTGCAAGTGAGGTTGCGGAAAGGTCATTTTTGGTCAATGTAAAATCGGGAGCTTTGGCACCATTTTTTGGAAGGTTGCCAAGTGTATGTATTTCGTTTCCTTTTAAGGTAACAGTTGCCATAGTTGAATATTTTGGTTCAAGCCCAAAAATACTTAAAAAAACCGTCTTGTAAATCCTATTGGAAAGGTTCTTTGGAAAAATTGTATTGGCATTGTTTAGGATGCTTTGCTAGTTGCCAACATCTTTATTTTGATTTTGAGTGCCGCAAAGAGCAAGGTCATAAATGGACTCAACCAATTGAAAACGGCATACAACGCATATTCCCCAACACCTACTCCCAGCACACTGCTGTGGTAGGCACCACAGGTGTTCCATGGAACAAGCACCGATGTTACGGTACCCGAGTCTTCCAATGTTCTACTTAAATTCTCGGGGGCCAATCCACGTTCCTCGTAGGCTTTGGAGAACATTTTTCCGGGAACCACAATGGCCAAATATTGGTCGGATGCGGTTACGTTGAGTGCCAAACAACTCCCCACGGTACTGGCAAAAAGTCCAAAAGTGGTCTTGGCCATTTTTAACAGGGACTCCGTGATGCGTTCCAAGGCACCAATGCCGTCCATCACCCCACCAAAGACCATGGCGCATATAATGAGCCAGATGGTGCCCAACATGCCGGCCATGCCACCGGAGGAAAATAAATCGTTCAAGGCCGGGTCATCCGTAGCAATGGAAGTGTCCACGGTGATGGCATTCAAAATACCTTTATAACCCGATTCCAAGTTCAAACCTGCACCACCACCTATGGTGGCGACAATATCGGGTTGAAAAATCAGTGCAAAAAGCCCCCCCAATAATGTTCCGACCAACAAAGCCAGTAAGGGCGGGGCTTTTTTTACGATCAAAAAGATTACAACTACGGGAACGATAAAAAGCCAGCCACTGACATTAAAAGTGCCCTTGATGTTTTCCAAGATGGAACCGGTATCGGCAACGCCAGTTGTATCTATAGTGAATCCCAGTATAATAAAGACAATAAGGGTGACCGCTATGGTCGGAACTGTGGTCAGGGTCATGTATTTAATATGGGAAAACAATTCTCCGCCTGCCATGGCAGGGGCCAGGTTGGTGGTGTCGCTCAACGGCGACATCTTATCTCCAAAATAAGCTCCAGAGAGCACCGCACCTGCGGTCATGCCCAAAGAGATCCCCAAAGCATCTCCAATACCAATTAGGGCTATTCCCACCGTTGCAGCAGTGGTCCAACTACTTCCTGTAGCCACTGAAATAATGGCGCAAATAACAACACAGGCCGCCAAAAATATGGTAGGATTCAATATTTGAAGCCCATAATAGATCATGGCGGGAATGATTCCACTGACCAACCACGTACCTGAAAGCGCACCGACCATCAACAAAATGAGCAAAGCTCCCGTGGTGGAACGGACATTCTCGGCCACTTCTGCAATCATCTGTTCATAGGAGACCTTGTTAAAAAAACCAACGATGGCGGCAACGGCACCACCCAAAAGCAAAATGAACTGGTTGGAACCACTGAGGGCGTCATCACCAAAAACAAAGACATTATAGGCCAGCATGGCCACAAGGGCAAACACGGGAATAAGGGCTTCCCAAATGCTGAGTTCTTTATTTTCTACAATATGTTCATTTTCCCTATGCTTTGGTTTTTCATTTTGGTTTGGCATGTGGTCTGAGTTTGTTAAGAGGTAATATTACGATTTTGAACCTTGTTCTCCAAACAGCAAATCGCCTCCCGTTAAGCCATCGTAGGATTGTTTGCTATAATTCCCAAAGCATCCATGCATTTGCGCATGGCCAAGTAGGTTTTGTGGATATCGTTATCCAGGCCAATCGAAAACCGAATCAAGCCTTCCGTTAATCCAAGTTCTTTTTGTTCTTCCAAAGGAATTTCCGAGGAGGTGGAAGTACCCGATGCGCTAAAAAGGGTCTTGTAAAATCCAAGGCTAACGGCCAAATAGCCCAATTTCTCCTTTTGCATCATTTCCATCAATGCATTGGCCTTGTCCAAGGAACCAACATCCAAAGTGAGCAGTCCGCCGAACCCGTATTCTGGATTCATTTGGGCTTTCATGGTTTGGTGGCCAGGGTGACTTTCCAATCCGGGATACACTACTTTGAGTCCGTCCTTTTCAAATTGTTTGGCTAGATAGTGTGCATTTTCACTGTGTTTTTTAATACGGATGTGGAGTGTGCGCATATTTTTGAGAATGGAAGCCGCCCGCAAACTATCCAAGGTACTGCCCAAGAGCATTCCGGCACCATCGTTTACGTCTTTGAGACTAAGGCAAAAATCTGTTGAAGCGCATACGGCTCCGGCCACACAATCACTGCTTCCGTTGATGAACTTGGTAAGGCTGTGCACCACAATATCGGCACCCAGCTTTGCGGCATTGATGTTCAATGGGGAGAAGGTGTTGTCCACCACCAAAGGAATACCATGTTTTTTGGCCAGTTTGGAAAGGGCTTGGATGTCGGCCACTTCCAACAAGGGGTTGCTGATGGCTTCGCAATAAATCATTTTGGTATTTGGGGTGATGGATGTTTCAACAGTGTCCAAATCGGTAATATCGATAAACGACGTGGAGATATTGAATTTTTTCATAAAGTTTTTCAGGAAGGCGTAGGTGCCGCCGTAAATGGTTCGGCTACCAACAATATGGTCACCCGAATCGCACAATTGAAAAATGACCGAGGTAATCGCGCCCATACCGCTGGCAAACACATTGGCCGATTCGGTTCCTTCCAATTGCGCCATGGCTTCACCCAAATATAGGTTGGAAGGGGAGGAGTGCCTGCTGTAGAGATAACAGCCCTCTGTGTTTCCCTCAAAGGTATCGAACATGGTCTTCGCTGAAAGAAAGGTATAGGTGGATGAGTCTGAAATAGAGGGGTTCACCCCGCCAAATTCGCCAAAATATTGTAGGTCTTGAATGTGTTCCGATGCTTTGTAGTCCATAATTGTCAGTTTTCATAAAACTATCAATACATGGTCTAAAAGTCAATTGTAATGTATATTTAAAGAATATA
>NZ_LXTT01000028.1 GCF_001683915.1 Allomuricauda sp. CP2A | reverse complement strand
GGTGCTATTCGTATTCTCTGAAGGCGGATTTGGCGGCTATGGTAAAACATGATTGGTTAGTTGAATCAGAGAAAACCTATAGTCTTAATGTAAAGAAGAAATATTATAAAGAACTTACCCCAGTAGATAAGCAACTTGTCAACGAAACTTTCGAGCTTTACGGAAGCATGAAAACGGATGTCATTACAAAACATACATATATCAATTTTCCGTATTATGCCACCAATAGCATTATAGCAGAGAGAATTCTTCCAGAAAAGTTTTTTGAAAGAGTTGTAACTGCACGTCATAATGATGAATCTACAGTTTTATTTACTATTGGGTATGAAGGTATTTCGCTAGAGGAATACTTAAACAGGTTACTAAAAAACAATGTCCATCTTCTTGTAGACGTCAGAAGAAACCCCTTGAGCCAGAAATACGGTTTTAGCAAAAAGTCTTTAAGTAGTTTTTGTAGTCGATTGGGAATTGAGTACATCCATATTCCGGATGTAGGCATTGATTCTAGTAAAAGGCGAGAATTAAATACGCAAGAAGACTATGATTTGCTTTTCGATGAATATAAGGCGACCGTACTAAAAGAGGCCATTGAAAGTCAAAATTTTATACTCAGTTTGTTGGAAAAACACAGGCGTATTGCCCTTACTTGTTTTGAGGCCGATACCTGTCAATGCCATAGAACCCACCTAGCTGAAAATTTGAAGAAGTCTCCTAATTTTAAATACGATTTGAAGCATATTTAAAAAAATGGCGCTTACAAAAGTACTTATCACTGTAAAAACCTACCCTTCCCTTTCGGCGAAATACGGAGAACTTGTGTGTACGGCAGGTTTTCTAGAAGACGGTTCTTGGATAAGACTATATCCTATACCATTTAGGAAGCTAAAAAAGGACGAGAAGTATACAAAATACCAATGGATTGAATTAGATATTGTAAATAACGACAAGGACTTTAGACCTGAAAGTTTTCGACCGGCCACTATTGACACACCGATTACACTTCTGAATACAATTGATACCAAAGGCAATTGGTATAAACGCAAACAAATTGTTCTTGGAAAAGTTTATACGGATATCAAGGCACTTATAGCCGAAGCACACGATAAGGACATCTGCACATCCCTAGCCGTCTTTAAACCTGCTAAGGTAACCGATTTCAAAGTCGAGAAAGTTTCGGCCGAATGGGATAAGAAAAAATTAGATGAACAAAAAGCGCTACAAGAACAAGGGAATTTATTCGAAATGGAAGAAGAACCCTTCGAGGTTGTGGCAAAACTTCCATATAAATTCTCTTATGTAATTGAAGATGAAAACGGGGTGTCAAGTACAATGATGATTGAAGATTGGGAAATTGGAGCACTATTTAGAAACACACTTGCGGCAGCAGAAGGAAATGAAGCGGTTGCCGTTGAGAAAGTCAGGCAGAAATACTTCGACTATTTTGCTTTGAAAAAAGATTTGCATTTGTATTTGGGCACAACCAAGGCATTTCA
This sequence comes from Allomuricauda sp. CP2A, assembly GCF_001683915.1. Classification (GTDB taxonomy): domain Bacteria; phylum Bacteroidota; class Bacteroidia; order Flavobacteriales; family Flavobacteriaceae; genus Flagellimonas. The sequence continues at coordinate 20,386 of NZ_LXTT01000028.1, read as the reverse complement.
TTATCGTTCTAAAAATCCATTTATGATAATTGGAACTTTCACACCGGGTATTGAAATACAAACTAGCTTATTTTAATTTTTTGAATTATGCGTTGTATTTTCTGCAAGAAATCGTCCGGCAGGTCTTCAAGTATTCAGCATATCATTCCAGAATCGTTAGGCAATAAAGAATTGATTCTTCGACCTGGTGTGGTATGTGATGAATGTAACCAATATTTTGCCGTGAAAATTGAGAAACCATTATTGGAGATGAAGTATTTCCAAAATGTAAGATTTAGAAACAATATCAAATCTATAAAAGAGCGTAACATCCCATACAAAACCCTATTTCCGCATAAAGATGGTGGCTGGTTTGATATGTATATGGATGGGGATAGTTTGGGTTTTAGAGGCGATGATACTAAAGTAATAAACTTAATACGCAACAAGAAGGTCAATAAATTAATGTTTGAAGTGGTGGATATGCCTGAAAACAAAAACTACCAAATGTCCCGTTTTCTTGCAAAGACCGCTCTGGAGTTATTTGCTTTAAAAGCAGGTCATAACCAGTCAAATCTGAATGAAGTTATTGATATGTCCGAATTAGACCCATTACGTGAATATGCCCGGTTTGGAAAAGGAGAACAATGGATTTATAGTCAGCGTAGAATTTATTCCGAAGAGGCGCGGTTTGTAGACCCTATATTCAATCCTAAACCCTACGAAGTACTTCACGAATTGGATTTCTTAATCATCGAACCGGGCATATATTATTTCGTTCTTGTAATTATGGGTGTTGAATATGTAATTAACTGTGGAGCTTCTGAGCTGAATTTATTTAATGATTGGTTAGAACGAAATGAAAATCAATCGCCTATAAGGCGTTTTACGGAGAGAATGGTCAAGGAGTAAAAAGCAAGCGTTAGGGATAGCAGCGGCATCGAACGCGGCGGGCCGTTAGGGTTCGTTGCCCAAGAAAGCGACAACGGAGCTCTTTTTGGGCTTACGAAACCTTGGGGCCCGCAAGGGCGATATAGCGGATAGCCCGGGCAACGCCCTAAACCTTACATTGAAATTTCTTGGTTCATGTTTATATTCTGTGACCGTGCACTTTGTGAGTTACATTTCTCTTCTTTTTCCTCCGGTTCGGCATCGTACTTTTCATCAAGGTCGGTATTGATTTCTACGAGCCTTTTCTGAACCAATGCCAGTTTTTCGGTCTTGTCGAATTCAAGTTCCAATACTTTCCGGTTGGCCTTTATGGATTTTTTGTACTCGGCCAGATGTTCCTTTTGTGCCAAGAGGGATTTCGGGATTTTGGATAGGGCATTGTAAACATAGTCGGTCAGGCTTTGCCAGTTGGCCACGATTCTCTTGGAACCATAACCATAGGAGGCATTCGGGGTAAGTACCAATAAGCGGTGGTGCAATTTGTCTTCTACGTCAAGAACCAGTCTTGCATTGGATATAGTCATAATGGTATGCTGGCCAACTTCTTCCCGTTTGGCCTGTAACCTCGAATTAAGTATTTGGCCCAACATATTGGCATCCATGGTATCGGGGCTATCAAGTGCCTTTCCCAATGCACTATAGTAAACGTCCTTTTCTTGCAGCGTGGTCCACAAGGACAGGTCTTTTTCAAGTTTGTCAATATTCTTTGTCGTTCTTGTCAGTTCGGTTTCATAAAAGGCGATATTGTTCTTGGCCTCCAAACGGTTCTTCTTGAAAATGGATCGTTCCAGTTCCAGTTCGTCCAATTCTTTGCCCAATTCCTCTTTTTCCAGATACAACGGGTCGTTCTTTGCGACCGCCAAGAGCGTTTTGTAATCTATGGTGCCCTCATCGTTTACCGCGCCCATATCCAGCCGATTGAACTGTATGGTGCCATTGGTCAATTGCTCGATAAAATTTTTCTTGATGTTGACGTTGTTGAGCATGAGGGCATCGGTACAGTTTTCGACAATGTAAAAGGAAACAACGACCTTGTCCCCAAAATGCTGCTTTGCGCCAATATTGCCTTTACGGACTCCCCTACCGTTTCGTTGGTCGATGTCCGTCGGACGATAGGGAATGTCCACGTGATGGATGCGTACCAATCTTTCTTGGATATTGGTACCGGTCCCCAACTTTTCAGTAGAACCGATGATGACCCTATAAGTGCCTTCGTTCACTTGCTTAAAGCATTCCAGCCGCTTGTTGTCGGTCTTGAAATCATGGATAAATACCACTTCTTCTTTGGGAATATCGAATTCTTCGGTCAGAATGCGTTTGAGTTCATCGTAAATATTAAATGTGTCTTTCGGTACGCCCAGGTCCGAAAAAATGGCCTGTGTACCTTTAAAAGCGTCCGTTTTCCTATAGGTGTCATATACCTCGGAGGCTATTTTCTGCAGTTTGGCATCGCCCGGATCTTCTAGGTTCTGGTTCAACATCCTTGGGTCTATGGAGGCGTTTCTCATGTGGTGCAAGGCAATCAGTGAGAGGGCGCTTTTTTGGTCTTCCGTATAGTCCTTATCCCCATATAATAGGCTGCTGTCCCCCGTTCTTAGAAATTCCTTGATCTGTTCAAAATATTCCAATTGGGCCGCCGTGGGTTTTAGCGTGTGCACATCGAGCTGCATTTTGGGCCTATCGATTTGGTGCGTGGTTCCGTTGACAATTATGGAAATCTCATTGTACAGTGAGGACAACAGTTTCATTTTCTTGAACGAACGAAAGCGTTCGCGAACTTTATAATCCCCCGAGACGGTAGGTTCAAATTCATAGGATTTGTTGGCGAAGACCTGTGCCCATTGGTCGAATGATGTAATGTTCATCTGTTCCATTCTATGCGGGATTAGATATTTGAACAGCACATAGACCTCCGTAATGGAATTGGAAATGGGCGTACCCGATAGAAAAGTGGTCTGAAAATCCCTTGTCTTTGCCCTCTGCAGTGTTCGGATGGCCACCAAAAGGTTTTTACTGCGTTCGGAGCCTTTGTTGGTATTCAGCCCCGCAACCCTGTGGTGCCTTGTTGTGTACATCAGGTTCTTGAACTTGTGGGATTCATCTACCATAATATGTTCAAACCCCATCTGCTCAAAATCGATGGCATCGTTCTGTTTGCTTTTGATCTGGTAATAGACCTGCTCCAAGGTTACGTTCAGGTTTTCCTTTCGTTTCTCCAGACCTTTGAGCACCCTTTTGCCTACATCGTATTTATTTTCGTTGATTACGCTAAGGTCGCGTTCAAGGTTTGCCAGCTCCTCGCTTATGATTTCATGGATGATCTCGGGGGATTGGGGTATGAACTTAAACGTGTCATGACTCATCAGCACGACGTCATGCCGGCCATTTTTTATTTTCTTAAAAAAGGTGTCTCGCTTTGTCTTCCCGTTTACTACCTTATCATGGGCCACCAATAGTTTCATCGTGGGAAATGCATTTAACAACTCCCGTTCCAATTGCACCACGGTGGAGCGAAGACCGATGACCAATGTCTTTTCCGAGAGGTTCAGCTCCTTTAGTTTCTGGGTCGTAAGGGCAATATCCAAGGTTTTTCCAAAACCGACTTCCTTGTTGACCAAAAGGCCTTGGTTTACGATGATTCCCGCAACCGTATCCATTTGGCTTTTGTACGGGGTAAAATATTGCAGCCCTTCAAAATGAAGGTAGTCACCGTCGTATTTCGGATGGACCTGGGCATCGTAGGTATTGTAAAAAATACGCTCCAATTGCGCCTTGATTTCAGGCTTGCCCAAGATGTATGCGGTAAACTCCTTGTAAATAAGGTCGAACTTGATGCGTATTTCCTGCATTTTCGCCTTGTCCGTGCGCTTATATTGTTTCGAGCCTTTTGTGACGTAGGGTATGGTGGAGTTCAATGCGCCTTCCAATATCTCTTTGAAATTGTAATAGCGATGTTCCGTACGCACGCTGAATTTTTTGATATACTCATAATCCGTCTTTTCGATTTTGACCATGTACTTGGAGGTACTCTCGTTATAGGCGATATGTACCAAGGAGCGGTAGGTGTCGAAAATGAAGGCTTGGGTATATTCAATGGGAAACCACGGTTCATGGAGTTTGATATCCAGATCCTCGTAAGGGGTCATCGGTGGCTTTACCTTTTCCAAGGCAACAACAGTACGTTCGATATAGGATTTGTCCACATAGGACTGATATTCCCCAAAATCGTTTTTGCGATAGGCATTCAGTTTTTCGTAAATGGTTCCCGATAAAAACAGGAACTTGGGGGCCAGTTCCCATCCCTGCTCCTTCGGGTCCAAAAACAATAGTTGCAGATCCAAAGCCTTTTTTATGATTTCGTCCTGTTCCATGCCCGTGTTCGAAACCAGGGAATCCAATTTTATTCGATTGAATTTGTTCAGGGAATAATAAATGGCATCTTCCAAGCTGAGCACTTTCTTCGGCTCTTGCGGCTTTTCTTTTGAAATCGACCGGAATGATTTATTGAAAACCTCCGATTTGATAAAGTTTCCGTCTTTCGGTGTTTCCAGCCCCAAAATCAAAGGCCCCTGAATATCCAAGGTCACAAAGGGATAGTTGGCTTTGTCATGGAGCCGCCCGTACTGGAAATTGAAGGCATCGTATTGATAGTCTAGCTCGTCCCTTACCTTGTCGATCTGTTCTTCGGGTGCCCGTAAAAATTTGAAATAGGTATCCCGCAGCGCTATTATTTTTGACAGCCTATCGAACTCCCGGGGCTTTACTTTCAATAACCGTAAACCGTTTTCCTCTTCTACTTTATAGAGTTTTTGTTGCTTGATGGTCAGATTTCCAGGTTTAAGTTCGGGATCGTCAGCACCGGAAATACCGATGGCCGTTTCTTCCGCCTGCGAGGTTTCTTTAGGTTTTGGGGCAATGGCCGGAATTGTGGCCTTTTTTTGCGCCTTTGGTTGCACGGTAAATCCTGCCATCAACGCTTTGATTTCAAGAGCGATATGCGCCAAGCCTTTATCGCTTTTTACGGTGTAGTCCGCATTGTTGTAGAGACCGCCTTCTTCGATAGTTCCAATAATTTGGGAGGTATATTCGGTATAGTAGTCGTTTATCTGAACATTATTTTTCCCTACGGTTTGCTCTGAACTGTTGGCAAACAAGCTGTTTATTTTCTTCTGTTCGTTCGAAGTTTCAATACGCCGGTTATTTTGGAAAACCAGAATATCCGTTACAATAGCCGTGTTCTCTTTGGAAAACGTAGTATCGGGCAGACGCACCCCACCCATAAAATTGTTTCGCTTGATGATATGCTCCCGAATTGGAACGTATTTGGTCCTGTCCATAAAATTCTTGGTGCATATCAAAATGGAAACACCTGAAGGTTTTAGACATTCAAGACTTCTGTAGACAAAATAGGAATGGATATTTCTGGAAATCTTGGTTTGTAACGGATGGCCCATTAGACCGCTGTCGAATATTTTATTGTCCCCAAAGGGCACATTGCTGATGACCAGGTCATAGCTTTTCGCAGCATCGGTCCGGGAAAGGTTTTCAAAGGGAACGCCGAAGATTTTGACCCGCTGCCGGAACCTGAAGTTGTGCTCCAATATTCGTACGGTTAGTATCTCCTTTTCAAAAGCGGTAAACTTCGCGGAGGGATAGCGCCTCAACAATTCCCGAATGAACAGCCCGTTACCGGCGCTTGGCTCAAGAATGGTTTTAGGAGTAAAGGACCCTTGGGTTTTTAAATAGTGGGATATTGCATCGATAATCGGCTCGGGGGTGTAAAAAGAATTAAGCGATCCTTTTTTTAGGCTACCGATAATGGTGTTTGTGTATTCTTCGCCATAATATTTCTCCAATATCCTAATGAGCTGTGCCCGGTAGGCATCATTTTTTAGAATGTCGAAGATATTTCCGAATCCTGGATTGTTGATGAAAAAATGGGATTGATTTTCAGGACTGTGGAGTGCTTCAATCGTCCTGACCAAATAATCCAGGTACTTCTTTTTTGAGTATTTCATTTTGAGTGAGTGAGTTAAGGAACTTGATCGGATGGTTATGTTACATAATTAATCCTTTGTTTTGGTTACTGTTCAGAAGCTTGCGAACTTCTTGCAGATCATTTCTTGAGAGCGTAAAACCCAAGTCCTTTTGTAAAGCCATATTGCATTTGTCCGTTATATTTTCAGACCTGCAAAGAATTCCCTGGAACTCTTTTTCATGTTTGAGAAAATATTCCTTGGCAAGGTCGATTCCGTGTTCTTCGACCATACATTTTCTGGCATATCTGAGCCTTTTACAAATCCATTCGTAATTGTAGTACAAAAGGTTTTCGTACAAATCACGGTTCGCCATATAGTTATCCGAAACCAACTTTTGTGTTTCCCTATCGAATAGAATAACACTGCCGTTATCGTCCCCTTCGCTAAAATCCATGTAGTAGGTAAAATCGATGGTTTCCATTACCTTCTCAAAGGTGTTGCCCTGATGTATAAGCATATTCCGATCCATGCTATTGTTGTTTTATTTGTGCAGTTTGTATGGTTTGATTTTTTTGAAGTTTTGCCAACGCAGTTTGGAAATTAGTACTTCGGGAATAGGTTCGGTTGATGTGTTCCAATACCGAGTCGTCAACCGGTCTGGAATTCATTGCTGACCGATGATGTTTCCCTTCCAAAAAATGCCATTTTCCTGTGCCATAGTGCTTTTTTAGACTGGCCTCATTGGTGTCGGATTTCAAGGAAATGGCATCCGTTTCGACCAAAAAGTTCTTTTTTGAAATGACCTCTTTCGATATATAGTACTTTTCAATGGCCGAGAGCGAACCCGATTGCATCCGGCTTTCAAAATTTTCCCAGCGTAAACGCCCCTTTCCATTTGCCCCGTCATGTTTCCCTATCTGTAACGTTCCATTTTGAACCCCTAGGCGGAGTCCATGTTTAAGATGGGCCAATACTATAATTCCGCTATCGAGAAATCGCTTCTTAAACTCTTGCTTTTCAAAATAAATGGATTCCTGTTTCGGTGCCGTTTCCATAAATGACTGAAAAACAAAATAAAGGTCGGTCGCCTCGGTCAATGTCATTATGGTTTCCTTCCCTTGCGACAAGGACAGATAAAATTGCTGGCCAAAATAGTTTTTGGGGTTCACTAATAGGTCTTCCTTTGGGGAGGAAATACTATTTTGAAAATAGGTGTTGCTATGAAATGTTTGCCGAACGGCATCATTATAGACCCGACAAATCGCCAATTTGTAATCTTGGCCGACTTTCAGAGCACCTATATCGAAAAAAATATGGCTTAATTTAAGTTTATTGCCCATTTCCGGATGCAGTGCACCAAAGTACCGTTCCAATCTTACCGTGTCATAAGGTTTCCATAGGGGAATATTTTCATGATTGCGATAGGCTACGCAGAAAGTTTCGTTAAGGGTGTCAAAGCCCAATTGCATCATGGCCACTAGCTTTTCCCCTTCCATGACCCGAAGATTTCCGAAGGGAACAATCTTGTGGTCTTGTTCTATAAAACGTTCTTTCCGTTTTGCGGCTACCAATTGTAATTTAAGGTTCTTATCTACATATCCCCTTTTTGCAAGCTGGAGTTGTTTCATGAAACCCAATCGTTTCGCATCGTTTACCTCTTCAGGTGTTACTTTGTCGTATTCCAGAAGGCTGAAATCCCTGAAATCGGGGTCTTTAGCGCTCATCCTATAGTTATTTACGGAATGGTACAGCCTTCTTGCCGAACGCAGTACCTTCTGCCAACGTTTTATGCTATTCTTCTCCATCTTTATTTGGATTTATTTGGATTACATGTTCATATATCTTCTTCTTTAAGGCAAGTGAGGGTCTCGGATCGATCTTTACTTGATTTTTGATGGTCTCGTAATGTAAGTGGTAGCCAGTGGAACTTCCCGAACTTCCCACGGTAGCGATGAGTTCATGCTGTTCGACCTTTTGGCCCTTATGGGCCAAAACTTTATCCAGATGCCCATAAAGGGTCTGAAAACCGAATCGGTGCTTGATTATGATATGGGTTCCATAGCCCTTATCGGAATAGAAAATATCGGTAATGATACCGGAGGCCGATGCGTAGACGGGTTTGCCGTTGGATGCGGCCAAATCGATTCCAAAATGTTTTTTTGTCTTTCCGGAAATCGGATGGCTCCGAATACCGTAATCGCTCGAAAGTATATAATCTCCTTTTTCCAAGGGAACGGCGGAAGGGAGTTGCTCCAATAGTACGTGGCGACATTTCAAGTACGTTTCCAGTGAACCTATATAGGAATAATCGGGAATTTGATAGAGATACGTCACGATGCGTTCCTCGATGGCCATCAGTAGTTGTTCCCGCTCTTTTTGAACGGTCAGTGAATCGCCATAATCGGAATTTATATTCAGTTTTAGGCGTTCTTGATACTGGGCCATGGCAACGGTGGCGTCATGCAGTCTCGTTTCCGACATCTTGTGATCTCCCTGTACAAAATACACAAGGCATACAAGCGTCAATAAAAGAAGATAGGCCAACTCCTTTCTTCCCAATTGTTTCAAGCATTCCCAAATGCCCAAGATGATATTTTTTGTTCGAAATGTTGTGAATTCAAAAAAATTCATATATTTGTATTTATAAGCAAATATATTATTTTAATGCAAATACACAAACATTAATAGGATATGATGAACAAATGGCTTGTGGAAGACTATAGGATTCATCTCCCCAAACTTTTTGAACACTTGGGTTTCCAAAGTATTCGAACGGAAAAGACCCATCGCATTTTCGAAAATGCCGGACTGTATTATATAGTCATATATACAGAAGAGGGCTTTTTGTACTATAAGGCCCAACGTCCGAAGGAAAAACTCTCGGCAACAGATCTGATCACCGAACACGTCTCGAAAATTGAGGGCGTACAAAAAGAAATGCTATGGGACAAGGTAGCGGCCTACCATACAAAGGTATTGGAGACTGACGCTTTGACCATATCAAGGGATTGGAAGGGTGAGTTCAAAAAAGTGCCCAAGGATTTCAATCATTTCGATTCTTATAGACTTCCCATCCAAAATAATGGCGAAGGCCTGTACGGTGATGCTGCCGATTTACCCTCTTTTACCGGCCGTATGTTCCTAAACGAAAAAGGGGAGATTCTTTTCCCCCTGTTCAATATGCAGAATACCGTTTGCGGGTATTTCGTCGACGCGGGCAAAAATGTGGCCCCCTACCGGGAATCAGCTGCGAAGCATGCCTTATGGTATTCCAATATACCCAAGAAAATTGACGGACTCTTTCTTTTCAAGAATCCCAAGGAGGCCTTGGCCTTTCATAAAAAATTCCAATTGAAAAACGTGGTGTATATGGCGTTGGGAGAAATAAATTCACAAACAACCGATATTCTTTTTCAAATACGGCAAACCGTTAAAGTGGACAAGATTATGCTTAGTTTTACCGGAGAAAAGAAAATAGAAGGTTATTTACGGGACCTTCATTTCATAACCTTCATAAAGGATTCCGGATTCAAATTGTCGTTGACGGACAGGGATATGGTACTAAGATTCCCTATTGGCGACAAAAAAGCCTTTTCCAGATTTTATGACCATACGAAAAGGTACAATAAGGAACTGGCCCAAAGCTTTTTAAGATATAACAACATACTCGACCAGCATCGATTGAACCGGTACGGAATCTCGGTTTCCAAAAACGAGGAAAGTATCAAGGTGCGATTGCCCTTGGAGACGAACGCCATTAAACTTTTGGTCTGGTCGTACTATAAAAACTATTTGAACAAGGCGATAGATATTCTAAAACCCAAGTCCGGTAATTGGTATTCGGAATGGGAGACCATGGAACATCGATCCAAAAGCGGAAAGGAGGTGCAGTTGAAAGAATATAGAATCGCACTATAAAAAAAATGGAAAAAGGGCGCTCCCGCCCCTTTTCCGTTCCTTAACTAGCAAATCACTCCTGAAATGCTCGTTACTCAAAAGTACTTAATTAAAAATTCCTTAACAATTAAAAATCACTCAAAAATGGAAAAACAAGTAGAAAAAGTGTTCGTAAAACTCAATCAGGCATGGCAGAAAGGCGATGCGGTCGCCGTCAACGACACAACGTACAAAGTGAAGACGGCCGACAATCTGACCTTTGAAATCGATAAGCAGAGCGAATATCTCGAAATGCAAAAGTCTCCTGCGCAGCGATTTGCGTTGGGCGAGGCCAAAGAACGGCTTGAAGGTGCGTATATCAGTTTTGCCAAGCTCCCCGAGAATGTGCAGGATGCCATCGTAAGAGGGGAAGAATACCTCCATAAATCCGCGTATCCAAAAGATGGTGTCATCAAGGAAAGCGTTAAAATGGTGCAAATGGTATACAGCCCCACTTCTGGTTCCCGATTGGATGTTCAAATCAAGCGCAAGGAGGAGGTAACCTTGGCCCAGGCCAAGGCATACAACCACCAGTTTACACAGGCCGAGTTTGACAAAATGGTCAATGAGGGCCGGTTCGTTTCCTTTGAGGGCCGTTCCTCCAATGGAGAATCGTTCACGAAACTGGCCTATTACGAGCCAAAACTGAACGACATCCGTACAAAATCGGCTTTGTCGTCCAGCACCTATCTCTATGGGCAACAATTGACCCAAGAACAGGCGGATTCCTTAAATCAGGGCAAGGAGACGAAAATAACGATCAAGGCAACCAAGAAGGGGCCCTTGACCTATATGGTCAGCTACAGCCCGAGAGCCGAGCGCTTTATTACTAAATCTTTGGAAAAAGCAAAGGTCAAGGATATGGAAACCAAGGATGCGATAACGGTAAGCGGCGAAAAAAAAAAGAAACAGCCTAGCAACGCCATAAGTATGTAATCCAATAATTACCAACTCAATGTAATGGCCGACATGCTTGGTGTGTCGGCCATTTTAAAACCTTTCCATGCAAAGTCCAAACTACGGGGATAACCCGCAACACTATAAAAATTTGATTGCCCAGATCAATGAAGAGGCTAATTTTCCGATGTACCTACATCAGAACGGATACAAGTTGGTACAACAAAGTGCCGGGTCTATGGAGTTTCAAAATGACGAGGACCGCATTGTACTGCAGACGATGCGCAAACCCATGACCTACTTCAACCGGAACGATTCCTGCGACAAGGGCCTGTTCTTTAAATACCTTTTGCAACGTAGTGCCAATTTCTACAAAGCCATAGAAAGCGGTTTGGAAATAACCAATCGAACCTACGATCTAGGGAACACCGTTATCAAAATCACAAAATCGAATGCTTTCTTAAAATCGTTGGAAGAAAAATACAATATAGTCCCGTTACGGAATTCAAACTATTTACGGATCCATCGGGGAATCTGCAAAGCTACCATAAACAGTCCGCTCTTTAGGGGCCGCATTTTCAATGCCTATCACATTAGGGACAACGGCGGTAGAATCGCCAACATCGCCTTTCCCAAATATGATTTGGCGGGCGACCCAAAAAACTATATCCTCTATAACAAGCCCTACCGCAGAAGGGCCGACAATAAAGTAAAAAAGTTCCGTCTTGTATTGAATCAAAAAGATCATTTTCTTTTTCATTCCAAAATCATGGCAAGGCCGACCAGAATTATTTTCGGGGAAAGCGGTATAGACCTTCTTTCCTACCAAGAACTTCATGGCAAAAAGGATGATTTCTACGTTTCCTTCGGTGGGAACGTGCACAGGGAAAAACTACAATTCTTCATGCAATTGATTACGCCAATGCTACAAAATAAAGGCCTCGAACTCAAATCCATCATGGACAATGACATATCTGGCCATGAGTATGACCTAAAGATCTTTACGGCCCTGATCAATCAAAACAATACGGACCTCTATGCGGAAGCCTCGTTCAAAAATGGCAATGTCAGTTTGAGCATCCATTATACTGAAAAAGTGCGAAATCGGATTGCATCCCACAAAAATCTCTTGGAGGAAAAATTGACCTCTGACCTCCGTAGGGATAACCATGTTTTTGGTTTGGTTCGATGTGTGGGGTTCTCCGATAAATTGCTTTTGGAATTCTCTTTACAGGAAGTAATCAATACTACCCATATCATACGGCAACAAAATGTATTCAAGACCTTACTCGACGCCATTAACGGCCTGTATCTCCCTTTTACCGCCAACATCCATAAATCAAACGGAAAGGACTGGAACGACGACCTCATGGTTTCGAAAAAAACAAAATTTATAAAAATGGAAAAAGTCGTACCCAAGGAATTGGGGATTGGCGATCAAATCGAATTGAAATCGCCCAAGGGTCCAGAGGGCGCAACGAACAAAGGAACCATCAAGTCCATAAAGCCAAATGGCGTCGAATGTGATTTCGGGTTGACCTATACGTATGCCATCCCCTATTTGGCCATTGTCTCCCATTTTAAGAACACCGCTTTTCTTTCCAGGGAAAGGGAGGATGAAAGAACAAAGAAAAACGATAACTTACAAAACCATATCGCATGAATATCATGGAACCACTATCGGAAGAACTACAGGACAACCAATATTATGTCGCCCTCTTGGACGAACTCGTCGAAGAGAACGATATCGAACTAAAGCACCGTCTGCAAAAAGCGGATACCTATGCCCAATTCATCAACGATCAGGCCGGTCTATTGATGGATAAGACCATAGACTACATAAAGTCGAATGAAGTATCTTTCGTCCTTGCGTCCAACATAGTGGTAGAGCAATGGAAGGAACGTATGTTCAATTAGTCCTTCAATTTCATTCCAACCCTGAAGTTTTCAACATGAAGGACAAGAATCTGGCTTTTTCGGCAATGCTACTATCCGTGCTGGTATTTACGGTAATAGGTTTTACGGGCTACTATCCCATCCTGCAGGACCGGCAGTTGGATTCCAATCTTTCCGAAATAGTTTATCGGTTCTTGATGCGATTTGGACCCTTACAAAGCCCCCTGAAAAGCAGGGGATTGTTGGTGATGTGCATTTTTGGTGCGGTCTTGTTATACAACCCTAAAAAACAGGAAGGCAAATCGCTCTCCGGTGGCCTTTCGTATTTTGGTATGGGCTGTATGCTTCTTTTAATATCTGCATATTTTAAAACGAACCATATCGGTATGTTGTGGTTGTCCGCAGGTCTCTATTTTTTAGGGTTCCTATTTACCGTGTCCGGTACGGTTCATATTTTCCAAACGATGAATTTCGGCAACATGGTCGATGACGACCCTTTCAATGACCGGAACGAGATGTTTCGGCAAACGGAAAAACGTGTGGACACCGAACATTCGGTAAACATACCTTATGAATATAGGTATAAAGGGAGATTAAGAAAGGGCTGGATAAATTTTGTCAACCTTTTTCGCGCTTTGTTGATTATCGGTACGCCAGGTAGCGGAAAGTCCTTTGCCTTGATCGAGGAAATTATCGAGCAAATGATAGAAAAGGATTTTACCATGCTGCTCTATGATTTTAAATTCGACACCCTGAGCAAAATCGCCTACAACTACCTCAGAAGAAAAAGGGAACGGCCCGAAAATGACAAGGTCCCCCGAACCGTAAAAATTCCGGAATTCTACGTCATAAGTTTTGATAACATCGAAAAGTCGAACCGTTGCAATCCCATCGATCCGTATTTGATGAAGAACCAGTCCGATGCTGCGGATGCGGCCACCGTTATCATGAAAAACCTGAACAAGGATTGGATAAAGCGCAGCGATTTCTTCGCGAAGAGCGCCATAAGTTTCGTTTCGGGACTGATTTGGTACTTGAAGAAGAAATCCGAGGAATTGGGCAAGAACATATGTACGCTTCCCCACGCCATTACCTTATCCATGGTCAACATCGAGTACCTGTTGGAAATCATGATGCAGGACCTGGAGGTACGCACCTTGATGATTCCATTTAAGGATGCCATGGAAAGACAAGCGGGCCAGCAATTGGCAGGGCAGACCGCGAGCGCACAAATTTCACTATCGATGTTGGCCAACAAGGAAATCTACTATATCATGACCGGTAACGATTTTCGCCTGGATATCAACAATCCCAAAAAACCTAAAATCGTGTGTATCCAAAACAATCCTGACCGTTCGGAAGTCTACGCGGCCCCTATCGGCCTCTACATCAATAAGACCTTGCAAGTAGTCAATAAACCCGGGGGAAGACCGTTAGGATTGATTTTCGATGAAGTCCCGACTGTCTTTATTATGGGGCTTCGAAAGATAATCGATACCGGAAGGTCGCACTATATCGCTACCATATTGGGCATCCAGAGCGTCACGCAACTGATCGCGGATTACGGTAGAGAACTTGCGGAGGTTATATTCGACAATTGCTCGAACGTTTTCAGTGGGGCCGCCAAAGGAGAAACCGCAAGACGGATAAGTGAAATATTCGGTAGGATACATCAGGAAAAAAAGAGCAAAACGGTTTCCAATAACGACACTACGGTCAATTATAGTACCATTCTCTCCGAACTGCTGCCGAAGAGTAAGATTACGAGCATGTCCACAGGTCATTTTGGGGGAATCGTTGCCGACACCTTTGAAAATCCCATTGAACAAAAACTATGTTTCGGCCAGATAAGACCTAATATGGCCTCGAAGAAAATTCAAGGTAGATACGATATTCCCGTACATACCCATTTTAAATGCAAGAACCATAAAGAGTTGGTCGAAGGAAAGCTACGACTTATTGGGACCCTTGATTTTTTCGATAATGTCCATGCAATCGATTTCCAGCAATTGGACTATATTGATTTTTACAATGTATATCTAAAGGAGTTTGCCCATAAGCACTATTCCAATACCATAAAACGTATGCAGTTCATAGCATTGGTACGTGAACTGAAACTTTTTGACCACCTGCCCCGTTTGGAAGAGCTTTCAAGAAGGAAAACTTCAAAAGAAGATCTAAAGGCTTTCATTTTTAAGTTAGTGGACCGGATGTACATTGACAAGGAAATCGATAATGTGTTGGATATCAATTTTTTGAAAGTCATTAAGGATATCGATACTTTAGTTCAGGAGGAATATTTGATAAGCACGGGAAAGCAACTCGAATCCACCGTTTTCGATAAAAATAAAATGGGTGATCAGATCGGGGAATCCCTAGAGAAGGAAGAGGCCATCGCAGCGCATTTCATGAAAGAATATCGTAAGAAGCCGAGCAGGGAATTGGCAGATGCGTTCTTAAAGGTCCATCAAATCCCGACATTCGAAAAGGTGTCGGCAAGCCAGGAAGTGAATTTGTTCGCCGCTGCCGAACAAGAGGATCTGGAGGCTTTATATTCGAGTTTTCCGGTCGAAACCAAAGAAGAATAATGAATAGCAACTTAGCATAGCCTCAAATTCACCAATCAAGAATGCCGATAGCTGAAGTGTCATATAAACTAGTAAACTAAATAGTATGGAAGATATAGAAAAAATCATGAAAGGGTCAAAGAAGGACTTTGCTTACATCGGGGAGCGTTTGCGTATGATACGCGAAGAACTGGTCAAGAAGGACACCGACAATCAAATTACGAGTCAATTCTCAATGAAAAAACTTGCGGAGCGTTTTGATATGAATCCCATGACCATCGCGAACGTCGAAAGGGGAACCATTTCCCTTACCACTATAAAGCTGGCACTATATTATTATACGTTGGGCTATAATATGATGTGGATCTTTTCGTACGATAACGAGTTTATCGAAAAGCACAATATCGGCGAGAACGTGGTGTACCAAACGGATGTACAGGAGGAATATAAGGAATTGGAGTCCTCTATAGTGGATGCCTTAATGACCTTCAAGAAGAAAATTTAAAGAGGGGTATCACAATTTGTGATACCCCAAAACCGACCAAATATGACAAAGATCGTATCAGAAACCATTGCCGAAACAATCCATTATTTAAGGGGGCACAAGGTAATCTTGGATTTTTATTTGGCAAGATTATACGAAGTGGAAACAAGATCGTTAAAACAGCAGGTCAAACGGAACCTCGACAGGTTTCCGGAGGATTTCATGTTCGAGCTCAGCGTCCCTGAGATAGATGAACTGGTATCACAGAATGTGATACCCAACAGAAGTATTTTAGGTGGGGCCGTTCCCATGGCCTTTACCGAACAAGGGGTGGCTATGCTTTCCAGTGTACTTAGAAGCCAAAAGGCACTTGATGTCAATATCGCTATAATGAGAACCTTTGTCCAACTCAGAAAGCTTTTTCAATCGAACAAGGAGCTGGAGAAACAAATACTGGCTATGGAACGGAAATACGACCAGCAGTTCAAAGTGGTCTTTGACGCGATCAAAAAGCTTATCGTCAAAGAGACCGGGCCCAGAAAACGTATTGGATATAAGTAACCAGGTTACGATGGGAAATTTAAACTCGTGTACCAATTCAATATTTCAATGACTTTATATTTCAAACCAATAAAATGAAGCGTCCCGCAAAAAAGTTTACCATGGAAGAATTACTTGAGTTCGCCGATTGGTGTAGAAATGGATTGACCAATTCGGAATATAAATCCTTATCAAGTTCAGGACTTCTTTACCCAAATTGGCGTAAAAGTAAGGAAAAAGCCAAAGTTGAGGAAAATTTGAAACAGGCCAGACTATGGTTCAATGCAAGACCTGGGGATATTCTAACAGTAATTTCAAAGGACCCTAGATCAAAAATAGAGCTGGGAGAAAAACTCGTAGTCCAAAAGATATGGCACTCAATACGAGAACTAAACGACGAAAGAGCAAATGTCTATGATGTGAGATTAAAACGGACTAGAAAATCCTCGATAAAAAATATAAAAATCTCGGCATGGAGTGATGGAGTTTTGGTTAACTCCAACTGGCTTTTCGAAAAGTCAAGCTCTTAGGGATAATTAAAGAATTTGGGATATTTAGTTGAAAATAAGAGGCGCAAATAATCAATTTTTATTGCGTCCCCAAAATCATGACATTGGCTTCAACTTCTAAATTAACGACACTAGCCATGTTTTTTGAAACACTTTATTAATAAAATTCTCCGTGATACAAGGAGCTTAAAATAAGCAGGGTATGAATTCTGATGGTCTTTTAAATATTTACGAACAATACTACGAAGCTGAATTGAAATATGGGTTCTTCATCAAGGCGAAATCATGGCAATCCATAGGCCAGGTCATGTTCATAGCCGGAATTGACGAAGGGCAGCCCTTGAGAGGGGAACCACCCTATTTCAACAACCCAAAAGTTATCGTAAGACTATTCTATGCCGACAGTGTTTCGCAGATTACCGAGTCGACCACGTCGCGGGTCGTAGCTTTGGTGGATGGTGGTACTTATAGGTACCAGCCTGTTGTCTGAAAAAGTGTTTCGCCAAAACCAAATCCCGATAAGGTGTCTTTTCCTAGATAAATAAAGATTTATATTTCGAGTAGTCAGTAAACTCGTCCTTAAACCCGTTAAAGACGTCTTCTTCTTTATAATCGCCACCTAGAAGTGAACTGAATGCATAAACACTTTTTCGTAGCAATGAGGCCTGTTCGGCACTAACTTTTCGGTTTGACATCTCGATCAATTTTTCCCGTAAGCCGTTTTCCATATGGTACTCCATCGTTTCAGGATGTAAATTGGGTTGAATACCTTCATAGACCATTATGTAGGCAACCTTTCCGTACCACTGCTTTTCCATTAAATAAGAGACCCATAGGTTTTTAAGCTGCCCTCGTCCCTGCTTTTTTATACTATCCATGGCCGTGCGTTGTTCTTTCAGTACATCATCCAAATTTTTCAGGGAACTGAGATATTCATTAGTGTTTTTACGTAATGGAACACTGACCGGATATTTGGAATAGATGGATGCTACATGGATTTTATCTCCCCGTGCTTCAAAAAAGAAACCTCTGGCATTGAAAAGCCTTATATAATCGGTTGGGGATTTTTCAAATAGGATATTGAATCCTTCCATTGCCTTATGAAAGGCCTTTAAACTCTTTTTCTCGTAACCCGTTCGAAACGTTTTGGTCATGCTCCCATATAATTCCGGCATCAATATCGGCAGGAAAAATGATGTTGGATTTAAATCCATGGCTTTTGTGCTATCGTCCGCTGTTAGCATTTCCAACACCTTTTCATTTTGGTTGATGGACCCGGTGGAAATATAGGCTTCATCGGAATTGGAGGGAATTATTCCTTGCAATGTAAGGGGAATGGAATGTGTGCCAGAATTCAAAAAGGTAACGTTGCCGTGATGATATTTTAGACCTAACCCCCGTAGTAGATAAAATGCGATGTTCGTATCGTTGGTTATGTCAAAAACCGATTTTTCCAGCACCTTTTTAATCAACCCCGTCCTTATTTCCAGTTTTTTGATTTCCCTTTTCGATTCGGTCTTCGCGAATTCGGCTCGAATGTCATCAAACCTATTTTTAAGGGTCTTGGGCAACATTTTTCCGTTATTTGCACCTAGATAGTGGTTCAAAAAAGAATAGTGCTCAGTACGTGCTATAAGTGGCAGCAAGTCCTTAAGATTTCTGTTTACAACAAATTCCGACAATAGCTCCTTGCTTTTATTTGTGCCCAGATACGATTTGTAGAAAGCGTTCTTTATCAGTTTTTTGATTTCAAGGCTAAACTGATTACTCCCAATATCAATGTGGGTCTCGGAGGACTGGTCTCCACTCAATCGGGAATTATTGGGCCAATCGTGTTGCAGGCTTATCTCGGATGCCTTAAAAGTATATCCCGACTTATCATATATAATAAAGTCCGCCAATTGCCTATTCCTTCCATATAGTAGCTGACAATCGATGTTCTGATAAGATTTCAGGACATCGGGCAAATCCTCGGTCTTAATATTATTGAAGAGTTTAAATGTGGTCAGCAGTTGCTTTTCCAAACGTTTTTTGTGCATGGGTAAAAGCTTTGATTTGCTGTATTTTTCAAAGATGGTCCTTAGTTTTGGCCCACTCAGTTCAGGATGGACGACATAGCCGTTTATGAACTGGGTATTGTATTGTTTTTGGTTGTCGATGCCGTAGGCCACCCCTACCCTTCCGCTGGCATGGGTCATCGTCCTTACGACGATATGGTAAGGTTTTGCCAATCGCGCCAGCTCTTCAAAACCCCGAACTTTATATTTCTGCAACAGGCCGTTGATTACATCCTGCATATAGAATTTAGTCCCGTTATTTTCATCGACAGAAAGCTGTAGTTCGGGCAAACGGTACTTCGGAAGGTCCCTTTGAACCTTTGTGCCCGGCGAAGGAGAGAGACCGTATTTTTTCTCCAAAAACCTTTGGGTGGCTACATTTCTATGGTAATCGTTGCGCAAATTGATGAGCGTACCGGATTCGTTCACGGTGGTAGATACAAGGTGTACATGCTCATGGATGGTATCGCTATGGCGTACCACGACGTAGGGCTGTTCCCCGTATCCCATTTCATCCATATAATCCTTGGCAACCTTATAGAACGTTTTGTCGTCAAGATGCTCCCCATGGGGCAGGTTGAGGGTAATATGGGCATATCGACTGGCCGAATCATGGCGTTGGCCCTGAAAATGTAATGTATTCGCGAAAAATTTAGGGGTGGTGCCAAATTCCGATATCGTGTTCTGAAAGCCCAAAATGGTACTTCCGTTCTTTCCAAAAACATAGTTCAATACCCCATGTACGGTCTCGCGATATAGAATACGACCGATCATTTATGGTAATTTTTCACTTAACAGTTCCAAAATTTGCATCAATAAGGTATTCGTTTTTTCGATTTCAGCATCCAACTTTGCGGATGGGCTTCTCAAATTTTTGGCATGTGCAGTTGCTGTAAGCTGGTTTATATTGGTGCCGATCCTATTGATTTGATAAATGAGGTTTGCCGAAGGTCCGGGCAGTTTTTTGGTGTCCTCGGCCTGTTGTTTATCAAGTATCAGCCGCCTTAAAAAAGGGGCCACTACTCCCCTTTTGGTAAAATCGAGGTTGTAGGTTCCCATGGTCTCCTTGACCATTTGCAGTTCCGAATCATTAAAGCGGAGCACTATGCCATGTATCCGCTTTTTATTGCCTAAAGGTTTTCTGCCTGTTTTACGTGCCATTTCTCTGGTTTAACGGTATAACCGCATTTTTCACTTCGTTAGAAGTAGTAGTTTTAAGATACTTAAAACATAACTTGCGAAATTCTCTGAATTTCAATATACGAAATTATTACCGAAAGTAAATGGGATATTTAAGGTATAAATGTACCATCAAATTAATTATGGACATTATAACATCTTGGATAACAGCGAACGATTGTTTTTACCATCTTAAGTAGGGTTGTCAAGACAACCTATTGCCCCCATAACGGATTCATTTTATGATATGCACCATCTCAAATGATAATAAACGATACAGCAAACTTAAATACCGTGCCTGGGCAAAAAAAGTGCATGGGACTTTTTTGTCCCATGGGCTTTTGAGCGGTTCCGAGGATGCCAAGGAGGCCGATAGGCATTTCTTGGCTTCCACAGGAACAAGGGCTACACA
>NZ_LXTT01000022.1 GCF_001683915.1 Allomuricauda sp. CP2A | reverse complement strand
GTGTACACCTATACCGTGGCCGCGACAGCGCCCTGCGCAACGGACGCAACGGCACAGGTCACCGTGACAGAACAGCCACAGCCCGATGCAGGGACCGACGGCAGCACCAACATCTGTGAGGGGACCGCCCTATCCGAAGCAGACCTTTTCGCACTGCTGGGGGGAACCCCCGACGCAGGGGGCACATGGAGCCCCGCATTCGCAGGGGCAGGCGTGTACACCTATACCGTGGCCGCGACAGCGCCCTGCGCAACGGACGCAACGGCACAGGTCACCGTGACAGAACAGCCACAGCCCGATGCAGGGACCGACGGCAGCACCAACATCTGTGAGGGGACCGCCCTATCCGAAGCAGACCTTTTCGCACTGCTGGGGGGAACCCCCGACGCAGGGGGCACATGGAGCCCCGCATTCGCAGGGGCAGGCGTGTACACCTATACCGTGGCCGCGACAGTGCCCTGCGCAACGGACGCAACGGCACAGGTCACCGTCACCATAAACGACGCCCCGGTCATAGACACGGTCCCCGATGTCACCGAATGTGACTCGTATGTGCTTCCTCCTTTAACTAATGGTAATTATTTTACTGTAAGTGGTGGTACAGGAACACCACTATTCGCAGGGGATATAATAAACACATCTCAGACGATTTATGTCTTCAACCCTGGACAAGGTAACTGCCCAGATGCAGAAGAAAGTTTTGAGGTGACCATAACTGGATTTAGCGTTACCACAAATGTTCAAAATGAGACGTGTTGGGAAAGGAATGACGGTTCTGTTTCGGTGACTATTGGTGATGCGGTTTTGCCCATTACAGTTCAGTTGAACAATATGGAACCCATGGTTTTCAATACAGATTCATTCTCTATAGACGATTTGGCTCCTGGGAATTATGAAATGAGCGTGATTGATGACACAGGTTGTCAAACCAATACAAATTTTGGCATTCAATCTGGAGGCCCAAACCTTGGCGGTACTGTTGATGTGATGTATTTGTGTGACGCCAACCTTCCATCAAACACCATTGCAGTAACCTTGTTTGATCCATCTGTTAGCAATGATGTGCTCTATGCCTTGGACTCTACCGATCCCAATGATTTTATACTAAGTCCAGATTTTGGAAACATCAGTGTTGGCGACCATAGTTTATTCATAATGCACAATAATGGTTGCTTGGCAGAGATTCCATTTGATGTTGAAAACTTTGAGCAATTAGAGCTGACACTAACCAGCGAATATGTAAATCAAATCACTGCAAATGTTAGTGGAGGAACTGCTCCTTACACTTATTATTTTGATGACAATAGCGGAACTACTTCCAACACTTATACCATTGACCGAAGTGGAACCTTCACGGTAAGAGTTGTTGACAGTATTGGTTGTGAAGTTTTGCAAAGCACCACGATGAACTTAGTGGACATTACAATCCCTGATTTCTTTACTCCGAACAATGATTTCCAATATGATACTTGGGCACCGAGAAATGCCGAACTGTTTCCCGATATCGAAACTTACATTTTTGATAGATATGGAAGGAAAATTCAGATTTTGGGCCCAACAGATGAATGGGATGGGGAATACGAATCCAATGCAATGCCTTCTGGGGATTATTGGTATATCGTGAAGCTAAATGATGGGTCTGGGCGTGAATTCGTTGGGCACTTTACATTATATAGATAAAATTTAATTGATAAATGAAGCGAATTGTAGTTTTCTTAATATGTATGAATCTATTCCTTATGAAAGGACAGGAATTGACCATACCCCAATTGTCCCAATACTTATCCGACAACCCATTTTTGATGTCCCCGTCCTTTGCTGGAATAGGGAATTATGTAAAGGTGAGGATGAACGGGGTTACCCAATGGGTGGGTATCAAGGATGCTCCTGATACCCAATCCTTGTCGGCAGATGTAAGATTGGGAAATCGATCGGGGATTGGTATGGTAATCTACAATGATTCCAATGGTGAAACGAAACAACGTGGAGGAAAGGTCTCCTTTGCGCATCACCTAACCATTAATAAATATGATGATCATTATTTCTCCTTTGCCCTGTCTTTTAACCTCAACCAGTTTAGAATAGATATTGAAAACTTTGACCCAAATGATGATTCAGCCATTATAAACGATCGGTCTTCGAGCAATCCAAATTTTGACATCGGCACCTTGTATAGAAGGGGAAGTTATTACTTGAGCCTTAATGCTTCAAATATCTTGAACAAGGACGTCCAAAAGTTCAATCAGGTTTTTGAACCCAATACGCTACGAAATTACTACCTATATACTGGGTATACCTATCGCAGAAGCAGAAGGGCCGATTTTGAAATTGAACCCTCAATATTCTTCCAGTATTTTGAAAATGGCCAGCGTTCTGTAACCGATGTCAACACTAAATTTAAGTGGTATGATTTTCTTGACTACTATTATGCTGGTTTTACCTACAGATTTTTAAACGATCAACTGGGGAGCCCCTTATATGTTGCCCCAATAATAGGGCTGAAAAAGGGAGATTTTTACTTTGGATATTCCTATCAGGTAATCATGAATGAACTATTGGGATATTCAAAGGGTACACACGTAATAACCTTAGGTGTGGATCTTTTCCAAGGCATTTCAAATTGCACTTGTACTTATTAATAATTAAATACGATTCTACTATGAGACAAAACCCAAACACATCCAGAAAACTTAACCTACTTATCTTTTTTGGTATTCTAATCTTTTTTTCTTCCTGCAGTAACGATAGGGATGCTTTTCCCTTGGTTACCGAAGTTGGGGAAATTGAAGTTACCGCCACCACCACAGATACCATTGTGAACATTTTGGTGGACAATATGAAAGTTCCCGTTTATCTATCGATTCCAACGGATTGCAACCATGAAAACCATCCTGCCGTAGTGGTCATGCACGGCTCCTATGGACTGTGGTATCAGAACACCCCGGACAGCAAGGTTATGTCTGGCCAGTTTACAGAATGGCAAAACATTTTAGCTGAAAATTGTATTGTTGGGGCATTTGTGGACAGCTATACGGGAAGAGGTGTAACCAAGAGAACGGGAGTATGGAGGGAACTTCCTGATAACATAAGAATAAGTGCCCAATTTGTACGGCCCAGGGACGCCAATGCCACTCTTACGCTTTTACAAAATTTAAAATACAAAGACGGAACTCCTGTTGTACGTAAAAAAGACATCGCCTTACTAGGGTTTTCTGATGGAGCCACCGCAGTGGCCTCCACCCTAATCGACACGGATAAGATCCCAAAAGATTTTGAATGGACACAGAGTGAGGATGGCAAGACCTATGATGCCTCGGATGGCATATTGCCCCCACTACCCAAGCCAGAAGTAGGCTTTGCCGGAGGTGTGTTTTATTATGGAGGTTCCGTGGGGTACAACTATTGGGGCAAACACCCTTGCGGCTTGGAAGTTCTGGAAGAAAATGTGTTTTATCCTTATGCTCCCATGCTCTATCAAATACCTTCCAATGATAACCTCACTGAAAACACCCTTTGTCTTATAGATGTCCTTACAGATAAAGGGGCTCCTGTGGAAATGGCATACTACGAAGGTGCATCACATGGTTTTGACTTTGACGATATTCCTGAAAGTGAACAAGCGAGGGAACATACTATCAACTGGTTAAAAAATATATTGAACATGAACTGATCCCCATCAAACTAATCGAAACTATTTCATGGATAAAACTTATAAGATCCCTTTTTCACCTCAATTAGGAGGTCTTTAGTCAACCTTCCAAAAAAGTTCCCAAGAACCACTAGGCCCAAAAGGCTTAAAACTTCCATGAAAAAGTGAATGACCCTAACAAAACCTAGGGTATTCTTCAAACCTTTTTGGGAACGCCAAACCCTCATCCTCAAAACAAATAAATAATACAAATCCCATTTATGGGATAAAATCAGAATACCTAAACATAATTGAAATGAGAGAAAGCTTTCTTGAAAAATGGATTTTGGATTTAGTAAAATCTGAATATGAAAAAGGAAATATCCCTAAAAAAGCAACGTATCGGTTAAGGGAAAGAATGGACGATTTTATAGAGGTGACCATTGAATGGATGGACAAAGAGAACAACCACTATAAGATTGTTTACAATGCACGATCATTTGGCAATCGAAAAACAGAGGAGTACTCTGAAATCACCAAAGATGACGAATCGATATTCGAGCTGGAGAACTATTACACCCTGGAGATACATACCTATTTGAATCATATCAAAAGGAATTATAGTTCACGGAAAATCGCCAACTATGATGTAATGACCGTTATTGGACAATTGGAACATTCAGATGAAAATTCAGATGTAGAAACATAGGGGCAAACGGTATCCCCGGATGGTTGGATTGGCTTGTTCTTTACTTACCCCATACCCAAAAAGTAATCAACAGGCCAATTCCTCTTAAAAAAGCAATGCCCCCAACCCCTAAATAGCTTGGGGTAAGGTTAAACACTTTGTTCAGGTGCATTTCATCCATAAAAACGCGCATTTAATCGTAGGGAAATCATCTGTCAATTGAGAACGCCCATCTATCTATTCATCACCTATTTATCGCTCTACTATTTGTTACTTGTATAAGATTTAAACGTTCCCAAATTTTTAAACCAAAGAAAGAATTATGCAACTGTTTACCATCATATGGACTCTTGTATGTGCGGCGATAATTATAGGATATCCCCTTTATCTTTTTAACAGATCATCTTCCACAGCGGACTATGATAAAGCTCATTCCGGGCCATTATCGTGCAATACTGTGGAACTACTGTCCTTTGATGTAACCCATCAACTACCGGGCTGGTCATTTACAATAGATGTTCCCGAAATTACAGAGGAGGTGCTGTACAATAATCCAATTCTTTTTTATCTGGAGTCCGAAGACAATTGTTTAAAGCTCCCATTCAACAATGCCTCATTGGGGTACACCGCAAATGTCTATAAAAATGTGGGCAAGGTATACGTCACCTTCAAATCCCTTAATGATGGGGTCTCCAACTTTTATATTCCTTCCTGGCATTTGAGCAAGTTGAAAATCCTTATCATAAGATCACGGGATAAACGAATTTATGGTGATTGGGGAGCCAAACCGGAAAAATCCCCCATTCACAAAGGCCTTATGAAGGCAGGTATCAATATAAATGATTATGAGGACATTCTGGGGTATTTCAGCAATATAGCCGCAATAGACTTTAAAGGTCATTTTATAGCCCCAATGCCCAAAAAGAGACAGCGTAAAGTGACCTCGTTTAAACATCAAGACCAGGAATTATGTTCCACGGCCTAAAAATACTATTAGTGTTCATGTACTTGAAAAGTGGGATTTCCCAAAAAGGAATCCCGCTTTTACATTAGTTCCATAAACCCAAAAGGGCTATTTATAAATCCAAAACCTATTTACGTCAACTTATACCTATTTGTTACGAAGAACCCAATTAGATTTACTCAAAATAGAGTGCAATACATGAAATTAAAGGAAAAACAATTACAGGGCTGCACACAGACAACCATGTCATTATCTTCAGTTCTGGCGATGAAGATAGTGCAGCCCAATACCCATGCTTTTCTTTTGGCTCAAGACAACTTTGCACTTGTCCACAATAAAAAAACAACTCACCACAAGTATCTTTTTAGTAGGGCTGATAGCTAGTATGGGGTTATGCTGCGCAACAGTGATATTGGAAAAAGAAAGTGGTGAGTTTTACCTACTATAAACATTCAACCAATACAATAAAAAAAACCTCTATACCATGACAGCCTCACCCTAGCCAATTTCAATAATTATTTCAGTGTTTCTAAGGCATATTCCATCCTCACTTCCCCCAAGTCCCAATAGGAGAACAATTGCCGTTAGCCAATACCACTAAAGACAGACGGGCCTACTTTTCACGATATCTGCATTAGTCCTAAATACCTGTCTTATCCCAGTAAAACAACATAAACCACTGGTACCGACCCAATAAATATCTCTTGAAAAATCTTTGAAAGGATTATTATTTGGATGAAAATGGAAAAATTTCCATAACTTAATCTAATTACTTCATTCTGCAATGAAGACAAACTAAGTGTGCCAATTAAATGAAAAAAGAAGTATTTCCCTTGTTCCCAAAGATATTAAAAAATATTATTCTTTCAAGTTTTATAAGAAAATACTGCTTTTGATTGCTAAGATGATTTTAGGTTGTTCAAATTCTCTTTTTCCAAATTTCATACATCTTTTCTATGAAATTTTCGCCATGCTTTATAAGGGCAAAAAAGAAATCTTAAAAATGTACCGTGCAATCCCGGTCACTGCACTGGTTATGTTTTTATTCATATCATCCTTTGCACGGGTTTATTTTACTACGTATCCCATAGGCACTATTCTGGAGATTAGTATTCTTTCATCGGTTTTGGCTGGTATAGAAAAACTTGGCCCCAACATAAACCAATATAGTTGTAAGGTAGGTGTTTGCGGTGTTGGGGGATATACAATCAAAACAATTAACAAACCCCCCAAAAAGTTTGAATTGTTTGTTCATCCCGACAAGGGCCGAACAAAAACCAATTTACCATCCATGGCAACCCATTTCAAATGAGAATAACCACAAATCTAGTAACCCAAAAAACAACCGAATGATCTTGAAAGTAGTAATCATAGAAGATGAAAAACATAGTAGGGAAACTCTAAGGTCCATGCTCGAGGAGTTTTGCAAAGATGTTAAAGTAATTGCCACCGCCAGTTCTGTGAAAGAAGCTGTTAAAGTACTTTCTATCTATAGTCCAGATGTTGTATTTCTGGATATTGAACTACAACCCGGATTAGGATTTGATGTTCTGGAACAAATAAAAGAGCCCAGTTTTGAAATCATATTTACAACAGCCTTTGAAAAATATGCCATAAAGGCCATAAAGTTCAGCTCTTTGGACTATTTGCTAAAGCCCGTTGATCTGGACGAATTACAAGATGCCGTTGAAAAAGCCAGAACCCGAATGGATACCAATGTGTATCGACAGCAGATAGATACTCTTATGCAAAGCCTCTCAAGTAGCTCCAACAAACAAGAAAAAATCTGTCTTGCCACCACTGCCGGCATGGAATTTATAGCCATTGAAGACATAATTCTTTGCAAAGCCGATGGCTCCTATACCTGTTTTATTCTCAAAAACAACAACACATTATTGGTGAGCAAGCATTTGAAGGAATATGAAAACCTACTGGCCGACCAACAGTTTATGCGCGTGCACAACAGCTACCTTATCAACCTAAATGAAGTAAAAAAATACATTAAATCCGATGGTGGTTACATCATTATGAGCAACGACATGAATGTAAACATTTCTCCCAGAAAAAAAGACGACCTTATTGAAGCGATGAAACGTTTATAAACCCCTGCTCCAATTTTTAACCATTTAAGATTTATCCTTATCGGGTTTTGTGTCCAACAATCCCTTGGTAAACTCGTTCAGGGCGTCCACTTTTTCCTCAAAATTGCCCTTCAAGGTGTCCCGATACGTGTTTAGATTTTTAACCAAGTCATCAATATTCTCCGGAAGCACGTCCTCAAAAAACTGCCGCAAACGCTTCGCGGTGGTTGGTGATTTTCCATTTGTGGAAATGGCCACCTTTACATTTCCCTTCGTCACAATTCCGCCCATATAAAAATCACAATACGGAGGATTGTCCGCCACATTCACCAAAATACTTCGCTCCCGACAATCGTGGTACACCTGTTCATTCACTTCAACTTTGTCCGTACAGGCAACAACAATATGCTTTCCCTTTAAAAATTGCTCGTGATATTTCGCCTTGGTAATTTCCACATTGTGCTTTTGTGCCAACTCCAGTGTTTCTTCCAAAAACTCAGGAGCCACCATCTGTACTTGGGCATTGGGACTGGACTTCAACAAAAATGTCAGTTTTTCCAGACCCACATTGCCCCCGCCCACAATGAGCACATTTAGATTGGATACCTTTAAAAAAATGGGATAGAGTTCATTCCTTTCCATGAAATCTTGCTTTTGCTCTTTCAAAGGTATTAGTTTTCAGGCAAGCTATCCCATTCTTTTGGGAATCGTTAAAGGGATGCTCTTACTTTTTGATGAGCTTCCCACCGCTGGACAAAATTTGTCGTACTATTTCGGCATCCCCCTTGTAGTACAACCTGCCGTCTGAACTCGCAACAATATCAATGGTCTCAAAAACCGTCAAATAGGCCTCACTATCGGAAGACAGCTCCACTTTAAGGTCGTTGACATGCAAACCGAAACCTTTCAACTCAGCATCTGAAGATAGTACTGCATCCATATGATCAACATTGCCCAATACATCCACCGTGGAATCCGAAGAAAGTCGGACAATGGCATTTTCAATAGTGGTCTCTCCATCCAAATAAGCATTGGATGAAAGGTCCAGATAGGCATTTGTGGCTTCCAAATAAAGTTCGGCATCGCTATCAGATTCTGCCCTAAGTTCAAAATCATCGACAACAATGTCTCCAATGAAGTGGGCATCGGAACTCAGATCAATGTAAACATTGTTGGTATTGAGCGGGTTTTCCAAAAAAATGGCCGCATCCGAAGAAGCCTTGAACCAAGAAATGTTATTTGTAGTGATGTAAAGGTTCAAGGTCTCCCTTCCCTTCACCCTAATATTGTTCTCCAGTTTCACCACCAATTTGTTGCCTTCCATATAGACATCCATCCGCTTAAATAGATTATCATTGGCTTCAATTTCCACACGCTCCTGGGTTTCCGAAAAGGTAACATAAGCGTTAAAATCCGTTGCAACCTGAAGTGCTGTTATGTTCTCAAAATCATAGCTTTTGGTGGACACCTCTTCAGAAACCCAAACCGTTTCCTGTACACAGGAAGTCGCCATTAGCCCCATCGCCATAGCGGTCAGGGCATGTTTAATTGTTCTCATGCTGTTCGTTTTTTGATGTAAAATGATTGTTAGGATCCCAACTCCCGTTCCAATTTTAAGACGGGCATCCAATGGAAATTAATGGGAGACCAATCGTCCATGCCCACATTCTGGGCACTTCGCAGAAATACTGCCCCATTTTGGGTGAAGACGTGATTGGCCAGGATTCCTTTATGGATTGACTGTTCGTTGTTTTTTGATTTATAGGCCATCGTTCAAATGCTTTTTATACCGATTTCTCCCCATATTGAAAACGCCTACCTTCAGGCCGATTCCTCCTGAAAACCCATTGATGTTGCGCAGCGGACTGTCCTCCAATTCCAACTTGCTGGAAAAACGGTACTTTACCCCTGCTTCCAATTGCAAGTATCTGGATATGTTGAAGAGAAGACTAACCCCGGGCTCTGCCACAAAAATGGCATCAATATCATCCTCATCAACATCCCCGATACGATCCTCAAAATCATTCCCGAAATATCCAACGCCCCCTGCTCCAATCAATAAGGGAAAAGAAAGGTTAACGGTTGATTTGCTAAAAAGTATGGGTTCCAGATGAATACCGCCATAGCCACCAATCAAATCCTCATTGAGCGTCCTTGGATTATCCTGTTCCGAATAGAGAAAAACCCCGGAGAAACCAACCTCAAACTGTCGGTTGGCCACATAGGCCACTTTTAGCCCACCGAGATAGGTGGACTTGCCCTTGATCTCTCCATAATACGTGGTAAGCCCCAAGTACACGCCGTGCACCACATTTTTTCGATCATTAAATTCAATATAATCCGCATTGTCCTGAGTTTGTTGGCCCCATGCCATACCTCCAAACAGCAAAAGTAGAAGTAAAGGTTTTAGTTGTATCATGTTCCGTTTTTTGATTTTCATTCTAAAGACATTCAAAATTTGAAAGGGTTGCACTTACATCTATTTTTTTCTGATTTTTCAAAAAATCAATCGGTCAGTACAATGATTCCCTTTATTCCATTGATAGAGAAATCGCCCCGGTCACCTGTTCCGTATCTTGCCGTAATATCCCTGATCTTGCTCCCTTCATTGGTGACATGCGTGTTAATGTTGGAAAAGGTCTTGGGAACCCGTAAAAGCCCTTGCTCCAAAGTCGCCTTAAAATCAAAGGACATGCCCGTAACGTTCATATTGATCTCCGAGGATTCCTGCACAATGTTGATATTTGCATCCGGTTTCACAATCTTTTGGATGTCCACCTCCGCTATCCTTAGTGTGAGGAACAACTCATTTGTTACACTGGCAATGTCCACATTGGAGAATTTAAAATCCCCACGTAGCGCATCTATCGATTCCAGTTCCACCTCATCCTTACTGGAGTATAGTTCCAAATCTGAAATCGCTCCCAACCGAATATCACTGCCACTACTGATTATTTTCAACTTTTGCGCACTTTCAATATCTATGGTCCCGTTGTCCATCTTTATATTTCCATAATCCAGATTTCTGGCATTGAGCTTTCCAAAGCGCATGTCCACTTTTGCCGTTGAGATGTTTCCGTTGATATATATGTCTCCATGCTGTAGATCGGTTTCCAGATCCCCTTTCCAAGAATCTATGATGATGTCCCCGAACTTATTGGTGATGTTGAGTTCGGCATTAATAGGCAGATACACCTCATAATCAATTTGCACGTTGGATTTATCAAAGTCAAAAGGATTGGCCTTGCTGAAATATTTAGCAAATATGTTGGCGTCCCGATCCTTGATTTCCGAAATGAACTGGATAAAATTCCCCGCCTGTACGGCTTTGGGTTGAATCCGGTCCAACAGTTTCTCCGCACTTTCATCCTTCCTATGGTTCACCTGGATAGCAATGGAAACCTTCACCCGATTTTTCTCCCATCCATTGATGACCACATTCCCATACTTGTTCTCAATATGCACCTTCCCCGTAGGGGAAAGATCATAGGTCTTGTCCCATCGCTTGCTTTGTTCACTTTGGGCAAAGACCGCCAAAGTAAACAGCAACAGACCTACCGTTACAAATGTGTTCTTATAAAACATACCCTTCATAATCCATTTCTTTTTTGGACGCATTGATCTGTTTCAATAAGTTTTCAATCAGTTCAATACGCTTCTTATAGTTTTCCACGATAGCTTGCAAGACCCGCTCATTGCCGAGGTTGTTTCGCATTTCCATTCTTAATTGTTGGTATTCCTCATCCAGTTCATCCATAAAAGACAGGAACTCTTCCTTATCCTCATCGGATAATTTGGGATGGTCCTTTACCAATTGCACCTGTTGATGTACCAAATGTTGGTAATGCATATCGATTTCCAAAAGTTCTTCATTGGCATAGGCGTCCCTATTCTGGTTTGAAGTGTTCATGGTGAAAAATGTCATCAATGACAGTCCCATTAGGAGTACGATTGAAGCCGCGACCCATAGTTTCCTTGATTTCCATAGCGGAATCACCTTGGGTTTTGGTTTTTCATCCAATTGGGAAGCGATTCCTTGCCACAATTTGTCCTTGTCCACTTTGTGGGTGTCAAAGGCCTGTTTGTTTTCCCGAATATGTTTTTCAAAATTGTCCATCATAGCTCGTTTACAATTTGAATCAGTTTCTTTTTAGCGCGGTGATATTGCGATTTGGAGGTGGACGTTGTTATTCCCAGGATTTCGCCAATTTCCACATGGTCATACCCTTCAATCAGGTATAGTGTTATGATCTGTCGGTATCCTTCCGGCAATTGACCAAGACCCATTTTTATCTTTTCAATTTCAAACTGGTCTGGTTCCCCTTCTTGTTCCTCTTCAACCCATTCCCCTTCATTTTCCATGGATGAGAGCAACAATCGCTTTGCTTTCAGGTGATTGATGCTCTTGTTGATCACAATCCGTTTTAACCATGCCCCAAATGTGCTCTCAAATCGAAAAGAGTCCAATTTTTTAAAGGCTTCCACAAAACTCTCCTGAATAATGTCCTCCGCATCCTCCCGGATGGTCAATAAGCGCATGGCAACATTGAACATGGCATCCACATACAATCCATACAACTGGTATTGCGCGTTGCGGTTCCCTTCTCTGCTTTGCTCCACCAAAGCTTGGTGCGTAAAACGTACGTTTGCTTCCAAAAATTCCGGACGGTTATTCAATGACGGCTAAAAATAATCCTATTTCATTCTATCCCAATGACAAATCAAAAATGAAAAGGTTGCACCGCACCGAATTTTTTCGTAAAAAAAGAGGGTGTCTGAAAAGTATAGAAACACGTCATTCTGAATTTATTTCAGAATCTCACCATACTGAAAACAAATCATTATGGGAACCTGAAACAAGTTCAGGTTGACGAAAATTGACTTTTTGGACACCCTCTTGCATGCATGAGGTTATGTTGCTATTTGGTTTTACGTTTTCTGCGCTGAAATCATTGTGATTCAGATGGTTTTTTCAGCTCCTTGAACTGATACCGTAGAAAAATTTCGTGCGAACCCCCAGTATAATTTGCCAAATTGGAGGTAGTAAGATCATAAGCGTATCCTGCATTTAGGTTAGGCGTAATTTGAAGGCCTAGTAGGGTTGAAAAGGAGTCATCCCACCGATAGGCCACCCCAAAAGTGAATGTTTCCCGAAGGACAGCATTTACAGACACATCGGCGATCATCGGGGCACCGGGCACCCATTTTACAAAGAAGGCAGGTCTGAGCACTATCTCTGGAGTGAGCTCAAAAAACTTGCCCCCAATAAAATAATAGTGCAAGCGTTCTGCCGCAATCTCCTGTTCTTCCCCATCATAATGTTTTTGCGAAAAGAAATTGGGCACCGCAAAACCTAAATAACTATCCCTTGTTTGATAATACAATCCAGCCCCAATGGTGGGAAAGAATTTACTCTTTATATTATTTTGAAAGGCCACATCAGGGTCCTCGGTCAACCCTTTGGAAAAATCCACATCAAACAACCTTCCCCCTACTTTCAATCCAAAGGACAATTTTCTGTTCGTACTGTCCAACTGAATGGTGTAGGAAACATTTCCATCCACAAATATCTCAGAAGAAGGTCCCAGGGCATCATGGGCCAATATTCCCCCTACGCCAAGCTTGTTTTCCAAAGGGCTGTCCACCGCCAAAACCTGCGTATTGGGTGCGCCGTTTACACCTACCCATTGGGAACGGTGCATCAACAAAGCCGTAAGGTAGCCTTGCGAACCAGCATAAGCCGGGTTCACGCTCATGGTGTTGT
Organism: Allomuricauda sp. CP2A; assembly: GCF_001683915.1. Lineage (GTDB taxonomy): Bacteria > Bacteroidota > Bacteroidia > Flavobacteriales > Flavobacteriaceae > Flagellimonas. The sequence continues at coordinate 10,820 of NZ_LXTT01000022.1, read as the reverse complement.
ACATATACTGGGTAAACTGTGGGTCTTGCTGTGCAGAAACTGTGCAGCATCCCAATAGTAAAACCACAAGATAGGTATGTCCCATTCGTTTTTTCATTCGCGATATTTTATTTGCGCCGTTCATACCCTTTTCTATCGATTTATATACAACCAATCCGTTCTGGGTTCGGAGCCATCCCCCAAATCCAACACATAATAATACGTGCCCACGGGCAATTGGTCTTCTTTTTGTACAATGGCGCGGCCGTTGGGCGTTCCGTCCCAATCATTGTTGTAGGACCGTTTTTCATATACAATATTGCCCCAGCGGTTGTACACCTTAAGTACATTGCCCGGGTATCTGGAAATACAATCAATGGTAAAGAACTCATTGACCCCGTCGCCGTTGGGTGAAAATTCGTTGTACACCACCAAACAGGTAGGTTCTACAAAAGCTTCGGCAGAATCATTTGCAGAATTGGTGTCCAATTGATCCACAAAAGCCAAACTGGCTGTGTTCAGGTAATCCTCAACATCCAAAACCTCTACGGTAAGGTCGAGTTGTGCGGTTTCAGAAACTTGTAAGCTGTCCATTTCCCAAAAACCTCCGGCAGCATCATAAATTCCAACTGTGGCAGAAGAAGCAACCAATCGATACCCGCTGGGCAATTGGTCTTCAATACCGATATGGGTGGCAGGAACATTACCTTGATTGGTCACGGTGATGGTAAAAACAACCTCATCGCCAATATTGGGTTCCATTCGGTCCACCACTTTTGTAATGGCCAAGTCCGTGGTCTGTGGCACCACAAAGGCACTTGCTTCATCGTCATCGTCAACACCGTCCAAAAAATCGTCTGTTTCACTACTTTCATTAGGGTCACTGTCCGGGTCGGCAAAATTGCTTGCTAAAATCTCAGCTATATTGAGATATTCATCAATCTGTCCCGTAGGCGTATTCACTTCTGCCAATATTTCGAGCGTTTCTGTATTTTGATCAAAAATAGTCCTGTTGACATTCCATAATCCGGTGCTGGGATCATACACCCCAGCCGTTGAGGTATGTGATTGATAAGTATATCCCAAGGGCAGCACATCTGTGGCCACTACCCCAGTGGCATCCGTAGGTCCATCGTTAGTGATACTGATGGTGAACCGGACCACATCACCCACATTAGGGGTGGGATTGTCCACAATCTTGGTCAAGGACAAATCGGCCAGTCCATCGGGAATGGGAACCACGGTAGCCTGATCATCTTCTGATGCCAAATTATTGTTAGGGGATGAATCGGGGTCATAAGTGTCCAACGCAACCAATTCTGCGGTATTTCTATACTCTCCATTGGGAAGTACCAAGGTAGTAATTTGCAGTGTCTCTGAGCTACCACTGCCCATATTGGGCAGATTCCAAGAACCCACAATTTCGTCGTAAATACCAGATGAAGCTGTGGCAGAAACAAAATTATATCCGGTGGCTAATAAATCTTCCACAACCAAGCCGGTAGCATCATTGGGTCCAGCATTGGTAACGGTTATGGTAAAGGCAATCTGATCTCCCGCAGAGGGACTTAGGTTGTCCACTGTATTCGTGACAGAAATGTCCGTGACGTGTCTTGGTGTTGTTGCCTGTTCGTCCTGATCATCCTCGGTTGGAATATTATTTCCTGGAGTGGAATCAGGGTCTTGTATTGCTGAAGTCACCAACTCGGCCCTGTTGAGATAATTTCCTGAAGCATTCACTTCAACCAACATATTCAAAGTTGCATTGCTGCCAGCGGTTAGGTTGCCCACATTCCAATATCCTGTGCCCACATCATACAAGCCTCCAGAATCATCAGAAACATAGGTGTAGCCCGAAGGCAATATATCCTCAACCACCAATGCAAAAGCATCACTGGGACCTTCATTGGTCAACGTGAGAGTAAATGTGACCGTATCAGAAACATCGGGAAATTCATTATCCACGGTTGTACTGAGGGTCATATCCGCAGCTGGGATGGGAATGGTTCCCGCACTATCTTGGTCGTTCTCAAAAATATTGTTGTTGTTAGGGGTTGAATTGGGGTCATCATTACTGGACGAAATCACTTCGGCCACATTAAAGTAGTCCCCCGTTGGATTTACTGTTGCCACAATATTCAAGGTCTCGGTGACACCATTTGGAACAACATTGTTCAACTCCCAAATCCCCGTGCTGGGATTGTAGGTTCCAGCGGTCCTGCTGTTGGATACATAGGTATAGCCAGAGGGCAACAAATCCATAACCTGAACACCAGTAACATCGCTTGGGCCCAAATTGGTTAGATTGATGTTGAAAATTACATTCTCCCCTACAAAAGGACTCAAATTGTCCACAGATTTCCGCAAAAGCAAATCGGATATGGGAAGAGGCACTGGGGTGATGGTCTGTTGATCATCTTCGGCCCCATTATTGTTGCCTGGGGTTGAATCCACATCGGTCTCGGTCAACCCAGTCAATTCAGCAGTGTTGGAATAGCTTCCACTGGACAACACCTCTGTTGTTACGGTCAGGGTTTCAGAAGCGCCATTGGCCAAACTTCCAACGGTCCAAAATCCGCTAACGCTGTTGTAGGTACCATTGCTCGTAATGGCACTCACCAGTGCATACCCAGAAGCCAAAACATCCGAGACCACTAGATTGGTGGCATCACTTGGCCCATCATTTTGTACAGTAACCGTAAAAATTACTTGATCGCCAACATTTGGTATTAGTTCATCCACAGTCTTTGTGACGGAAATATCAACCACGGGATTGGGATTGACCACCACCTCATCTTGGTCATCTTCACCGGGGACATTATTGTTTGGGGTTGAATCCACATCAAACTGGTCATGTCCCGTAATCTCAGCCACATTGGTGTAATCCCCGGAGGGGTTTACATTGGCAAGAATGCTCAAACTGGCAGTATTACCATTGGCCAATGTTCCAATATCCCAAATACCGCTCGCATCATCGTAATCCCCTCCCCCATTATCGGAAATATAGGTAAATCCGGATGGCAACAGATCCGTAACCTCCACCGAAGTGGCATCACTGGGGCCCGCATTGGAAACCGTCAAGGTAAACATGACATTATCGCTCACCAGGGGGGGTGACTTATCGATTACCTTCGTTAAAGAAAGATCAACCACTTCAACAGGAGCAACGGACACATCCCCTTGGTCATCTTCGGAAGAGACTCCATTGCCGGGGGTTGAGTCCAAATCATACGCATCGGATTGCCATATTTGTGAGGTATTGGTATGATTCCCCGTGGCATTAACGGTCACATTGATAGTAAGCGTTTCTGAGGCGCCGTTGGCCAAAGTTCCCAAATCCCAAAAAGCACTTCCAACAGTATACGTTCCGGCAGTAGCCGTATATGAAACAAAACTATACCCGGATTGCAATTGATCCACCACTAGTACATTGGTGGCATCATCCGGGCCATCGTTGGTAATGGTTATTTCAAAACTTATTTCCTCACCCACGTAAGGATTGGTATTCCCTCCCACAATGGTTTTGGTAAGGGACAAATCGGCTTGTTGGGGCGCTACCACTAGTGCGTCCTCATCATCCTCACTTTGGTCCCCATCATCATTGTTGGGTGTGCTGTCATAATCAAATTGGCCACTTGCGGTCACTTCGGCAACATGGGTAAACTCACCCGAAGTCCCCGTTGGGGTCAACACGGTGGCATTGAAGGTCAGAACAGCAGTGTTGTTCCCTTGTGGGACATTTAAGCCTGTCCATGTAATGGTTCTGGATCCAAAATTATAGGATCCCGAGCTGCTTATGGCCGAAATACTATTCCCATCAAAACCAATAGGAACTATATTATCAACTGAAACCCCTGTGGCATCAACATCGCCCAAATTGCTAAGGTTGATGGTAAAAGTGACCACATCACCCACATCTGGAGTGGTATTGCTCGCCAATACTTCCATCTCCAGGTCTACTCCAACAATGGAAACTTCAACTGTATCGGATGCTGTGGTGCATGCCCCCCCAGAGACCGTCCATCTAAATTCATACGTTCCGGGAACAGTACCTTGCACTTCGGTAGCAGGGTCTGTTGCATCCACAAAATTCACCACGGATGGCCCCAAAACCTGTGTCCATACACCCGAATTGGATGCTGGAGATGCAGCGTTCAAAAAAACGGGTGTCAAGTGTGCCACGGTCTGATCAGCACCTGCATCAGCTGGACATTGTGCATTCCCAACTTGCACCAAGGCTAGCGCAAACAAAAAAGCCAAAAGAAAACTTGTTCTGTACTGGCGTGGTTGGGGTTTATTCATAGTTTAGAAGATGAGGCTGCTTTTACGAAGTAAGGTTTACCCAAACATATCAACAACTAATGACAAAAAGGAAGTTATGTTGTATTGCAACGATCATTTGTTGTGAAACATCGGATAAACGATGGAAACTAAAGGCTTTTTTTAACATTTTAGAAGGAAATACACCGCTGTAATTTTAGTTGAAAATTAAAAGAAAGCCAAAAAAACCCATTGATTATGATGCAGTTACACCCATACACAACAAAAGGAACTGGCGGCTAAACCACCAGTTCCTCATTAACCAAAAACTACAGTCAAAGTCAACCGGGCCTTGCAAGGCGTTAAACCAAAACCAAACAAGCCGTGCAAGGGAACCGGTATTTTGTTGGAAAGTCCTTCATAAAAAGAACCAGACCGGCCGGTGCCATAATCTTTGCTAATTAGAGTACATACTGTATCTCCAGCACCATACCTCTCATTTTTACTTGTTAGTTACTTCTGCCATTGCTTTGGCCTTACCATTACTTTTGATTTTTATGGCTCAAGGAAAAAGAAAGGGCCACCTTTAATGACCCTTCTTTAGCTCATTCCATGTGATCCCATCAAAAATTGAAGAACGGTCTAACCACTGGTTTATACCTTCTTTTGACACTCCACCCATACCCTAGGGTAGGTTGCAATCGCTGCTTAAATGCGCTATGATTTTCTGTTCTCATGATGTGTTCGTTTATTGATGATTATTGATTGATGATTGATGATAAACTCCTTATTTGGTGTATTCGTCCCAAAAATTGTTTCGTTCGGGGCTAACATTCTTGGCCAAGGGCCCCGTTTGTTGATTGTGTTGTGCATTCATATATCCTATGGCCAATAGACCGAATGCCAATGTTTTAAAATTGTGCTCCTTCATGATACTTGTTATTTCCACTTTTTCAGCGGGGGCAAAGATATGGTGAGGAAGACCCTTGGAAATAGAACAAATCCGCCTAATTCAATAACATTTCCGACAAGATTCAAGCACAAAACCCCTAGACTATAACTTTTCCGACATTTTCACCTTAAACACCTTGTTTTCAGTAAGAAACAAAATGAAATAGAGATAAAAAAGTACTGATTGGTGCTGCAACCAAAGTAAAAACCTCCAAATCACACCATATTGTGGAGCAGTGTCAGTTGCAGAAATAAGTGAATTGCACGGTGGATGATCTAGGTGTACTCCTGAAGAAAGGTGGATGGACTTTTTCCAAATTCCCTTTTAAAGGATTTGGAAAAATAGGAAGGGTTGGAAAATCCTGTTTGATAGGCAATTTCCGCAACATTGTGATTGTTTTCCAACATTAGCTCCTTTGCCCGGTGCAACCGAACCGATGAAATCAGTTGGATCGGGGATTTATTGGTGACCGCCTTGAGTTTACGTTGCAATTGTCGTTCGCTCACCCCCATTTCCTTACACAGCATTTCAACCCCAAACGATTCATCTCCCAAATGGGTCTCTATGCTTTGAAGCACATTTTCCAAAAAAGAGCCGTTTTTGGGAAGTTGGTATCGGTGAGCGTTTTTCGTTTGCTCATTGGAAACCAAATCATCCGTAACGGCAAAAAGCATATGTGGCTCAGCTGATTTGGGGTCCAGAATTGTTTTGCTCTGCTTAAAATTCAACCCAGCACCGGATAGTAGATATTTTACGGTTTGGGTGATCAATATTTGATTTGGTCTTGCCTGCCCAAGAATCGACCCCACAAAACGCTCAGTTTCCTCGCTGACAAAGTGCGCTTCATCAACGGCTCCCTCCTTTATATGGATCCCTACCGCCATTTGGGCATTCATGCGCTTTACGGTATCAAACAGATTCATATAGCAATGAATGGCCTTACTGGGGCCTTCAAAAGTGGCAAAAAAGGTTCGGCCATCATACTGGATCACTTTTCCCTTGTATTGGGCCACAAACCTTGCTATGAGTTCTTGTTGATCAGGTTTTGCACGTTCTTCAGCAAAAATCTGTGCAGCCGCAATGGTAAAGAGTTGTTGGTCATAGACCCTCATGGGCTTCATGTTCAGGATAAAATTTCTGATTTCCTTGAGCACTTCTTCGGTATTGCCTACCCAAAACAAGTGATCATTGCCTTGTAGCTCCACAAATTTGGCTCCCGGTATGCGTTCCGAAATGAACTTTCCCTCTTCAATCTTTACATCAACATCATTGGTGCGTTGCAAAATCAAGGTGGGTACTTTAATGGAACCCAAAATATTGATGATATCCACCTCTGTGTTCATTTTAGTGAGTACCAAAGCAGCACTTGGGCTGGCCCCTGAACGAAAATAGTTGGCCAACCATTCCATGAATTCCTTGTCATTTGCTTTGGAGGGTGCCAAGGTCTCCAGGTTCATCTCTCCACTGCCCCAACAATTCTCGATCATGTCATACACTCTTTGGCGCTCTTCATCGGTGGGGGCCCATGGATAGTTTTGGGCATACTTACGCTTGGCGAATATGCCAAATGTGATTAAGGAAATGATTCTGTTCGGATAGGTTGCAGCAAATAATGCAGACACGGAACCTCCTTCAGAATGACCAAACAAAATGGCCTTTTCCGAGCCAACGGCATCCATTACGGCCCTAATATCGTCCATGCGCTCCTCCAAAGTGGAAAGCTCCACCACCCGATCCGAAAGACCTGTTCCTCTTTTATCAAATAAAACAACCCGGGCTATTTTGCCCAGCTCCTGTAAAAAATGAACCAGTTCTGGGCAGGCCCACATTAAATCAATGTTGGAAACCCATCCAGGAATGTAGACCATGTCCACAGAACCCGACCCAAAAACTTGATATGCTATATTGATGCGGCCACTTTTGGTATACTGTGTAGCTGGCTTCATGTGAGGTTTAGGTTGATGTTCGCGTTTATTTACTCAAGAAGGGCATTTCTGCCCATTTTTTGGAAGCTTGATAAATGCCTCAGAAATACTTTACGTTCAAATTGATCCTATTGGATTACCGTTAACTAGTCTTTTCTTACTACACAAAAATAGAAACAGTTTTGAATGGATGGGCTTCCAACAAACACATTAACAATTGTTTGGCCAATGTTCAACAAAAAACCCCAAACCATTTGGTTGGGGGTTTAGTTAAAGTTAGGTTGGTACTTGTTTGGGTTGGTTCCTATTATGCCTCACAACTGGCACACTCCTTTTTCTGTTTAAATTTCTGTGCAGCATTCATACTGTGCTGGTAGTACAAGGATTTTAGACCCAATTTCCATGCGGTAACATGAATTTTGTTGATGTCTTTGGTTGGCATATCAGGGTGCACAATGATGTTTACTGATTGCCCTTGGTCGATATGGTTTTGTCTATTGGCCGCTTGGTAGACGATGTCCAACTGATCCAATTCAGAATAGGTTTTGAACACCGCTTTCTCCTCTTCGGTCAAGAAATCCAAATGCTGAACGGAACCATCCATATCGCGAATGCTTTTCCACACCTCTGGTGTGTTTTGACCCTTTTCTTCCAACAAATCCATCAAATATGGATTTTTGATGGTCACCTTGATCTTGGCGATATCCTTTACATAACAATTGGACCAAATGGGCTCAATCCCCTGTGACACCTGCCCCAAAATAAAGGCCGATGACGTAGTTGGCGCTATGGCATTAAGTGTTGCATTTCTCCTTCCATAACCTTTCAACACTTCGGGTTCTCCAAAACGTTCCGCCAACTCCGCAGAGGCTTTGTAGGAGCGTTCCTTGATTTCCCTGAATATTTCGCTGTTCAAATTGTAGGCCTCTTGGCTGTTAAAAGCCAAACGCTTGGACTGCAACAGGGAATGCCATCCCAAAGCGCCCAACCCCAAAGCTCTGTTCTCCTTGGCAAAATTATAGGCTCTTTCCATAAACAGGAAGGTTTGCCGATCATCACGATCGGATGAATCCCGATAGGTTTCCAGCTTTTCCACAAATTCCGTGATCACGGCATCCAAGAAATGGACCATGGTTTCCACGGCATCGGTATTTTTCCATTTATCATAGTGCAATACGTTGATACTGGACAATACGCATACAAAAGACCAGTTATCATTGGAAGGCAACATGATCTCGGTACAAAGATTACTGGCATGAATGCGGTGGGCTTTGTCCTTGTATACATCAGCGGCCCCATTATTGGCGTTATCGGAGAAGAACACATACGGATAGCCCATTTCTCCCCTACGTTGCAACACTTTGGCCCAAATAGTTCTTTTATCCACATCGCCATCAATCATTTCCTGCATCCATTGGTTGGTCACGGTAACGCCGTGGGTCAACTGCTGGATTGGATTTCCTTCAGTACCAATTTCCAAAAACTCCATAATATCTTTATGGTCTATGGGCAAATAGGGCGAAAACCGACCACGACGAACCGAACCTTGGCTTACCACATCCACCATGGATTCAAACAGCTGCATGATGTGCACAGCACCAGAAGCTTGCCCATTGTTCTTTACCGGAGCCCCCCTATGCCTGATTTTTCCAAAATAGCCCGAGGTACCCCCACCCAATTTGGACATCATGCCGACTTCGGATTGGGTATACAAGATATTCCCCATATCATCATCAATATGGGAGCCAAAACAGCTTATGGGCAGCCCACGTCTTTTCCCAAAGTTGGACCAAACAGGTGATGCCAATGAGAAAAAACCTTCCGACATATAACCGTAAAACTTGTCTGAATACCCCGGAATCTGCAAAATCTGTTCCGCCCGGTCCGCAATCTCCCGAATACGACCCTCTGGGGAAACGCCTTCGGTAAGATAGCCCGAAGCCAAAAATTGGCGGCTGTGGTCGTTCAGCCATTCAAATCCTTTGTCTTCTTCTTCTTTGGTTTTGAGTTTTGATAGGGCACTCTTTCGAGCGTTTACAAGTTCTTGGGTCTTGTTGTCCTGTTTTTGTTCCGTGATGTTTGAGGCTTGGGCTTTGTTCTCCATAATTTAAAAAAGGTCGTCGCTGGTTATACTTTGTGTTCTTTTGCTATAGTTGATGGATCGTTTTACAAAAAAGTCTCCGTGTTTGGTTCCAATGATCTCATCATCAAACCACTCGGTCTGTGCCAATAGTTTTTGGTCAACCTCAAACACTTTGGCAATGCCAATACTCTCCAATGAATTGTTGAAACGGTTTTTTATGAATTCATTTACCACATTTTTGGGCAAGAAATCGAGCTCACCTTCCTCAAAAATCCAATCCACAATTCTACTTTCTGAATCAAATGCCTTTTCGCAGATATCCTGAATCATAGCTTTGTATTCATCATCAAACCATTCGGGGTGTTCTTTTTTGATGATATTGATGACATCGATTCCAAAATCGCCATGAATCTGCTCTTCTTTTGATGTAGCCTCAACCACATTGGAAATTCCCTTGAGCACATTTTTGTGCTTGTTGAACGCCATAATGATCAAAAATTGGGAGAAGAGGGAAACGTGTTCAATGAAAAGGGAGAAAAGCAAAATGGACTCTGCGTATTCCTTGTTGTTCTCACTTTTTGCATTTTTCAGGGCAGTTTCCAAGTATTGCACCCGTTTCATGATCACGGGTTTTTTCTTCAGGTTTTCAAATTCCTGGTTCAATCCCAAAATTTCAAGAAGGTGCGAATAGGCATCATGGTGGCGCACCTCACTTTCGGCAAAAGTGGCACCCACGGAACCTATTTCGGGCTTTGGCATGCGGTGGTAAATATCGCCCCAAAAGGTTTTTACAGCAACCTCTATTTGAGAGATGGCCAACATGGTGTTTTTAATGGCGCTTCGCTCTACTTCGGTCAACCCAGACTTAAAATCCTGTATATCGCTGGTGAAATTAAATTCGGTATGAATCCAATACGAATGTCGGATAGCAGGCACATATTCATACAATTGGGGATACTCGTAAGGCTTTAGGTTAATACGTTTCTCAAAAATATCGGTCTGCCGCATTTGGGCCCTTTTGTTCCTATAAATGATGTAGGCTTTGGCCACATCATGGAACTCACTGTTCATCAACTCGTTCTCCACAACATCCTGAACTTCCTCCACCGTGGGAACATAGTGTTCATCTTGTTCTTTTCTTTCCATCAATGTTTTTTCAACATTGCTGGCAATGTTCTGTGCATCTTCCATTTGACCATGGTCCACTGCGGTCATGGCCTTTAGGATGGCGTTGGTAATTTTGTGCAAATCGAAGGGCTGAGTACTAAAATCCCTTTTAGTAATGTGAGAAATGTGCATGAGAAAAAGTGTTTGGATTTGTCCTAAGTGAACTGATTGTAAAATTCATATTTTCTTTACTTTGATTTTACACTGCCCCTTTTTGGTTCTCAACATTCTTATCAACATTCCATTTTTTGAGGCTGAAAAAATCATGGGAACAAACGTAAAGTCTAGGCTCCGAAAAAAATCTGACAACTGTCATCTGACCAAAACATTTATCCACAGGGTTATTAACACAGGAATGTTTCATGAATTCAAACCAAGTGAAATGAAAAGTGAACTCTCTGGTTTGCAGTTCTCCACACTGTGTAACATTTGCTACTTAAATCATGTTTTAAAT
>NZ_LXTT01000014.1 GCF_001683915.1 Allomuricauda sp. CP2A | reverse complement strand
ATGCCACCAATTTGGTCATCTTATTCACAAGTTCTGCAATTGAATGCAAAGCATAGCTTTATTAGTATTCAATAAATTTTTTGGGGGATAATAGAATTTAAATGTAAGAATTTTCTAGAAAAAAAGAAGAGCTTGCTAAAGTAACCGAGTTATCAATCAAGTATCACATTAAAACTTTTAATCTCACTTTCATTAATTGAACAATAAAGCTTTGAAAAATCTCTAAGGTCGAATCCCATTGATTCTACGATTAGGATTAATGTGCCGGACCCAGGAGTAGATTTTGCATTAAAAGTATCGGAAACAGTACCTTTCCTTAGACCGGTAATAATTGCTATTTGATTGTAGCTCTGCGCAATATCGTCATCACTTTGAAGAAATTTTTTGCTGTTTTCAAGAAGTCTTCTTAAGCTAATAGCAATCTTTATTCTTATAAGCTTTTCTAACTCCTTTTTCATAGTCCCAAGTAACTATTTAGAAAACAATTTATCGGTACGTTTTGGCGTACCGATTATTTTTATATATTTGAGGTGATAACTGATAATACAATTCAGTTTATAGTAATTTTGCGATACTTCGTATAGACAATATTTGAAGCATTCGCTTAGATTCTCATAGTAGAAAACTGGTAATTTTATGCAGATGAGAGGATAAGTAGATTGCTCACGACCCGGGGCGTGGGCTTTCTTATCATCTGCAAGGTATACCAGTACCTCTACTATGGTAAGTTGAGTTCCGCGCCTTTTTTTTGGTATTGGTTCATTGTAACTTTCTTCTTAGCGCTTGATTCCTTTGTTTTTTTGAAGTGTCGCCTAACCATTTGGGTTATGGGAAACATTTGGCAACTTTTTTATGTTGGGTTCATTCTGTGTGATTCTCCTGTTTTTGGGACATCACACTCGGTGTTCGATATCCTTTTTAAAAAGAAGCCAAAGAATCCCGTATAATCCCAAGACTAGGGTTGTGGGATACCCGTTACACTGATCTTTCGGTTTACGATATCCTTTAGTCCCACAACTAACGACTACACTTTTTGGGTAACCGACCCTACACGAAATCACGGTCTTTTTTTGGTTTAGGAATCCATTTCCATGGGCTTTTTTCCCTTGGACAGGATGGCCTTTGTCCGAACCTTGATGCCCTTCTGGAAGTTACGGATTTCCCGTGGCTTTTTGGGTAGTGTAATTAATAACTAACAAAAAAATCAAACGAACTCAATTTATGCAACATTCAATAACAGGCATGCGCAGGGGATTCCTGCTCATGTTACTATATGTTTTTTTTATGCCCTTTATTTTTTTTCATGCGCAGGCGGGCACAGTCTTGGAACCACCACAGGCCACTGTTTCCGGCACCGTGACCGATACTTCTGGGAATCCCCTGGCCGGGGTGAACCTTGTGGTGGAATCCAAGAATATTGGAACTATCTCAGATTTTGATGGTTCTTTTTCTATCAATGCGGGTCCTACCGATGTGCTCATCTTTTCCATGGTGGGCTTTAAATCCCTCACTGTTCCCATTGCTGGTCGAGAGGAAGTTATCGTTCAATTGGAGGAGGATGTAACCGTTTTGGGGGAAGTCGTGCTCAATGCGGGTTATTACTCCGTGTCCGAGCGCGAACGTACGGGAAACATCGCCACCATCAAGGCCGATGTGATGGAAAAACAACCCGTGGCCAATCCCCTGGCAGCCATGCAGGGACATCTGTCCGGAGTGAACATTGTACAGTCCACAGGGGTTCCGGGAGGTGGTTTTTCCATTGAGGTGCGCGGACAAAACTTTATCAACGGGGTGACAGACCCTTTATACATTGTGGATGGGGTGCCCTACGGATCCCAATCCTTGGGTTCCGAAGATATATCCAGGGATATCGTGAACAGCGATATCAGCCCCCTGAATGCCATCAATCCCAATGACATTGAGAGCATTGAAGTCCTTAAGGATGCCGATGCCACTGCCATATATGGTTCAAGAGGGGCCAATGGTGTGGTGCTGATCACCACTAAAAAGGGGAGGGCAGGTAAAACACGGTTCGATGCCCACCTGAGTACTTCCCTTGGCCAGGTTTCCCAATTTATGGATCTGATGGACACCCAGCAATATCTGGAGGTGAGAAGGGAAGGGGTCAGCAATGATGGACTTGATGGTTTTTTGGGCGTGCCCGCCTATGACTTTTATTGGCCGGATATTACCCTATGGGACCAAGATCGATATACCGATTGGCAAAGGGAACTTATAGGGGGAACGGCGTATCGGAACAATGCCCAACTTTCGGTTTCCGGGGGAAGTGAACGTACCCAGTTTTTGGTCAGTGGTGCCTTTTTGAAAGAAACGACAGTCTTTCCTGGGGATGCCAATTATAAAAGGGCCAATGTGCATAGCAATATCAACCACCGATCGGACAATGACCGGTTCCGGTTGAACCTTTCCACCAGTTATAGCCAAGAGGATAATCTATTGCCACGGTCGGACCTAAGCTTTCAAGCGTATACACTGGCGCCGAATGCACCTGCACTATTTGACGAGGATGGTAATCTCAATTGGGAAAACAATACATGGGACAACCCTTTGGCAGCCCTTGAAGAGAAATTTGGGGTCAAGACCAGAACTGTTCTGGCAAATGCCCTGATCTCGTATGAGCTTGTGAAGGATTTGGAAGTAAGGGCGAGCATGGGCTATACGGATTATAGTTTGGATTCGTACCGGACCCTGCCGAGTTCGGCAAGAAACCCAAGGTTCAACTTTACCCCACAAAGCTATTCCAGCCTGACCACAAATAGTTCCAAGCGGAATTCATGGATCATTGAACCCCAGTTGCAATGGAAAACGGATTGGAAAATGCTTTCCATGGATGTACTCTTGGGGACCACTTTCCAACAGGAAACTACCGAGCAACTGGTGATGCGGGGTACGGGCTTTCCCAACAATTCACTGATCTTTAACCTGACAGCTGCCGATCGTGTGGAGGTCCGCAACAGTGCCGACAGCGATTATAAGTATAATGCGGTGTTCGGGAGGGTCAACCTTAAACTTTTGGACAGGTATATCCTTAACCTGACAGGAAGGAGGGATGGGTCTTCCCGCTTTGGTCCGGGCAAACAGTTCGGGAATTTCGGTGCTGTTGGATTGGCATGGATCTTTTCCGAAGAGGCCCTCCTTTCTGATAGTTCCGTACTGAGTTTTGGAAAACTCCGAGGCAGTTATGGTACCACAGGGAGTGATAATATCGGGGATTACCGGTTCTTGGATACCTATACGGTCACAGGTTCCGATTATGACGGGGTCGCCATTCTGAGTCCTTCGGGCATTTTTAATCCCTTGTTCGGATGGGAGGTCAACAAAAAACTGGAGGCAGGGCTTGAACTTGGGTTTTTTAGGGACCGTGTATTTGTAAATGCATCATGGTACAGGAACCGTTCCTCCAATCAACTGGTGGGGGTGCCCTTGGCGGCCACGACCGGGTTTTCCGAGCTTACCGGTAATTTCGATGCCACGGTGGAGAACTCCGGTATTGAGTTGGATTTTCGTTCAGCCAATCTAAGTACGGAAACCTTTAAATGGTCCACGACTTTTAATATATCGGTTCCCAAGAGTAAACTTGTGCGCTATGATGGTTTGGAAACTTCCACTTTTGCCAATCGCTATGTCATAGGTGAACCTTTATCCATTGTAAAGCTGTACAGATCCCTTGGGGTCGATCCCGAAACTGGACAATACGTGATCGAGGACTATAACGGGGATGGGAACATCAGTAGCAGTGGGGATCTTCAATGGATTGAGGATCTGGCACCCAAATTTTATGGGGGTCTCGGGAATACCCTCAACTGGGGTAACCTGACCTTTGATGTTTTCCTACAGTTCAAAAAGCAAAAGGGTTATAATACCCTCCGGGACAACGCGGTTCCCGGGTTTAGGAGAAATGCCGGTGTCGAACTCTACCGCGATAGATGGCGGGAACCGGGTGATATGAACAACTATCAAGTCGCCTCGTCGGGATTGATTGCCGGCTCCAACAATGGAGACCTTCAGCGAAGGAGCAGTGCCGCCGTGTCGGATGCCTCCTTTATCAGGGTGCGCAATATTTCCTTGAACTACAAAGTGCCCCATCTGGAAAATGGTCTGGATGTCAATGTGTACCTGCAAGGGCAGAACCTCTTGACCTTTACCAAATACAAGGGGCCCGATCCGGAACAGACACTCAACAACCGATTGCCACCACTGAGACAACTGACCTTGGGGCTAAAAGTAGGGTTCTAACCATCTAAAAAAAAGTATCATGAAAACAATAACGAAGTATTTAATAATGAAATGGAACTCCTTGTCTGGGAAAAGGTGTCTATTGATAATACCCTTAATAGGAATTATGGGCTGTACGGCATTTGTGGAAGTCGACCCTCCAAAGAACATCATGGTCTCCGAGACCGTATTCAATGATCCATCTACGGTGGAATCCGCCATGGCCGACCTGTATTTTACCATGCGGGAATCTGGAATGGTCTCCGGCAACTATGGGTTTACCACTAGATTGGCCATATACAGTGATGAACTGGACTACTATGGCTTCAATCCCCAATTGTTGGAATTCTACCAGAACCGGGTGCTGCCACCCAATACCGAGGTTTTGGCTTGGTGGAGTGAAGCCTATAAGGTCATTTACGGGGCCAATGCCATTGTCGAAGGGATTGAAGGGGCCACCGATTTGGAAGAGAGTGAGCAAGACAGGTTTATGGGACAGGCACTTTTTGTCCGCGCCTTCATGCACAGTCTTTTGGTATCCGTTTTTGGGGATGTTCCCTATATCACAACCACAGACTATGCCTTTAACAATCAAGTCTCACGGATGTCCGAAGACTTAGTTTATGAAGGGATTATTTCAGATCTGGTGCGGGCTGTGGGACTTATGGAAAACAGTACCATCGAGAATGAAGAACGGTTGGTTCCGGACCGAAATGTGGCCAAGGCTTTGTTGGCACGGGTATACCTCTATACGGACCAATGGGACTTGGCCGAGGCCGAGGCAACCGATGTCATTGGGAACTTTGGTTTGGAGGATGAACTGGGAATGGTGTTCCTAAAGGAATCAATGGAAACGATTTGGCAACTGCAGCATGGAGAATTTCCGGGGAATACCCAAGAGGCCAGTCAATTGATCATCCCATTTGTACCTGGCCAGTCTTTTGCCTTGACCGATGGGCTCCTTTCCGCTTTTGAGGATGGTGATGGTCGAAGGTCGGCATGGATCGATAGCATCTCCAATGAAGAGCAGACCATCACGTTGTACTATCCCTATAAGTACAAGGCACGGTTTGATGTGACGGAGTCCCTTGAATATTCCATCCATTTTCGATTGGCGGAACAATATCTGATCCGATCAGAAGCAAGGACACGTATAGGAAATTTGATCGGTGCCAGTGAAGACCTTAATATGATTCGAAATAGGGCAGGGCTTGCCAATACCACGGCCAATTCGGAAAGTGAACTTTTGGAAGCCATTCTTGCCGAACGTAGGGTGGAACTGTTCACCGAACAGGGACATCGTTGGTTCGATCTAAGGCGAACGGGTAGGGCCACAGCGGTTTTGGGGATGTTCAAACCGGATTGGGAGGACACGGATGTACTTTTTCCGATACCTGAGATCGAATTGGAGGCCAATCCCAATCTATTGCCACAAAACCAAGGATATTGATCCGGTGGGCACTCTCTGGAAACAAGTCTGGAAATGTTCAGTACTGTGGTAGGGGAGTGCCTGTCCTTAAAAACCGAAAAACAATGAAATATTTTTTATGGATGGGGTTGTTCTTGACTGTTCCCTTTTTTGGAATGGCCCAAAATCCGATTGGAGGGACCGAGTTTAGGGAAGTCCCATCAACAACACAGACTTTTTTGAACCCATCCCTAGTGGAAGGTCAGCTTTTTATGGACCTCTCCAAATCTTACATGGGGCAACCCATGCTTCTTACCAGAATCGGTCGATTACATAGATATGAAACCAAACAGGTGGTGTTCAGGAAATATGGTAACCAGATTTATTTGGAGGAACCTAGGATTTGGTCGGAGGCAGGTATTTGGTTGCCTGTGGGAAATGATCCGGATGTGGAATCGAACATATTGGGTGTTTTTGATATCATGGAAGAAAACGAAGATAGGTTCCGTATCAATATCACAGATATCCTATTTGATGGATCCCTGGGATGGGAAACGCTATCCAATACACCCAATGTACCAAAATTGACCAGAGTTGTCGGCACCAAGGTGATGGGGGATGAGGTAGTGGTCAAGGTACATCTGGGCCAACAAAAGAAAAACGTCAAAATCATACAGCCGGTTTATTATAGCCTTATGAAGCTGTCAAGTCCCATGGATCCCAGACGGTTTGATTATCGAATGAGTTTTTTGATCGAGGGTATGCCCAACCACCGCGATCGTACCAAAAATGATATGGGAAGTATTGTCCGTTGGCGTTTGGAAAAAAAATATAAGGATAGGCAGACCAGTGTTCCCATCCGTCCCATCACCTTTATCATGTCCCCTGACATCCCGAAGCAATGGAGGACTTATGTCAAAGCCGGTATCTTGGAATGGCTGCCCGCTTTCGAGTCGGCAGGTTTTAAAGATGCCATCGTTGTGCATGAGGTCGATTCCTTGGATGAGTGGTCGAGCCATGGTCTGGGAACTTCAGTAGTTCGATGGTTCAGGAATGGGAATATCAGGGAGTTCGGGGAAAAAAGAAGCGGTTCGACCGTGACCTTGGTGGTGGACCAAAGGTCGGGAGAGATCATAAAATCCGATATTCTGTTGGGTTCTTCCTATGAACATCTGATGGATGCATACTTTATCCGATGCGCGGCCTTGGATGAGCGTGCCCAAACCTATCCCTTTCCCGATGAACTCATGGGGGAATTGATACAATCCTTGGTGGCCCATGAAACAGGTCATGCTTTTGGGATTACTGACAATAGCTATGGGGAATATCGGTACCCCGTTGTTAAAATGGGTGATGTACAATGGCTTCAAACGATGGGCCATACCCCGAGTATTATGAATTATGCCCGTCATAACAATATGGCACAACCCGAAGATAGTATTCCCCCTTCCCTTTTGATACAAAGAGTGGGTCCAACGGATGGATACTATATCCGATGGGGATATCAGGAGTTTCCTGAGGGTTGGTCGGCTGAAAAAAAAAACGATAGTCTGGAACGCCTCATTCGATTGCAGGATACCATTCCTTGGTATCGCTATACGAACGATCAGGGTGAATTCATCGGTCCGACCGCAACGGATGAGGTCGTCGAAACGGATGATCCTGTCAAAGGCGCCAAATTGGCCATGAAAAATCTGGAGAGGGCCATGGCGCTCTTGCCTAAACTGAACCAGGGCCAAAAGGACAATGCACGTATGGAACGTATCCATAGGGAGGCCATTGAACTTTGGTATTTCACTATGAGGCATGTCTTTTCGCTGGTAGGTGGATTTGAGGTATTCTATAAATCGATGGATCAACCCGGGAAAATGTATGATCCCATTCCCTTGGAAACCCAACGGGAGGCCATGGATTTTTTGGTCGATCAGATTGTTGAACCCCCAGAGTGGTTGGCCCGACCAACGTTCAATACCTATTCACGGTTTACGACCTTTCCGGATGAGCTATTTACATACCAACAGTTATTGTTACAGGAGATGTTGAAGCCGAAATTCATGAAACGTTTGCAATATATGGAGACCATCCATGGCTTCAAAGGGGTTATGAATACCTATTTTGTACAACTGCAAAGGGGACTTTTTAGTGAATTGAATGGGAAGGGTGGGTTTGTGGAGCCTAGAAAACAAGGGTTGCAGGCAGCCTATATCGATTCGTTGGTAAAGATTGTTTTGGAAGAAGGTACAGATGTGAAACGCAATCTTGATGTATTTGCCCAAACCGATTATGCCAAAGGCATGATGATGGGACAACTCATACAATTAAAAATACAGATGGATGAAAAGTTGCGGCAGGAAAGGCATCTGGAGCAGAATGGTCATTGGACCCTATGCCTTGCCAAGTTGGAAAAGGTATTTCTGATGGATCCTAATTGACCTTTCTTTTTTTATAGTAGATCATTTTTTTTGAATTAGTGATGAAGTCGTCTGGAAAGCAATTTCTGGGCGGCTTTTTTTATAGGAAGGAGATGGCAACCTTAAGGGGTCAACCAAGCTTTTTGACGACTCTTTGAAAGAATGATTTGTGGCCAGGCCTATAGTGAATAAGATCGCTGGTGTACCCTAAGGAATGCGATAAATTATGTTGACTTGGAGTTTAGGATGTTATTTTGCATCAACGGGTTATTGTTCATTTAAAAAGACCCAAAGATCATTTGTGTCGACATTTGGTGTTGCATCGGGTAGGGCAATTGGTTGAATTTGGAATGGTTTATCATAAAATAATGAGGCTGTCCAAAAGGACAGCCTCATCTTGACTAACGCACTATGGTGTTTAATCCCATGTACGCTTAGGGTCTGTCAACCCACTGTCATTGAACACCTGATCGAGTCCCTCATAACAGTACCCCTCACCAAGATTGGGACAATCTGTCTGAATTTCAGCATACCCGGACTGGGTAGCGATATAGCCCACATAAGGAAGATTGCTTTCCTCTGTGGCAAAGGCTAGGCCGACCGCCAAAAGGATGGCGAAGGCAGGTAAAACAAGTTTTAAAAAATTAGATTTCATAATACTAAGTATAAAAGTTAATGCCTACTCTTTTCTAGGTTTTCGGCTTCCCCTACTGTACAGTATTTTGATTTGTTTGGATGTTGTATTGTTTCTTCGACCAAAGAATTCCCAATAGGGCAAGGACCATAAAGAAGATGTTCAATAGTATATGGTCCCTCCAACCGAGGGCCGAAATGACCCCGCCGCAGGAGCAAGGGATGGACTCACTGTATTTTAGGACTATAAGGATATAGATGGTGAATGAGCCTAACAGGACCAAGCTGGCATATAGGGCCAGGATGCGGTATCTTGTGAACCACAATAGGCCTGCGATCACCAGCTCCAGAAAGGGCACGGCCCATGAGATCACTGTGGCATAGGATGCAATGTAGGGCATACGCTCCACCCTCAATTGAAAGGTATCCAAATGCATCAATTTGCTGACCGCAGTATACACGAAAAGGATGGTCAACAAAAGGCTGAACAGGGTAATAAGTTTGGAGTAGATTCCTTTGTGTGACATATCCTTTGATTTGATATGACAAAGTTCGGGAGTCTGATGTATCTCTAAGGGAGTATTTGTTATCTGAAACGGAGTAAATACATGATTTTAAGGTTTTTATGACCTTAAATCAGTAGGGGACATTCCATATTTGTCCTTGAATGCCCTTGAAAAATGGGTCTTGCTCTTAAAGCCGGTCATTTGTATGATTTGCTTTATCGTCAGGGTGCTGTGCTGGATCAGGGTCCTTGCCATTCGAAGACGTTCCCTGATCAGAAATCTAAAAATGGTCGTACCGTAGATCTGCTTGAAGCCATATTTCAGTTTGTACTCATTGGTGCCCTTCTGACGGGCAAGATCCTGCAAGGTGGGAAGGTCCTTGTCCAGATTGTTGATGATCATATCATGGACGTCCCTGATGATTTGGATGTCCTCTGGTGTCAACGTGACTTTATGCTCCTTGATGCCCTTGGTCACTTTGAGTTTATTTTTGGGCAGTCCCGTTTCAAAAGGTTCCCCCTTGGAAAAGAATACGGAGTTCAACAGGGTTTTTTGACCGCTCCCATCCAAGGCCTGGTACACCGATATTTGACAATCCTTGGCCAGTAAAAGACCATCGTTCGTAATGAATTCCAGGAACAATACCGTTTCAGACCGCTCACGCTTCAAATGTTTGGCCATCTTCTTGGTCCATCTTTCCCGGGACCTTTCAGTCATGAATTCAGAGATATGTTTTCCGAAAAGATCCTTAGGGGGATAGGACAATAGGGAGCAGGTGCCGTTGGTGAGAAATTCGATTTGACCATTCCCATCCAAGATCATGGATAGTTGGATGACACATTGTGGGGTGTTGTGTGCGTTTGCAAAACCCTGATGGATAAAGGCCGCCCCTATTTCCTCATTGACCATGTTCAACATGACCACCAACGAAGCAATATTGTCATTCTTGTCCATGGGTTCAATGCTATAGAAGAAATTGCCCTTGGCCATTTCCAAGAGCATCTTTTGTATCCGTTTTACCCTAAAGTCATCGCTGTTCGGCATCCTGTTTAATAGTATAGATTAGTTATCATCGGTTTCCTTAATACCCAAGTAGGCCAGTGCCTCCGCTTTTTTGGTAAAGGATTGTGTAGGCACCTTCTGGGCATGGGTGTCCAGATAAATGGAGCTGATCATATCCGTAACCGGTGGATCGATCAAAAAGGCCAGTTTCTTGATCCAAAGGGAACCTTCCAAAGCCAAATAGTCCCTTGCGGCCTTATCGATATTCCTGACCTCCCGTATATCGCAGAGCACCGGCATCGCTTTACCTTCTTGTAATTCCATCCGATCCTTGACTATGAGTTGTGCTGCCTTAACATTGATACAAGGCACTTTCTTGTAAATAATATGTAAAAGATCATCAGTCAACAGATATATGGCATAGCTGTTTTCATGTGTTTTTTTCATCTCCGGAAAACTGGTTAGCGCAATCAATTTACAAAATTACTGCAATTGATTTTTATACAGGAGGGCTATTTGGCTTAATAAAAGGGTTTAAGTTATCTGAAAAGGAGTATTTGTTATCTGAAAAGGATTAAATAGAATATGTATGCTTTATCAACTTACAAAATCCGTTTCTTTTTATCACAAATTAAATCAAATAAAATGGCCAAGATCAAACACCACAATTTTTTGAACACCGTACATGAGGTATTTACCGATGCCAAAAACGCCGGGGTACTTCATCTCTATGCCGGGGGAACATCCTTTTCGGGCAGGACCATTGAGGTAGAGGGAAAGGAACTGTACCACTTTGGTACTACAGGTTACTTGGGATTGGAACAGGATCCCAGATTAAAAAAGGCCGCCAAAGAGGCCATTGATAGCTATGGGACACAATTTCCGTTATCCAAATCCTATATTTCCAATCCATTATACGAGGAATTGGAAAACTCGATTTCCGAAATGTATGGCTATCCCATTGTCATTACCAAAAACAGTACCCTTGGGCACTTAGGGGTTATCCCCAGTGCAGTGGACGATCAAGACGTAATCATTCTGGACCATCAGGTCCATTGGAGTGTACAGAATGCGGCCAAAATGCTAAAGACTCGGAGTGTGCCCATCGAGATGATCCGACATAACCAATTGGAGATGTTGGAGGACAAGATCAAAAAATACCAACATTCCAAGGGCAGGATTTGGTATATGGCCGATGGCATTTATTCCATGTATGGGGACTATGCCCCGGTGAATGAACTGATGGGGTTGGCAAAGAAATATCCACAGTTACATTTTTATTTTGATGACGTACATGGTATGAGTTGGGTGGGAAGGAATGGTACCGGATATGTGTTGGACCAGCTGGGAGAATTGCCTGAAAATGTATTGTTGTTCGGGACACTGAGCAAAACCTTTGGTGCCAGCGGGGCTGTTCTGGCCTGTTCCGATGCTTCGATGTACGATAAAATCAAGACCTTTGGAGGGCCCTTGACCTTCTCCGCCCAATTGGAACCAGCCTCGGTAGCTGCCGCCATGGCCTCAGCAAAAATCCATCTATCCCAGGAGATTTATGGGCTACAACAAGAATTGAGGGAACGCATCGAATATTTCAATGATTGCCTTTCGATAACGGAACTTCCCTTGATCGATCTGAATGAATCCCCGGTATTTTACATAGGGACGGGAATGCCCAAGACCGGGTACAATTTTGTGAACCGTTTGATGGGGGAGGGCTTCTTTGTCAATCTCGGGATCTTTCCTGCGGTGCCTGTAAAGAATACGGGTGTAAGGATTACGATTTCAAGGCATAACCAAAAAGAGGAAATCAAAGGATTGGTGGAGGCTATGGAATATCATTTTCCAAAGGCATTGGAAGATACACAGACCGATGCCCAAAGGGTATTCCACGCCTTTAAAATGGAACCAAAGACCCTAAGTAGGCCGAAAGTATCCTCTGAGCTAAATATTGAAGTATTCGATACCATTGACCAAGTTGAAAAAGAGGCATGGAACCAAAGTTTAGGTGGGCAAGGGGTCTATGATTGGGATGCCCTGAAGTTTTTGGAGGACGTGTTTCATGGCAATCCTAGGAAAGAACATAATTGGTCGTTCCGATATGTGGTCATAAAGGATACTGATGGGATACCCATATTGATGACCTTTGTAACTCTTTCCATTTGGAAGGATGATATGTTGGCACAAGCAAAAATTTCTGCTGCCATTGAGGAGGAAAGGAAAACCGATCCCTACCATTTGTCATCCATGATCCTGTCCCTTGGTTGTCTGTTCACGGAAGGAGATCACCTCTATTGGAATGCATCACATAGCTTGGGCAAGGAGGCAAGGGACAAGCTATTGGAAACCTTGGAAAAACTGGAACAGCGGTTTGGAGCCAAAATGACTGTACTAAGAGATTTTGGTGAACATACAGTATGGAATGAAGCGCTTTATGGAGGGGGATTTTTAAGGGTGCAGATGCCCAACGCCTGTTACGTTGTCTTGAACGGGGTGGATTCCATGGAAGATTATTTGCAAAGATTGTCCTCCAGAAACAGAAGACATTTTCGAAAGGACGTCCAACCCTATCTCGATAGGGCAAAGACCCTAGTTCTTCCCAAGCTATCCAAAACTGAACTTGAACAGGTCAAATCCTTATTTCGGGAAGTGCAGTCCCGGAATTTAGGGCTCAATACCTTTTCCTTTCCTGACTCCCTGTTTGAAAAGATGAACGAAAACCATTTGTGGGAGTTTATTCTCCTTTGTTCATGGGATAAACCTGAAAGGATAGTGGGCGTGATGTTCTGTTATACCAATTTGAACCAGGTCTATGTCCCTGCTATTGTAGGTATGGATTATGATGGTCTGAAAGAATTTGCCATTTATCGCCAGTTGCTCTATCGGACCATTGAACGGGCCATTGGATCGGGCATTCCCAAAATCGATTTCGGGTTGACCGCAGCCTTTGAGAAACGGAAACTTGGTGCAACGGTCGAGAAAAAATATGCCTATCTCCAGACCAATGACAATTTCATCCTGGAATTGCTCGGAATCATGGAAGGCCAGCATTAATGGAAAATCGTCATGAAATACCAAAAGCTGCTATCGGAATTTGAGGGCCAATTGGATGCCTTGGAAAGCGGGAACGGGGATATCCTTTTCAAAGCGGAAAAGGGAATCGTTCTCGTGGAGAAAAGTATCCGTAAACTCCAAAAACAGATTACAGGCAAGACCTTTGACACCCAAGCGGACGAAATCTACTTCTTCAAGCACGTCAAGCCCCAAATCTTTAGTAAGCTGATCTATTATGTCAAACTGTTCAATATCGAGAGCAAGCGGCCAAGGGGAAACGATGCGGCACAAATCAAGTACCTACAACTTCAGATCGACAAGTTCCAGACCTTTTTCAATGACAATCTGGAGTTTTATAATTATTACCGTCGTGGGGCAATGTCCCTGGATGAACAATATTTTGTCAGGGGGAACAGAGACCTTAGGCTACCCCTTGAATCCTTCCACTTTTTGATCGATGACCAGTTCTCCACCTGTCAGGATGGTACCGTGGCCACGATCATGGCCTATGACATGCTCATCGTGTACCTGAGAAAGGAGGTGGATGACCTACAAAACAATTTAGAACCCCAAAAGAACATGACCATGGAAAAACCTTCAAAACTCTTCTGGACCGGAAACAAGACCGATCTGATTGAACTTTTATATGCACTCCAATCCAGCAAATGTATCAATAGCGGTACCACGGACATCAAGGAGTTGGCCTCGCATTTTGAACATTTTTACAATGTGGACCTCGGTAACTACTACCACACTTTTATTGATATCCGGTCCCGAAAGACCAGTAAGACCCGCTTTTTGGACAAGCTCATTGAAATGCTCAACCAACGGATGGATTCCCTGGATGAATAAGTTTTAGTTTTTCCCAAGTTGGTACCAACTTGGGAATTTGCATTTTGATGGGCCATAGGGGTATAATCTTGAGATTTATGAGCCTATTATTGGATGTACATTGTTTAAATTGAACCAAATACCATCAAATCCTATGCGCAGAAAAAAACACCCACCTTGGTACCAACTTGGGAAGTTTTTTCAATTTTGTTTTTGAGTTTTGTCCCAGAAAGTCAAATCAGTGGATGGGTCACCAAATGACATAAAAATCATGCAGTGGCCCTTCCTATTAAAACACAAAACACATGGGAGCGACCATCATTACCACCGAAGATTTAAGGGAGTTCAAGATAGAACTGTTGGAGGACATCAAGGACCTTTTGCAGAACGAAAAGGGACAGCACAACAAAAAATGGCTCAAATCAAATGAGGTGCGGGACCTCTTGGGCATATCCCCGGGCACCCTTCAAAACCTAAGGATCAATGGGACCCTGCCCTATACAAAGATAGGAGGGGTGCTCTACTATGAATACCATGAGATCATGGAAGTACTGGAGCAGAACAAGGTCCATAACCGCATCTAAGATGGAGGACATCAATTATATCAAACACCTGAACGGGGTGTTTGCCCAGTTTGCCAAGGACAACCGCTTGAACCCGACCCATATCAGCCTGTATATCGGACTGTTCCAATTATGGAACCAAAATTATTTTGTGGCCGAGTTCTTTATCAGTAGGGAAGAGGCCATGGCCTATGCAAAGATTGGGTCCAAATCGACCTATCATCGCTGCATCCGCGAGCTCAGCCATTGGAACTATATCCTATACTCCCCGTCCCATAATCCCTACAAGGGCAGCCGGATCAAGATGTTCGATTTTGGGACAAGCAGTGGACAAGCCCTGGACCAGTACCGTACCAAATTCGGGACAAGCAATGGACAAGCGTTGGTACCTATAAACAAACTTATACAAACAACTAAAAACATTACAAACGGGAAGAAACGGAAAAAAATGAAAAAGAAAGTTTTTGAGATCGAAGAAAACAATGCCAAACGCACCCCCACTGTCCCATATCTGGACAACTTGCGGACTAGCAAGGACAAGGACTACAACGAACCGCTATGAATTTTAAGGCCCCACATATCATCACCGAAGGTGCCATAAGCTATGAACTGGGCTCCTTGAAGGGCAGGGAGATCAAATACGATTTCGATAAGATCCTGGTCTACCTCGATGCCAAGGGAAAACTCCTGTTCGGCAAGAAGTTCAGGATGCACAGGGAGGACCGGGAGATGCTGTACAAGCTCAGTCTCTACTTTATCAGGGACAGGGAACGTTGCAAACAGTTCGGGATCGATGTGGATAAGGGCCTTCTCCTTTCAGGTCCGGTAGGCTGTGGGAAGACCAGTCTGATGAAACTGTTCAAGTTCATGGTGCCCCACCAAAGGCCTTATGAAGTCATTCCCTCCAGGAACATTGTCTTTGGCTTCAACCATTTGGGCTTTAAGATCATTGGGGACTATGGGAATTCTCAATCCTTTTGTTTTGATGATTTGGGAGTGGAACCCGATGGGGTCCATTTTGGAAAGGAGTGCAATGTCATGGGGGAGATCTTGCTGTCCCGCTATGAGCTGTTCACGGACCATAAGATCAAGACCCATGCCACCACCAATCTCAATGCACAGGAACTCGAATCAAGGTATGGGAACCGAGTAAGGTCAAGAATGCGGGAACTCTTTAACCTAGTGGGATTCGATAAGGACAGTAAGGACAAAAGAAAATAAGGTTTTGTGGCGGTGTAGCATGTAGCTTTGAATTTTGGCGAATTGCAACACTTTTTGATGGGCCGATCAGCCACTTTTGACGTTTTTGGGCTGGAGGGATTGGAACCAGATAGCACTTATGAACAGGGAGTATTCGCTTTTTCATTAATTCTGCATGGAATCCAGACCAATTGAGCCTATTTGAATACAGATAAAATGATATTCACAAATAACTGATATTCAGTTATTTGAATGCATATCCATTATATTTTTCACCTATCAATAATCGTCTAACCCTTAAACGTTTACGATATGCGAAAATCTTTTTTTATTACCTTATTATTGCTTTTTACCACCAGTGCAGTTTTGGCCCAGATTGGGGGCATCGAGGATTCGGTCAATGATATTTCAGATACCATTCGGGCCATATTCCCTATCATTCTTGGCGTTATATTTTTGGTGGGCTTCCTGTTCAATGCAGGACATTTCTTTGGGGAGAACGCTGACCTAAAAAGGGGCATTACCCGTGTCTTGGTCTTTGTGCTAATCGCCGGTGCTGTTGTGGGCATCTTTACCTATCTCATCGGAATCGTAGTCTGATGAAACAGTTCGAGGTCTATAGAAATATACGAAAGCGGGCCATGATCATGGGGCTGTCCATTTCACTGTTTGGCCTGATGATGGTGTCTATCATCTGTTCGCTTTTGATCATCATTTTTTCGTTTCATTTGGGTGTCATCGTGGGCCTACTGCTTTTCAATGCCCTGCTCTATGGGGCATTGTTGCAGTGGGTGAAGAAACCTTTCCAATTGAAGGTGATGCAAACCTTTCCCAAGACCATAAGCCTAAAACAGTTGAACCCCTTTGACTATGTCTAAACTGAATTTCAATGCATTTCACCCAATCCTGGATATTCAAAACCATGTGATCTTTGGGAGCAACGGCAATGTGGTATTGTGTTATCAGGTGGAACTGCCGGAGATATACTCCCTTTCTGAAACGGATTTTGGGGATCTACATGGGATGTGGTACCAAGCCTTTAAATCCTTGCCCGTGGGTACGGTTATCCATAAGCAGGATATATATCAAAAGAAGGGTTATGTAGGTAGAAATCTTCCAAAGGATTCCTTTCTGGCAAAGGCCACCCATGATTATTTTGTGGGTAGGGAGCATTTGGACCATCAGAGTTATCTCTTCTTTGTACTTCCTCTTGATAAAGCCCTTAATGCCACCAAATATGTCAATCCCTTTCGAAAAGTAGAGAAAGGGTTGCACCGGAAACTGGATGTGCAGGTAGCGGAATTTGTGACCGCCGTCAACGATGCGGTATCCTATATCAACAACTCCAAAAGCGTGTCCATGGTACCCATGGAACCTGAAGCCATATTGGAGCATACCCATGCTTATTTCAATGGATACAATCTTGATTTTGATACGGATATCCAGTTTGGGAAAGGCCCCATAGAAATTGGTGACCATTATTTTGATGTGATGGCCATCAACAATGAAGAATGTTTTGGAGAAACCGTGCAAAGCAGTGTGCCCAACGGGAAATTCAGTTCGGACGGATTCAGTTTTCATAAAGGTTTTTTGGACGGTCTGGGACTGGAATTGGGGGAGAACCATATCATCAACCAAATCCTATATCTAGATGATACCCATCAATGGCGTAAACTATTGGATAAAAAAATTGAGGAACTCTCCAAGAGCTCCAATTTTGGTTCCCAGAACAAAGTGGTTCGCAATAAGGTCCAACATATCTTGGACAGGATCAATGGGGATGATACCGCACGGATCGTTCGTGGCCATGTAAACATTGTTTTTTGGCATACGGAAGCTGGGGTGTTGAAGCGCATTGCTTCTGGCATTAAGGCCATATTAAAGGAACTGGATATACGACCCTATCATCCCCATGGGGAGGAGCGCAAACATTATTTTTTGAACTCCTATCCCAGTTATGCTTCCAACTTTTCCAATGAAGATCTTTTTGTGATGGACCTGAAGGCAGCCCTTTGTCTGTATATCAACAATACCAATTATCGCTCTGATGAAACAGGAATCGTTTTTAATGATAGACAGTACAATATTCCTGTGGTCAAGGATGTATGGGACGAGGGGAAAAGGCGTATCAAGGCCCGGAACTTTGCCATTTTTGCCCCGACAGGGGAAGGGAAATCCTTCTTGGCCAATAATATCCTACGTCAATACTTTGAGGCCGATGTACGACTGGTCATTATCGATTTAGGGGGTTCTTATGCCAAATTTGCCCAATTGTATCCCGATGATCACGTGGTCCTTCGCTATGAGCAAGGCAAGAACTTGGGTATTAATCCCTTTTATATTTCTGATCCGTCCGATTTGACCCCTGAACGATTGGAAGATCTGGCCCTGTTCCTTTTGGAGCTCTTGGCGGAAAGCCATGTGACCAAATCCAAGGAAGTGGCCTTGAAAAAAGTGTTGTTGCACTATTATAATAAGATCATGGAGGGGCATTCCTTGGCTTCCCTATATCAATTCGTGGACAAGCACAAGGATACCTTGATCGAGGAAACCCAAGTTCAGGAATCCGATTTTAGTGTTTATGGCTTTTTGCACATCCTTTCTGAATATGTGGATGGGGGCCTGTACAGTTTTCTGTTCCATGTGGCAGAAGACCAGACCTATAAGATCGAGGACAAGCGTTTAATTGTCTTTGAGTTGGACGAGGTGCGCGACAATAGGGAAATCCTGTCCGTAATGCTCAAATTGATCAAGTCGGCCATCCAACGCACCATTTGGCGAAACCGCTCGGAAAGGGGCATCATCCTGTTCGATGAGTTTGCCAAGCAACTCAAGTTTCCCAATGTATTGGAGAGTGTGGAGTTCTATTACCAGGCCATCCGAAAGCAAAACGGGGCCATTGGTATCATCCTGCAATCCATCAACCAATTACCGGAAAATGCCACTTCGGCAAGTATCCTGGAGAATACGCAGGTCGTGTACAGTTTACGGAACGAAAAGGGCTATGATGAACTGGCAAGGCGATTGAACCTCTCCAACCATGATCTCAATCAATTGAAGTCCCTTAGAAACAACCTGACAGGGGAACACAAATACACCGAAATCTTTATCAAGATCGGGAAGGAAAGCAATGTCTTTCGCTTGGAGGTACCCCCAGAGGTCTATGCGGCCTATCTCACCGATGGGATGGAACATGGTCAGATCATGGAACTCTTTGAACAGTTCGGGAATATGGAACGGGCCATTACGGAATTTATAAATCAACAAAAGAAAACGATATGAAAATAGTTAAGAAACAAAACCTAAGGAACAATCCTAGAACATGGATGTTGGCGCTGTCCTTGGCCCTGTTATTGCCTGCAGGCGCTGCCTGCCAAGGGATGCCGGTGTATGACAATACGAACTTTATCAGTATGACCAAGTCCCTGTTGGAATCGGCCAAACAGACCTCTGAACTGCTAAAGACCGTGGAGTTTCTGAAGGAACAGAAGGACAATATTGTCAAGGTCAATAACACCATCAAACAACTGAAGGCGGTTCGGGAATTGGCACGGAACAACGAGATTTTATTTCGAACGGTACAGAACGATCTTCGTGATATTCTGAACTCACCCTATATCAAGGCAGGGGAGGTGGAACAGGTATCCAGAGCCTTTGAGCAGATCATGGATACGGCCATTGATGACCTGGATTTTGTAAACCAGATTTTGTCCAGTGATTTTTTGAAGATGTCCGATGCGGAGCGCACGGCCATTTTGATGGAAAAAAAAGTGCAGTCGCAGGAAATGGTGGCCGAGTTGGAGGTCAAGACACGAAGGTACCGGGAAATCATCTCCTTTCGGCGTATGCAGGATATCATCAATAACCGGGAAACCAATTACTGATGGCGGGAATCTTTTTGGGCATAGGATTGGAATATGTGGATGCCGTCTTCCAGACCATCAAGGACAGTGATTTCTCCCAATATACCATTGTGGGGATGAAGACCCTGGCCGTACTGTTTTTTTTGATCAATATTTTGAAGAAATACAATGAGGGAATAGCTTCCACCGATGGCCATACCTGGGGGTTGACCCCCACGGAACTGGCCAAGAATTTTTTGGTGGTGCTCTTGGTCATTTTCTCCACTGAGGTATTGGGAGTGTTCGATGGGATCCTGGTGGCCATTGAGGCCCAATACCGGGACACGGCTCCGGCACTCCTCCCATTACAGTTGCAGGATGTGGACCTGGAACGGGATGTGGGTGCCTTGGAAGCCGCCAAGAAAGCCATGGCACTGTTGTATGAGGCCTTGGTCACTCCTTTGTACGGATTAAAGGTCTTGGCCTTTATCATCGGGGTCATTCTTTGGTTGATGGACCTGTTCATCTATCCTTTGTTCCTTGCAGAGCGATATTTCCTATTGGGGATCCTACAGGCCTTTTTTCCCTTGGTCATCAGCTTGGCCGTCTTTGAAAAGTTCAGGCCATTGGCCTATAATTATTTCAAGCTCTATGCAGCAGTATATATGCTGGTTCCCGCCTTCTTTTTGGTCAATGTCTTCGTCAACAACCTTTATACGGAGATCACTACCAACTTCTGGGGGAACCTCTTTGGTTTCGATTTTGGGAGTGAATTCTTTGCCTCCATCATTGAACTCGGGACCATTGGCTTTATTGTCTTGCTCAAATTTAAATTGTACCGAAGGGCGACCAGTTTTACCCTTCGATTGTTCACCGGTTAAATTGAAGTCTATGAAAACACCTTTTAAAAGTATTGTTCATGTGCTGCGGCTCAACCGTTTTGTGGTTCTTGCCGTGGTTATCGCCTCGGGTTTGGTCTGTATGGTTGCTATGGTCCTAGTGGGCAGGATATACCGTGAATCGTTGAACGGGGCCTTCGTGGTCAATGGGGAAGGGGAGGTCATACCGCTTTCCTGGGCCGAACAACGAGATCATCTGGAAGTGGAGGCCCTGGCCCATTTGGAACAGTTTCATAGGTGGTTTTATGGGGTGGATGCCGGCAGTTATGAGAAGAACATGGAGAGGGCCCTTTGGTTGGGTAATGCCTCCGTGGGTGCTGTCTACCAACAGAAAAAGGCAGACGGTTTCTATAACCGGTTGTTGCAATATTCCCTTGTGCAAGAGGTCATCAGAATCGATGCAGAGCTGGATTGGGATGGGACTTCCTTTGCCTTTAGGTCCCAATTGCATATACGGATCAATCGGGGAACCGTCACCGATACCTATGAACTGGTGACCTCGGGACATCTGATCCAAGTGGAACGGAATTTCCCCCATAATCCACATGGATTGTTGATCACTGATTTTTTTGAAAACTCACTTCGTAAACTTGAAACTCATGAAAACACAGAAGAATAAAATAGTTTTTGTTCTGGTACTGGTATGTATGGTACTCTTTATCACCATATATAGTATCGTCACTTTTGGAAAGCCAAAAAAGGAAAGCCTTGATGTGGGAAGGATCCCCATGCCGGATCTGGAGGACACTTCAGTGGAATTTGAATCCAAACTGGAAGCCGTGGAAGCCATCAAGGTGGAAAAACAATCCACGGCACCCCAAGTATATCCCGACCACATGGTGGATGATAAAGGGTATTTCAATCCAAATTATATGGAATATGAAAAGCAGCGGATCATAGACAGTGTCTTTGATACCAATGTCTTTACTGCGAAAAAAGTTTCTGTATCGGATGTAGATGAAATGCCCCAGTTGGAGGTTGTAAAAAAGGTAAGGGAAGATGACCAAAACATGGCAATAGGTTCCCCAAGGACGGAAACGGATCTGGGACTTGCACATCAACTGTTCTTTGCCTCCAATCCAAAAAGGAACCGTCCCGATGGAAATTTACCAACTGCCGCTGCGGCCAAGGTGTATGTGGATGGAGATCAAACCCTTCGGGACGGACAACGTTTGGACTTGCGACTCACACATGACTATGTTGTGGATGGAAACAGAGTGCCAGGAGGTACCCGCCTCTATGGCTTTGTAAAGATAAGGCCCAACCGGGTGATGGTGGAACTTACCCGATTGGGGACAACCCTTATGGATATGCAAGCCTATGATGCCCAGGATGGACAGGAAGGGATTTATGTGAAGAACCATCTGCGAGGTGAAGTGGTGGATCGGTCTTTGGAAGAGGGCCTTGGAGAGATCAATGTGCCGGGTGTGCCCCAGTTCAATGGGATCAAACGCATATTTCAGCGCGATCAACGTACCGTTAAGGTTCAGATTTCCGATCATTATCAATTCTTCTTAATACCTAGATCATGAAAACACTAAACGTCATCATTGCAGTAATGCTAATGGCCTATGGACACACCGTGTCGGGCCAAAAGGCCCTGGATACCATCCGTGCCAATTCACAAATGAACGTGGCCCTTTTTTTTTCCAGTCCCATCAAACAGGCTGTAACGGGAAACAGTAAAGCGATCTTTACCTATAACCGGGAAGAAGCTCAGTATTTTGGGCTGTTGCAGGCCACAGCCAACACCATTACTAACCTCTTGGTGATCACCATGGACGGACAAGCGTACGACTTCATGGTGGTCTATGGGGAACACTTGGCACAAACCCATTTTTTTGTGGACAAGGCGCATAGCATTGGCCAAGTACAGCAATTACCTGGTAAAAAAGGGGATTCCTTGGCTTCCCACACAGCTCGATTTCCTCTTTTAAGTGGATTGCTATCAAGTGATGGAAATGGTGCCTTGGCATCGGTACGAAGAAAGGGAATCCGATTGCGGTTGAAAAGGTTGGTCTACCGAAACGCTCAAGTATTTATGGTCGTAGAGGTGCGCAACCGATCAGGCATTGATTTTGAAGTAGGCACCCTTGAGGCCCTAAGGATAAATGGCAGCTTGAAACGGAGATCCTCGTATCAAGAAACCAAGTTGGAACCCCATTATATCTTTGAACGGCCCAAAATCATTAAAACCGGGACTTCCCAAGGATTTGTACTTGTGCTACCCAAATTTATCCTTTCCCCTAAGGAGCATCTAAGACTGATTCTCTTGGAAAGCCGTGGAAGCAGAAGGTTGGAGCTCAACTATTGACCTATCGATAAAGGGAAGTGGAATCCCTTTTTGGGTATACACTTTAACATGAAAACAAAATTTTGCCATAACAAAGGTTATAATGGTTACTAAGAAAGGAAATAAATTAGGAATGGCACACCTCAAGAAAAATGGAACTGGCTTCCAGCAGTATTAATACCAGAATCCAGTATTCTCTTCGTAGTGGCCTAATAGGATTGCGGGAACACTGAAAATCCGTATTGCTATTGGGAATGCACCCTTTTATATGCTAAATTGCTCTATTTGCCTATCATCCTTTGATCTGATTACTTCCTATCTTACGTTTTAACAACTGCGCATTGATGGCCACAATGATGGTGCTCAGGCTCATGAACACAGCACCGACGGCAGGGCCCATGACAAACCCTGAGGAATACAGTACACCGGCGGCCAACGGAATGGCGACCACATTGTAGGCCGTTGCCCAAATCAGGTTCTGGATCATTTTGTTGTAGGTGGCCTTGCCGAACAGGATGAGATTGGCAATATCCTTGGGGTTACTGTTGACTAAGATGATGTCGGCGGTTTCCGCCGCAACGTCTGTACCGGAACCAACGGCAATGCCCACATTGGCCTTTGCAAGGGCCGGGGCATCGTTCACACCGTCCCCGGTCATGGCCACGAACTCGCCCTTACGTTGGAGTTCTTCCACTATTTCCACTTTTTGGTGGGGCAACACTTCGGCATAGTAGCCATCCAAACCGAGTTTTTCGCTAACGGCCCTGGCCGTTTTTTCATTGTCCCCAGTGGCCATCAATACCTTGATGTCGTTCTTCTTGAATACTTGGATGGCCTCTTGGGATTCCGATCGTATCTCATCGGCCAGTGCAATGTATCCGGCCAGTTTTTCCTCGATCAACACAAATACCACGGTTTCGGCGGCATCGCTATAGGCGTCTTTGGGAATGGGAATGTTGTTGTCCCTTAAAAAACCGGGACTGACCACTTTTACCGGTTTGTCCTCCACGGTTGCCTCGACCCCTTTTCCAGTGATCGCATGAAAGTTCGAGGGATTGGGAATGGTGACCTTTTCCTCTTGGGCCCTTTTGATGATACCCACGGCAATGGGGTGTTCCGAGCTTTGTTCCAAGGCACTTGCCAGGCGAAGGACTTCATCCGGGGAATAGTTGTCATCGACCGATTGGATTCGGGTAACGCCAAAATCACCTTTGGTCAGGGTCCCCGTTTTATCAAATAACAAGGCCGATATCTTCCGGGATTCCTCAAAGGCGGTCCTGTTGCGGATCAATAGGCCGTTTTGGGCGGATACCGCGGTGGAAATGGCCACCACCAAAGGGATGGCAAGACCCAGGGCATGGGGACAGGCAATGACCATAACGGTCACCATGCGTTCCAGGGCATAAACAAAGGGGAAACCCAGGGCCAACCATACCGCCAGGGTCCCAAAACCAATGGCCAAGGCGATATAGGTTAACCATTTGGCGGCCCTATCGGAAAGGTTCTGCATTTTGGACTTGGTCTTTTGGGCCTCTTCCACCATCGTGATCACTTTGTTGAGGTAACTATCCTTGCCCGTGTGCTCCACTTTGATCTTTAAGGTGCTGTTGCCATTGACAGAACCGCCGATCACCTTGTCCTTTTCCTCTTTCTTTACAGGTTTCGATTCCCCCGTGAGCATGGATTCGTTCAGGTAACTGCTGCCTTCGACGATGGTACCGTCGGCTGGGACCTTTTCCCCCGGCTTGACCAGTATGATGTCATCTTTCAATACCGCTTCCAACGGTATGTCCTCTATGGTTTCCCCTTTGACACGGTGTGCTTCGGCAGGCATCATGCTGACCAACAACTGTAAGGCTTTTGAGGCACCAAGGACGCTCTTCATCTCTATCCAATGCCCGAGTAGCATGATGGCGATAAGGGTGGACAGTTCCCAGAAAAAGTCTTGGCCCTTCAGTCCGAATACGGTGGCCGTGCTATAGAAATAGGCTACGGAAATGGCCATGGAGATCAAGGTCATCATTCCCGGTGCACCCTGTTTTATTTCTGACCAAAAACCTTTCAAAAAAGGCCATCCCCCATAGAAATATACAATGGTGGAAAGCCCGAAAAGAAAGTAAGGGTTACCGGGAAGCAGGAATTCATACCCAAAAAAATCCTGGATCATGGGCGATAGGAACAAAATGGGTATGGTGAGTACCAGCGTTGTCCAAAATCGCTTTCGAAAGTCGGCGATCATCATTTTGTGGTGGTCATGACCCATTTGGCCATGTGCGGGGTTGTGCCCAGAATGGCCCCCAGGGCCATG
Organism: Allomuricauda sp. CP2A; assembly: GCF_001683915.1. Classification (GTDB taxonomy): domain Bacteria; phylum Bacteroidota; class Bacteroidia; order Flavobacteriales; family Flavobacteriaceae; genus Flagellimonas. The sequence continues at coordinate 1,405 of NZ_LXTT01000014.1, read as the reverse complement.
GTCCATTTTGGAGTGGTCGGTCTTATCGTGGTTCATCCGTGAATGGTCGTGGTGTTGGTGCTTTTCCATCATCGGTTCTTTTTAAGGGTTATCGTAATTTTTTTCTCATTTTTTCAGAAATGTTTCCGGCATAGACGCCATAGGCATCCACCAGGATGCCCCTGATGCCATCTTTGGAGGATATGGCGTACAGCACGCTGTTGTCATCGGTGCTGCTCATCCCCTCAAAACGATGGGTCTGGTCGACCTTAAAGTCCTCCGGTCGAATTTCGATTTTAAGGGAAGCGCATTCCAGACAATGGGGCTTGAGATTAAAATCATAGGTATAGCCCTTTGCCTGTAAATCGGATATGGCTTCTGAAAGGGTATCATAATTTTTCATAGGGTTTCGATTTTGGGTTATTGTGATATAACCATTTGTTGTTACAATCTCCATTGATAAATCGTCGTTTTTACAACAGATCAGAATGTATTGTCCTGAAAATGCCCCAGCCATTTAAAGGACGAATGTCCTTACAAAGGGACAAACCAGGGCATAGTGCCCAAGGTGGAAAAAAAAATCAAATCAATAAAGTCCTGTGGAGGATAGGGAGGTTTCGTTCGACCCAAGGGGGGATATAGTCTTTAAAAGGAACAATGCTTTCCTGTAGCCCACCAAAGCTATCGGTATGGTAAAAAATGGAGGTATATGGAACTAAGAGTGTATCGAAATCAAGGTCAAAAGATCGAACCATCAGGTCATTCTTGCCGAAATTGGCATAAGTAGCCGTGCTACAGCAATTCTTTTGCTCCAAAGAACACTTCCTTAAGGGGCTTTTGGGGTTTTGAAGCTTTTGGTCGCAGGGTTTTGCCTTTCCTGTCACGGAAAAACTGACCAATTTGTTACAACAAAAATGGGCGTTGGAAGCAAAGGAAGTCGTACTGACCAATACGGAACAGGCTAGAAACAGGGATAATATTTTCGATATGGTTTGCTTCACCTATTAAAATTAAAAAAAATAGTACACCGATCATAAAACATATTGAAATCAATTCGATCTTAACTCACTCATACATTAGTAGTTTTTTGTATTCTGATAATGTGGATTGTTCCTGTTTCAAAAGTATGGGAACTACTTCTGAAAAAACATGATGGACATCATGTTTTGGATTGGGTGGAACAACTTCATATGCCCATTCGATTTCTGTTGCTTGGGCAACAGGTGAAGCTAAAGGTCAATGTGCCCGATCCACCGACAGGATGTGGTATGGGACAACCTTTGTGGCCCGGCCTAAGAAATTGGTATACCATATATTCCCTATGGAAGACAAAATAGCATAGCCCGTCCTTCCTTCATTTCTGACATAAGGCCGACCTGAAAAAGCCGTTATGTCATTGCTGGCCAGGGAACGTTTTGTCATACTA